>JBEKNI010000020.1:0-163892 GCA_049522975.1 Occallatibacter sp. | reverse complement strand
TCGCTCTCGTCGTAGGCCAACAGAAACTTACGGCGCAAATCATCCCCATAGGGTCTCCCCATCGCTTCACTCGCCGCAGAGTCTCGCCATAAACAGTCTATACTATTACGGGAATTGCTCTAGTTGTCGGTTTCGATGCGCAGCCGCGAAAGACCCTTCTGGCAGGCGCATTATCACGATTTCAACGTCTCAACGCACCAGACGTTCGTGGAGAAGTTGCGCTATATCCATCGCAATCCGATCAAGCGCGGGCTCGTTGCCAAGCCCGAAGACTGGCAATGGTCAAGCTATCGCCATTATCAAACGGGCATGCGCGGAACCGTGGAAATCGAATCGGAGTGGACAGCCTGCGAGAGAGGCTGGAAACTGCCTGCGTGGATGCACAACAGACAGATCGATTCCCCATCCCCGGTCCCCAACTGCGAGCGACTGTCTGTTCGTGTCAACTGTTTTTTGGGGGGGCTGATGGTTTTTGTGGATGAGTTTTTTTAGGCATGGCGATCTTTCCACCCGATGTTGGTTAGCTGGGGGAGCGGGGTTGAGCCTCCGCTCCCCGTGCCCATCGGTTCGGATGAGTCGCAACCGGTTATTCCTTGGCGGGCTGGTCTCCACCAGAGCCCGCCTCCGCTTCACCGGTTGGAGTTAGTATGCCTTAACCCAATTCCGCCAGTAAAACGACGGAATTAGGTCGCAGAGTCGCCATCCGCAGTCTGACCTGCCGCGCCTTGGCATTGAGCCGCACCAGGAGTTTGTGGGCCAGGGCGATACGCACAACCTTGGGCGGTTTACCGGCCGCGCGCAGCCGCTCGCGGAAGGCGATAAAGTCGGGTTCGTGGCGGCCCACCACGCTGGCCACGATGAACAGGATTTCACGCACTGCGGCTCGTCCGCCGCGTACGGCGCGCTTACCTTGATGGTTGCCCGAGTCGTTGGCCAGCGGGGCGACCCCGGCCAGTTTGGAGATGGTCTTGTTGGAGAGTGTGCCGATCTCCGGCATCCCACCCCAGCGACGAAGACCTGTCGCTGGGGACCCCGGCATCTCCGCCATCAGCCGCGCCACGGTGCGGTCAGCCACGCCTTTGATGGTGCGGAAGGCCTGATCGAGTTGGCGCCACAGCGGGTCTTTTCCAGCAGCACGGCGATGCCCTGCTCCAACTCGCCGATCTGGCGGGTCAGCAACGTCAGCAATTTCTTGAACGAAGCCTGCACTTTGCGGTCGGTGACCAACCGCTGCTGGTTGAGCTGGACGGCGCGCATTTCCGTCAATTGGCGCAGGCGCGTCACCAGCGCCCGCAGATGCTGCTGGTTCTCAGGAGCCAGGCATACCGGTTGTGACTTTTTCATCTCGGCATACCAGGCGATCATGCCGGCATCGATGCGATCGGTTTTTTCCAGCGATCCCATGCTCTGGGCAAACTGGCGCACCGCACGCGGGTTCAGAATGGCTACCGCCAGCCCTTGCCCCGACAGCTGTGCAAAAGCCTGTTGCTCGTAACCGCCGGTGGCTTCCATCGCCACTAACTCGGCCTGATGCGTCCGGCAGAAATCGCCCAGCGCGGCGATGCCTTCCGCATCGTTGGCAAATGAACCGGCCGCGCCCTGCTGGCCGATACGCGCATCGAGAGACTTCGAGGCCACATCCACTCCACAAATTATCCTTGTCACGGTAACCTGCCTTGTAGGTATGATTGAAGCCGTGCGACTGTTCGGTCGTACGTGACTTGGGCAGCGGTCCCTAAAGCTCGCTTGCGGTCATTCGACCGGAGGGACCACGGGAGCCGCTCGTCCGCGGGGGAGTTGATCTCTCAGCTCCCCCACCACAGCAGTTTCGCCGAAAATGCTGCTGATTTAGAGATACAAGGGACCGGGGGCGCCTGCCATTCGGGTTACAAAGTGCCTACGGGAACGGGGCCACCCGCCCGCATCATCGTTCTAGTGGTATGTCGCTGCCATCCAGATGGACTAATTCAGGCAGGCCCTCTTGACCACATTGAATGGTATTACCATCGTCTCGCGAATAGGGAAAACGTAACGTCTGCAGCCTGAGCAAGGTTGGACGATCCGCGATCACATACTGTCCCAAATACTCTCGATTATCAATGAATATGAGGCGCTGACTAAAATGGATAGCGCGGCCAGGTGGATTTGTTTCTTCCCCCGTATAGTAGTAGACTTGGAGAGTTTCCGCATTGCACTTCATAGCTCCAAGGCGAGTAAGTGTAACCTTGACATTGCCGTACAACTGCCCTGTAAAACCTTGCTTGGACAGAATATCCGTTAGCGATTTTGAGTCCAGCTTTTGTGAGCTGGCTGTTGATGACAGCAGCACCATCGCTAGCAACACAAGCATTGGATGAATACTCCGGAACATCTGGCTCACCTCCTATTGGGACATTTGCGCCGCATTGTTTAGTATCGTGTTCGAGTATGCATACCTGTGTTGCACGCCGCCATCTCGGGGATAAATTCTAGTATTGCCGTTGTAATTGGTCAACGCATTACGATCGCCTCTATAAGGCCCCGTGTAAATGTATTCCCCGAACTTATCCATTCGTCCCGGCGTACCTTTGTACTCTAACCATCCGAGTCCTGCTGCAATACTTATCGCTCTGGTCATCGCTTCGCCTTTCGTGAGTCCCACTTTTGATTTCATATCTGCCCAATCAAGAGGATTATTCACCTGCATTGGATCACACATGAATGCGGACTTAGTATCTCCGGACTCTTCCATCATCCATGCTTTAACCAACTCGGGTGTCAAGTATCCTAAATCACCCGAGGAATAACCATGAGCCTCATTGTAAAAATCCACCTCATAAATGATGAGTGCGTCGTTTGCTGTTCTCCGTAAATTGTCACCGCTTTCTGAGTACCCTGGAACGGGACCTATATGTGCCTTGTTACAATTGGTGCCTTGAGAAAAACAATCCCATTCCGCAGGTGTATCACACGTAATCTTGCGAAGAGTAGAAACAAAACTTCCGATTTTAACTGGATCATCCATTACACACATATGACCATCAGGATCGATGCCAGAGAGCGGATTGTTCCCTACATATTGATATAAATTTAGAGTTTGCGGGTTATCCAGTTTCGCAAACGGTACTGGCATCGGTACGGCTGCCAATCCGGGGACATGAACCGGCCCATGTTGCTTGCGTAGTAGCGCGCTCCGAAATAGTCGTTTCCTGATTCGGCGTCTCGTTCTTTGCCGGTGAAGTGGTGTTCGGTGGAGTCTTCGCTGTAGCAATTGTTGGCGGGCAGGCAATTCGGGTTTGGGATCGAAGTAAGCCCGTCGCCGAAGGGCAGCGATTGGTAGCTCTCCTCGACGACGCCGCTGGGGTTGGTTTGCACGCGGCGCGTGCCCAGCGGATCGGCGAGATGGAAGTGCAGGCCCTTGGTGTCATAAGTCGCGTCCAGATGCGCGCCGGCAAAGACGTTGGAATGCGCCCAGGCCATCGTCCCGGTGCTCGTGTTCAGTTCCGTCACCTGGTTGCTGCCCAGGTCGAGAAGATATTGATTGGTGAGCGTGAAGCCGTTCGTTCCCGGAGCGCCGCAGCTCGACGGCCAAGCCGAGAGCGACCCCTTGGCCACGCGCGCGCCGCTGGCGTCGTAGATATACCGCGTGTAACTCGCCGTCGAAGTCGAAGAGTAATTCGCATCGACCGCGCAGAGGCGGCCCTCGGCGTCATAGAGATACTGGTTCGCGCCGTCGTTGGTCACGTCTCCGGAGGCATCGTAAGTGAAGTTGCCGCCCGCCGTGTTCACGCTCGTCCAGGTCACCTGGTTGCTCGCATTATACTTCGCCGTGGCCGCGTTTGCGCCGGTACAGTCGCCGGAGGTGATGTTGGCCAGCGTGCGGTTGCCGAAGGGGTCGTAGCCGTAGCAGCCGATCAGGTTGGCGTAGGGCTGCGAAGCGCCGCCGGGAAGCGTCGCCGCGCCCGCCGCCGCGGTCAGCCGGTTGAGCGTGTCGTACTGGTAACCCCAGTCGCCCATCACCGAGTCGGAGTGCGCCAGCAGGTTTCCGTTCGGCGCATAGCCGCCCGCCGGAACGGTGTAGGAGTAGATGGGCGGGATGCCGTTGTTCCCGCCGGTCATGGCCGATGCGGAGGGCCGAGGGCGAACGACGGCGGCGAGAAGGCGGAATTGCCACCCCCGTAGAAGAAAGAGAATAATTGAACGCAGCACCCAGCGTGTTGGCCATGATGGTAACAAGCGGGCCGCCGGCGGCCGGCTTTTTCCACTACAAAGCCCGCTTGAATGTGCTTTGCTTTGACAACTGCCTTTCAACAGGTATCCTCTACTTATCCTTACGCACTCCCAAGATTGAGGGGAGGATCGAAATGCAGTGTCCAAAGTGCAAACATGACGAAATCGAGCGGTCAAAGCGCCGGGGCTTCCTCGAAAGGGGAATTTACACAATCTTCGGCTACTTTCCCTGGAGATGCGATGGGTGCGGGAAGCGTTTTTTTCTTAGAGTCCGTTACAAGAGGAAGATCCGGCTTCAACCCAGGACCTGAGATCGAATGGCCGCGCCGGAGCCGCCGGAATCCGGAGCGATCTACCGGCGGACCATCCCCGCAGCCGCTTGCCCGCCGCGCCATTCTCCCGGCCTAGCCGCTATCCGTCAGTGCCGCGCGACTGGCGATCTGGGTGGGCGGGATCAATCGTTAAGATAAAGCCATGACTCTCCAGGGAAAGATCGTCTTCGTTACCGGGGCCTCGTCAGGCATTGGCGCGGCTACGGCGCTGGCCTTTGCGGCCGAGGGGGCGCGCCTGCTGCTGGCTGCCCGCCGTGCCGGCAAACTCGCCGCCGTCGCCGCCGCGGCTCTCCAGCGCGGCGCAGAGGCCGTTCACTCGATCAGCCTCGATGTGCGCGACCGCAAGGCCGTCGAAGAAGCCATCGATACGCTGCCCGCCGAGTGGGCCGGGATTGAAGTCCTGGTGAACAACGCCGGCCTCAGCCGCGGCCTGGAGAAGCTCTACCAGGGCAGCATCGACGATTGGGAGGAGATGCTCGACACCAACGTCAAGGGCCTGCTCTACGTGACCCGCGCGGTGGTGCCGGGGATGGTGGAGCGGGGCCGCGGGCACGTGGTGAATCTGGGATCGACGGCCGGTGAGCTGACCTATCCCGGCGGAGCGGTCTACTGCGCCAGCAAAGCCGCCGAGCGAGCCATCAACGACGGTCTGAGGCAGGACTTGCTGGGCACGCCGGTCCGGGTAACCACGGTGGACCCCGGCATGGTCGAGACCGAGTTCAGCGTGGTGCGCTTCCACGGCGACGCGGAGCGGGCAGCCAAAGTGTACAAGGGCATCCAGCCGCTCACTCCGGAGGACGTTGCCGAAGCGATCATTTGGGCCGTGAGCCGGCCGGAGCACGTAAATATCGCGCGGGTGCTGCTGACCCCGGCCGGGCAGGCCAACTCCCTGCTCTTTCATCGGGAATCCTAGCCCAAACGGGGAAAACCCGCGAGACCTCGGGCAATCCTAGCCCATCGCCTTGATCTCTCCGTCGATCTGGGCCAGGGCCGCCTCCAGGGCAGCGTGGCGCGCCGGCTGAGACCTCTCCAGCGAAAGAATGCGTTGCCGTTGCAAATTGAGCACTTGTTTCTGACGCTCTCGTTCAGTGCGCGCCTGTTCGGCCAAGCGCCGGACCTCCTCGCTTACAAAACCGTTGCCGGGGACGACCTCCGGTTGCTGCAAGGCAGTTGCCATCTATTCCTCCACGGATTCATTTACTTTTCTGAACCACACGACCTATCTTCATTCTACGAGGGTCTGGCCGCGCGGTGTCCCGCGAAAGGAAGAGGATCCCCTCGATGCCAAGGAGGTTTTCCCCATGCGCGTCTGGCAGATTTCGTCGTTTGGCGTTGATTCTCTGGAGTTTGCCGAGCGCGCCAACCCCCAACCGGGCCCCGGCCAGGTGGAGATCCGCGTCCGTGCGATTTCTTTCAACTATCGGGATTTGATGATGGTGAAGGGGCTTTACAATCCCAGAATGAAGCTGCCGCGCATCCCTTGCTCGGATGGCGCGGGCGAGGTCGTGGCCGTGGGCGAGGGCGTGACCGCATGGCAGCCAGGCGACCGCGTAGCCGGAATCTTCATGCAAAACTGGCTGGACGGCCCGCTCACCCCGGCCAAGGCCAAAGGCGCATTGGGCGGCGACATTGACGGCATGGCGGCCGAGTCCGTAGTCCTCAGCGAGACCGGCCTGGTCCGGCTGCCGGAGCACCTGAGCTTCGAGGAGGCGGCCACGCTGCCCTGCGCCGCCGTCACTGCCTGGAATGCACTGGCCGCCGGCAACCTGAAGCCGGGAGCGACGGTCCTGATTCAGGGAACCGGCGGGGTCTCTATCTTTGCTCTTCAGTGGGCGCGGCGGATGGGCGCGCGGGTGCTGGGCATCTCCAGCTCTTCTGCTAAACTGGAGCGCGCGCGCTCACTGGGACTGGACGCCCGACTAAACTATCGCGACGACCCCGAATGGGACCGCTGGGCGCTGGACCAGACCGGCGGCGAGGGCGTGGACCTGGTGGTCGAGGTCGGCGGCCTGGGTACGCTCGCCCGCTCGTTGCGCTCGATTCGCATGGGCGGCGTCATCGCCCAGGTGGGCGTGCTCGCTCGCCCATTCAGTTTTTCCAATTCTCTGGAACCGCTGCCGCTTGCCGTTATCCTCCACAAACAGGCCCGCATCCAGGGGATTTACGTGGGCTCGCGCAGGGATTTTCAAGAGCTGAACATGGCAGTCTCCCTGGCCAAGCTGCGCCCCGTCGTCGAGAGCTATCCCTGGACCCAGGCCCGCGAAGTCCTGGCCCGTATGGAGGCAGGCTCGCACTTCGGCAAGCTGGCGCTGACGATGGAGTGAGGAGCGGGTTCAGCCTGGAGACTATTGCCTCGCGTGGACCATTATACGACGTGTCGTAATATGGCACGGACTATTCTACGATATTACATAATCTAGTCCTGACTATTTTGGCGCATATCGTAATCGATGGAATTGAAGACCTCGCCCATGGCGTGGGTGATCTTCATGGTTTCGGAGGCTCCCAACCACACCTTATTTGCCGGTGATAATCACGTCTGGAGGGAAAACTGCCAGATTCACTTCCATGTGTGTTCCTGACGGCAAGCGCAAGCGTTTGCCTTTCATCGTAAGGGTGCCCGAGATCGTTCCGGTAGTTGAACTGGTAACCGATAAGCCGTCAACAGTTATTCTCCGCACGAGCATTGAGTCATCGAATTATTCCCAAATTCTTGCCTACTGATTCACGCCGCTGGCCAGAAAGCCGCCATCGACGGCGATCACTTCGCCGGTGATAAACGAAGCCGTCTCCGAGGCCAGGAAGATAGCCGCTCCGGCCACCTCTCGCGGCTCGCCGAAGCGGCCCATGGGGGTGCGCAAAAGCAGCTCCTGGCCGCGCGGCGTGCCGAGAATCATCGTAGCGTTCAGCGGCGTCGGAAATACCCCCGGCGCAATGGCGTTCACATTCACCCCGGTCTTGGCCAGCTCGATGGCCAGCGTCCGGGTCAGCGAGGCCACAGCGCCCTTGCTGGCCGCGTAGGCCCCGACCTGGTAGAAGGCCACGAACGAGGTCAGCGAGGCGATGTTGACGATGCGCCCGTAGCCGGCTTGAACCATCGTCGCGCCGAAGATCTGGGAGGCCCGCCAGGTCCCGGTCAGGTTGGTTTCGATCACCCGCGACCAGTCGGCCTCATTTACTTCCAGGGTCGGCGCCTTGTGCTGGACTCCGGCCGCGTTCACCAGGATGTCCACCTTGCCGAACTCCTTCACCACCGCGTCGTGCATGGCCTGGAGCGAAGCGCGCTCCAGCACGTCGCTGGTCACGCGCAAGGAGCGACGGCCCAGCGCCTCGATCTCCGCGGCCGCGCGCTCCACTTGCTCCAGGCGCCGCGAAGTCGGCACCACATCCGCTCCGGCCTCCGCCAGGCCGAGCGCGATGGCGTGGCCCAGCCCGGTGGTCCCGCCGGTCACTACCGCGACCCTTCCGCTCAAGTCAAATGGATTTCGGCTCATGATAATTCCCTTGCGGGGCGATGCCCTCTTGCCACTTCGCGCTGGAACCATTCTCTCAGAAGATGGAGCGGCGGTCTGTCGGCCATGGTTCGGCTGCGCGATTGTTCGCAGCAGGATCCGAATCCGGCCAACTCCCTACGGATTGCGCCGTTTGGCAAGATTGGTGGCGGGAGGCAGGATCGAACTGCCGACCTACGGGTTATGAATCCGTCGCTCTAACCATCTGAGCTACCCCGCCGGATGGACTACTGGAGGCGCAGGCCGCGAAGGCCCAGCCAGGAGCGGAGGAGAAGGACTCCGCGCACCACCCCACCTCTTGATGATACGGAGGGCTCGATTGAAGGTCAAACCCGGCTCGTTTTCCGGCGCGTCGGACGGTGCCGGAAACGTGCATCGCGCCAAGACCGGCGGCCAGGCCGCGCACGATCTGGCCGGAAGCCAGCTCTCGTGTCTCGATCAGCGCCGCCCCCGTCGGTTGAGCAGGTGACGTGCCGATCCGGACAAGGCGTATCGCAGACAGGACAGGTCTTCATTGCAGTGCTCCGCGCGCTTTCGCGCCGGCGCCGGAGGGACGTTTGGATAGCCAAAGCGTCCCACTCTTTAAGGCTTATGCCGCCTTCAACTCTCTATTCCCGGCCTTCCGCGTCCAACCGTCGCGGGGGCACTCCTGGGCTGGCTCTTTCTTTTCCTCCCCGGCCGCAGCGCGCCGGTTGGCTCCGGTCCGCCCGCGCCGGATACAATAGGTTCTTACCCCGCATCTTCGGGCGGCAGGCGATTCTGATTTTGGAGCAGGTGCACGTGAGAGGCTTTTTCCGCCGCGCTTCGCGGCTTCAGTTGGTTCGAGGACTGGGTATCGCGCTGGCCATGCCCGCGCTGTTCGCGGCTGCGTCGCGCGCGCAAGACGTCAACACAACGACCACGCTGAGCGTCCAACCCAGCAAATCCGCAACCTGTTCGCTTACCAGCGCGACGGTGGTTGTGACCGCCAACGCGGGCGTGGCTGGCGGAACTGTCAGTATCGTGGACGAAGCCGGAGGCGCGCCAGTTCAACTGGCCAACGCGGTCCTCAGCCCCAGCAGCCAGGCCAATAGCAGCCAGGCCAATCTGGTCTTTGCCTTGGCCAACGGCCCGCATATTCTGAGCGCCGTCTACGCTGGCAATGCCACCTTCGATGGGTCCACTTCCGCGCCCGCATCCCTGACCATCAGTTCTCAATGCGATTCCGAGTTTGTGGTTACCGTCTCCGATTTGACCGTTTCAAATCTCGCGGCGGCAACAACTTCTGCGACTACTCTCACCCTGACGCCCGGCCAGACGGGTACGGGCACAGTCACTGTCACTCCCTCGCAGGAGTATCTTTCAACGCTGACGGCGCCGTCATTCGTTACCATCTCCTGCGCGGGCCTGCCGGACCTGGCCAATTGCGCCTTTACGCCGGAGAATGTCGAGCTGCTGCCCGGCCAGAATGCGGGAGTCACCAGCTCGATGGTGATTCAGACCTACGCGGCTTCCAGCACCTTCCTCTCGCCGTCATCCCGGCCGGGGTCCAGGTCCAATCCAATTGCCTGGGCGTTTCTGCTGCCCGGCGTCCTGGCTCTGGGCGGGCTGGCCTGGGGAGCGCGCCGGCGGGAGTGGCTCAGCCGGCTTTCGCTCGTGACCCTGCTCGGCCTCGTCACCCTGCTGGGCGCAACCGGCTGCAATCCGCGCTACTACTACGAGCACCACGGCCCGCAGCCCAACCCTGGGACCCCGGCTGGAACCTACACCCTGACCGTCGCCGCGCAGTCCAACAACGGCATCACGGCCGTGACGAACTCCGCCAGCTTTGTGCTCACAGTCAAATAAGTTCCGTCGAGCGCATCCGGCGCAAACGGGATGTCTCAGGAGAGAGAAGGGTACGGGCTTCTGCCCGTGCATCAAGCGTGCCTTGTCAACGCGGGCATTGGCCCCGGAGGAAACACCGAGCCGTTGTGCCAGGTGGACCTGGTCCGGCCCCGGCGACAGCTACTACATAGCCGTCCAATACTTCGATCTCCAGGGCGGAGTCGCGCACTTAACGCTGAGGGTGAACGGCCAGCCCGCCGCTGCATGGGCCGCGGACACAACGCTGCCTTCGAGCCGTCCGGACGGCGACAATTCCACGCGCCACACTGTGAGCAATGTAGAGCTGAAGGCCGGCGACATTCTGCGCGTCGAAGGCACTCCCGACGGAGCCGATCCGGCCGCGCTGGACTACGTCGAAATCACACCTGTGTTGTAGTGCCAGAATCTCAAATCTCGGATTCGTGCTCCAGGAGACCCGATGATGATCTGATAAGCTTGCGACATGGCCACACAAACGGTAGCCTGCCTGAAATGCGGAAGAGAGTTTCCGGTTCCTGCCGCCCTCAAAAGCAGTGAGCTGGCTTTTCAGAAATGCCCTTACTGTGGCGCAAACGGATGCCGCAAGCCCCTCTAGGGCTGCGTAGGATGCTCGGCAAACCATTTCGCCGCTCGGTTCTGCTCTTCCGACAGATCGATTGGCGAAAGCTTCGAGGCGGAGTTATCACGATTTTTTAGGCAGGTGTCGTGATCCGCGCCCTGGATCGTGGCAGCGCCAATATTCAGCCAAAAATAGGCTTCGGCATAATTCGCGGGAACGCCCGTGCCATTTTCGTAGAACATTCCGAGGCTGCATTCTGCAACAGCATCGTTCTGATCGGCGGCCCTGCGGACCCAGGAAACGGCTTGGGCGTAATCCTGCGTTACGCCTTGACCTGCATAGTAAAGCGTGCCGAGGTTGTATTGTGCATTGGCATATCCCTGTTCTGCAGCCTTGCGGTACCAAGCTGCCGCCTCTGCGTAATCCTGGGGCACGCCTTGACCAACGTAGTAGTCGTAGCCTAGGAAGTATTGTCCAACAGCATCCCCCTGCTCAGCGGCTTTGCGGTACAAAAGCGCCGCCTTTGCATGGTCGAGCGGTACACCTAAACCTTGGTCGTATTGTGCGCCGAGGTTGTCCTGTGCAACAGCATCGCCTCGGGCAGGCAGCGCCTTGGCGATATTACCGGCAGAAACCTCCTTTGCAGTTGTTTGACCATCCCAGGTGCCGTATTTTCGGTATTGCCTTTTTCCATTGGGGCCCCAAATCGTAACCTTATCGCCATCGATCTCGGCGTAGAACATTCCTAGACTGTTGGTTCCGCGCATCGTGTATTCGCAAAGGTACCTCATACTGCCAACACCCGTGACCTCCGAAACGTCCTTACAGCTTTTTTCAATGCCGGCATTCTTTTCATCAACAAACTTGTCGCAATGCTTTTCGTGGTCTCTGTCGCAGATCAGGATCACATGCCCGCCGTCCGGTAGAATGGCTGTGACCGCATCAAAGGCACCCAGTGCTGTAGGCCATATCACCGACCGTTCTGGAGTCGCCGGCGTCTTGGTGGTCACACAAGTGGAACCGTAATTTGGCGAGTAGATGCCGGATGTTCCTTGGCAGTTGGTGGTCGTCTGTTCTGGAGTCGCGGGCATGGTTCGAAGCCCCGAGTCCAAATAGGTGTAGGTCGAAGCCTCCACAACTTCAACTTTCACTTTTTCCTTCGCCTGGAGCGAGGCCGACCCGAGCATTAGGGCTGCGAACAGAATGAGTGCCTGGCGAAATCGTTGCATTCCCGCTCCTCCTATACTGTGTGCCCCAGATCTCAACTCTGAAACCTAGGGCGCAAGGAAAGTCTTACCCGACCGAAGGCAGTCCGGCCAGCGCCATCGCAATCTCTTCGGCCGGATACTCGTAGTTCTCCAGCTTGCCGGCCTGATACGTAATGTACGATTGCATGTCAAAGTGGCCGTGGCCGCTGAGATTGAAAAGAATCGTGCGCTCCTTGCCCTCTTCTTTGGCTTGCAGAGCTTCGCTGATGGCCGCGGCGACGGCGTGGTTGGCCTCCGGCGCGGGAATGATGCCCTCCGAGCGGGCAAACTGAATTCCGGCGGCAAAGGCATCCAACTGCTGCACGGTGGTGGCTTCGACCAGGCCCAGGTCCAGCACATGCGAGACCAGCGGCGCCATGCCGTGGTAGCGCAGCCCGCCGGCATGAATTCCCGGAGGAACGAACGAACTCCCCAGGGTGTGCATCTTCACCAGCGGCGTCAGATGGCCGGTATCGCCAAAGTCATAAACGAATTTTCCCTTGGTCATGCTCGGGCAGGCCGCCGGTTCCACGGCCACGATGCGCGCCGTGCTCTGGCTCCGGATCTTGCGCCCCACATACGGCATCGCCAGGCCGGCAAAGTTCGATCCGCCGCCCGCACAGGCGACGATCACGTCGGGATCGTCGTCGGCCAGGGCCATCTGCTCGATCGCCTCCAGGCCGATCACCGTCTGATGCAGCAGCACGTGATTCAACACGCTGCCCAGCGAGTACTTGGTGTTCGGATCCTTGGCGGCCACTTCCACAGCCTCTGAAATCGCAATGCCTAGCGAGCCGTTCGAGTCCGGATGCACGGCGAGAATCGCACGGCCCGACTCGGTCTCGTTGCTAGGGCTGGCTGTCACCGAGGCCCCGAAGGCTTCCATCAGCGCGCGCCGGTAAGGCTTCTGGTCGTAGCTCACCCGCACCATATAGACCTTGCAATCCAGGCCGAAGAAGGCGCATGCCATCGAGAGAGCCGAGCCCCATTGGCCCGCCCCGGTCTCGGTCGAAAGGTGCTTGGTGCCTTCCTTCTTGTTGTAATAGGCCTGCGCCAGGGCGGTGTTCAGTTTGTGCGAGCCGGCCGGACTCACGCCCTCGTACTTGTAGTAAATGTGCGCCGGCGTATCCAGAGCCTTTTCCAGCCGCCGCGCCCTGTAGAGAGGCGAAGGCCGCCACTGCGCGTATAACTGCCGCACTTCGCCGGGTATCTCGATCTCCCGCTCCGTGCTCACTTCCTGCAGAATCAGGGCTATGGGAAAGAGCGGCGCCAGGTCGTCCGGCCCGATAGGTTGGAGCGTGCCCGGATGCAGGACCGGCGCCATCGGCTTGGGCAGATCGGCTGCAACGTTGTACCAGGCAAGAGGAATGTGGTTTTGCGGGAGGTTGTACTGAATTGTTTGCATGGCCAACATTCTATCAGCCTGATGCGAGGCTTGCTCCGAGAATCTTCCGGGGGCTGTCCCGCGGGGCTGGAAGGCCGCGCACGGTCACCATTCCGCCAGCTTCGCCCAAAGTGTCTTGTTTTCGCACACCAGGCTGTCTCGTTCCTGTACACTGGTCTCGCCATGAGTTGCCTCTTTTGCAAGATCGTTGACGGAAGCATACCCTCGACCGCCGTCTACCAGGACGATGAGTGCTACGCCTTCGCGGACCTTCATCCGCAGGCGCCGGTACATGTGCTGGTCGCTCCCCGCAAGCACATCGTCTCGCTGGCCGAGGGCGAAGAGGGTGACCGCGCTCTCTTCGGCCACCTGCTCTGGGCCGTCTCCCAGATTGCCCGCGCCAAGGGCCTCGCCAAGGGCTATCGGGTGGTCATCAACACCGGCCCGGACGGCGGCCAGACCGTGGATCATCTCCACGTACACCTGCTGGGCGGCCGCCCGTGCGGCTGGCCTCCGGGATAGGCTCCTGCCCAGCCACAGTTCCTTATATAATTGGCCTATGAGCAACCAACCTTTGGTAGGCGTGGTGATGGGCAGCAAGAGCGATTACGAGGTGCTCTCGGCGGCCATCGAGATTCTGCGCGCGCTGGAGATTCCCTGCGAGGCGCGGGTGTTAAGCGCGCATCGCACTCCAGACCAGCTTTTTGAGTACGTTGAAACGGCGCGCGAACGCGGGGTGCGCGTGCTGATCGCCGGGGCCGGTGGCGCGGCTCACCTGGCTGGCGTGATGGCCGCCAAGACGCTGCTTCCCGTGCTGGCGGTACCGATTGCCTCCACCCCGCTCAACGGCCTGGACTCACTGCTCTCCATGGTGCAGATGCCCAAGGGCATTCCCGTCGCCACACTGGCCATCGGCAAGCCGGGAGCAGCCAACGCGGCGCTCTTCGCCGCCGAGATTCTGGCGCTGAACGACGAGGCGCTTTATGAACGGCTGGCCGCGTGGCGCGCGGCGCGGGCGCAGGAAGTGCTGGAGTCGAAGCTGCCGGAGTGAGCGGGCGTTGTCGCTTCTTGCGCCAGGAAAAGAACAGTATAAGTGCAGTTCTACGGACTCAGATGGAGGGGCGAGTGGCGCGACCTGCGCAAACGGCCTATTTTTTGCTATTGATGCTTGGCGCCGCTGGTTGGGCGTTCTCACAGGAAACGCATCCAAATTCAAGCTTCCGAGTATTATCCTCTGGCAAAAGGAAACATCTGGAAATATCAGGTGAGCACTGCATCAAGTGCAATAAAATCAACTGTTGAATGGCGTGTGACAAGTGCTGACAAATCGAAAGATGGGATAATCTATCAGGTTTGGCCCACACCGAGTGACGAGGATGATGAAGCAATGATGTTGCATATGTCTTCCTTAGGTCTTGAGGAGATGTCTTTCGGCATTCTTATTCCTAAATCGCCAATCTTCGTTGGAGAAAAATGGACGTCAGTCAAGCCTACTCGCCGAAGATTCCGCGTTCTCTCGGTGGGCCAACCGTGCCACACGGGAAAGATTGTGTCCGAAAATTGCCTCACGGTGGAAGACGAAGATGATGCAGTCAGCTTTCGCACCATCACAACATACGCGAAGGGCATTGGGCCAATCCGATACGAGTATTACAGAAAAAGTACGAAAGCGGCACGTCCTATACAAATTGTTGAACTGCTTTCGTATCATCTGGATCCACTCTAGTCTAGTCCAGGTTCAGCGTCTTGTAGGGCACCAGGCGGATAGCATCATCGGCAGTCGAGGCGCGCATGTTGGTCATCTTCTTTTCCCGCACCACGTTCACGTCGAGGTCCTTGTCGCGCGAGTGCTCGCCGACGATCATCCCCTAGTAGACCTCGACGCCCGCCGCGACAAATAGGATGCCGCGCTCCAACTACGAGATGCAACCCACGTTCAAGTTGAGAGTCCGGGCGAAGGCGGCCTGGCTCATGCGGCTATTCTGAAGTTGGCCCCATGCCTGCCGAGCCGCGCCAATTCGATGTGATTGTTCTGGGCGCGGGAGCGGCTGGGTTGATGTGCGCGGCGGTCGCGGCGCAGCGCGGACGGCGGGTGGCTGTGCTCGAACACAACGGCCAGCCGGGGCGCAAGATTCTCATCTCCGGCGGCGGGCGGTGCAACTTTACGAATTTGCATTGCGGGCCGGAGAATTTCCTCTCGAGTAATCCACATTTTGCCAAGTCGGCGCTGGCGCTCTATCCCCCGCGGCATTTTCTTGAGTTGGTCGAGCGGTACGGAATCGCCTGGCATGAGAAGACGCTGGGGCAACTCTTCTGCGACGGCTCAGCGCGGGCGATCCTCGACATGTTGCTGGCGGAGTGCGCGCTGGGCGGCGTGGAGCTTGTGCTCAACGCGCACGTGATTGCCGTTGAGCGCGCTGGCGGCGGGTTTCGGGTTGTGTCGTCCGCGGGTGAGTTTTGGGCGGAGTCTTTGGTGGTGGCGACGGGCGGGAAGTCGATTCCCAAGCTGGGGGCGACGGGGCTGGGGTATGAACTGGCGCGGCAGTTTGGGCTGGCGGTGATCGAGCCACGGCCGGCGCTGGTTTCGCTGGTGTTGGGCGGCGATGAGGCGGGGTGGACGCAGTTGGCAGGCGTGCCGGCGGAGGTAATGGCGTTTGCAGGTGGGGCGCGGGACGCGGTTAAGTTCAGGGAAAAGATGCTGGTGACGCATCGCGGGCTGAGCGGACCGGCGGTGTTGCAGGCGTCCTTGTATTGGCGGCCCGGCGCGGCGCTGGTGGTGGATTTTGCGCCCGATCCGGCGGCAGGGCCGCAGGCTCAGATTAAGCTTTTGGGGGCATTGCGGCAGCCGGGAGCGCGGCGGGATTTGGCGGCGCTGAAGCTAGCGTTGCGCGAGGCGTTACCCCTGCGGCTGGCGAACTATCTAGCCGAGATCGGCGGACCGGACGGATGGTCGAACGTGGCGCTGGATGCCTGTGAGCGAAGGCTGCACAGGTGGGAGTTTCATCCCGTTGGAACCGAGGGCTTTGAAAAGGCCGAGGTGACGGCCGGCGGCGTGGATACGGCGGGTCTGCAGGCGCGGACGATGGAGGCGCGAGGTGTGCCTGGCTTGTTCTTTATTGGCGAGGTGGTGGATGTGACCGGGCAACTGGGAGGGTTCAACTTCCAGTGGGCGTGGGCTTCGGGGGTTGCGGCGGGACGGGCTTGCTAGGTACTAGGGACTGAGGGACTAAGAAAGGGCTACTCCGTGAGCAAATTGCTACCGGGTGGGCCACTCTTCGACAACCACGCCCAAATCGTTGAGCTGCTGAATGACGGCTTCGACGTTGCGGCGGACTTTGGGGCGGTCTTTCTTGCTGGCCAGAGGCGACTCGGCGACAGCGATGACGCGGCCGTAGCGCCAGGCAGCGGGGGGCAGGGCAATCAGAGCCTGGGGCAAGTCGGCGGGGCGCAACTGAATCTCCTGACGGCGGGCGGCATCGGGGCGCAGCATGGTTCCCTGGCCGATGGTGCTGGGGTTGGCGTCGGCCAAAGTGATGCGCAGGTTGAGAGTGTCGGCATCGACGGAGAGAAAGGGATTGATCCACGCGCCCGGCTCATGTACATCCACATACATGCTTTTTGCGGGGAGCGGGATGGTGGCTAGGGCGGCACGCTGGCGATCGCGCTCTGTGGCCGTGGCCTGAGCCGCTGCTTCGGCTTTCTTCCCGGCATTGACGGCGTTCTGGGCCACGCCAACGACGGCCTGCTCTTCCTTGTGGCAGGCGGGCATGGCTAGGGCCAGAAACAGGCCCATGGCCACGAATCCCCTGAATCTTGAACGCGGAATCACTCCTCAAGAATAACAGGAGCGGCCGAACGGCCTGTTGTCTTCTCCTCTGGCGTTTGCGGGGCGGGAACGGGCGGTAGTACCTTAGACCCCAGGATGCAATTCTTCAGAGGCCCATCTCGATTTACACGCTGTTATCGCGCCAGCTTGGCCAGGAGCTTCCGGCCATTGCTGCCGATCGCGTTTGCCGCGGGTGCCGTGCTGAATTTGGCGCATTGCGCTTCGGCTAAAGAGGCGAAGGGTTATGCGGCGGCGACGCTGGTGGAGGCGGCGGATTATCTTCCCTGCGGAGACGGCTGCTCGGCGCTCGCCGATCCGGCCAACGCCTTTTGCTTCCGGCAGGGCGATCAGGTTCTGGTCGGTGAAGGCAGAAGCTACCTGCATGAGAGCAAGTTCTCCGGCATGGAAGAGCTTGCCGGAATGCAGATTCAAATCCGGTTCAACCGGCGCTCGATCTGGATCAGGACGCCGGAGCGCACGGTGAAGATCAGGCGCGGTTCCCGATATTGGAACTTCAAGGACACGGGATGCATCCGCGAGGTGCACCGGCCGATTCTGGCGATTGCAGAGGCATCCAAGCGGCCGGCGAAGGTTCCCGCCGAGGCCTTCGCGCTGCCCGGTTCCGGCAAGGGCGATCTCTTTCTCTGGTACCAGTGCGCGCTGGAAGCCGATAAGGCTATGATCGCCTGCCGCAGGTGGTATCGGAACGGCGATGCCTATGGCAAAGACTGGTACTGCGCACAGACGCTGGATGGAGCGCCGGTTGGAGCGGTCGCTACGCTCGATCCGCTGCTCAGCCAGGAGGGAAGGCTGGTTCTGAAATCAGGCGGGGTGCTGCGGCGCGACAACCGGGCAAGGACAAATGAGATCCTCGACCGCCCCGGCGAGGCCTGCCGGTAGAGTTCGCGGTGTGCATCGGGCTTTCAAGCGGCGCGAGAAAAGCGGGGCTTTTCGCTGGCGACGGCGCTTTTCCGCGGGAAAACCGGGGGGAATCCGGGGCTTGCAGTTACTGATTCGTAATATGCCAAAAATGCAAGATGGTGATACCGTGTTGGTGACGAGCTATGAAGGGGCAAAAAACTGAGAGCCACAACGTTTTTTCGTCTTTTCATGCGGATCTGGGGGAAGATGAACTAGGGACCAGGGACCTGGATTGCGCGCGTTGGAGATTGGTGGGTGGTCATTGGGGCCTCGGGTATGCTTCCGGTTCCATTATCTTCGCGGGATGGGTAATTGTATGCAAAGCTAGGAGTGCGCGACGATCACGAAGAGAGCCAAGAGCAGCAGCGCGACCGTCGGCGCGGCGGATTCCCGCCGGCTATGACGGTAGTCGCAGGCCGCCAGGGCCAGCAGCGCAAGTCCGCCAGCCGCCAGCCGGGGAAGAAAATCCGGCCGCCACAGAGGCAGAGGCACAAGCAGCGCCAGCGCTCCGGAGATCTCTACCAGGGCGATGGCCCAGTGCATTCTGCGCGGCAGAACATACCCTGTGCTGAGTGTTTCCGGCCTCGGCGAGGCGGTCTGCTTTTCCAAGGAAAAGATCTTGGCGAATCCGGCAACAAGGAAAATGCCGGCCAGCAGAATCTGCGCAAACCATTCAAAACTGTTCATCATTCCATCGACCTCTTTTGTTCGCGCTTCCAGCCTCGTCGCGCAAGAAGCGGGATGGACGGCAGCAGCAATCTGTCCCAACTGATAATGAGTATATAAGGGAGAGATAATGAACACGTAAGAATTGTCAAAATAAGCCCCATCCGCGGAACCTGCTTCCAGGTTCACCGGGGTACGGTGTTTCGCCTGTTGAACCGCCGTCTCATTCGCTTGTGAGATTCCTCACCTTGCCTGTGAGGGGCGGATGTTAGGCTTTATGCGTTGGAGGAACTTCCCCCCGCGAGGTGAATTTGTGAGCGAAACAACCAGCAAAGGCCCGCTGAGCCCGGAACTGTTGGCCAAAATGAACGCCTACTGGCGCGCCGCCAACTATCTCTCCGTCGGCCAGATCTACCTGAAGGACAACCCGCTGCTGGAGCGTCCGCTGACGCTGGACGACGTGAAGCCGC
This sequence comes from Occallatibacter sp., assembly GCA_049522975.1. GTDB lineage: Bacteria > Acidobacteriota > Terriglobia > Terriglobales > Acidobacteriaceae > Telmatobacter. The sequence goes on along the minus strand of JBEKNI010000020.1, from coordinate 144,921 downwards.
GCCTGCTCGGCCACTGGGGCACCACGCCTGGGCTGAATTTTCTTTATGTGCACTGGAATCGCCTGATCCGCGAGCGCGACCTCAACATGATGTACATCATCGGCCCAGGGCACGGCGGGCCGGGGCTTGTGGCCAACACCTACCTGGAGGGATCGTATACCGAAATCTATCCTCATATCGAGCAGAACACGGACGGCATCAAGCGGCTGTTCCGGCAATTTAGTTGGCCTTACGGGATTCCCAGCCACGTTGCGCCCGAGACGCCGGGCTCGATCCACGAAGGCGGCGAGCTGGGCTACTCGCTGGTTCACGCATACGGCGCGGCCTTCGACAATCCGAATCTGATTGTGGCCTGCGTGGTGGGCGATGGCGAGGCCGAGACCGGGCCGCTGGCGACAAGCTGGCACGGAAACAAGTTCCTCAATCCGGCGACAGACGGCGCGGTGCTGCCGATCCTGCACCTGAACGGCTACAAGATCGCCAACCCGACGGTGCTGGCGCGCATTCCTCATGCGGAGTTGGAGGAGTTGATGCGCGGCTACGGTTATGAGCCATTCACGCTGGAGGGCGACGATCCGGAGACGATGCACCAGCAGGCCGCGGCGGTCTTCGACACCATCTTCGACCGCATCGCCGAGATTCAGAAGGCGGCGCGGGAGGCCATGGCCAAGGGCGAAGCGCTGGAGCGGCCGGCGTGGCCGATGCTGATCCTGCGCACGCCCAAGGGATGGACCGGGCCGAAATTCGTGGACGGCAAGCCGGTGGAGGGAACCTGGCGCGCGCATCAGGTGCCTTTCTCCGAGCTGCGCGAGAAGCCCGAGCATATGCGCCTGCTGGAAGATTGGATGCGCAGCTACAAGCCCGATGAGTTGTTCGATGAAAAGGGCGGCTTCCGCGCGGAGTTGACCGAGATTGCTCCGAAAGGCCGCCGGCGCATGGGCATGAACGCGCACGCCAACGGCGGCCTGCTGCTCGTGCCGCTGAAGATTCCCAGCTTCCGCGAGTTCGCGGTAAAGATCGAAGGCCGCGGCGCGAAGGATGTGGAGTCCACACGCGTGCTGGGGCAATTCCTGCATGGCGTGATGGAAGCCAACAAGGCGCAGAAGAACTTCCGCGTCTTCGGCCCGGATGAGACGGCCTCCAACCGCCTCCAGGATGTGATCACCGGGACCGGCAAAGAGTGGATGGAGGAGACACTGCCAGTGGACGAGAACCTCTCGCAGACGGGGCGGGTGATGGAGATTCTGAGCGAGCATTGCTGCCAGGGATGGCTGGAAGGCTATCTGCTCACCGGCCGGCACGGCTTCTTCTCCTGCTACGAGGCCTTCATCCACATCATCGACTCGATGGCCAATCAGCACGCCAAATGGCTGAAGGTCACGCGGCAGATACCCTGGCGCAAGCCCATCGCCTCGCTCAATTACCTGCTCAGTTCGCTGGTCTGGCGGCAGGACCACAATGGCTTCTCGCACCAGGATCCCGGCTTCATCGACCATCTGATGAACAAGAAGGCCGAGGTGGTGCGCGTCTATCTTCCGCCGGATGCCAACACGCTGCTCTCGGTGAGCGACCACTGCCTGCGCAGCAAGAATTACATCAACCTGATCGTGGCCGGCAAGCAGCCCGCGCCGCAGTGGCTCACCATCGACGAAGCCGTGGCGCATTGCACGGTTGGGCTGGGCGAGTGGAAGTGGGCCTCGAATGACGAGGGCTCGCCTGATGTGGTGATGGCCTGCTCGGGCGACGTGCCCACGCTGGAGGCGCTGGCCGCGGTGACGCTGCTGCGGGAGCGCATTCCCGATCTGCGCATCCGCGTGGTCAACGTGGTGGACCTGATGGCTCTGCAGCCGCAGTCCGAGCATCCGCACGGCCTGCCCGACGAGGACTATGATCAGATCTTCCCGCCCAGGACGCCCGTCGTCTTCGCCTTCCACGGCTATCCCTGGCTGATTCACCGGCTCACCTACCGGCGGCACAACCACGACAACCTGCACGTGCGCGGCTACAAGGAAGAGGGCACCACGACCACGCCCTTCGATATGTGCGTGCTCAACAATATCGACCGCTTCCAGTTGTCGCTCGACGCGGTCAAACGCGTGCCGCGCCTTGCGGCAAAGGTGGACGCCGCCGAGCAGTGGTACTCCGAGGCGATTCAGCGGCACAAGCTCTACGTGGCGGAAAACGGCGACGACCTGCCGGAGATTCGCAACTGGCGCTGGCCGAAAAGCTGACCGGCAAACTAACTGGGTGCCCCAGCTCCGGATTCTCGGACCTGGGATTCCTTTCAACATCAACGCTGAACCAACCTTGCAAGTAACTGGAGAATGATCATGAAATTGAGATTGTTTGCGTTGTTGCTATGTCTCTCCTTTGCCGCAACAGCAATCGCCAAGGAAATTGAGTTACCCGATTCCTGCGGCGATCCCAAAACGAAATTCGATGTCACAACCCACAAAAGCACAGATGCACTGCCTGCACCTGATGCTGGCAAAGCCTTGATTGTATTTATTGAGCCGTTTGATGTCCCTTGCCTGGGATGCTCCAAATTATCAGAACAAAGATTTGCAATGGACGGACAATGGGTTGGCGCAACCAAGAAATTCTCATACTTCACTTTGCAAGTGGAACCTGGCCAACATCGTTTCTGCGCTACAGGCCGGATGCCAACCGAAATAGCAATTCGCTCCTTTGATGTGAAAGTTGGCGAGACCTACTTTCTCCAAGCGAGATACATTGGCAGTGGGCCCAGAACCCAGGAAGAAAACGATTCTCAGGTTATTCCAGCAGGGAAAAGGGCTATTTACTATGGGATGTCTTTGCTGGAAGAGGAGAAAGGCAGGTACCTCATCAAGAGCTATGAAGTGGCGGATTTCAAAAAGAAGTAAATCATCCGACGATTCCGAATTTCAAGGAGCAAGTGTCGGCGGTTTCAACGCTCTGTACGATCCAAAGTCCGAAAATTCGGACCTGGGGCACCCGGCAACCGGCTAACTCCGCTGACTAACTCAGCCCCAACCTCAAAGGATTTTACGAATGTCTTCTTTGCCAGTACTGGTTTTGAACAGCGGTTCTTCTTCCATCAAGTTCTCCGTCTATGAGGCCGGCGACGGCCAGAGGACCAAGCTCCATGAGGGCGCGGTGGACGGCATCGGCACCGATCTGGGCAAGTTCTGGATCAAGGACGCCGCGGGCAACAAGCTGGTCGATCAGACTCCGGCCCTGCCGACGCGAGCAGTGGCCTTCAAGCTGGTTGCCGACGCGCTCCACTCCGGCGATTTTCCCGCGCCCGTGGCCATCGGCCATCGCATGGTCTGCGGCGGGCCGACAGTGCAGGAGAACCAGCTTATTACTCCTGAGTTGGTTGACGAAATGGAGCGCTACACGGCCTTTGCGCCGCTGCACACGCCCATCGCCTGCTACATCATGCGCGAGTCGCTGCGGCTGTTTCCAGATGCGCCCAACTTCGTCTGCCTGGACTCGTACTTCCATCGCACCATGTCCGAGGTGGTCAAGCACATGCCCATACCGGAGGAGTATTCCGCGATGGGCGTGCGCCGCTACGGCGCGCATGGAATCTCGTATGAGTCGATCATCTTCCAGTTACAGCCGCGCGTGCCGCATAAGCTGATCGTGGCTCACCTGGGCAACGGCGCCTCGATCACCGCAATTCACAACGGGGAGTGCCTGGACACGTCGATGGGTCTGACGCCCACCGGCGGGATTATCAGCGGCACGCGCACCGGCGACATCGATCCCGGCGTGCTGCTGTTCATCCTGCGCAAGATTGCCGAGACCGCCAAGAGCGCGGCCGAGGCGGCCGATCAACTGGAAGCGGTGGCCAGCAAGAAGGCGGGCCTGCTGGGCGTAAGCGGACTCTCGAACGATATGCGCGAACTGCGCGAGGCCATCGCCGCCGGCAACGCCAAAGCGCGGCTGGCCGTGGACAAGTTTACCTGGACGATCGCCAAGTGGATCGGCAGTTACGTGGCCGAGTTGGGCGGGCTGGATATGCTGGTCTTCACCGGCGGCATCGGCGAAAACGACATCGCATCGCGCGCGGAGATCTGCGCGGGGCTGAGCGCCCTAGGCATCGTTCTCGATCCCCGGCGCAACAATGTGCGCGGCGCGGCCGTCATCTCTTCCGAGTTCTCGCCGGTCACGGTGCGCGTGATTCCGCCGGCCGAGGATTTGATTATCGTGAATCACGTGGTGCGGCTGCTGGGGAATTGAAGAATCGGCCACGGGAAATGGCCGATCAGTGGGCGTGACTGCGCGGCGTCAGCGTCTTCCGCAATCGGCCGAGGAACGGCCATCTCTTAGGCGCGCCTGATTGGATGGATAACTTTGATAGCTCCTCGCGCAGCTTGCGCGCTTCCGTCTGCATATCCCGCGCTAATTCCCAATTCTGCCGCTGCTGGGCGGTCTCTTTCTCGCCCGCCGCAAGCCGCGTCAGGCGGTCGATTTCCTGCTCGATCCCTTCCAGACGGGACTGTATCGCTGCCTCAATCGGATTCTCTTCGCTCATTCCGGATGCCATATCTCTGAACTGCTTTCTGGGGGAGTGAATCAGACCTTGTGCCTCGGCAGGGCCAGAACCTTTAACTGTTTGCCTAGCTTCGCAAAATCAGGGTCCGCAGTCACGAGAGTCGCGCCTCTTCGTATCGCGAGGTCAGCCGCAAAACAATCGGCATAGCCCAGTTTGTAAATGAACTTCAGCGTTGCGGCCCCGTTCGATTGCTCTTCGGTTGCATCGACCGACTCAACATAATGTGCAAGGGTTCGTAGTGCCTCTATCGCTTCCAGCATTCCCGCGCGCTTACCCAGAGTGTATAGAGCTTCGCCCCGATTGATCACAGAGATCGACAGGGTGACTTCTCCGCGCTGTGCCTGAGCAAAAAGTCTGTCGAGGCGATCAATCCCCGGACCTTTCGTGAGGTAGCGGATTACGGCGTTGGCGTCCAGAACATATTGCTTCACATTGACTCCAGCCGCTCATCCCACTTGCGGCGCTCTTCCATGAGGTCCTCTTCCAGTGGGTACCGCGCATACTTGCCGCGAAGTGCCAAAAGGGCGTCATAGGGGTTGGGCTTGACCCTGATCTCCCCGCCATAGTCTTCCACCGCGACTCTGCTTCCTGCCTTTAACCTATATTTCTTCCGTAACGCCGCCGGAATAACCAGTTGCCCCTTCGAACTGACCGTCGCCATCTGCCCCATTACGTCTTACCTCCAGGTAAGACGAATTATACGCTCGATGCTCTCCCGAATTCAAGCGGCCAGTGCCGGCCAGCACCCGCCTGTACTACACTGGTGGGTTCCATCCGGAGCCTTGCTTTATGTCTACTTCTGCCGTTCCTGTCGCCGCCGAACGCCTGCCTTCGCCCGCCTTGCGTCGCTTCGCCTGGGGGGTGCTGGCTTACTTTATCGCCGTGATTCTCTGGGGCACGCTAGTGCGCGCCACCGGTTCCGGGGCCGGCTGCGGCGGCCACTGGCCGCTCTGCAACGGAACCGTAATTCAACATTCGGCCAGCGTCGAAACGCTGATAGAGTACACGCATCGCATCACCAGCGGCCTCTCGCTCTTCGCGGTCGTGGGGTTGCTCGCCTGGACCTTAGCCGGCACAATTCCCGGGCATTTGGCGCGCGCGGCAGCCGTGGCTTCGGTAGCATTCACGGGGATCGAAGCGATTCTAGGCGCGCTGCTGGTCAAGCTCGGCTACACTGCGCAAAGCCCAGCGCCGCTGCGGCCGGCCTTCCTGGCGCTGCATCTGACCAATACGCTGCTGCTGGTGGCCGCGCTTACTCTGACCGCGCACCTGCTCAGCCGCAGCAAGGGCTATCTGCGCGGCAGCGTGCGCCTGGCTGCACCTGTTGGGGCCGTGGCTACTGTAGTCGTGGTAATGGCCGTCGGCGTCACCGGCTCGCTGGCCGCGCTGGGCGATACGCTTTTTCCGGCCTCGTCGCTTGGGCTGGCGCTGGCCCAGGATTTTTCTTCGACAAGCGGCTGGCTGGTGCGCTGGCGCTGGACGCATCCAGGGATCGCCTTTGCGGCCAGCTTCTTTCTCGTCTGGCTGCTGGTACGCGCGGCAAGACGCGGCGCTCACTGGGACAATCGCGGCCTCTCCGGGCTGGTGCTCTTGCTGCTCGCCGCGGTCTACGCGCTGGGTCTGCTGGACGTGATGCTGCTGGCCCCGCTGTGGGTGCAGGTGGCGCATCTGCTGGCCGCCGATACGCTGTGGGCCGCGCTGGTGGTGCTTACGGCGCGAGTGACTGTTGTGCCGCGTGAGCGGAGTTAGTGGAGTTGGCGGCTTTCAGGGCTGCGGAATCAAGGCACTTGGCCGAGCGGGCCGCCCAGCAGTCTCTCGATCCCCTGCGTAAGAATCGCGGGACGGGTTAGCCCCTGCCACCTTTGCACGATAGTCCCGTCCGCGGCAATGAGGAACGTGGTGGGAACTTCCTTGACTTCGAGGACACGGGCTAGCTGACCATTCTGATCGAGCAGCAAGGGGAAGTTGAGTTGCCAGTCGTAGCCGGCGTTGAGCACGGCATCGTGCGACGGCTGCGGGCCACGCGTAAGAGCCGAGGCATCGACGATTGCGACTCTCAATCCGCGGGGGCCGTATTGATGGGCCATGCTGGCCAGGAAGACGGCCTGACTGCGCGAAGGAGTGCCGGCGGTGTCGGGGACCGTTTGCAGGAACGCGATGAGGAGAGGCTGTGCGGGCAGGGTGCGCAGATGGATTGAGCCGCCGCGAACCTCCGGAAGAGTGAGATCGGGCAAGGTGGAGGCGGGCCCGGAGACGGGGCCGGGCCGGCAGGGGTTGGCCAAAACGAGGAACATGGCCGCGCAGACGGGCAAGACCAGTGCGCGGCTTTTGGCTGCTGGGATGGTCATTCGCACGGCGCACCCTTCATTGCCACGCTCCGATGTTGTAGCCGGAGCCGGCGGGGAGCGGATTGCCCCAGAAATCCTGAGTTCCCATCGAGCATGTGCCGCCAATGCCGCTGCAAATGTTCGCCCCGGCGCCGATAGCGGGTGAGCCGGGCAACAGTGTGAAGGCCGAAACGGGACGGCCGACGGTGTGATAAGTCGGCGTGTTCATCAGGGGATCGGTGAAAAGGCTGTGTGCATCCTGACCGGAGGCGAATTGGTAAGCGGCGAGGCTTGTGTAATCGGTGCTGTTGAAGTTCCAATCGGGCGCGGCGCCGGTGGTGAAGTAGATGTTGTTGTCGAGGGCGAAATCGGATGTGGTCTCGACCAGATTTGGCACGGTCGAGTAAATGATATTGTTTTCGAATACATTGGGATTGGTACCGCTGAAATTAGCGTCGACGGTGTCGAAGGCCGGGCCGGGCGTAGTGGGATTCCAATAAAAGGTGTTGTTGTAAATCTCGACCCCGTCGAGGGTCCCGCTGACAGGGGCGCCGTTGGTGTTCATGAAGATCTCGCCCGGGTCGGCAACGTTGGCCAACTGGTCGTTATTCGAGCAGACGTTATATCGGACGATGTGATTGGCGCCGACAACATTGTCCGCGCTGAAGACGGAGACGCAGTAGCCGGCGGAATCATGGCCGTAGTTGTACTGGACGATATTGTCGGTGTTCCAGACGTCGATGTCGAAGTCGCCACCATCCCAGGGGCTCCAGTCCTGAATGGCGTAGGCCTCGTTGTTCTGGATGAAGCAGGTGTGACAGTACAAATCCATCAGTCCGCCGGGTGTGTTGGAACCGCATCCGGGATTGAGAGGGCATTGTCCGGTGTTGTGAACCACATTGTTCTGCATGAGGCCGTTGGTGACAACAAAGAGCGTGATGCCTATTCCAGAGAGGTTGTACGCCGTGGAGTTTTGGACGGTGATGTTGTTGCCCAGCATCTCAGGCGATGTCGATGTCGGGAAAACTCCTGCATCGATGTAAATGCCGTAAAAGACCTGGCTATCATGGGCTATCACGCCATCGATCACAATGTCGTTGATCGTTTCCCCGGCATTCCCGATGGTAATAAAAACCTCTCCCGAGTCATTCCCGGTGGTGATGTGATGCGCGCCATGGATGTTGAGATTGGTCAGCCGGAAGTGAGTATAGGCGGTGTCCGGAGCGGTACCCGCGATATTGACGCCGTAATAATTTCCGCCGATGACTTCCAGATTGTTGATCTCCCATCCCTGCTGGTCGATCAACTGTACTGCCGCGGTATTCATTCCGCCGTCGATGATCGGCTGCGGGCCGGTTCCGTAGGCGTCGATGACGATCGGGGCGGCGGTGGTTCCGGAGCCAAGAGGTTCCAGGATGCCGCTGCAGGTCATGCCGCGTTTGAATAGAAGCTGGTCCCCCGGTTTGAATGTGGCGGCGCTGACGGAGGCCAGCGTGTTCCACGGGCTGGACTGGGTTCCAGTGCCGTTGCTGGGGGCGGAACAGTCCACGTAGGTGGTGGCTGCGACTACCGGGGGTGGAGGAGGCGGAGGAGGCTGGATAGGCGAGGACGGGCCGGAGGAAGTCTGGTTGTCGCCGCAGGCCGTGAGGCAGATCAAAAACGCCAGCGCGATGCACTGGAGAAACTTCACGCCGCGCGGCCGTCTGCTCCCGATCGACTCCGGGATGGCCATCCATGCGGCTGCGAAAGTGGCAGCGAACATCTCTCTGGGATCTCCCTCCTGACTACCAATAATGGTTGTGATTATCCCGCGCCACTCTTGCTCGCGTCAATGCGGGGATTCTCAACCTGAAGGAGCGGATTCTGTTGTTGCGAGCACCGGTGGGGCACGTCGGGTTGTCGAAAGCAACTGCCCCATCGTTCTTGAGGCACACATCCCGTTGGGACACCGAATGCTTGCTCGGTTGCCTGCCCTACGGGCACTCCCGCTCCCAGACCCGGACCATCAAATCCCCGCTTGCGTGGTGGAATGCGACCATCAGAGAGTCTTCGGTTTGCGCGGGTCCGCGGAAGTCCTTGGCCTCGACAGCCGACTCGGGAACGGTCATGGTGCAGGGGCGGGGCAACGACGACTTGATGACGCCGGCGATCATGTTGGCGATCTCCTTGGCGGCGTCCAGGGCATCTGTCTCGCCCACGGTCTCCAGCGGCTGCATCAGCATCGCCGCAGTCGCCACGTAAGCCAGCCCTCCGGCCATCCGCACTTCGATGCGCCCCTTCCAGACTCCGCCCAGATCGACGCTGCCCAGCAGGTGGCCGGCGCCCACGGAGAACTCCTGCGGTGCAGTCATCTTATCCAGGGACATGGCCAGCATCTGCCCCCAAAACTGGGAGTTGGCCTTGATCACGCATTGTTCGTCGATCAGCGCTTTCATGCGGCGCTCTCCCCTGGAAGGAGCCGTTAGCGGATAGCCCTGCTGGTGAACTTATCGGGCAATTCTCAGGATTCGTTAATTCTGGGAGCATTTTACGGTGGTTTCAGTGGTCATTGGAAGCGCCTCATGTGGCCCTTCCATCGACAGAGAGGGTTGGGAGGCGTCGTATCCCACTCTAGCCGCAAAGACAAGTGCGCGGCGAGGGTGGGGCACCCAGAACATTCCTTGTTCATGGTGAGGTGACTACGCGGTGAGCCGTTCGAGCTGGTCGGGCTTGACGATGGTCAGGCTCGAGCCCTTGATGGTGATCCATTGGTCGCGGCGGAACTGGTTCAGGAGGCGAGTGACTGTCTCGCGCGAGGTGCCGGCCATGTTGGCGATCTCTTCGTGGGTCAGGGCCATGGTGAAGCGGATCTCGTTCTTGCCATTGCCAGCGGCGCGGCCCCAGTCCAGCAAGAGGCGTGCCAGCCGTCCCGCCGCCGAGCCGGAGAGCGCCAGGCGCTTGGCGTCGTGAAAGACCGTCAGGTACTCGCCGGAGAGCGACTTGGCGGCATGCATGGAGGCGATGCCGTGGCGGCCGAGGAAGTCGACGAACTCCTGCTTGCGCACGGTTTTGACCTGGCAGGGTTCGATGGCCTCGGCGGTCACCTCGTGGGGGACGTTCGCCAGCACGGCGCTCAGGCCCATCACGTCGCCGGGGCCGGCGATCTTGAGGATCATGGTCTTGCCGTCCCGCGAGGTAGAGGAGATCTTTACCTGTCCGAAGCAGATAACAAAGACGTTGCGCGCCGGATCGCCCTCGGAGAATAGCTTGGCGCCGCGGGCATGGCTCATCATGATGCCGATTCCGTCGTAATCGGCAAGCGCCTCCGGCGTGAGATTACAGAACATCCTCAAATGGCGATGCTCACAGTTTATGCAATCTTCCGGAGGGTGATGGGGATGAAAAGACGCCATGGGCTCACTACTGTGCAAATGAAGTATACCGCATTGGGGGGATGCAAGGCAGAGAAATTCCCTGAATCTCCGGCGGGACCTCAAAAAAGGCCCCAGCGCGAAGATCTGGCAGAACAGGGATTGTCAATCCACGGCCCCTCAGGCCGCGGAGCGCTCCCGCCGATGCACAGCCGCGCGGCTCAGCCAGCAGTCGTAGTAGGCGCGGGTCACCTCCCGGGCCAGTTCCTCCAGCAAGTGCATACGCAGCGGCGGATAGCTTTGAAAGGCTTGGTTGAGCGTTTCGATGGGCAGCATCAAGAGCGAGCCGGCGGAGTGCGCGGTGAGTGTGTAAGTATGATGACCGTCGCCCAGGGCGGCAGCCAGTTCCACCAGGTCTCCGGCGCGGGCCGGCGAGAGCGTGAGCAGCGTCTCCAGCCGCTCGATTTCGCGCGCGAAGTGGCCCGAGACCACCAGGTAGAGTCCGCGGCAGGTCTCCGATTGGCAAAAGACGGTCTGGCCGGCGGCGAATCGGATGCACTGGGCCGCGCCATTCAGCAGAAGCCCGGTGGCCGGCGGGCACTCCAGCAACTCCGCCACGGGACGGGCCCGGACAGTCTCGATTCGCTTCGATCTTGCCTCTCGTTGCATGATTTCATCTCCCTTCGTCTCCGCCCCGCATCCGGCCCCGCGGCGGGTCGAGGGCGCCACCCGCCTTCCGTCCGCTTGCGGACAAGCGCGCTTGGCGATGCGGGTTTTTTGCAAACCGGATTCCATCGAAGGCAAATCGCTCCAAATGCAACAAAACCGGAAAATCGAAATCGGGCGGCGGAACCTCTCTTTGCCGGCCCATCTTGAGTGAAAATCGAAGCCGCACTTCTCGCCCCGGCCCGCTATCGGGTCTGGGCGCAGTCGCACGCCTCCGGCTTGTGTTTCGCGGGCGCCGATTCCGGTGGCACGCACAGAACCGGCACGCGAGAGAGAGCCAGCAAGGCGAAGGCCGTGCCATGCGGCCCCGGCGTGCAACTGGCGCGCTTGACGCCAGCCACCAAAATGCAGGGATGGTTTTCGGCAATCCCCTCTGCGATGGCCTCGGCCGGATTGCCGTCCTTGGCGATGCAGCGCACCTCAATCTCCCCGCCGGCCTGGATGCCAAGCCCCTCCAGGCCCAGCGCCTCCAGAGTCGCGGCGCAGGGGTTCGGATTGGCCACCGCCTCTTCCGGCGTGCGCGCATGAAGCACCAGCAGCGGGCGCTCGAAGATCCGCGCCAGCGAACGGGCCGTGGCGGCGGCAGCCGAAGCCGCCTCGTTCCGCTCCATGGCCAACAGCACCGGTCCGCCGGGGGTGGGCCGGAACGGACCCGCATTCCAATCCGCGGCCACCGCCAGCACCGGACACTCCGACAGCCGGACCAGTTCCTCGGCGACAGCACCCACTATCACCGGACCGGCGCCCTGCTTGCCCTCGGTGCCGACAACGATCAGCCCGGCCTGGTACTGCCGCGCCACGTCCAGAAGCATCTGCGCCACCGCGCCCTGGCGAACCTCCGAGTGGCTATGAATGCCCTCCCGGAGCAGGTCGGCGGAGAGTCTATCCAGTACCGCGCGCGCCTCGTCCGGAAGCGTCTTCAGAACCCGGCCGGGAAGCGCATCCACCGCGGCATACTCCATGGGATCGATGCCGTGGGCCAGCACAATCCGCGCGCCATAGGCCGTGGCCAGCTTGCGCGCATACTCCAGCGCCGCCTCCGACCGTCCAGCCAGGTCCGTGGCCACGACGATGGTCTTCAAACCGTCTGCAAAACTCATTACGCCTCCAGGCGCCGCACGGCACCCCCAGTCTTTCTTTTCTATAGGATTCCGAGTTTGCGCCCCCGGCAGAGGCGCTGGCAGTGACCCCATTCACCTCGCGTTGTGACTTCCGTCACAGGGCACCGCTTGAGGATAGCCGAGTGCGAGGCGATTTGCTTCCTCTTGGTTCCTCACGCGAAAAGAGAGGCAAGGAACTTGTGGTTACCCAGGCTCCAAGAGTGGAGCCTCCGTCTACAAGCACGGTTGTGGGATGGCTGGCAGCCAGTTCTGGCGGGGATTCAACGGGGCGAAGAATCCCGCGCAAAAGCGGCTCTTTTGCGCTTCAACGGGGCCTTTCTGGGCTGAAAAGAGGCCGAAATCAGGGGTTTGCGGTTACTGATTCGTTAACATTACCAAAATGCAACTTGTTGATACCGTGTCTGTTACGAGTAATGAAGGGGCCGAAAAAAGATTTCCACAGGGTGGGGGGTGGGGGTCAGGGGGTTTTGGGGGAGAAGAAACGGGAAAGACAGGGACTAGGGACTAGGGACCAGGGATTAGGGACTCGGATTGCGCGCGCTGGAGATTGGGCGGTGGTCATTTGGGCCTCGCGTTTGCGACTGTTTCTATTGTCCGCGTGGGGAGAGAAATTATCCGCAAGAACCTTTGGGCTTCGTTCAAGGCAGGCTCCGCAGCGGGGCCAGCGCACAGCCCTTCCTACCGTGATGAGTGGGCCACCTGCCCGGATCGATGGTTGGCGGGGCGACAAGCCCGCCGAAAAATGATGCAGCACAGCAAGTACAATGTTCGAACCCGTGGTCCTCAATCAACTCTTCGGCCCTCTGCGCGGCGCTGGCGCACCGCAAAGGATTTCTCTGCCAAAAATGTGCTTGACAAAGCCTTCTTCCTTATCGAGGGCCACCTGCCCTATTTGTGAATTGACAGACTCCCCCCTGATGTCAGTGTGTATCGGTCAAGTTTTCCTTGCTCGATTAAATATTCGTCAGCCACCTGATTCAAGAATACGTCGGAATGTAGAACCCCATCTCCTCGATCAATACTTGCATCCGTGGTATCCTCGCTTGAAATAATCCACTGATAGACGCTAATTTGGCGAGCATCTCTCAATGACGGAAAATATGCTTTCAATATCCACGGCCCATCGCCGCTTTCAATCTTCTCGTGTACTACAATTCGATGCGCTTGTGTAAACGCAAGCAAATCCGCGAATGTTGCTCGGCCAAGTAATACTCCATCAGGAGTTCTTAATACAGTCTTGTGCATGACTTCTACGCCAATTTCTACCACAGAACCTTTTGCATCCGTAGCAGCGTTTAGTTCATACCCTGGTCTCTTCCAAATATGAAGTGAATTAATTTCGGAGGATTCATTTCCATAGATTAATCGCACAGATTCGATGGAATCGCCTGGGAACTTTTTCGGCTCAATGTCGATTTGATCGCTAGGATTCCGCTTTTCATCCGACACCGAATACTGCTCCGTTGAGCGCGAAGCTTCCTGCGTTTCACTTTCTTGCGACTTAAGCACGGATCGGTTCAGATTTTCGTGAATTAACTGACCCCGTTTCGCCATATAAACTGCGCCAAATCCTATGACTAAAGAAAGGCCGACAATGACAGTAGTCCACCTTGTTAATCTGCACACAGAGCTCCCTCCCAAGAAAACCATTGAATCAACCCCCAATTCCCATTTCACCAGGAGAAACTACCTACTTCGACTCAGACCCGTCGGACCCCGATTCCGATTCGGGAATCAATGGGACCTGAGGGGTCTCTGTTTCAATTTCCGGTAGAGGACCAGATTTAACCTCCACAGTCGTATCATAGTCGTAATTGCGAATCGTGATCGGTTCCTGTGCACGGTTGTTCCACTGCGGCAGGTGGCCCAGGCATCGATCCCGCCTGTTCGATCATAAGCCAAGATGGAAAGCTGTGCCCCGTTCATCGCAGTTTTATCGCGATGAGCGGGCCGCGCAGTCTTGCGGTCCACTCCGACTCGATTTCAACCGCTCCTCGAAGGCCGGTGGCGTCGTGGTTGAAGCTGCTCCATAGGTAGGCGCCGGGAGATGCAACCAATCCGCGTTTCACCGGCTTCCACCCCAATGCACAAAGTTCATGCATCGGGGACCCCGGGTTTCGATGAATGTAGCGTATCACTTCGGAGCGAGCCTCTTCACCGCGGACATTGCGGTCAAAGTAGCGTTCCTGCCAGAACTTCTCGCGCTGACCTCTCAGTTTGCGCGATGTAATCTGCTTCACAGCTTTGAGAAACTGGGACAGGAGGATCGATGGCGGTTCGTTGATGAGCAAATGGACGTGCTCGGGCATCAGGACGTAGGCATAGATTCTCGCCTGATGTCGCTCACGAGTCAGTTCCAGCACGGCCTCAACTGTGTTCTTGGGGTCCGACACATCGAGAAAAGGGAGACGGTGAAAGCTGAATGGAATGAAGTGGAGAGCTTCTGCTTTCTGAAACCGTTTCAGGCCGTATGGAATGGCTCGATCCTAGTCCGGCTACGATCTGACCTCAAGCCACCCGCCCGCTCATCGCGATAAAGCCGCGATGAACGGGGCACAGCGTTTCAAGGTCAGGGTGAATATTCTGGGCGGATGAACGGGCCTGCTGCCTAGCCGGAATGCAAACGCCGGATGAATTCCACATTTCCCTTCACTTCCCTGCCGGTTCGGGCAGACCGGCTTCGGCGGCGGTGGGCAGCGTGTGCGTCTCATACCACTGATACAGCACCAGATCCCAATGGTCGGAGCGGCCGAGCCAGAGTTGTGCGGCGGCATCGTAGTGAGCCAGATTGTTCTGGAGCCAATAGGGGCGGTTGTCGCGCAGCCAGGCCTGCTGGTAGAGGCCGCGCAACAGGGTGTAGCCGTCGCGCATGTCCTTGAGGCGGCCGTTGTCCTCGCCGATGGCGCGCAGCAGTTCGCCGGCCTCGTCCCAGCGGCTCTTGTCGGCGGCCAGCGCCCGCGCCTGGCTGTACATGGCCGCGGACTCGTCGGCCGCCTGGAACTTGAGGCCGACAAAGTCGATACGCCGCGCGCCCAGCTCCAGCGCGTCCAGCGCCTCCTCATTTTCGAGTGTGCGATTCTCCAGCTTGGCCGCGGCCCGCGCCTCGGCGACCAGCGTGATGGCGCGCTCGGCGTGCAGGCGCAGATCGCTCTCGACCGGTCGCAGCTTGGCGGCGACCATCTGGCCCGCCGGCGAGAAGGGATCGACCCAAAAGTAGACGTCCTGGGCATCTTCCAGGCCGGCCTTGCCGAAGGCCGCGTGGGCAGCCATCATCTCGCGCTGCGCCTGGCTGATCTTGCCCGTCGGATCGCGATGAAAGGCCAGCCCATACGACGACGTGAAAGCCTCTTCCGAGCTTTCGCCCGCCTGCCAGCCGGCCGCCGCGCCAAAGAGCACGCCAAACCAGTTCTGGTCGAAGATGCCCTCGCCGTCGTCGTTCCAGACGGTGTTCAACATGCCGGTTGCGCCGAGTTGCTGGCCGTCGCGCACAAAGGCGCGAATGTTGGCCAGCGCCCAGTTGTTGTTGGGATAGATGCGGCTCCAGTTGTTGACGCCGGGAGAGACCCAGGTCTCTAGACCCGCCTTGGTGAAGGGCAGAATGATAGGCTTGAAATCCGGCTTGGGGTCATAATCCCAGGGCGCGGCGATCATGTCCTTGGGCAGCGTGCCGACCAGCTCGGGCGAGTTGACCGCGACATCGCCCCAGAAGATCAGCCGCTTGTGATTGGGCTCGAGGGTGTTATGAATCTGGGTAAGGAAGTCGAGATAGACCGCGCCCAGGCCTTGCTGCTTGACCCGGTCGCGGGTCCGGCCCAGGCCGAGTTCGAAGGTCTCATCGGCTCCGATGTGCGCGTACGGCCCTGGAAAGACTTTGGCCAGCTCGGAAAACCAACTGGAGATCAGGGGCAGCGTGGCGGCGTCGCCCGGCGCAAGGACGGCGCCATGCGGCGTCTCGCCCATCGGCGAGAACTGCTCGAACTTGAGCAGATGATGCAAGTGGCCGAAGGACTCCTGCTCAGGGATGATGGTGATGTGGTACTGGGCGGCGTAGGCCACCAGTTCGCGCGCCTCGTCGGGCGTCATCGCTCCGCCGGGGAAGGCCGCTACCGGCGAGGAGTCGTAGGCGAAGGTGTGCTCGAAGTAGGGCGAGAAGATGTTGTACTTGTACGCGGCGAGGGTGCGAATCTCGCGCTTGAGGAAGTCCATCGTGGGCAGCGGACCGCGGGACCAGTCGTCGGAGAGGCCGCGATGGGGCATCGCGGGCCAGTCACGGATGGTGGGAACGAGGAGGACGGCGTCCTTGCCACTGCCGCGAATCAACTGCTTGATGGTTTGCGCGCCGTAGAAAAGGCCTGTAGAGGTCTCGGCGATCACGAACAAAAGATTTCCAAACGGGGCGATGATATACCCTTCATCGTGCATTTGTGGGTCGAAGAAAAGCTTCTTGCCGGCTAGAAGACCCTTGGCAAACGAGTCTTTTGGGGAGCAGAAAATGATACTGATTCTGTTGGCATTGGCATCCTCTTTTACTCCTGACTCCGCAAGGGCGCGTGAGAGATCCTTCGCTGTGAAGGCATTTGCATCGGATTCGGCGTTGGAAATCGGCTCTTCCTTCAGAATCTCCTCAAGATTGCCAGGTGCGATGGGACCGCTAAGATTAAGTTGCTGATCACGACCTAGAAACGCTTTAATCCTAACGCCCGCAGTCACCGGCTGTACTTCTACTCCATCGCACTCCCGCGGCGCGGGCACCAGATGCAGGTCAGCGCAGGTCAGCGCGGCTGGTGGATACTGGGCGAGCGCGGCGGCTCCGGCGCAGAGAAAAAGCAGGGAGGTTGCGGCAAGGTGGAAACGCATTCGCACTTCCTCGTTCTTTCGGCTTCGGATGACAGGCTAACGCAATCCCACTACCCCTGTACACTGCATCCAAGAACAGAAACTCTCGGAACGACTAGAGCTTTCAGAAACTTACAGCTTTTCCGCCACGCTTTTGGCCTGCGTAAAGAGCAGCAGGTAATCCGGGCCGCCGGCTTTCGAGTCGGTGCCGCTCATGTTGAAGCCGCCGAAGGGATGCGCACCCACCATCGCGCCGGTGGATTTGCGGTTGAAGTAGAGGTTGCCGACGTGGAACTCGCGGCGGGCGTGGTCGAGCTTGGCGCGGTCGGTGGAGTAGACCGAGCCGGTGAGGCCGTACTCGGTGTTGTTGGCTACCCGGAGACCTTCCTCGAAGTTGGCGACTTTGATGAGCGCGAGGACCGGGCCGAAGATCTCTTCCTGGGCAATGACGGCATCCGGCGCTACGTCGGCAAAAACTGTAGGCTCAAGGAAATAGCCGCCGTCCGCCGTCTCGGGCGCATGGCCTCCGGCAATGAGACGGCCTTCCTTCTTGCCGGTCTCGATGTAGCCCAGCATCGAATCGAGGGCTGCCTGGTTGATGACTGGGCCGAGGCTGGGATTGGCTACCGGGTCGCCCACCGTCAGTTGCGCCACGCGCTCCCGCAGGCGCTCGGTAAAGACCTCATAAATTGGGGCTTCGACGATGGCTCGGGAGCAGGCCGAGCATTTTTGGCCGCTGAAGCCGAAGGCCGAGGCGACGACTCCTTCGACGGCCGCGTCGAGATCGGCGTCGGCGCAGACCAGGATGGAGTCCTTGCCGCCCATCTCCAGAATCGTCCGCTTGATCCAGATTTGCCCCGGACGGGGTTGGGCGGCGCGCTGGTGGATTTCCAGGCCGACTTTCTTGGAACCGGTGAAGGCGATGAAGCGGGTCTTGGGGTGCTCGACGATGGCGTTGCCGAAGGCCGCGCCGGAGCCGGGGCAGAAATTGACCACGCCGCGGGGCAGGCCGGCCTCCTCCAGCACCTCTACGAACTTGGCGGCGATGGTTGGGGCGTCGCTGGAGGGCTTTAGAATCACAGTGTTGCCGGTGACGATGGAGGCCGCCGTCATGCCCGCCATGATGGCGAAGGGGAAGTTCCACGGGGGGATGACCGCGCCGACGCCGAGGGGAATGTAGTGGAGTTCGTTGCGCTCGCCGGTGTACTGGATGGGGGTTTGAGCGGCGGCGAGGCGGAGGGCTTCGCGGCTATAAAACTCAAGGAAATCAATGGTTTCTCCCACGTCGGCGTCGGCTTCGGCCCAGTTCTTGCCGACCTCGAAGGTGAGCCAGGCGCAGAACTCGAAGTGCCGCCGGCGGATGATCTCGGCCGCGTTGAGAAGCAGGGACGCTCTTGATTCGACAGGGGTGCGGCTCCAAGATTGGGAGGGGGACTCAAAGGCTTGGAGGGCGGCTTGCATGGCCTGCTCGGCGTGTTCGGCGCCGGCCTTCTGGTGGATGCCGACGACCTGGGCAGGGCGCGCCGGGTTCAGCGAGAGTATCTTGCCCTCGGTTTTGAGCCGGTGGCCGCCGACGATCAGGTCGTACTCGCGGCCCAGTTGGCTGGCGACGAGATCGAGGGCTTCGCGCATCTGACGGGCGTTTTCCGGGAGCTTGAAATCGACGGAGGGTTCGTTGCGGAAGACGCCCTGAGGCAAGCGCGGCTGGATTTGGGTGGTGAGGTTTGGAGTAGACATAACCCATAGATTGTAGCCCAGGAGCGGCGCGGACGACGAAGCTCACTTTCGTGCATGTGGGAGCGTTACCCGCGCAACCTCCGTCGCCGGAGCGCGGTAATGGAGAATGGAAGGGATGGGAGAAGCGATGGCTGAGGTTGAGGCAATTGCGCGGCGCATCCGGATTGGCGTCACCGGGCATCGGAGGCTGGACGATCCGGAGGCGGTGAAGGCGCTGGTGAAGAAGGCCATCGAAGCCGAGGCCGGGAAGCTGTTTGCGGAGGAGCCGCAGGGAAAGATCGAGCGCGGAGAGCGGGCGGCGGCGGTTTCGTTCTGCGTGGTGAGTGCGCTGGCGGAAGGGGCGGATCGCGTGGTGGCGCGGGCGGTGCTCGAGTATCCGGATGCGCGGCTGGAGGCGGTTCTTCCGCTGGCGGTGGAAGACTACCTCGAAGACTTTGCGAGCGAAGAGTCGCGGAAGGAGTTTTGGGAGTTGCTGGGGCGATGCGAGAAGCCGGTGTTATTGCGGAGGCGGAGCGTTGAGGAGGAGAGCGGCGACGCGAATGAGCAGCTTGAACTGCGCCGCGATGCTTATGCCGAGGCGGGGCGGTATGTGGTGGACCATTGCGACGTGCTGATCGCGGTTTGGGATGGGGAACCGGCACGCGGCCGCGGCGGCACGGCGGAGATTGTGCAGTACGCGATGGAACAGAGACGGCCTGTCATCCGCGTGTGGGGCGGGTCGTTTGAGGCGTTGAAGAGCGGCGGCGCGGGTGGATGAGGCCGCGCCGCACTTATGAGGGTGTCCGCGGGCCTTCCTGTGGGGATTCCGCGAGGGATGGAGCGGCTGGCTCGGTGGGAGGCTTGGGCGCAATGACGATCTTGTAGCCCGCGTTCGCCGCGTGTTCGGGGTAATTCAATATCGCATCGCGGTCGAATTGCTTCACCTTGTCCGTGAGGCGCTCGTAGGGTACGAGGAGATCGTGGAGCAGTGCGTCGTCGTTGCGAATCGGAGAGTAGGTCCAGCCGTCGATGCGCTTCTGCTCCTCCCATCCGCCGTGCTCGGCTTCGGCCAGCATCTCGATGTTGTCGGCGAGAATCTGGACCACCTCGGCTGACGTTCCATCTCCTTCAACCAGAGCGAGGCCGGCGAGTTCGAGGATCGCGGGGATTCTCAAGGCAGCCGCTATATTCGATTCCTTGAAACTCTCCGTAAGCTGATCCCACGGCTTGTCATTCGGCTTCTTCGCCCGCTCCTCCGGCGTGAGCGGGTCCAGGGACCTGCGGTAATTGTCGTGAATTTTGCGCGCCACCTCATCGGCCTGCTCGTAAAACTCGCCGTACTTTTGCGTGATCTGGTGGAACTCCTTCACATCTTCCACGTACAGGGCGAGGATTTCGTCTGTGGGCAGGTAGGCGCGGCGCAGAGGCAGGCCGCCGCGATCCTTGATGTAAGCAACTAACTTGGTGAGCGAGCGTGCGCCGTTGCGATAGCGGCCGGCCTTCAGGAGCGCCATCAGGAGACCGGGCTCGATCTGGAGGGGCCTGTCGCCCAGATCAAGGGCGGAGCGGATGAGCATGGCGCGGCGCACGGGGTACTCGCGATCGGGAAGAGAGCCTGCTTTGGCGTCGCGGGGATTGGGGCCGGCGATGTCGAGATATCCGGAGAGGCGGCTGATGAAGTCAGGCCCCTTTTTGAGGATGAAATCTTCCCTAACTTTGGAATCCTCGTGATTTCTGTGATGGTCGAATTGCTCGAAGCTGGAGCTTGTTCCGCCGGCGAAGATGAAAACGGACTTGCCGAGCGAGTGAGTTAGCTGGCCCTCCTGGAAGCTGCCGTCCTGCATGGGCGCGAGGAAGCGCGCCAGCCACTCGAAGTTCTTGGAATCGAATTCATCCCAGAAGACAACCGGCGTCTGGCCGGAGAGGACCATATCGCGCACCTGATGAAATGCGCCGGCGAGGTCGGCGGCGCCGCCGGATTGGGCAAGATTAATTTCCAGGATTGGTGTCTTATCGCCAAAGACGCCCTTGGCGATCTGCTTGAGGCCGAAGGATTTTCCGGAGCCGGGAGCGCCGAAGACGCTGAGCGAGAGAGGCTGACTGCGGACGCTGCCGTCTCGATACATCAGCATGAGCTGGCGAATGGTGCGCAGCGAATCGATCTCGCGCCGGTCAAAGGTCTGAAGCTTGCCGAAGGTGGCGCAGGGAACGCCGGGGAGTTTGCCGGGGCCGAGGATGGCGACGCGGCGCGCCGGCTCAAAGGGGACTTTGCCGTGCTTCATGTGCCAGGGCGAGAGCAGGCCGAGGATCGTCCAGTCGCCGGCGCTCAGGGTCGGACCGCCGATCTGGCATTTGCCGTCCCGGCAGCGGACCTCGGCGCTGGTGAAGGCGAATTCGGCTTTCTTGCCGTGCTTGGCGGCCTCGTCCAGCATATGCTTGGCGGTCTCGATCAAGGGAAAGGCGGGCATCGCTCCCGCCGGGCCGTGGCCGTTCTTGCGGAGGAAGCGCGTGGCCGAGAGGCCGGAGGCGAGCGCAACAGTCAAGTCCGCCGATCCGGCGGGGCGCAAGGGGTTACTGTCCGGGCTCCCATTCTTTTGGATGGCCTGTGAAAGAGCCCAGGCCGCCGAGGCGGCAAAGGTGGAGAGGAAGCCGTAGGCCTTCCACGGCCTGTTCTTTTCCTCCCATTCGCCCTCGCAGAGGCTGCGGTCGAAGATGAGCTGACAGTGGGCGCCGTCTTCGCCGGGATTCTGATCTAGCCACAAGGCGGCGTCGCTGCGCATGGTGACGATGAGATGGCGGCATTGCCCAAGGCTATGCAGGGCGTGATTGGTTTCAAGCTCTTCGACGATGTCGTCGACGGAGCTCTCCCAGGAGAGGCCGCCTGCGACGCGCAGGCCTTCCCAGCGGAGCTGGTCGGCGCTGACGATGACGATCAGCCGCTTGCGCCAGGAGTCGCGCATGAGCTTGCTCCAGAGCTTGCCGCGAGCCAGGGGACGCGACAGTTTAAGGATGATCCACTCCAGGCTGGAGGGCCGCTCGCCGTTGAGCACAGCGGGCCAACCGGCCTCGGCATCGCGGAAGCCGAGGCCGCCGTCGTCGAGGACCAGGACGCTGGGAGAGAGTTCGGCCAACCCCGCCGCGAGCTGGCCGGGAAAGCCGCCGGCGACGGGCTCGCCGTAGCCGAGATAGCGCTCCAGCGCCCAATGGCGACCTGACTCGGGCTTGCCGCTCACGTTCTCGACCGCATGCCAAAGCGCGAGGGCATGGAATTGGCTGGGCCAGGAACGCAAATCCTCGTGCGAGGTCTGCGACAGGCCGAAGCGCGCGCAATTGGGATCAAGGGCGTTCAGCAGTCCGTAGCTCAACATTGCGCCGCCGGGAATTGGCAGGTACCAGGAGCCGTTGCCGGAAGGGGCGCATGGCGCCAGCCTGCCGCCTTCGTAGACATTGTGGTCGAGAACCACGTCGCCGGTTACGAGAATCATAAGTCTCCTCTTGGAAAGGAACCCTGCGGGATGGATGGTCTGTTGGAATCCACGGACAATCATACAGCAGGCAGATTCAATTGCAACAGACGCTCCAGGCGCTTAAGCCGGGGCCAGCAAGGCGGCGTTGCGCCACACGGGGAAATCGTCGAGGTTGGGCAGGGCGCTCGCGTCGCTGAGGGCTTCGGCCAGGACTTTGAGTAAGGTGTAATTCGCTTCGCCGAGGCGCGGGCGGAGATGATCGAGCATGGGCAGAATGGTCCAGTCGAGATGGGCGGCAGGCTCAGAAAGCGCGGCCCGGATGCGCGCGACGACGGCGGCGATTTCGGGGCCGGTCAGTTCGGCTCCATCGAGCATGGCGAAGACGAGCTGGAAGAAGATCATGCGGGCGACGACATAGGTGGACACGTCTTCATGAATGGCCCAGGCCGCGGCGATTTGTTCGCGGGCTTCGGCTTCCCGGCCGGTCATGAGAAGGACGCGGGCCAGATGGCAGAGCGAGCTGGGCATCATGAACTGCTCCGCAAGCAGGCCGCGAATGATGGTCTCGGCACCGGCGAAGTCGCCCGTGAGAATGCGATCGGCGGCGTCCTGCCTGCGCTCATATGGGTCAGACCCGGGCTGGCGGGAGTTCGCTTCGGCGGCAATAAGATCCGCGAGGCCGCGCAGCCGCCTTGCATCGCTGGTGTCGTCGCGGCGGCGCGGGCCCCAGGATTCCTGGCTGGCGAATGGGTTGGATAAGTCGAGCACCTGGTTCTTGCCGTAGTCGATCACGCACTGCCAGTCGCCGCGCGCGTTGCCGGAGGCGGCCAGGCGCTGGATAACTTCTCCGCGGAGGCGCGCGCGGCCGGTTGCGGGCGGCTGAGTTACCGCTTTCTCTATGGAGTCCGCTTCGACGACGCGGTGATTCAAGACGCCGGCCTGGTCGAGCGACTGGAAGATGCCCTGGGGACCGAGCTGGCCGAAGCGGGTGTCGATTTCAAAGAACTTCTGGCGGGAGGCGAGGAGCGCCCTGACGTCATCCCATTGGAGGCCGCGGGAGCGCAGGAGCGGCTCGCACGCCGCCACTTCCTTGAGCTTGCGGCGCCCGGGGGCGATGGCGAGCTCCAGAGGCATCGCCTGCTCCGGGCCTTTGCGGGCGGCGAGCGCTGCGGTCAACTCTTCGATGATCCGATTCAGGATGGGCAACGCATCCCAGCGAATGTTGAGGCCGCGGGCGTGGTTCTGATACAGAGCGCGCTTGATTTCCCAGTCGAGAGTTTTGTCGACGGAGGCCGGCGAGTATTCGAGTCGATCGAGAATCGCGCGCCAGCGGCGGCAGACTTCAGGGGCCCATGAGGGCATGAAGCCGTCGCGCAGGCGGCTTTCGGCATGAAGCAGATAATGGCGCTGAATGGAGATGGCCGACCGATAACTCCCGTTGGCCATGCGGAGCGGTTTCTTGCAGGTCACATCTCCGGCGACTTCGTGGATGGCGGCCAGCGGGTCGGCTAACTGAACGGCAGCTCCCGGCAGGTGGCCCGCGTCGGCCATGGCGACGATCAGAGCGGTTGCGCCGATCTTGAGGAAGTTTGCGGTCTCGGAGCAGAGACTCTCGCCGCATAGGACGTGAAGGCGGTTGTAGCCGGAGCAAAGCGGCTCGGATTTGGAGTGCCAGATTCCGCGCGAACTGGTCGAGCTCTCGGTTACCAGGCGGCGAAAATGGGCCATGCGCGGGGCGAGCGAGAACTCGAGGCCGCGCGAGAGAGGATTGAAGCCGCCCGCCCCGGTATAGATAAGTCGAGTTACAAGGTGAGGGATGATCTGCGGCTGGAGAGCGTCTTGCGCGATGCGGTGCATGTAACTCTCGTGGCAGCCCCAGGTGGTTTGATTGCCGGAGTAATCGACGTTGCAACGGAAGCAGAGAATTTGGGTTCCCGGCGGGCTGGCGGAGGCGACCGAGGAAGCCAGGCGGGCAAGAATCCGGTGGCCAGCCTCAATGTAACGGACGGCGTCCCATGGATCGGCGCACTCCGGCGTGCAGATCTCCGGGTGGTTGCCGCAATCGACATAGAAACGGGAACCGTTCGAGAGAAAGAAACCGCCGGAGGAGTTGAGGTCGGGTAACTGGACAAGCTCGTGGCCGGCGTGCGCCATGAGGCGTTGCAGAATCGGTTCGCGGTCCATGGCTCCGTCCGGAGTCAGGCCAGCGATGGCATATTCGGTTTCCACTCCAAAGAGACGGTCGGTCATCTTAGGGATTGCCCTCGGATTCTAGGCTGACATGGATGCGAGGGCGGGGAGCAATCACCGAGTGATTGGCGAAGTGCGATTTGGGCCAAGGCTGAGAGGACTGGAGTTAGACGCGAGGAGCTTCCTTTCGGAACACTTTCGGTCACCTGGCCTGGACCTGTCCTCGTGCTCGTGCTTGGTTGCATCGATGGGCCGAAGAGTTGGAACATTCTTCCTATTTGTGCAGAGTGCGGCGTGAACCGGGAGGTCCACACAACAGCCAGCCAGGAGGCCGGCACTACAGCTTCCTACACCGTGGGTCGGCGAAGCCGGTGGACCACTGATATAAAGCCGAATTAATCAGGGCTTCCCTACGCTTCCCGTTCCGGCGAAGTGACTGGAAGTGATTGAGCCGGAAACAATCTCTTCGATGCCTCTTCTATTTTTCAGCAATTTGGCCCGATATTCGCCGGGTATTGGAAGAAATGGGTGAGGTGATTGCGGCTTCGGCTCGCATTTGATGCGACGTTTGTAATCAGGAGTTGGAGATTTCCGATGAGCGTGATTTGGTCGAAGAACACAGCGGACGGATGGGGCGCTCAGAAGCTCGATGCGGCGCTCTACGATCTTACCTCTGATTCGGTTCGGCACGCGGAGGAGGCTTCGACGGCGGGCGCGGAGTCGGCGCGACTGGTTCGCGCGGATGGCGCAGCGCGGGCATGGGCGCTGATTTCGCCGTCTAACTCCGATGTGCGCGTGAATGGCCGCGCGGCGCACGGCGGGCTTTGCGTTCTGGCCGACCGCGATGAGATACGCACCGGCGCGGCGGTGCGGTACTTTTCCTCGGAATCGCTGGCGGAGGTCGTGCCGTTTCCGGGTGCGACGCGGGCGGTCTACTGCGGCAGGTGCAGGCAGAGAATCGAGGCGGGCACACCGGCTGTATGCTGCCCGAACTGCGGCGTGTGGTGCTGCCAGACGGCCGAGCTTAACTGCTGGAGTTACGCGCCGAAGTGCCCGTACTGCGATTTTCCCACCGATCTCGAGGCCGGCTTCGCGTGGACGCCGGAGGAGGATTAGCAGATGGGAAAACATCACATTGTTGTCGCCGGCATGGGCAATACGGGTTCTCATCTGCTGCCGCATCTGGCCCGCATGGCTTCGATTTCACGGATCACGCTCGTCGACCCTGAGTGCTACGAAATCGGGAATGTGGCCGTGCAGAATATCGACCGCATGGACGTGGGGCAGCCGAAGGTTGCGGCGCAGGCGAATAAGCTCGAACGGATCAGGCCGAGTCTTGGAGCGTCGGGCCTCGAAGTGGTTGCGCTGCAAGAGCGGATTGAGGATGCGCCCCGCGGGCTGCTCAAGGCCGATCTGATCGTGAGCTGCCTGGACAGCCGTTCTTCGCGCCAGCATGTGAACGAAATTGCCTGGAGGCTGGGGATTCCGTGGATTGACTGCGGGGTGCTGGGCAGCCAGAATCTGGCGCGCGTAAGCACTTATGCGCCCGGGCCGGATGGCGCTTGCCTGGAGTGCGGCTGGAGCCATGAGGATTATGCGCTGCTGGAGCAGGAGTACCTGTGCGGCGCGGGCGGCGGGGCTGCGTTTCCAACGATGGCGTCCTCGGCGCTGGGCGCGCTGGCGGCATCGCTTCTGGCCATCGAGGTTGCGAAGATACTGAGCGGCGAGCAGGCCGAGCCGGTGGCGGCGCGGCAGGTGATCGTCGGCGCGGAAAACCATTTCGCGCAGGTGACAGCCAGCAGGAGAAATCCCTGGTGCCGCTTCGATCACAGAACGTGGCATGTGGAGCCGTGGGAGTGCGAGCCGGAGGCGACGGCGCTGGGAGCGGCGCTGGACGCGCTGGGCAGTTTGCAGGTGGAGGGACATTCCTTCGTCACGGAGCTGGTGTGCCCCGGCTGCGGACGCAGGGGAGAGAAATCGCTGCGGCTGAATCGGCCTCTGGCGCGGTGCGCGGCGTGCAATCGGCGCATGACTTCCTCCGGCTTTGGGTCGCTGGAGCGGCTCAATCGCGAGCTAGCCGGCGAGTTCGCGAAGCTAACTCTGGCGGAGATCGGGCTGAGGGCCGGCGACATCGTCTCCGGCGGCGGCCAGCACCATCGGATTCATCACCGGATGTTGCGGCAGGAGGCGGCATGAGCGAGAGAGTTTACAGCGAGACCGATCCGATCTACCAGGGATTCATGGAGCGACAGTTAGCCGAGGGGATAGCGCTGACCGAAGCGAGCGACATACTGCGCCTGCACGTGGCTCCGATGACGCCGCCGCATTTTGTCGCCGAGTTTTTCTGCAAGGGACTTATCAAGGAGGCGAATGGCGAAATCAAGGAGGCTAACTCGTTTCAGGTGGGAATCTGGTTTCCGCAAGATTATCTGCGGCGTGCCGATCCGTTTGAGATGCTGCGGGTTTTCACGCCGCGAATCTGGCATCCGAATATCAGCGTCGATCTGCCCATGATTTGCGTTGGGAGGATCACGGCGGGGACGCCGCTGGTGGATATTCTTTACCAGGTCTACGAGATTATCAGTTATCAAAAGTACAACCCCAGGGAGGATGACTCGCTGAACCGGTTTGCCTGTGCGTGGGCGCGGGAAAACCGGCATCGTCTTCCTACGGACCGTCGGCCTTTGAAGAGAAGGCCGCTTCGACTGGAGGTTCAGGCCCTATGAGGATTACCAACGAGGCGGCCGCGACGGCGTATCGCGTGCTCGACAAATGTGCGGAAGATCTGGAGGCGGTTGGTCCGTGGCGCTGGAGTTGCGCGGTGCGGAACGGCGCGCGGCTGCCGATGGATGCATCGCTTGACGAAGGCTTTCTTCAGCTTGCGTGCCGTCCGGATGGGATTCGCCGGAGCGGGGCCGCTCTGCAACGCGCGCTCGAGGGAAACAGCGCGCTAAGCGGAGGAGTGAAGCTGGCGCTGAATTCATCGAGCAGCGGCCTGCACCTGCGCGCGGAGTTAGCGGTTCTGGACGAGAGGCAGTTACTGGATCGGATGGAGCGGGCGCTGAAGGGATTTCACGACGGCGTGGGGCTGCTGAGGTCTCTTGAATGCGATTCGGGCGGCGAAAGCAATGCCGCGCCGCGCGCCGCTGAGTCCGCGATCAACCTGGGCGAGCTGCTGCGCGGGAGTTCGTGGAGCTGCGCGGAGCGCGGCCCGAATGATTTTTCGGCGAAGCTGGGCGCGGAGTCCGCTCCGCCGGCCGCGATTCGCATGACGGAGAACGGTCTCGATTTGAGCGTGGAACTGGTTCGCGCGAATACGGCGCCGGAGATGAGCCGGCAGGCGCTGGCGGTATTTCTGCTGACGGTCAGCAGCGCCCTGCGCATGGCGCGCGGCTATGCGACGGCGGCGGATGGGCATGAGAGCTACGGGTTTCAGGTCTGTCTTCCGGCCGCGCCGGCCGCTGAAGAGATCGACCATGGCCTGGCGGCGTTGTCGATCGCCTACCGGATGTGCGCGCGCGAGGCGGATGTGCTGCTCAACGATGCGGCGGCCCGGTGTTACCTGGCGGCGCGCGAATCTTCAACCAATCCACACCAACACGAAGAGGAGAATTGACCATGGGAAAAGCAGAAACCACGCTTGAGATTCCGCTGGAGATCAGCGATGTCTCCGGCCAGAAGGTTTTCTCCGTGGCGAACGCGCCGACCAGCAACACGGTAGGCGAGCTCGTTCACGAGATGCTCGGCAAGATGAATTTGCCGCGCAATGACGCCAGCGGTGCGCCTTTGACTTACCAGGCAAGGCTGGAGAGAGAGGGGCGCCACCTGAACGCATCCGAACGCATCGGGGATGCGCTGGAACGCGGAGACAGATTGACGTTGCAGCCCAACATCGATGCGGGTCTGGGGGGTTGCTGAGCAGCGGACTGGTTGAGTTTTGAGTTTCCCACCCTTGCCGCAAAAAACAAAGACGCGGCGAGGGTGGGGCACCCGGAGTGTGTGGGGCACCCGAGACAGGACAACGAGGACTTGTTATGACGTTGACGTTTCCATATCGCTTTGCGGTCGCCCTCTACGGCGAGGATGGAAGCAGCGTTGGCACCGTGGTGGCGAAGAGGGAGTGGGAACCGGAGTTGGAGTGGACGCGCTTTTGTCATCAGCGGAAGGGCGAACTTGCCCTCGATGGAGATGGAAGCGCGTCTGTTCTTCCGATTTGGGAGCGCACGCTGGGCGAGCCTTATTGCAGGGGTTACCGCATCCAGATCGAGCAGCCAGGGCGGCGGCCGGTTGCGGCGGAGTTTCCCAATACGCATTTTCGGGAGTTCGCGAGCGCGGTTGCTTCTGTCTTTGTGGAGCAGAAGAAGCTGCGCGAGGGAGAGACATTCACTTACATGGTGGTGGCGCACCCGGCGCCGGCGGAAGCGCCGGCAGCCGGCGGGCTCGCGGTCACGAATGTGTCGCCAGGTTTGCCTGTTCAGGATGCGTCTCTGGAAAGCTTTCTGCGCAGAGCGACGCCCAGCGGAGTTATCGACGCCGATGATATGCCCGTCTTTGTTCACCGGCAGGTTCTTGAGGAAGCGGCGGCGCTGACGCGCGCGCATGAGGGAATCGAGGTCGGCGGAATACTGATTGGAAAGCTCTGGCGCGGTGCGGATGCGCGGGAGATCTTCCTTGAAGTTACCGCGCAGATAGCAGCCGAATATACCTTGGGCACGAACGTGAAGCTTACCTTTACGGCGCAGACCTGGGCCGCGGCGGATGCCGCGCTACGGCTGCGCAACCGGGGCGAAGTACCCGTCGGATACCATCACGCGCATCCGGTGAGAACGTGGTGCAGGGGCAAGGAGTGCACGCCAGAAAAGCAGAAGAACTGCCACCTGGCAAAGGACTTTTTTTCCGCCGACGATGAAGCGGTGATGCGAGCGGCATTTCCGCGGGCCTACAGCATCGCCATCGTAACCAACGACACGGCCTTCACCGATTTGACCTTAAGTATGTTCGGCAACCGGGAAGGCCTTTTGCAACCCCGAGGGTTCTATGTTTTGGAGGAGAAAAACAGTGGCGCGTAGAACAGCAGAACAGATGAGCATGGCAGGCGGCATATTGGAGCAGATCCTCAGCGCAGAGGGCTCGGCGCCGCTTGACGAGCGCGTGGCGGCCCTGGCGCAACTGCGCGAGAGCGGACTGCTGGAGAATCCCGCGGCCGTAGATCGCCTCCTGATGGAGTGCATTGCGCGGCAACAGGAAGCGTTGTACGGCATGGAGGAGAAGCACGGCAAGCTGCGGGAGCTGATCGAGAGCCTGACCGCGCCGCCGTTCTATCCGGCCGTCTTTCTGGCTGCGGCGGAGATGCCCGGCGTGCAGGGCGCGCTGGTGCAGACCGACGGCGATCGCCGAGTGGTGCAGGTGGGAGAAGGAGTTGCTCTGGAAGAACTAACCCCGGGCGACGAAGTCTATCTAACTCATGAACGCAATGCGCTGGTTGCGAAGTCGCTGAGCTCAAGTTCCCTGACCGGCGAAGTGGCCACTTACAGCCGCGACGCCGGGAGTGGGCGGATGGTGCTGCGCTCGCGCGATGAGGAGTTTGTGGTGCTTTCCACAGCCGCGCTGCGCGAGGCGGCGCTGAAGGCCGGCGACGGGGTGCGCTTCAGCCGCAACGCGGGCCTGGCCTTCGAGAAGGTGGAGCCATCGAAGGGCGAACAGTATTTTCTTGAGGCGACTCCGAGCGACTCATTCGATGAGATCGGCGGGCTGGATCGCGAGATCGAGACAGTGAAAGAGACGCTGACCCTGCACACGGTCTATAAGGATCTGACCGGCAAATACGGGCTTGCGCCGAAGAGGTCGGTTCTGATGGAGGGACCTCCGGGGAATGGCAAGACGAAGGTGGCGCGGGCAACCTGCGCCTGGCTGGCCACGCTGTCGCGGAGCGGACGCTCGCACTTCATCAACATCAAGCCCGGCGGGCTCAACGAAATCTGGTATGGGGCCACGGAAAGAAATTACCGCGAGATATTTCGCATTGCGCGCGAGGCGGCAGCGGCGGAACCGGATGTTCCGGTGGTGATGTTCTTTGACGAGGTGGATGCGATCGGCGGCAACCGCGGCGAGTCAATCAACCGCATCGACGACCGCATGCTCAATGCCTTCATGGCGGAATTGAACGGCTTGGAGGAACGCGGAAACATTGTGATTCTGGCTGCCACCAACCGCATGGACTCGATCGATCCCGCGCTGCTGAGAGCGGGAAGGCTGGGGGATCTGGTTCTGCACTTCCCGCAGCCGAATCGCAAAGCGGCGCGTGCCATTCTGAGCCGCCACCTGAGCGCGCACGTTCCCTATGCGTCGAATGGCGAGGGGCAGGCGGCGGCGCGCGAGGCGCTGCTGGACCAGGCGATTGCGCAACTGTTCGCGCAGAACGGCGACACGGAGTTAGCGGATCTGACGCTGCGCGACGGCAAGCACCGCATGGTGCGGGCCGCCGACCTGGTAAGCGGCGCGGAACTGGCGGCGATTGCCAATTCCGCCTTGCAGCGGGCTTGCATTCGCGAGGCGCAAGGCGGGCCGGCGGGCATCGCGCTGGGGGATATCAGCGCCGCCGTCAGCGGTTTCTTCCATGCGGCACCGCGCGCGCTGACGCCGCGCAATGCCCGCAATTACCTGCGCGATCTGCCCCAGGACATTGACGTGGTGCGCGTCGATTTCATCGAGCACAAGGTTCGTCATCCTCACCTTTACCGCGTGGAGGCGGCTTGAAATGAGCAGACATCGGACGCCAGACGCGACTGCCAGAGCACTGCCCAAGTTATGCGGCGCCGACATCGAATTGGGTAACTTCATTGCCGGCGTGGAGTACGCCGGGGGCACCGGCTACGAAGCCTCACGCGCGCTGCTGGCCCAGATCAAAGGCTTGCCGAACCGCCAGAGCAGTTATGCAAGCAACTGGTGGCCGGCGGGCTCTTCCGCAGCTCGCGCGGGGACCGGGAGCAACGCCGGCAGCAAAGCCTCGACGAGCGTATGGGCCTATAATCCGCAGGACGTGAGCCGGCGCTTTCTGGCGTGCAATGGGGGGAGCGCGTATATCGATCTGGATCACGCTGAGCTTTGCCTGCCAGAGGTTTTGAGCGCATTCGATCATGTGGCGGCGTGGCATGGAATGCTGCGCATCGCGAGAAGCGCGCTCGACAACGCCAACGAAGGCCGGAGACAGAACGAGCGCATCCAGGTGTTAGTCAATAACAGCGACGGACAAAACAATTCGTACGGAAGCCATGTGAATTTCATGATTAGCCGGCGCGCCTTCGACAATATCTTCTGGCGCAAGGCGCACTATCTTCAGTTTCTGGCTTCCTTTCAGGTGTCGGGAATTGTGCTGACCGGACAGGGCAAAGTTGATTCAGAGAACCGGCGGCCTTCTACGCCTTACCAACTGAGCCAGCGCGCCGACTTTTTTGAAACACTTCAAGGAATTCAGACGACGTACAACCGGCCGATTGTGAACTCCAGGGATGAAGCGCTTTGCGGACGAAGCGGAATCAGCGACCCGTCGGCCCCGGCGCGGCTGCATGTGATCTTCTTCGACAGCGCGCTGGCGCATGGCTCCTGCCTCTTCCGGATAGGTCCGATGCAACTGATCCTCACGCTGATCGAACTTGGTCTGGTCGATTCGCGTTTGATTCTGGACGATCCGCTGGCCGCGCTGCAGAGTTATAGCTCCGATCCAACCCTGCGGGCGCGCGCGGAGCTGATCTCCGGAGAGAGCCTCACGGCGGTCGAGTTACAGAGCGCCTATCTGGAAGACGTGAAATGTTATGCCGCGCAGGGAGTTTTCGATGGGATCGTTCCGCGCGCCGCGGAGATTATCGCGCTGTGGGAAGAGACCGTGAGCAAGCTGGCGGCGGGCGACCTGATGGCCGTTGCGCCGCGGCTGGACTGGGTGATGAAGCTGCTGGCGATTGAAAGGACCCTGGAGCAGCGCCCCGAACTCGACTGGGGGTCTCCGGAGATCAAAGTGATCGATCAGCTTTATTCAAGCCTGGACAACGACGGCTTGTATTGGGCCTACGAGCAGAGCGGCTTTGCCGAGCAACTGGTTTCGCCGGAGCGCATTGCTCATTTCGCAACGAATCCGCCTTCAGAGACGCGCGCGTGGACCAGGGCGATGCTGCTGCGGCGCGCTAACTCGGAGGGCGTCGAAGTTACCAGCGTGGATTGGGACACGATGACTTTCAAACTGCGCGGGCGCTACGCGTGGCCGTCTTATCGCACATTCGATCTGGAGAATCCGCTGGGATTGACGCAAGCCGAGGCCCAGCGATTCTTCGACAGCTCGGGGAATTTTACGGAGTTGCTTGACGGGCTAGAATCGCTCTCGGCACCCAAGGCCCTCTTCCCAAAAAACCTAACTGCAAATTCCAAAGGAGGAAAACAATATGCGCTTCCTGCAACGATTCAACACTGAACAACGGCAGTGCGGCGGCGATCCCGATCCGGGTTCCGGCGGTCTGTTGCAGCAAATCCGCGCCGAAGGCGACCGCTTGCTGGCGGCCGGCGACGAGGCGATTCAACGCGCGCTGGCGGGGAGCAACTCGGAGGCATTTTTGCGCGCGGGCAGGCAGCAAGGCGGCGAATAGTCATGGCCGAACGGCTGCTGGGAGTCGAGACCGAGTACGCCATCAGCGCCATGCAGGGGCGGGAGCCGGTGGAGCGAGTGCCGGTGATCCGGCGCCTTATGGAGTTGGCGCACGCCACGCTGCCCAATGTGCAGGACGGCAGCTCGTCGGGCCTGTTCCTGGAGAACGGGGCGCGACTCTATCTCGACTGCGGCATGCACGTGGAGTTTTCCACGCCGGAGTGCGCCAATCCGTGGGATGCGGTGCGTTACGTTGAAGCCGGCCACCAAACGATGCTGCGGCTGCTGGAGAGGCTTGCCGGTCATTGCGCTCCGGGGCTGGAGGTTAATTGCTTTCGCGTGAATGTGGACTACGGCGACAACGGCGCGACCTGGGGATGCCACGAGTCCTACATGCATCGGCTAAGTCCGTCGTCGATGCCGCAGCAGCTAATTCCCCACCTTGTAACTCGCGTGGTCTACGCGGGCGCAGGAGGCTTCCATCCATTTTCATCCGGTCTTGAGTTTACGCTGAGTCCGCGGGCGGCGCACATGGAGCGCGCGATCTCATCGGACTCGACCAACGAGCGGGGAATCTTTCACACCAAGGATGAGCCTTTGTGCGCCGGCTACCATCGCTTGCATGTTCTCTGCGGAGAGAGTCTCTGCTCGCAGTTGGCGATGTTCGTTAAATTCGGCGCGACCAGCCTGATCGTCGCCATGGCCGAAGCGGGATTGGCGCCCGGCAATGCTGTGCAATTGGATTCGCCTCTCGATGCGCTGCGAACGGTGGCCGGCGATCTGACCTTGAAGAGGCCACTCGACCTAAAAGGTTCGGCGCGAAGAACGGCCATTCAGATTCAGCGGCATTATCTGGAGATGGCAGAGGCGCATCGAAGCGACTCTTTCATGCCGCTCTGGGCGCCAGAGGTTTGCAAACAATGGCGGCGCGTGCTCGATCTGCTCGACCGAGGCCCGGCGGCGGCAGCGGGGGCGCTGGATTGGCCAACCAAGCTGGGGCTCTACATGAGCCATGCGGAGCGGCGCGTGCTGAACTGGAATCACCTGAGGTTCTGGAACGCGCTTCTGGAGCGGATGCGGAAGGCGATCGGATTGACGGCCGATGGCGGGCGGTTTCCGCTGGAGCAGGTGATTGGCCCTGGGACGCCGATTCCCGATCTCGTTAAACGCCTGAGCGCCCTGCTGAGCAGAAGGGGCCTGGAGTGGAATGAGTTAAGGAAGATGCTGGCGCTGCGCCCGGAGTTCTTCGAGATCGATATGCGCTTTGGCCAACTCGGGCCGCGAGGGCTTTTCTCGATGATGGACGAGGCTGGGGCGCTCGATCATCGCGTGAGCGGCATCGACAACATCGAACATGCGATGCGCAACCCGCCAGCCACCGGGCGCGCCAGGCTACGCGGCGCTGTAGTGAAGCGCGTGGCTGGAGACGGACACGGAGGCTGGTGCTGCACATGGCAGCGGATTTATAGCCAGCGGTACGGCAGGCTGCTCGATTTGTCAGACCCATTTGCGAAAGAGGAGTTATGGCAGGACGCGCCGGTGGAAGAGAGCGCATCGGTCTTTTAGGGAGTTCCCATCGTTGCTAGCGGATTTGGTGGAAAGAGGCGGAGAGTTAGCTCCCGCTTTGCGGGATAGCGAGTTAGCGGATGGGGATTCTTGGTATCCCACCCTAGCCGCAGAAACAAGAACGCGGCGAGGGTGGGGCACCCGGCTGATCGATGTGCGCGGGGAGAAAGAATAGCGATGGCGAATGAAACCACTTTCGATGCGGGCCTGGAAGCGAAGCTAAGACGGATGCGCCTGCGGGTAGAGGCGCCGGACCAGGATACGCTGGCGCTGAAGCGGGTTCCCGCGAATCAGCGCTGCTTCAACAAGGCCCGGACCAATGTGCTGATCAAGCGCTCGACCGAGGGAATGCCTTGCGTGGTCTGCGTGGACGAGGATCTGGAGTACCAGGGCGCGGACGCGGCGCTGGCCCATGCCTTTGCGGCCGGCGCTACGCAACAGGGATGGCGCGTGCTGACCTTTGGCGGCAGCCTGCACGGCGATTTGACCGCTGCGCTGAAATTCGCCCTGAACATTCTGGGGGCTGACGAAGAGACTAGCGACGCATCCGCCGCGCCCGCCGC
Organism: Occallatibacter sp.; assembly: GCA_049522975.1. GTDB lineage: Bacteria > Acidobacteriota > Terriglobia > Terriglobales > Acidobacteriaceae > Telmatobacter. The sequence continues at coordinate 109,881 of JBEKNI010000020.1, read as the reverse complement.
ACCCAGGAAGAAGCTGCTGGCGTCATGGGCGGAGAGTTTGACGAATGCTGTTGCCGGCGGAGCGGGCGCGACGCTCTTTCGCGATGAGGAGATCGAGCAGGCAGCGGTTTGCGCGCTTAGTTGGGAGGGGCGGCTGTCGCTGATTCTGGGCCATACGGGCACGGGCAAGACGAATCTTCTCGATGGCGTGGCGAGGCTGCTGGCCGGGCGCAAGCGGGAAGTGCTCAAGGTGAATATGGGCGCGATGATGGCTGGTACGTTGTTTGAGAGCGAGCGCGAGGCGCTGCTGCTGGCGCTGCTGCGCGAGGCGAGGGAGACAGGCGCGGTGCTGGCGCTGGAGCAGGCGGAGTGGGCGATGATCGGCGTGCCGCGCGGCCCGGTTCTACTGCGCGAGGCGCTGGACCAGGGAGCGCGGCTGATTGCCACTTCCTTGGCGGACCACGAGCAGCGCTTCGCGGCGCATCCGCTGGAGTCGAGGCTGGAGATCGTGCGGCTCAAGGAACTCTGCGCGAGCGACACGCGCCGTGTGCTGGAGCTGCTGCGGCCGTCGATCGCCGCGCATCATCGCGTGGAGATCGACGCCGAAGTGGAGCAGGCCGCGGTGGAGCGTTCACTCACTATGGACGGCTCGCTGCCGGGCAAGGCCGTGAAGCTCATCGACGTAGCGGCCGCGCGGGCGAGCCTGACCGGAAGCGCCAAAGTTACATTGCTGGACGTGTATGTCAGCGCCTCGCGAATGTTGGGCGAGAACGCATAACTTCGAGTTAGAACTGCGCGCGGGAAGCAAAACCCGCCGCGGCAGCTATCGCCGGGTTTTACGTAGCGGATTACCAGCCGGGAATCGAGGCGTGGCGCGGGCCGCGCGAGCTGTGCTTGAGCCGGAGGCGCACGCCCTTCTCTTTGTTGGTCTGAATCAGGTCGCGGCTGAAGCCTTCGTGGAGAAGCGTGTCGCGCAGCAGATTCACCATGGTGTTTACGTAGGCCCTGCGGAAACACTTGCCGGCCGAATCCTTCAGGGAAGTTAGTTCCTTCCACGACCGCCAGCCAACCAGGGGATCCGCCGCGTTGCGGTCTCTCTCGCCCGAGGCGATGAATTCCAGAAGCCCCGCCAGGCGCGGACCCAAAAGGAAGCCTTCCTTGCCATCGACCGAGACCTCAAAGGAGCGGGAGCCATTGGCGCTGGGCAGAATATCGATGTTATACACAAACCTGGGCGCGCCGGGCGGTAGGGGGCCGCGAACCCCGCCATTCTCGAGATCCTTCAGTCTCTTCTCGATTTCCTCAATCTTCTCGACCACCTTTTCCAGGGCGCTCAGCACTTGCCTCAACCCGCTTCTCAAGTCCCGGATCAACGCGCCGAAATCGCCCCCTGGCAACGGAATTTGCAGATCGCTCACCATGGATTTACGCTCCTCGGGAACAATGCAATTGTTCCTATTTAGAGGAACGATTCAGGCGCCTGTTAGTTGCCTGGATAGTTAAGTTATTAACTGTCAATAAGATAAATAAAGATCAATCCTCTCGGGTTGAGTTACTGGGTTGAGTTATCGGGTTGAGCGAAGCGAATGAGTTGAGTTATTGCGCGAAAAAGAGCGCAAGCCGCGTTCCGGCTCAAGGGGGAAAGAATTCATGCACGTGCGCCCATCGATTCACGCAGTTTCTGGATCTCCGCAAAAAGCTGGACGACCGCCCGATGAATCTCCGGCGCAAGATTCTCTTGCCAGAGGCCGAGAAGCGCGCTCAGATCCTTCTTGCGCGGTTCCAGCAGCTTTCCCAGGCTCTCCTCCACGCGCGCCACTGCCTGATAGGTCTCATGGCTGCCGAAGTACAGCCGATCGCGCATCAGAGCCTGCATCTCTTCGCGGATGCGCGCCAGGGACTCGTGCGCCGCGGCGCTGAGCGGAAGGCCAGCCGCCAGAGGCTTCAACTCCTGTTCGCAGGCATGAATCGCATCATCGGCGCGGCAAATCATCCGCAGGCACTCGACCTGCAACAAGGCCGGATCGCCGGCGCCGGGCGCGCGCTGGCCATAACCCGCCGCCAGGCCGAATTGCTGGAAGACCATGTTCAGTTGCTTGCGCGTGGGAGCGCTCGCGTCAAAGAGGTTGTGGAGAAAACTCAGCACCGAGCGCAGTTCGCGGACGTTCCCCGGCCAGCGATGGCGGCAGAGATCGTCGAGGATTTCCTGGGGTAGCCGGGCGTCGGAGTTGGTGATCTCCCGCCATAGCTTCTGAGAAATCACTTCCACGTTGCGGGGATCCCCGCGCAGGTCCGGGGTACGAATCAGGAACTGCCGCATCAGATAATATAAGTCTTCAAGAAACTGGCCTCTTTGCACCAACTCCCAGAGGTTGCGGCTGGCGGCAATCACTCGTGCGGAGACCGGAGTATTCGCCGATGCGCCCACGCGCCGGACGAATCCTTCCTGCAATGCGTGCAGAATCTTTTCCTGGTTATCCAATCGCAGGCAGCCAATCTCATCCAGAAAGAGCGTGCCGCCGCCCGCTGTCTCCCATTGGCCAGCCTTGCCTTTCAGCAGCCCGCCGGGGAGCGCGCCGGCTGCGTAACCGAAGAGCTCCAGTTCAAAAAGCTCGCCTTGAAGCGCGGCGCAATTGACCGGGATAAAAGGCTTGTCTATCTCTCCCAGGCTATGAATTGCCCGCGCCACCACTTCTTTTCCCGTGCCCGCGTCTCCCAGGATCAGCACCGGAGCGCTGATCCGCGCGGCGCGCAGGATCAGTTGCCGGACCTCGTGGTAGGCCTCGGATCTTCCCCAGAAAAGATCGGTAAGCTGAGCCTCGCCCGGCAACGGCGCGATCAAATCCGCCAGGCGGTTTCCGTGGGAAGCAGGCCGCAAGGAATCATCCTCAGAGCGCGCGCCGCTCCAGAGCTGAAGAAAAAGCTCTTCGCCGACCCCGAGAAGATAGATGCCGGACTCGCCGGCCTTGCCGGCGTTCGCGAGCAGGATGTCGATGCCTTGCTTCATCCGTCCGCCGGAGGTAAAACTCGCGGCGACAAAGGGAATCTGCTTGCCCTGCCCGAGCAGATACTGCTTGCTCTTACCCAGCAGATACTCCGAGAGGCCCTTGTGCTCGTCTTTCCTGTTGTGGTCCTTGAAGAGACCTGTGCACTCGCCAAATACCTCCAGATCCTTAGCCCGCACCACAACGGCCGCGGGGAGCCGCTCTGTTCCGACAGCCTTTGGAAGCACGGAGGGGGATTCGATCTCGATCCGGACCGGGGAGTTGTCGCGGCTGAACAACGCGCATTGAATCGGCATATCGCGGCGACCTCGCTGAAGTGGATTTTCGATTAGCTTATCAGGCCGCGGCGCGAAGGGCCGGCGGCCTTCAACTTCAAGAACAATCGCCGGACTGAAGCGAATGAGGATTGGCACACCGGGCTTCGCGGTCACCGGCCCTGCCCAGGCGCTTCCTTCGGAGCCTGGGAAGGCTTGGCTCTGGCCTCTGGATCGTTGATTGCCTGGGCGAGCTCGGCCAAGAGCGCGTTGGCGGCATCGGCAAGCCGGGGTCGAACGTGATCCAGCAACGCGGCCACCTCCCAGTGCATGAATGCCCCTGAATCTTCGAGCTCGGAACGCAGCGCCTGGAGATGCTGCTGTGCGGGTTCGCCGGCCAGCAGAGCCAGCAGGAGGCGCAGGAACAAGACTCGTTGCAGCACGTAAGGCTGTTCGCCATTGGCGCGATCTTTCAAGGCCGCCTCGACCTCTATGCGAGCCTCGTCGGCCCGGTCTTGCAGCAGCAGCACCCTGACCAGATGAACGCGGGTTCCCTGAACCTCACAATCCTGCGCGATCATGAAGCGCAAGACCTGCTCGGCTCTGGGGTAATCGCCGCTCTGAAAATATTTGAATGCCTGTTCGCGCAAGGGCAGTTCCTGCATCTCGACATCCTGGTCCCGGGCAGCCGCCGCCATGGCGGCATCGGCCGGCATACCGATCAGCTCGAGGATCTCCTCATGCACGCGCCTAGCTTGCTCCGTCATGCCGGCCATTCTCATCAGGTGAAGGAGCCTTCTTCTCTCATTGACCCGCTCAGCCGTTCCACTGGCCGCCAGCAGGTCGGCGCAACGTACCGACTCCCGCTGATATTCCGCCGCGCGGTCATACTTCTCCAGGGCTGTGAATCCGGACACGATTTTGGCGCGAATGTTCCGGCAATGACGGAAATGAAAGGGACGAAAGAGGAGGGCCATTTTGAGCGCCTTCTCCTGCTGCAGAACGGCGGCCTCTAAATCCGCCGACTCGCGGAAATCGGCGATGTTGGAGAGCACGGTGGCAATGTCATAGTGCTCGCCGGAAGGATATGCCCGGCGAAAGAGGGCGAGGGCGCGCCCGTAATACTCCAGTGCCTTCTGGTCCCTGGAGGACTCCCACAGCATCACGCCGGTATCGTTGACGCAATCGGCCAAGGCCGCCAGATCGACAGGAACAAGCTTCTCGCGGATGGCCATGGCGCGCTGGTTGTAGTCGATGGCCGTGGAAAGTTCGCCCTTGTCGCGATAGAACTCGGCAAAATCGTGGTAGATTGTGGCAACCTCGGCGCTCTGTTCCGTATGGAGTCGCTTCCAAATCTCCAGCGCGCGTCGATAAACGGGCAATGCCTTGTCGAACTCCTTCTGAAACCGCCACGCCTCAGCCAGATTTCTCAAACTGCTGGCCAACTCGTCGGATCCTCCGCTGTACCCGCTGTATGCTGCCGACATGGCACAAACTCCGATACCCGGCCCGTCAGGGACCATCTCGCTGCCGGCCGCGGGCTCCCAGGCTTTGACAGCCTCCTCGGCGAATTCCACCGCCTCTGGATAGCCCAATTCCCTGAGCAGAGTTCCGATGTGTTCGGCCGCCGTGGCAATCCGCGGCCCCTTGGCCCCATCCGATTTGAAATGTTCCAGGGCCTGGCGATAGCCTCCCACGGGATCGACACGGTCTGCCATGGTCCGCCAGAGCCGCATCCACTCGTGGGTTCGGTGCTGTTCGTGGATCAAATTCAGCAGGGGCAGGTCGGTGAGCAAGCGGGCCAGCCGGTCCCATTGTTCGGCGCCCAGCAGGTGATCGCTGAGGTAGCGGACGAAGTAATCGTCGGCGGCCAGGGAGTTGGCCTCAAAGCGCCGCCAGCCTATCTGGGCCAGAGCCTCGTGTCCGCCCTTGATACGGCACCAATAGCGCCCGGCGGCTTCCCGGTCGGCGAGCCAGTCGGCCAGGGAGCGGTGGAAGATGGAATAACTTGCGTTCTCGCCCCGGCCGGTGACTCGAAGGCAACTGCGCAATTCATCGAGGCGGTCGAAGACGGTCTCAGCTTCCCCACCGGCGACCTCATGGAGCAGCGCGAAAGACAACGGCGATCTGGCGGCAACCAGCGCCCGCAGCAGGGACGCGTGGGCCTGCTGATACAGGCCGGGATCGGGAAACCGGCGGCGAAACATCTCCCGGAAGACTTGAACGAGTCCGGGAGCCAGATGATTGATGTCTTCGGCGGTCATTGCGCCGTCGGCCAGCGCATCCAGAGCCATCTTTGCGTAGAGGAAATTCCCGGCGCTGAGCTTTTCCAGTTGCTCTTTGATTTCGGCTCCGGCCCCTGTACCCGCCGCCAGTTGTCCGGACGAGAGGCGCGAGAGGATATACGCGCTGACATCCGCAAGGTTGTCCGGCCGCTCGCAATTCAGTTCAAGGCCGCTGAGCGCGGGGATCCGCCTCATCACCTCTTCCTCCGGTCTTGAGGTAGCAATCAGACGAAGCCACGGGGGCAAATCCCCGGCATGCTCGATGAGCACATCCAGGATCTTTTCGCCTGGCTGCGCAAGCGACTCATCCAGAGAATCGACAACGATCAAATGCGGATGGCCCGGAGCGGGAAGCTTGCGAACGACTTCCACGATCAGCTCTCGAAATGCATCCCCGGCGGTCTTGCGCCGCTGCTCGGGATAATGCTCAGTCACCGCCTCTCCGAATCCCGGCAAGGTTCCATCCAACTGGCCGACCAGATTGGCCACGAACTCATACGGATCCCTGGTGCGCGAGTCTCCCTGAGTGCAGAAGTGCACTCCGACGACCTGGCTCTGCCATCTCTTGGTGATCCAGGCCGCGATGGCGCTCTTTCCGAATCCGGGTTCCGCGAGGAGGATCATCGCCCGCTTGTCGGTTGTGGTGAGCCACCGGTCGATCTCCGGAGCCAGCCAATCGCGTCCGGTAAAGCCGGTGCTGAAGCGGGCAATCTCGGGCGCAAAATCAAGCGGCACCACGCCAGTGATCATTTGCAGGGTGGGAGGCAGCAATCCCGACTCGTCGCCGTGCAGAAACCGCACCAGCGCATCGAGGCCTGCCTGGTAGTCCCTGGAGAAATCGATCCAGTTGCGGCGCACCAGCAGCAGGGGAACAGGAAGCCTGGGGTTCTCGTTCGCCCGCAACGGGACGATCTGCTTGTTCTCATTGTGCGCCAGCGCGATTTCATCTCTGCAAATGCTCTGATCCCGCACCGCATGCGGCGTCAGGATAGCAGCAAAGACAGCGGCCTGGTGAATGCCGCGCTCGATCTGGACATCAAAGTTCCATCCTATCTGAATGCTCTTTCGATCGAAGAACACCAGGCTGCCTTGGCCTTTGAGATCCTCGGCAAGGCGGCTGGCGAAGTCCATGGCATCTTCCCACCCATAACTGATGAAGACACTGCGCAGATCGCCGCAGGCAGAGGGATCCGCGGCAGGGGCCGGAGCGGACGCCGGTCCGCACTCGGGGCAGATCCAAAACTTGCCCACCTGGGAAATATCACGGTGACATTGCGGGCAGGTGTGTTTGGGAGCGTTACCGGGCGCGTCGGACGGTTCTGACATGGCGTGTTCTCCTGGGCTTTCCGCCAATTGCTCCTAGCACAAGATTCCGGGATGCCACGGGCAACGGGCAACCTGATCCGCTTCCTATCGACGGCGCCTGGGACGATCCATTCCTCGCAACCTATGAGCCAGGCCAATCAGCGGGGAGAGCTTTGGAGCAAAGTCTAGCACAGAATCCCGGCCAAGCTTCCAGCACGGTGGCGGCCCACGCTGCCCCTCGTTGCAGGCCGCTGGATTCCCGGATGGCCGCGGGATGGAGACGCGCGTTTACCATCGAAGCATGGCGCTGATTGAGGTGGATTCGGTTTCCAAGAGCTACCCGCGGCGGATGGGGCTCAGAACGGAGCAGCGGGCGGTGGTGGAGGAGGTTTCTCTCACCATCGAGGCCGGCGAGACGCTGGGGCTGGCGGGCGAGTCCGGCTCGGGCAAGACGACGCTGGCGCGGATGATTCTGGGACTGACGAAGCCGAGCGCGGGAGTGGTGCGGGTGGACGGGATCGACGTGGCGCGGGCTTCGGGCGCGGAGATGCGGCGGCTGCGCCGGCAGATGCAGCCGGTCTTTCAGGACCCCTACGCCGCGCTGAATCCGCGCATGAAGGTGCTGGAGATTGTGACTGAGCCGCTGGTGATTCACCGGGGCGAGGCGGGGATCAGGACGGACCGGGCCGCGTTGCGCGCCAAGGCGACGGAGTTGCTGGCCGAGGTGGGGCTGGATGAGTCGGCGCTGGGGCGGCATCCGCACGAGTTCTCGGGCGGACAGCGGCAGAGGATCAACATTGCGCGGGCGCTGGCGCTCCGGCCGAAGCTGCTGATTCTGGATGAGCCGGTTTCGTCGCTGGATGTGAGCGTGGGAGCGCAGATTGTGAATCTGCTGCGGCGGTTGCAGCAGGAGCAGGGGCTGACCTATCTGTTCATCTCGCACTCCATGCCGCTGGTGCGCTACCTGAGCACGCGCATCGCGGTGATGGAGCGGGGACGGCTGGTAGAGACCGGCGAGGCTGTCGCCTTATGCGCTAATCCGCAACAAACCTATACGCGACAACTGATCACGGCTACGCCGGAGTTGCCGGTGGGAGCGGGGTGACGGTCCCGATTCACAGATGATGTTCTGGTTCGTGGGATCCCAGCGGGTTGAGATTCGTGGTATCCCACCCATTCCGCGAAGAGCGCGGAATGGATGGGGCACCCAAACGATCTCGTGCTACTTGGACGGCGGCGGCGCCGGGGCTGCAGGAGCCGCTGGCGCTGGCGGAGTTGCAGGTGCGGCCGGAGCTGCTGCTGGCGATGGAGCTGCCGGAGCGGGAGCTGCGGGCGTTGCCGGAGCAGGCGGATTGGGCGGCGCGCCTGGAGCATTTGGCGCTGCAGGAGCGCCGGGGTGCGCCGGGGGTACGGACATTGACCCGGCACCGGGCTGAGGCGGTCCTCCCATAGCGCCGGCCGGAGGACGAGCTCCCATCGGCGGATGGCCTCCGCCCGACGGGCCGGGACGCATCTGCGGCGGCGCCTCCGTCACATCCTGCAAATCCAGATCGAGGATCATGTCGGATTTGGCGGGAATCCCCGGATGGGTGGCGTCGCGGGCGGGAATCTCCCGCAATCCCAATCCTAGCTGCCAGGGGATGAAGACGCGGCGTTTGCCACCGACCTTCATGCCCTCAAATGCCAACTCCCATCCGGGAAGCGGCGCGCGGCCCTGTCCAATGACCAGCGTGGCCGGCTGAGCATCACCCATCTTGGGCTTGCCGTCGGCATCCATCACTTGTTTATGGTCCTTGTCGTAGACCGGGGCCCGGTGGTCGTCGGTGGAGTCGAGCTTGTGGCCATCGGCCGCCAGCCACAAGGTGGAGAAATACTTGACTTGCTTGCCGGGCTCGACCGGAACGCCGGTGCCGACCTTGATGTCCTGGTAGGTGAGGAGAATCGTGTAGAGGGTCTTCTTGAGTGTCTTGACTGGGGGAAGCCCCGGCGCGGGAACGCCGAAAGGCAGCTTGGGGGTGGCCGCACCGGCGGGCTTTGCAGGTGTAGCCGCGGGCTTCGCGGCAGCCGTGCCGGGTTTGGCTGCGGGAGCGGCGGGCTTGGCGGCAGCAGCAGAGGAGGCTGGCTTCGCTGCGGGGGAGGCGGGTTTGGCGGCGGGGGTGGCTGGCTGCGCGGGGGTGGCGGCCGGCTGGGTTTGGGCGCTTGCGGCCATGGTGCTGGCCGCCAATAACAACATCAGAACAGTTTGCTTCATGGCGTTTTCAGACTCCGTTTGGTGCTAGTGGGAAGTGTATCAGGCGCTGCGGTAGGCGCGCACGGACTTAATTCTATGAAATAAATGAAATTCAGCGCGCCAGCAGGCCGGCCAGCAGGGCGGTTCTGGGGGCGAGGTGCTCGATCAGGATGGATTCGTTGTTGGCGTGCGCGCCTTCGCCGACCGCGCCCATGCCGTCCAGGGTGGGAATGCCGAGAGCGGAGGTGAAGTTGCCGTCGGATGCGCCGCCGGTGGAGGCCTCCGGGAGCGGGAAGCCCAGTTCGGCGGCCAGGGCTTTGGCTTGGAGATAGAGCCGGACGGTGGAGCGGGTGCGTTCCATGGGCGGACGGTTGATGCCGCCGGTCACCGTCAGCAGGCACCGCTTATCCGTCTTATCCATCGGCTTGAGGGCGGCGAATTTACGCTCGATGCGCGGGCCGTCGGCCTTGCGGGCGATTCGCACATCGACCTCCGCAAAGGCCTCGGCGGGAATCACGTTGCTTCTGGTCCCGCCGCCCACAACGCCCACGCTGACCGTCAGGCCGCGCTCAATGTCGGTCCAGCCGCTCACGGTCTGGATAACGCGGGCCAGCTCCAGAATGGCGTTCGCGCCTTTAGCGAAGTCCACGCCGGCGTGAGCTGCCACTCCGGTTACGCCGATGCGCCAGTTGCCGACACCCTTGCGGGCGGTTTTGTAGGCCAGCCCCTGCGCCGGCTCGAGGACGAAGACCTGGGCGCACTCGGCCGCCAGCCGCTCGATCACGGGCCGCGAGGCCGGGCTGCCCACCTCCTCGTCGCTGGTGAGCAGAAGAACGATCTCCCGATGGAGCAAGTGGGCCTCCGTGAGCATTTCGATGGCGGTAAAGGCCATGGCGACGCCGGCCTTCATGTCCAGCGCGCCGGGGCCCCAGAGCCGGCCTTCAGCCGTTCTGCAGGGCATGGTCTTGAGCGTGCCGAGGGGCCAGACGGTGTCCAGATGGCCGAGGAGGAGGGTTCGGCCTGCTTTGGATTCCGGTCCGAAGCGCGCCTCCAGCAGATCGCCGAATTGCTTCTGGCGATGGAGCTTGACGCGGCCGCCGAGGGAACTGGCGCGGGCCGCGGCCAGGGCAACGCAGGCGTCAACGGCCGCCTTATTGCCGGAGGGCGACTCGGCTCGCACCAGTTGCCGGATGAAGTTGAGTAGGGCTGGCTGCTTCCGTCGCGCGCCGGCCAGCAAGGCGCGCATGGGAAGGGGAGGATCGGCGGCGATGGGCATGGGCGAACCTTTCCGGGGCGTTGCCGGGGATTCCCTGATTCTACGACGGTTAGGGTGGTTCTCTCGCAATGGGGAAGAAGACGATGAGCGGCTGCCCCGGAACGGCGGCTCGGAAGGGACAAGATTTCCGGCTGGGCTTCAAAATCCAAAGCCCTTGACCGGGAATAAAATAAGCGCTTACACTGGAATCTGCATCAACTTGAAACGCCCTCTCGCGGTTAGTACACGCACTTCCTTCCCCACCGCAAGTTCGGCCTGAATTCCCTTGATTGCCTTGGTTGCCCGGTGCTGTTTCTTTCGGTTAGAGTCACAGACAGGTGGAGCGAAGGCAAGAGGGAAAGCCCATGGAAAAACAGAAAAATCAGGGAAACCAAAGAGTAATCGCCCTGATGTAGAACCATGGGTGGCCGGGGAGAAGGATGGTAATCTTCTAAGCGATGTCAGAATTTAATTTTCTCAATACCGAGCCCTCTCAAGGGCCTACATACAGGCCGCAGTCGATCGAGGAGCTTGACATCCGTCAAACCGTTCTCGAGGATCTTGCATTAAAGACTCTTTACCTGTCCGGCACTCTCTCCATTCTGGAGCTTTCCGAGAAGACCTGCCTGAGCTTCGAAGTAGCCAAGGAGTTATCTTTCCGGCTGCGTACGGAGTTGCTCTGCCAGGTCAATGGAATGACCGGCAATATTGCTCAGATTGCCATTACGTCACAGGGTAGAACGAAAGCGGCGGACCTTCTCGCTCAGAGCCACTACGCGGGTCCCGCGCCGGTCTCGCTGCAGAGCTACGTGGAGCAGGTGCGGCTGCAGAGCGTGCGCAGGGTGGAGGTTCACAAGGAAGACGTGAAGCGTGCCTTCGCGCATCTGGTGATCGACGCGCAGACGCTGCGGCAGTTTGGAACGGCGCTGAACTCCGGCAGTTCGATCTTCGTCTACGGACCGCCGGGAGTGGGCAAGACGACCATTGCCGAGACTTTGTCGAAGGTGGTGGCGCACGATGAGGTCTGGATACCTCATGCGATCGAGGTGGACAGCCAGATCATCTCGGTCTACGATCCGGCGATTCACAGGAGGGCGGCCGATCCGGGTCCGGCCAACCGGGACGAGCGCTGGGTGCGCTGCCAGCGCCCAGCGATTCTGGTGGGCGGCGAACTGACGGCCGAGATGCTGGACCTGCAATTCAACCCGATTACCAAATTCTATGTCGCTCCGGCGCAGATGAAAGCCAATAATGGGGTGCTGATCATCGACGATTTCGGACGGCAGCGGCTGCGCCCTGAAGATCTGCTGAACCGCTGGGTGGTTCCCCTGGACCGCAGAATCGACTTCCTGACTCTTGCGGGGGGAAAGAAGCTGGAGGTCCCGTTCGAGATGCTGGTGGTCTTTGCATCGAACATGGATCCGGCGTTGTTGGTGGACGCGTGCTTCCTGCGCAGGATTCAAACCAAGATCAAGATCGGGCTGGTCACCGACGAGCAGTTCACCGAGATCTTCCGCCGCGTGGCCGGCGAGTATGACGTGAAGTTTGACGCCAGCGTGCCGCAGGATCTTATTAGCTTCATCCGCAACAACCTGCAACAGGAACTGCGCCAGTGCTTCCCCAGGGATATTGTGAATCAGGTTCTCTGGGCCGCGCGCTACGACGGCAAGGCTCCCTATCTCGACAAAGCAGCCCTGAAGCAGGCGGTGGAGGCTTACTTCCTGCCCAACAAGGATTGAGGAAGAGCGGAAAGCTGGTAAAAGGCCCCGTCGTCTCCGTGGATTTGCGGAGATTGCGGGGCTTTTCTCCGCATAAATTGCGAAAGAAGTTTCCGGCGGGCTGGCCCAATGCTGGCATACTGGAGTCATGGCCAACCCAGAACATCTTGCCAAGCTGAAAGAGGGCGTCGAGGTATGGAATCGTTGGCGTGAGAGGAACCCCGTGATGCGGGGAAATTTCGAATCCCTAGCGCCGATAATCCGTTTTCTGGCTGGGACATGGAGGTGGGCACTTCCAAAGAGGGCACTCTGGGAGCTCAAAGATGTTGACCTCCGTGAGGCGAACCTCAGCGGTGCCGTCCTCGGCGGGGCGAACCTCGCTCGGACAGATCTCCGACGGGCTGACCTAAGCTGGGCATGCCTCTGCGCCGCAGACCTTCGCGGGGCAGACCTGAGCACTGCGAACTTAGATTCGGCGGACCTTACAAACGCGAGAGTAGGGAACACTATTTTCGCCAACGTAGACTTGAGTGGAGTTAAAGGACTAGAAACTGTTAGCCATGAGGGCCCATCGAGCATAGGCATCGATACGATCTACAGGTCCAAGGGTAAGATCTCGCACGACTTTTTATCCTGGGCCGGCGTACCTATCCACTTCATTGGCTACATGGACTCCCTGGAGGACATGAGCATCGAGTTCTATTCCCTTTTCATCAGTTACTCAACCCACGATCAGCAGTTCGCTGAACGCCTTCACGCCGACCTACAGGCCAAAAGCGTCCGCTGCTGGTTTGCTCCTCACAAACTTCAGGGCGGCAAGAAAGTCCACGAGCAAATCGACGAAGCGATTCGTTTCCATGACAAGCTTCTGCTCATTCTCTCTGCGGCCAGCATGGAGAGCGAGTGGGTGAGGACGGAGATCTTCAAGGCTCGAGAACGCGAGATCAGGGAAAAGCGGCGCGTTCTCTTCCCGATCCGCTTGTGCTCGTTCGAAGAGCTTTGCGACTGGAAGTTGTTTGACGGCGATACGGGCAAGGACCTGGCTCGCGAGATTCGCGAGTACTTCATCCCCGACTTCAGCAACTGGAAAGACCACGACGCCTACAAGCTGGCCTTCGACAGGCTGCTCGACGATCTTCATGGCAAGCCCGGCCCGGCTTCCGCTCAATCAGAGGTTCCTTAGCAGCGCATTGTCTTTCGCTTCACGCCGACCCGGCCGGCGGCTTCGATCTTCTCGATGTATTCGGTCGCTAGCGGCACTTTGCACGCGGTCTCGCCCATCTCCACCGAAACGATGCCGATCTGGCGGGCGACGGCTTTGGCTCGCTTCAACAGAGGTTTGACGTAGCTGCCCACGGAGATGACAAACGTGTTCATCGTATAGCGGACACGGTTGGGCGCGCCGGCGATCTGCTGGACGACGGTTTCGAGAAGGCTCTCGATCTCGGCCAGATCCAGTTGATCGTCCGGCCTGGTGGAGAGCAGGCCGGAGTAGGTTGACCAGCCGGCGGCGGCGACGTGCTCCTTCTTCGACTTAATCCACTCGAGCGCCAGGGCGCGCGCATGCTGGTTCTCGACCGTAACCCAGGGAACGGTGTACTCCGAGATCATTTGCAGGTCAGCGGCGCCTTCGACCCATGCTTCCAACTGCTCGCGGGAGAGCTTCGATCCGTCGGCGACCATTCCGGCCAGGTACATGGCATCCATAATGCCGGTTGCGTAAAGCTCGCAGGCCAGATTCTGCTGGCCCTTGATCGATTTCGCGATGAGTTTGATGTCGGCGGTGCTGACGCCGAGGACGCGGTCCAGCGCCATGCCGTGGCGCGAATAGATTTTGCGGGTTTGTTCTTTGCCTTTGCTTTTCAGCTCGGCCACGATGGATGTTACGGTGGGCATGAATCTCTCCTGGTTGGGGAATATCCGGCGGGATTCCTCGCGCGCGAAAACGCGATACGAGAATTATCGATGCGGTTGCGGCGAAATGCAACCGAAGAAAAGCGCGCCGAGGTTGCGCAACGGAACGACTGCACACGCCATGGGCGGATGGATTAGCATCCGGAGTGTGGCTGGACTCGACACTCCGGTGATGTATGTGAAGGGCGTGGGCCCGCGCGTAGCGGAGATGCTCGCCGCCAAGGGCATCCTGACCGCCGAGGATCTGCTCTACCATCTTCCCTTCCGCTATGAGGACCGGCAGAATCCGCGTTCGTTGGATGAGTTGAAGGCCGGCGAGACGGCCAGCGTGATTGCCGAGGTGCGCGGCTCGGCTCTCTTGCGCACGCGGCGGATGCCGATCTTCGAGCTGACCGTGGGGCAGGGACGGCTGGCGCTGAAGTGCATCTGGTTCAACGGCAGCTATCTGGAAGGCAAGTTTCATGCCGGGCAGACGGTAGCCGTCTATGGGCGGGTCGAGGCGTCGCGCTCTTCGAGCAACCTCAAAATGATTCAACCGCAGTTCGAGGTGCTGCCGGACGAACAGGACGACGCCGAGACGCGCCTCTTGGAAGTGGGGAGAATCACGCCGGTCTACGAGTCGCTGGGCGGGGCGCGGCTGGCCTCGCGCTGGCAGCGGAAGACGATCTTCCATCTGTTGGAGGGGCTGCGCGGGGCGGTGCCGGAGTGCCTGCCGACGGCCATGCTCGCACGGCTCAGCTTGCCGGATCGCGAGAGAGCGCTGAGGGAGGCGCATTTTCCGCCCGAGGGAACCAGCTTCGCGCAGTTGCAAAGCTCAGCAACGCCGGCGCATCGGCGTCTGATCTTCGAGGAGCTCTTCTTTCTGGAACTGGGCCTGGAACTGAAGCGGCGGCGGATGAGGGAACGGGCGGGGATCGGCTTCGCGACCAACGACAAGGTGCGCGAGGCGATTCGCGAGGTGCTGCCCTTTCATCCCACGGCGGCGCAGAAGCGGGCACTGGGCGAGATTGTGGGCGACATGCGCGGCCCCAGCCCGATGCGCCGGCTGCTGCAAGGGGATGTGGGCTCGGGCAAGACCATCGTCGCGCTGCAAGCGATGCTGGTGGCTCTCGAAAACGGCTACCAGGCGGCGCTGATGGCGCCCACCGAGATTCTAGCCACGCAACATTACTTGGCCGTGCGCAAGCTGCTGGAGCGGTCGAGCCGGCGCTACCGGGTGGTCCTGTTGACCGGCTCGCTCTCGGAAGACCGCAAGCGCGCAACGCGCGGCGAGATCAATCGCGGCGAGGCGCAACTGGTGATCGGGACTCATGCGCTGATCGAAGAGAAGGTCGAATTCGACCGGCTGGGCTTGGTGGTCGTCGATGAGCAACACCGCTTCGGTGTGATGCAGAGGTTCAAGCTGATGAAGAAGCCCAATCAGCCTGAGCCGGATGTGCTGGTGATGACCGCGACGCCGATTCCGCGGACGCTGGCGCTCTCGCTTTATGGCGATCTCGACGTGAGCGTGCTGGATGAACTGCCGCCCGGACGAACGCCGATCGCCACGCGGCGCGTTCCCGGCGAGATGGCCGAGGAGGTGTGGGATTTCGTGCGCAAGCAGGCGGCGAAGGGGCGCCAAGCGTACATTGTTTACCCGGTGATCGAGGGCACGAAAGAGGATCAGCCTGAGCTTGATTTTCCTTCTGATGATCCGGATGCGGGAATTGAGCCAGCAGGCCAATCCCCGGTCTCAAAATCGAGATCGAGGCCACCCGTTACTCATAAAACGGTTCGCAAAGGCAAGACGGCGGAGCTGTTTCCGAAGGCGGCGCAGGAGGCGAACCCGGGAGCGAAGTCGGGGCTGAAGTCGGCTGTCGAGATGTACGAAAAGCTGCGCACAGGGCCGCTCTCCGGCCTGCGCGTCGGCCTGCTGCATGGACGCTTGGATGCCGATGAGAAAGAGGTCATCATGCGCCGCTTCCAGCGCGGGGAGATCGACGTGCTGGTGGCGACGACGGTGATCGAGGTAGGCGTGGACGTGCCCAACGCGACGGTGATGGTGGTCGAGCACGCGGAGCGCTTCGGCCTGGCGCAGTTGCACCAGTTGCGCGGGCGCGTGGGACGCGGGGCTGCGAAGAGTTACTGCATTCTGATTACCGGCGAGCGGGTAACGCCCGTGGCCGAGGAGCGGCTCAACGCCATGGTCCGGACGCAGGATGGATTCGAGCTGGCGGAGCTGGACTTGAACCAGCGCGGGCCGGGCGAGTTCTTTGGGACGCGGCAGGCCGGGCTGCCCGACTTTCGCGTGGCCAACCTGCTGCGCGACCGTCAGTTGCTGGAGTTGGCCAAGATCGAGGCCGCGCGCTTTGCCAACCCGCCCGCGCCCGGCAGGGCAGTTGCAAGCGAATCAACCGAGAGCGAGCGGGCGCGAGTATGGGCGCGGCTCAAAGAGGCTTGGCAGCGCCGCTATGGATTGGTCGAGGCCGGTTAAGGAGGCCCGGCCTTTTTGCAGCACCGGCCCGGCCATCCCGCATTCAAAGGAAAAACTAAAGTTTGGACTGCTGCGCGGTCAGATTAGACTTTTCGCACCCTGCGCCGATGGAACTTTTGACGCGGTAGAATCCTGTCTCCGCGCGGAAGGGATGGAAGACTGAGATGAAAGGTCAATCGTTCGTTCTCGTGGCACTCGCGCTATCACTGATCCCAATGGCTGGGTGCAAAGGGAATCCGGCATCCTCGCAGGGTTCGGTGCTGGCCGCGGTCCGGACCGATCCCGCCCAAGCCCCCTCCAGGCTCAACCAGACGGGTGCCGCTTCAGAATCCTTGCGGGCTTCGCTGCTGGAAGCAGTCAGGGCCAATGACACCCAGGCTGCCATGCGGCTCATTCTGATGGGCGCCGACGCGAATATCCGCACCTCCAAGAATGGCTGGAGCGCGCTGCATTATGCGGTCAGGAATGGCAATGCGGAGCTTGTCCAGGCTCTTCTGGATGCCGGCGCCGATCCGAACTACGCGGGAAGCATGGAAGGTGAGGCGGACTCGGCCGTCCCACGGAGGCCGTTGGCGATTGCGCAGGCAGCTCTGGATCTGGTCAGCCAGCTCCCGCGCTCCGAGATCCAATCGACTCTGCGCCAGAATGGATTGAACGATCCGGTCCTTTTGAAGAGCATGACGGATCAAACCGCGGCCGAGCGATACCGGAAGGTGGTCGAGGTTCTGAGAAGAGTCACAAAGGAAACGTAGCGAAGGCGGGGAGCGCGATTGTGCCGCGGAGGAGGCTGGTTGAGCGGGCAAACTGCCCATCGGTAACCCTTTCGTCCCATTTCTTGGCTGGTGGAGGCGGATTCAGGGGTTAATCTATTAATGTTGTCGGCTGAGCGGAGATGAAGGCCCACTGTATCCGCGGGTGCGACGAGAGGACCAGAGACTCAAATGAATTGTAAGCCGGTTTTTGTTTTTCTTTTTGTGCTTTTTCTTTTTTCCGTCGCCGGCTGTAAGCCCGATTCCGCGTCGCTGATGGCGGCCGTCAAGGCCGACAATGCCGGGGAGGCCCTGAGCCTGATCGGGAAGGGCGCCGACGCGAACAGCCGTTCCTCGCCGAACGGCTGGAGCGCGCTGCATTACGCGGCCCGGGCCGGCAATGTCGAGATTGTCCAGGCGCTTCTGAATGCGGGCGCCGATCCAAACTACGCAGGAAGCATGGACGGAAAGGCAGACTCAGCCGCCGTCTTGAAGCCGTTCCCGCTGGCCAAGGGGATGTTGGAAGTGGTCAGCCAGGTGCAGCCCTCCCAGATGGAGGCGACGCTGCGCGCGAATGGGCTGGATGATCCGGCGCTGATGAAGAGCGCGACGGATCCAAATGCGGCGGCGCGGTACCAGAAGGTTGTGGATCTATTAGCTAAAGTTACGAAGTAAGCAAGGATATCGCTCTCTTTCGGGCCCCGGCCAACTGGCTCCCGAGACCGGCCCGGCTAGGCTTTGGTGTCGTAGGCGTCCTCGATGCGGGGATAATAGGCAAAGCAGCAGAAGATAAAAGAATTCCAAACGATCAATATGAATAAGGACATACGCATGGCGTGAGAAAGAGGAGCCTCCGCCGCGCCCACATATCTGGTCGACAGACCGATCAAGGTCCTGACCGCCGTCGCTCCGTGCAGAAACATAATGTTAAAGCGAAGAATATCAGTCCAGAATCTGTTCTTGGTCCAGTATCTCCACGCACTGAAAAGATAGATCAGCGTGAGGAAGAGAAAGAAAAATGGAAGGGCTTCGAGAAAGGCGCTGTTTGATCGATCAGCCAATGCGAAGGGCAGCCGGTATACGCGAGGAAGCAGAGTGAAAACCAGCAATGGGCGAGCGATGAAAAATGACGCTACGGCCGAATCCGGGTCGGTCCATGGAACCAGGGCAAGGAAGGAGTAAACTGCGACCTTGTATAAACAGAACCAGACAATGATGCGGATGAAGAGCGGGCGCTTTTCTTCGGGCCTGGTCGAGATGGGCAGGTGCTCCGGGGGAATTTCATGGGGCGGCGGCACGACCCCGTACATGCGGGGCGGCTTGGCGTCTTTCGGCTGCGTCGACATTCATTCTCCCCCTTCCCGAGTCCCGTCTCAGGCGATGATGCCGCGGAGTGGCCGGCTCCGCGCGAAGCGGGGTTAACGATGCGAGATCATCTGTCCTGAGGTTCGGAGGAAGTGTAACACAGAGGCTCTGCCGCCGGCCTCATAATTTGTCGCGCAGGAAGCTGATGACGTGGTCGGCCTGGACGACGCCGGCCATGCGGCCCTGGGCATCCACCACGGCCAGGGCGTGGAGGTTGTACTTGTCGAAGAACTCGGCGAGTTCGTTCTGGTGGAGATTGAGCGGGCAGGAGAGGACGCGGGCGTCGGCCAGCACCCCCAGGCGCGTCTCGGGCTGGGCCATCACCAGGCGGGCCAGCGGGATGGAGCCGCGCAAGATGCGCTTTTCGTCGAGCAGGTAGATTTCGGTGACGCTCTCCGGGTCGCCGTCGAATCTACGGAGGGCCTCGACGGCCTGGGCCACGGTGGCTTCCTTGCCCACGGAGACGAAGTCGGTGGTCATGCAGCCGGCGGCCGAGTTCTCGTCGAATTCGAGCAGGTCCTCGACCTCCTGGCGCTCTTCCGGCTCCATCTCTTCCAGGATGGCGTCGGACTGCTCCTCGGGCAGCTCGGCCAGCAGGTCGGCCGCAGCGCCGGGGTCCATCTCCTCGACGATATCGGCGATCTTCTCCTCGTCGAGCTTTTCCAGAAGCGACTTCTGCATCTTCGGCTCGACTTCTTCCAGGGTCTCGGCGGCGACCTCCTCATCGAGCGAGGTGAAGACGGCCTCGCGCTCGGCGGGAGCCAGGTCTTCGAGGATGTCGGCCAGATCGGAGGGGTGCATTCCGGCCAGGCGCTCGTACTCGATGCGCAGCTTCACGCGCCGGGCCGGATCAACCTCGATGACATCGACAAACTCCCAGGGAATGCCGCGGAAGGCGAACTTGCGGGAGAGCTTCTCCAGCGCGGCGCGCGGCAGCAGGCCCTTGAAGATGCGGCGAAAAGCACCGCGCAGCCCCACTTCGACCTCGACCACGCGCAGCAGGTGGGCGGCGCCGCGGCCCATCCATTCCAGATCGACGTCGTTGACGCGCACCACCTTGCGGCCGTGAATGTCGATGATCTGGCGGTCCACAAGGTCCTGCTGGAGGTAGAGGTAATTGCCCTGATCCTCGAGCGGAACCATGGCGCCGGCCGAGCGCAGTTCAAGGGTTCCGGCGGGGGTTTCCATCACTTCGTGCGAGGGCACGATGCAGAGGCCGTCGCGGGTCTTGAGCACCATGCCGGCCACCTTGCCCGCATCCTCGCCGGTGGCCACGGCGATGTCCTTGAGCCGCCCGCGCAGATGGCCCTGTGCATCGGTGACCGGGGTGCCGAGCAGGGCGGTCAGGCTGATGCGGGCTGTGGTGCGGGTGGGCATGAGGAGAGTGTATCGCTTGGGAGGGGGAGTGCGCCTGGACACACAAGGCTAAAAGTTTCTGCTGGTTTTGCACTTGCGTCCACAAGGCGTGGGTTCCTAATATCTCTTTAGTTGGCGGCCCCGGAAGGACTCGGACCTTCATTCTCCGGTTGCGAACCAGGTGCTTTGTCCATTCAGCTACGAGGCCGCCATTGAGACGCCAGAGATTCTAGGTCTCTGGCGTTCTCGTTTTGTCCCGGTTTTACCTGAGGACTGCCATAATTCTAGGCTGTGCTTTGATTGCGTGTGTTGTGCAAAAAGGGGTGCATTTCTTGATTTGAAGAAAAATGCACCATCAACGGTGAAACTCGGGTGCTGAGCGCAACAGGGACGGCTGGATAACTGGCCGTTGCGGTCGAGGCAATCGATCTGCCTTCAAATGCAGAGATGTCAAGGCTTGACATTTGCCTGCCTCCGGCATACGCTCTAAGCAAACGAGCCGGAGGAGATTCTCATGGATCAGATGAACGTCTCGATTACGGACCACCTGGCGGGGTACGTGCGGGCCAGGGTCAAGAGCGGACGCTACAACAATGCCAGCGAGGTGGTGCGCGAGGCTTTGCGCCGCATGGAGGAAGCCGACGAGCGCGCCCTGCGCATCGCCGCGCCTACGGTCGAGGACGTGCTGACCGATTTTACAGCCCTTCAGACCGAACGCATCCGCAGGCGAGTTCTGGAAAGCATCGCCGAGATCGAGCGGGGCGAATACACGGTGTACGAAGGCCGCGTCGGCCTTCAAAAACTCGCAGCCGGAGTGAAGGCCAGAGGACGCAATTTGCTCGCGGAAGCTGAAGCAGAATAATGCAATTCCATATCACCAAAAAGGCCGAGCGGGAGTTGGACGAGATCTTTGATTATTGGGTCCGCCGCGCTGGCGTTGATGTTGCGGACAGGTTTATTGACTCGATTGAAGAGCGCTTTGCCTTGTTGGGCGACTATCCGTTCGCGGGCCGGAAGTGCGACGAGTTTGCTCCAGGCGTTTTCCGCTTTCCGGCAGGCGACTACCTGATTTACTACCGAAAGAAGCGGGGCGTGATCCAAACCCTTCATGTCTTTCAGGGGGCACGCGACCAGGCGCGCGCTCTCAGAAACGGCTGATGGTGATTGGCTTTGCGCAGCCTGGGATTCAACTAAGGAGAGGGGTATGCTGACCTTTGAACAGGCTTGTAGAGCCATCAAGAGGGGTGACATAGCTTTACTCCGCACCGAGTTGGACGCTGGGTTGAGTCCGAACCTTGTGAACGATAAGAGCTCCGGGACTCTGCTCATGGTCGCAGCTCGCGATGGCAATACAAGGATTGGTCGCCTCCTGATAGAAAGAGGGGCAGATATCAACACAATTGGTAAGCACCAAGGGACGGCTTTACTTCATGCGCTCTTTGAAGGGAATGTTTCATTTGTCAGGATGTTGCTGGCGGCGGGAGCATCCTTAGACCCCTATCAACGAATCAATTTGGAGTATTGGCTCAGGGTTTTCTTCCGGCTCCCCGAAGTGACAATCAAGAACCTTTTGAGTCTCCTTGGAATCGAGGAGAATCCTCAATGTCTCGAGGGCAAATGGATGCCCCGGCTCCGTTGACTAGCCTGAACGCTTGGGCCCGCCGCTTGACATAACTCCTTTCTAGCCTTGAAACTGCATCCAGGCTGCCGCGGGCGGCGGACGCAATGCTTCCGGTGCGATCCGGAGAGGATGGAGACGAGGCCGGTGAGCGGAGCGAAGGCGGGACGGCTGAGTCTTCAGTTGAAATCGACGATGGAGAGCGTGGCCGAGATCGAGGCGGCGGCGGAGAAGCTGGCCGCCGAGGCCGGCCTGGACGAGGACCAGCGCTTCCACATCGCCATGGCGGCGCGCGAGGCGGCAGTCAACGCCGTCCTGCACGGCAACGACTACGACCCGGCCAAACGAGTCTCCGCCAGCTTTGAAAACACCGGCTCGGCGCTGGTGATTACCATCGCCGATCAGGGCAAGGGGCTGGACCCGGATTCTCTTCCCGACCCGCTGGCGCCGGAGAATCTGCTGCGCGGCACCGGGCGCGGCATCTTCCTTATCCGATCGTTCATGGATGAGGTACAATTTCGACAACTGCATCCGGGAACGGAGTTGACGCTTGTCAAGCATCTGGCGCCGGCTGCGGAATCCGCAGGAATCGCTTGAGCAGGGAGCTTGAGGCAACGCGCCGGGGAGGGTCTTTTTCAGCCGCGCCGGAAGGGCAAACTGGAATTTTCCCCAGGCCTGAAGCGCGGGAATGTTATTCTGGTAATACCGACAAGGAGGGTATTCATGGCACTGTCAATTGCTACGCGTCAAGTGGATGGCGTAGTCGTTCTGGATCTTAGCGGGCGAATCACCCTGGGCGAGGGCAGCGTGCAGTTGCGCGAGGCCATTCGCGGCCTGATCAGCAAGGGCGAGAAGAACATCCTGCTGAACCTGGGAGACGTAAACTACATCGATAGCTCGGGGTTGGGCGAGCTGGTGAGCGCCTTTACCACCGCCAAGAATCAGCAGGCCGATGTCAAGCTGCTGAATCTGACCAGGAAGGTGCACGATCTGCTTCAGTTGACGAAGCTTTACACAGTATTCGACATCAAGGACGACGAGGCCAGCGCCATCGCCTCCTTCAAGTAAGCCAGGCCTGGGCAAATAGACGAGACCGGGGCAGAACCCCAGACACGACCCATCCAAGAAGGCCATCCCGCCTTGCGGGATGGCCTTCTACGTGTCTGCGCTCATTCACAACCGGTCTGGGTTCGTGGTTACCCACCCTTGCGCCGGAAAGCAAAAAGCAGGTCCTTCTACTCCCCATCGCTGCGCTCAGGGCCACTCAGGATGACAGAAAGGATGAGGCACGGAGTTCTTTGTTCTGTCGGGGCCTCAGGCCATCGCGGGGACGGGTTCCGCAATGGAGTCCGCCGGAGTGGAAGCCGGCGATGCCGCCGCGACAGGAGCCGCCGCCGGCTGCGGGTGGGCGTGCGAGCCGTGCGTGAGGCGGAGGACAAAGTGATAGGGCGGCCAAGGGCCGGAGAGCTGCATCTGGCACTCGCGCATGGCGGCGCTGGCGCTGGCGAATTTGCTCAGGTAGCGCTCCACCGACTTGCGGTCGATCAGGTGCGCGATGTCCAAAACCATCTTGCCGCTTTCCGTCAGCCGGCAGCTTGCCTCTTCGTCCAGGGGCATGAATAGGCGGCGCATCTGGTGGCTGAATGCGCGGGCGCGGGTCTGGCGCTCGCGCTGCCGGCCGGCGTTTTCGCGCAGGCTGGCGAAGTACTCCCGGCCCATTCCATTGGCCGCCATATGCTTTTCCAGAGCGCGTCCGCAGCAGTCGTCGATCATGACTTTCAGGTGCATCTCGGTCTTGCCGCGCAGCTTGTCGATGTTGCCGAGGAATTGGCGGTGGTTGGAGCGGATGGATTTCCGCAGGCTGTCGTCGTCGTTGAAGACGGTTCCAAACCGGAAGGGCAGCACGGTGGAGCGCTCAAAACAGTCGGCGATCACCCGGGCGTGTTCCACTCCGGATCTCTGATCGAGAGCGTTGGCGGGATTGTGTTCGCTTACGATGACGGCGAGGTCGTTGGCCGGGTATGCAAAAACCTGGTTGCCGCTGAGTCCCAGAAGCGATTCTACCGGAATGGGTTTGCGATGACCGGCCAATTGTGGAAATGCTTGTTTTTCACCTATGCAGTAGGCATACCATGCCATGAGGAGATACTCCGTCTGCGCGCGCAACAGCGCCACTCGTTGGTGAAGCTCAGGAAACCCGAGGACAATTCAAGGCAGCAGGACGCCGGGCGGATGGAATCGGCCCGGATGAACTTAGGCCCATAGTAGCCCTCCGGCAATACGACTGGCAACAGCCCATGTGACTGACCGGGAAAAGGTAGCAAGGCTCTTCAAATCTCTATTCGCATAAGTATAATTTCAGTTGATGATACGAACATAATTCCTCTTTTGGGTTTCAGAGTCAATTTGGATCGCAAAACATCAAAAAGGGGAACCGCTTTCTGAGGCTGAACTTGGCAGATTGAAGTAGCGTTCCAGGGCCTCTTTCCCAGATGAATATCGGCTTACCTCCGGCAGAGCGTCTAGTCCCTGTTTTTCACTGCTTGCCGAAGCGGTAGACGAGGCCGACCGTGAAGCCGAGACTGTTCTGTGTGGTCGAGCCAAAGCCGCTCAGAAAATACTCGGGGGCGACGCGGAATGCAACACTCGGAGTCAGGTTGAGATCGACGGGCAGGCTGGCGCTGGCCGCGAAGGTAGTCCCGTCCGGCCAAAGGCCGAGCAAGGCGGGCGTGAAGCTGCCCAGGTCGCCGGAAAAGTTCCCGTGGTCCATTCCTCCCATCACACGGAAGGAGACGGCAAACTTGGGCTGCACGTAGAAGCGGTAGGTGGGTCCGATCAGAGCCGCGTACTGGCTGATAGCCGGATTGGTGATTCCGCTAGGGTTGTTCCAGACATAGGCGCTGGAGTAATAGCCGCGGCCATCCAGGGTCACGCCCAGGCGCTCGTCGAAGTAGTGAGTGAATCCCACGTTCCAGGCGTACTCGTGGGCGCGCTCCAGCGAAGGCGTGGCGGGAAAGACGCCGCCGGCGGGCACGCCGGGACCGGGATGAAAGCGCAGGTAGCCCATGCCGGTGTACGCTTCATAAGCGTGGGCGTAGGCATCATGAATGGCGGCGGCGCGGCGCTGTGCGCGGCGGGCCTTGATGCGCGCCTGAACGCTCAGTTGGCCCTGAGTCTCTCCGGCGGCCTGCGCCTGGTCGGGAGCGGGATTGCTGCTCGAAGTCGAGCTTTGGGCTGGAGCGGCGGCCACGGCGGCCAAGCCCAGCGCCAGCAGAAGAGCAAAACGGCGAGATAAGAACATCGGTTTCGGGTTTCCTCCACGGGAGTGCAGAAGCACACCCCCAATCCATGCAGGCAGTGCTCCCCCCATTAGGTATTAAATCACCTCGGGGGGAGCCTTGGCGCGAGTCCGCTTGGGATTGGACGCGCGGCACGCGGATTCGGGGCCGGATGCGCTACTTGATGTCCTTCAGGTCGGCTTGCAATTGGGCCTCATCGAAGCCGTCGGGGGAGCCTTTGGCGGTGAGCCAGTCCTGGCCGAGGAGCGTGTGCGCCTCGTCGCAATACTTCTTCCAAAAGGCCACCGTCATGGTCTTCTGCTGGCCCCAGGTAATGCAGGTGAAGCCATTGGCGTCGTACTTGGGTACAAAGACGCAATGGCCGCCCCAACTGCCTTTTTTGGCCTTGGCGCCGCCGTTGGGAACCACATCCCACACGTCCTGCGTCTGCGCGGTCAACGGCAGCGAGAGGCCGATGTAGACGCCGCCGAACATAGCGATAGACTGGCGAACCTCCACCAGATTGCTGAACTTGGGATCGGCAAATGCCATCAGCGCGTGGCCGGCAAAGCCGTTCTTCTGCCAGTCGTTCAAAACATCCAGTTCGACGCCGCCGTTGTCGGTCGAGGGGTTGCCGGGGACGTAGCCGTCCCACTGCTCGTAGTAGCTCTCGATGGTGGGATCGGGGACGGTGACCATGGCGCTGGCGTTGGCGGTCCACACCTGCACGGCATGGCCGACGCCGGCAATGGTGCAGTCGCCCAGCTTGTCGTTGAGCATCATGCCCCAACTGGCGATGCCCTTGGTCCAGTCAGCGGCTGGCGGCGGCGGCGGAAGCGCCGGGGTGAGGTAGTCGGCTAGCTGCAGCGTCCGCGAGTCGGTCTTGATGGCCTTGCGGCCCAGTTTCATCTGCGAGTGATCTGCCATGGGGGAGATTCCTTTCCTGGGAGTGGGGGATGGCCGCGAGCGGAGGAGGCCGCTGCGGCTTAGACCAAACTTTGTCAAATCCGGAGAGCTTTGTCCAGTGAATCTTTCCCGCGTCCTTCTTCAGAGGTCATTCCAAACCCCATGGCAATCGCATGAACGCACCTTGCCGGGAAAACGGCTTCCTTTTCTCATCCCTGGCCGTTCAATCGCCGCACTTCCTCTTCCTCTGGCCGGGCGGAGTGAAGGACGAGGGACTCATCCTTGGTTTACGTCCTGCGATGTCAGAACGCGAGGGTGATTTCGTTCCAGCCAGCGTCGCGAAGGGAAAGGAGAACGATCAATCGGCGGTCGATCGTTCCTGGCGCAGGATCGCTGGTAGCATGACTTAGAAGTTCGTGCTACCATGATCCTTCGCATTGAAATTCGATTGGCGCGGAGGCGCGCATGGGTGTCCTGAGTAGAATTGGCATTGCCCTCGATTCGGAGCTTCTGAAGCGATTTGACCGGTCGATCGAGCGGCGGGGCTACACCAACCGCTCCGAGGCCTTTCGGGATCTGATTCGCGACCGGCTGGTGACCGAGCGGACCGCGGCGCCGGAGGCGACGGTGGTGGGAACGATCACGCTCATCTATGACCACCACGCCCATGGCATTACCGAGAAGCTGACCGAGTTGCAGCACGCGCGCCACGAACTGGTAGTCTCGACCAACCACGCGCATCTGGACCACGACTCCTGCCTCGAAGTACTGATCGTGCATGGCAAATCTGCCCAGGTGGAGCAGTTTGCCGACCGGCTGATCGGCCTCAAAGGCGTCGAGCACGGACGGCTGGTGATGACCGTTCCGGCGCACGCCATCGAACACCCTCGCGAGCACGGACACAGGCACAGCCGCAAGCACTGAATTCCACAAGAGTTTCCCGGCAAAGGAAAAATCATGAGGCCTAGTAGCACGAAAAGGAGATTCGTCATACTCGTGCTATTAGTTTTTGCCTTCACGATTTCGCCTGCGGCGCAAACCGGCCATGCGCGCATCGACGGCACGGTGCTCGATCCGGCGGGAAGGCCGTTGGCGGGAGCTCGCGTTGAGTTCAATTCCGCGGCAGGTGAGCGCGTGAGCGTGACGACCGGTGGAGACGGCCAATTTACGATTGCGTTGCCTGCGTGGGGCGCTTACATGGTGCGCACAGAAGCGGCGGGATTTGCTCCGGTAACGCGCAAGATGGATTTGAGCGCAGTGTCTGCAAGCCTGACGCTGCGCCTGGAGCAGGTGGCCCCGGCGTATCAAGAGGTGGCCGTCAACGGCAAGGTGAGCGAGATTGCCATCGACGCTCCCGATCCATCGCAGAAGGTGCTGGTGCGCGAGGAACTGCTGGACGCGAATCCCGGACGGCCGGGCGCGCCGGTCTCGATTCCCGGCATGCCGATTGAAACCGCGTCGGGCGGCATCAAGGCGCCGCAATACTTTGTGCCCGGCGTAGCCGGCGACCACGGCGAACCCATCGCGCAGTACATCGCCGTGGGCGGCTACCTAGCGATAAACAATCTCTCCGCCAACGCGCACGGCAACGGCTACGCCGACCCCAACATCTACGTCTCCGGCGTGCTGGACAGCGTGACGACTGACGGCGGCGCATTCAACGTGCTGGAGGGAAACCATGCGCTGAACCTGGCGGCCACCTACGGGCTCCGCCCGCAACTGACGCGCTTCCTCACTTTTACCAGCGACTATCGCGACACCGAATTAACGGCCGGATTCGCGCCCTTGCGTCCTGCGAGGAAGGAGTGGGCGGCTTTGGAAGCCAACTACGGCAACGGCCTGGTGAAGCGGCTGGAGCACCGCAAGCAGTTCAAGTGGAATGCGCTCCGCATATTCGATCCCGGCAAGCATGAGATCACGGTCTTCTCGATTGGTTACTGGGGCAGGTCCCACGAGGGAAACCTGATTCCGGTCGGATATGGCTTGCAATTGGGGGACACCATCGACCCGCGGCAGCAAGACCAGACGCACACCTCGATCCTGGCCGTCGACGACCGCTGGAAGTTGAGAGCCGGCGACGAGGTTGCCTTCTCCGGATTCTTTCGCACCTACAACCTGGCGCTCTACTCGAACTTCGGTGAAGGACTGATCCGGCAGAGCGAGTTTCGCACGGTGGAAGGCGCGGAACTGCGCGAGACGCACACCTTTACTCCGCGGCTCAAAGGCATGGCCGGCCTCGACTACCATGAGGACGACATTCATCGCGACAATCTGGACCACTATCTCTCCGGCAACGCGGAGATCTACGGCCCTTTCGTCAACGTGTTATCCAGCAACGTCACACTTCGCGACGGGACGCCCTATGCGGCCCTGCACGGCGACTTCGGCAAACACGTGCGCTTCTATGGCGGCCTGCGTCCGGATATCATCGAGTTGAAAAACGCCGACAGAATAAATCCCGCCGATTCGTTCGACGAGTGGAAGACTTTCCTGAGCCCCAAGGCCACCCTGGTCTGGACGCCGGCCAATGGCCCGGCCTACTGGCTCCCATCCTCTGCATTCAGCATTGGGCAGGCGTTCTTTACCCAGGATCCGCGCATAAGTGTGGCTAACTCACAACCCGGCAATCCCACCGGAGCGGCGGCTTTGCCTTCGCTCTTCGAGCGCTCACATTCGATACAGTTGGTGCTGGAGAAAGAAATTTCCGC
This sequence comes from Occallatibacter sp., assembly GCA_049522975.1. Classification (GTDB taxonomy): domain Bacteria; phylum Acidobacteriota; class Terriglobia; order Terriglobales; family Acidobacteriaceae; genus Telmatobacter. The sequence goes on along the minus strand of JBEKNI010000020.1, from coordinate 81,483 downwards.
TACCGATGTGCGCGTGACAGTGGGCCGGACAACGAGCACGGAGACCATGGGCAAGATCGATCCCGACAATGGCACGCCATTTGACCTGGGACCGGGGATACTGAAGTTTCTTACCGCCAGCGTGCGCCATCAGTTCAGCGATTACGGCACTCTGCAAGCGGTCTTCTCGAAGGCCGACGCACGGCTGTTAGGCGGGACGATTGACGGGGCCACGATCCTCCCGCAGATTACGCCGGAGGCGCCGCGCACCCTCTTCGACGCGCTGGTCACGCTGGACAAGCTGCCTCTGAGCCTGCACGGACGCGGCGAGTACGAGTATGTGGGCCGCAAGATACTCGACACGCCCAACAGCCAGGACGGCGAAAAACAACTCGAGGCCATCCCCGTCGGGGAAACCCGGCTGGCTGTAGTGCGCCTGTTCCTGAACGGCCGATTGGAGCTGGGCGCCGATGGGATGCTGGCGCGCGGCTACACCGGGCAGACCACCGAAACCTTCGCGCCCGGCTGGACGTTAGGCTCGGGCACGATTCCCTACTGCCCGCCGGGGTCGGGACCGAGCGGAGCGAGTAACGACTTCGACTGCGGAACAAACGAGAGAAGCGTCGGCATCCGCATGGTTTCATGGGTGGGCGGATCCATTTCGTGGAGGTTTGGCGCGGAAAGATAAACCGAGTCCCAAGGCTCGGCCTCAGCGCGCGGCCGCCGACAGCACTGTGATAGTGCGCAGCCAGGTTTCCACGAGCTCAGGCCAGGAAGTTACCGCGAGTGCAGTGCGGCGCAGGCCGTAGCCGTGGCCGCCCTGGGCATAGATGTGCAGCTCGGCTGGAACCTTGGCGTTCTTGAGCTGCCGGAAGTAGACGAGGGCATTCTCGACGTGCACCGGGTCGTCCTCGGCCTGCACGATGAATTGGGGCGGCGTGGCCGCTGTGGGGTTGATGTCGGGATTGGGCGCGAAATCCTTGTCGGCGAGGGCCAGGTAGCCGGGATAAACGATGACGGCAAAATCTGGACGGCAACTGAGCTGGTCGGCGGCATCGATGGAATCGTATAGGCGCTTGTCAAAGTGGGTGCTGAGCGCCGCGGCCAAATGCGCGCCAGCGGAGAAGCCGAGAACACCGATGCGATTGGGATCGATCTTCCACTCGGCTGCATGGGCGCGCACCAAGCCGAGGGCGCGCTGGGCGTCCTGCAAGGCGGCCGAAGACGTGGGGTATGGTCCGGTGCCGGGAACACGATACTTGAGCAGCACACAAGTGATGCCCGCGGAGTTGAGCCAGTCGCAGACTTCCGTGCCCTCGAGGTCGATTGCCAGGATGCGATAGCCGCCTCCGGGAAAGACGACAACTGCCGCGCCTGAGTTATTGCTTTTGGGCGTGTAGAGAGTCAGCGTGGGCGCCGAGACGTTGCCCAGTCGAACCAGCGTCCGGCCGGCGATGAGGTTGTCCTTGGCGGTGGTCGTGTCGGCCTCGGCAGGTGGATTGGCGGGCGCGCCTGGGGCGACGCCGGGCCAGAGCGGCAGAGTGAGATGGCCGGGCGGCGGCGGCCAGCCGGAGGGTTGGGCCGCGAGAGTCAACGAAGATGCCGCGACGGCGGCGAAGAGAAGCAAACAGCTTTTGCTCATGTCTGGAGCCTCCCCATGAAACGTTTCGCAAAGATCATTGCAGGCCGAGGGGCGGCGACGCAAATGGCGGCGGGAACCGGTTCAGCTATCGGCAAGAAGCCACAGCTACGGAATCCTCGCTTCTATCCCACCTTAGCTGCAAAAACAAGAATGCGGCGAGGGTGGGGCACCCATGGCTGGAGTGGTCTCATGGCCGCACGCCGGGCGGAATCAGCAGGGTAACGGCCTGGGGCACAATCTCGATGCGGACCGGCAGGCCGCCCAGCAGCTCTCCATCGGCCTCAGCAAAGACGCGCGCCGGAGAGCCGCTGCACGCGCGGCACTCGACCGAGACGGCGTCCAGCACTTCAATCTCGCCGGTGAAAGTCTGGCGTCCGAAGATTGCCGCAATCAAGAAGCGGAAGTAGCGCAAGCGGCTGCGGGTCTTGAAGGCCACCAGGCGCAGGCCGTCTTTGTGCAGCGTTGCGCCGGGAACGAAGTTATTGAGGAGGCCGCCGAAGTTGCGAATGCGCACAGCCAGAAGCTGCGAGATTTTCTCCACGCGCGGCTGGGCGCTGGCGCCTTCCACAAAGGCCGCTTCAAAAAGCGGGAAGGAATAGGTGGCCCAGAGACGGAAGGCCTCGATGACGTAAAGAGCATAGCCGAGCCGCCGCTTGAGGCCGGGGTCGAGCCGGGAGAGAAACAAGGCGTCCGCGCCCACGCCGGCCGCAACAGTGAAGTAGCGCGAGCGCGGGACGCCGGCCGCGTCCTGATAAGTGATCTGGCCCACCGGGACGCGCACCGGCAGCGCGGTCAGCAACTTACGAACGGCCTTGGCCGGAGACCTGCCCAGGCCGAGATTCGCCGCTAGCGCATTGGCGGTTCCCAGCGGAACAACGCCCAAAGCCGTATCGGCCCCGACCATTCTCTGCAGGACTTCATGGACCGTGCCGTCGCCGCCGCAGGCGAGAATCGCGTCGCAACCCCGGCGCACGGCATCCTCGGCCTGAGCTCCTGCGCTGCCGGGCGCTAGCGTTTCCAGCGCCTCGGCTTCAACGCCCGCCTCGCGGAGGACGGCAAGCACCTTGTCGATGGCCGCACGGTGCTTTGCGGAGTGCTGGCCGGAAGCCGGGTTGTGGATGAGCGCAACACGGCGCATCGCGAGTATCTCCTCAGAGTCCGCGCCTTACCGGGAATGCAAGCGGGGGCTATACTTCTATCTTCGCATCTTGCGGCCATCCGCGAGGCTGGCAAGATAGATTCTTGTGCGCGGCGCGGAAATGATTTCATTTTGGCACGGCTCAAAACCGGATCTTAGCCGTCATCTCGGTCGCATCTCAATCTGAAAGGAGTTGCTCCGCTCCAATTCGCGCTCGACCGCTCGTTTCCGCCCCGAGAGTACATCCTGCGCGCGGATCGTTCCCAGAATCGCTCCGGTCTCTCGATCCATCACCGGCATGATCGCCACGCCAGTGACCGCCATCTCCTCCGCCACCGCCCGGCAAGTCTCGTCCGCGTAAGCGAAGATATCCGGAGATGCCTCCAGCGGATCGCTCGCTTCTACGTCTCCGGCAGCCGAGGCCGGCTCCTTCATCACATCGGCCACGCTGACCATCTCGAGCGGATCGACGCCGTACTCGCGCGACAGATGGTACCCGCGGCGGCCGAGCCTCTCGGTGAGAATCGACCGCGGCATGAGCAGGGATGTCACCAGGTAGGAGGATACGCAGGCGAGAATCAATGGGAGCATTGCGGGAAGCGCATGAGTGAGCTCCAACGAGAAGAGAATTGCGGTCAGCGGCACGCCCAGCGCGCCGGAGAGCATCGCGCCCATCGCCATCAACGCCCACAGCGCCTGCGTCTCGACCGGCATGTGAGCCAGACGGGCCGCCGATTCGCCCAGCGCCGCGCCGATCATCAACAGCGGCGCCAGCACGCCGCCCGACGTTCCCGAGCTCAGTGAAAAGGCCCACATCAACGACTTGGCAATCAGAAGGCCAAGCAAGAGCGTCAGCGGAGCGCTGCCCCGAAGGACCTCCGCGATGTTGTCGTATCCAACGCCCAGACCGCGCGGGAAGAAGAGGCCGCCGACCCCGATTCCGATGCCGCCAATGGCTGGCCACCACATCCAGTGCAATTTCAGCCGGCCGCAGATGCGCTCAAACAAATCCTCGAATCCATACATCAAACGGCTCAGCCCAGCCGCGGCAAGGCCCGTCAGTATCCCCAACGGGGCAGACACGAGCAATGCCATCGTCAGGTGTGTCGCCGGCGCTATCTCGACGGGAAAGAGCGGTCCGGCGCCAAGCCAATGGATGCGCAACGCGCCCGCAATGACGCTGGCCGCCGCTACCGGCGCCAGCGAGCGCGGCCTCCACTCGAAGAGCAGCAACTCAACGGCCAGCAGGATCGCCGCCATGGGCGCGGCAAAGGTCGCTGACATGCCTGCGGCGGCGCCCGCCACTAACAACGTGGTCCGTTCCGCATCGGTGAGCTTGAGCCATTGAGCAACCAGCGAACCAAAGGCCCCGCCGGTCATGATGATCGGGCCTTCAGCGCCAAACGGCCCGCCCGAGCCGATGGCAATCGCGGCCGAGAGCGGCTTCAACAGCGCAACCTTGGGATCGACGCGAGCGCCGCGCAAGAGGATCGCCTCAATCGCCTCCGGAATTCCGTGTCCGCGAATCTTGTCGGAGCCGTAGCGGGCCATGAGCCCGACCAGCAGACCGCCAGCCACCGGAACCAGCGGCATGATCCATGGCGAGAGCGGCGAGCCGGCGGGTCCGGCCATCGACAGGCTCCATCGCTGGTAGTAAAACAGATTGGTGGCGAGCGCAATAGCCCGCAGCAGGAGAACGGCCAGGGCCGCCGCGCCCGCGCCAATCAGCAGCGCGACCCCGGTCAGCAGCCACACCCGGCCATCGACAGTAAAGTCGCGCAATGCGGAAGTGCGCGACCTCATCGCGCCTCCGCGCTTTCGCCGCGGCGCGCATGAGCGGCGATCTGCCGCAATGCCCGCGCCAGCCGCGGAGCCTGCTCGCTCAGCTCCCGCGCATGATCGGCCGCCAGAGTGTTCAGCACCCGCCGCCCCTTGCGAGTCAGTTGCAAAAGCGCCCGCCGCCGGTCATCCGCGTCCTGCTTACGCGCCAGGAGTCCTTCGCGCTCCGATCGGTCGACGAGTTCAACTGCGCTGTTGTGCTTCAGGCCAAGCCGCTCCGCCGCATAAGCGATGGTCACCTTCGTCCGCAAAGAAGCGCCGGCAACCTGTAAAAGCAATTGGTGCTGTTGCGGGTGCAGGCCCGCTTCCAAGGCCGCGCTTTCGCTGAAGTGCAGAAACTGGCGGAGTTCAAAGCGGAAATCAGCTAGAGTTCCGATCAATGAGCCAGAATCGGGCGACATGGTTTCAACCTTCATATATATATCGTGCCACGATATATTGATCCGCGCAACCCGCCCCGCGGTTCCGCCGTGGGACGGCTTGGAAAGCGCGGGCTTTGGCCGGTGAGGGACTCGCCTTTGAACCGGGGTGCTGCTTCAGAGTTTCATCACGGCGTCCACCCGCCGGCCGACGGTATGCCTGGCGTGGTGTCGGGGCGAGGATTGAAGTCCCATGGCACGGGATTGGGAAGCTTCCAATCTGTCGGCGTGATCTCAAGTTGCTTGCAGCCAGCGCCGCCCGCGTGGGGAAAGCTCGCAATCCCCGCCGGCGGAATCGTCGCGTACTCCGCGCTCAACGGCGCGCGCTTGCCCTGAAGGCGGAGCGTGTCGAAGGCCGAACTCATGTCGCCCACGCCCGGAACCTTATCGTCGGCCGGGCCGAGATTCGCCTGGCCGAATTTCTCCGCGCCGATCTGACGCGCGCGCTCCTCATCGGGCAGATCGGCAAGCGGCACCAGGCCGAATAACTCATCGACGAATTTGATAATCGAACTGTGCTCCGAAGGCACGTGCGAGACACCATGCGCCACCGAGTAGGGCGAGATGAGAATTGCCGGAATGCGCGGACCCTGCTCCAGCGGCAATCCCGCCGAGTCATGCGAGCGAATGCGCGGCTGCACATGGTCGTACAATCCGTCCGACTCGTCGTAGGTAATAATAATCGCGCTCTGGCTCCAGTAAGGACTGGCCGCGATGGCGTCGATCTCCTCGGCTAGCAGCGCCTCGCTGATTTGCGTGTCCGAGTAGCCGGGATGATCGTCGTTGCCGTTGAAGACTTGCGCGAGCTTTGGGTTGGGGTCCTGCGGCTTCCAGCCGTCGATGTTGCCGAAGCCGCCGCGCACGTAAAAGACGCCCGAGGCCGGCAGCCGCTTCGCCGCTATGTCGATGAAGAACTCGCTCAGCCCATGCAGATGCGCGCTGGCCAGAGGATTGTTCGCGACATAACCAAAATATTGCGGCGCGTTGTGATGCGCCACGTAGCCCGTATGCGCGGCCTTCCCCTGCGCGTCGTTGTTTTCGTGGTCATAGCCCTGCTGATACCAGCCCCAGTTCACCGCGCTCACGCCGTGACCCGCGATCTTCTCGATGTCCTCGCGCACATCAAGCAGATCGAATGCGGGATCGTAATCGGCCGCCGTGGTCTTCTTAATCTCGCTGCCCATGAACGAAAGCGGCAGGCTGGCGAAGGTCAGGTTCTTCGAGATGCTTTTCGCGGACTTCACGGCCTGCGGCTGCTTGAGCTGGTCCGCCTTATCCAGCGGCGAACCCCAGTACGGCGCCGGATCGGCGATCATCGGCACCAGCGCGTCCTTGCCCTGGCCGCCCGTTCCCGCCTGCTCCGGATGCAGCATCCACTGCGTCTCGCCGCTCTGGCCGGAGATCATGGCGATGGCATTGGGCGTCGATGGCCCGACGATGGTGTCCATGAAATGATCGAAGAGCGTGAAGCGATCCGCGTAGCGCCAGAGAAACGGCGCGGTGTCGCAATCCACATGAGCCATCACCAGTTCGCCAAACTGCTTGCGCTCCAGCGTGGGCGCCATCGACGGCTTGCCATCGGCGAGCGTCACGCGCTCTTCGGTCAGCGCATACTCCGTATTCCGTGCCACGCCATTCGCATCCAGCGCGATCTTGCGCGCGATCCCCACATGCGAGTGATTCACTGACGCGATATCTGCCGGATAGATGGGCACGATCTCGCCCTTTGCATCGACCATCGTCGCCGGAATCCTGAATGGAGTAATTGTCCCGACGCTGCCGTCGGTATTCACAATCGCCTGCTTGAATCCCGCCACCTGGTCAGCCGGGTACGGGCCGTTCGGACCCGCGTAAAGTCCATCCGCGCCGGGATAGCTTCCGAAGTAAAAATCGAAGGAGCGGTTCTCCTGGAAGAGCACGAAGACATACTTGATCTTTGCCCGGATGAGACGGAGCTTCGCCTCGTGCGAGATCGCCGGCTCTTTGGCCGGGGAGAGGATATGCGCGCTCATCGCCGCGCTCGATTTGGGCGCAATGGTCACGTCGGGCAACGCGGCCTGCTGTTGCGCCACGCAGATGTTCATTGCGCAAAGAGCGATCAGCCCGGTAAGGACTTGCCGGCAATTCGTCATTCTCATGTTACCAAGTTATCCGGTCCTGTATTGCAATGACAACAGGAAAGTCTCTCACCGGCCGCGAAAGCCGAAGAATTCATAGAAACAGCCACTGCCGGAGTTGCATGTAACAGCGCCGCAAACGAAACAAGCCGAGATTATACTTGCTTCCAGCATGGACAAACGGCGAGGAGGGATGCGATGAAGGTGCTGATTTTTGGCGCGACGGGGATGGTGGGGCAAGGGGTTCTGCGGGAGTGCCTGCGCGCCTCGGATGTGGAATTGGTGGCCACGGTGGGACGAATCGCGACCGGGAATCGCGACCCGAAATTGCGCGAGATTGTTCATGCGGAGTTGAGCAACCTTGCGCCCATCGAGGCCAGCCTCTCCGGTTTCGACCCCTGCTTCTTTTCGCTGGGAGTTTCGGCGGCGGGAATGAAGGAGACCGATTACGAGCGTATCACCTATGGGCTCACGCTGGCCGCCGCCGAAACCCTCAGTCGGCTGAATCCTGCAATGACCTTCATCTATGTTTCCGGCGCGGGAACCGATAGCTCGGAGCAGGGGCGAGTGATGTGGGCGCGCGTCAAAGGGCGGACGGAGAATGCCCTGCTGCGATTGCCGCTCAAGGCGTACATCTTCCGTCCGGGGATCATTGAGCCGCTGGATGGAATTCAATCGAAGACGCTGGCCTACCGTGTCTTTTACAAGCTCGCCAAACCGCTGCTGCCGCTGCTCCGTTGGGCGCTGCCGAACCTGATCTTATCTACACGCCAGATTGGCCAAGCGATGCTGGCTGTAGCGCGGCAGGGGTATGAGAGGCGGATCTTGAAGACCAAGGACATTCGAGCGGCGGCAATATCTTAGGGAATTACATACGGTCCGATTGACGGGATCAAGTGCCTTGCAGTTTCATCACTCGGCGGTAACTTCCCATTGGCCTATTGTTCGCCCAAAAAGGAACGATGCCTTCACGGGAGTCAAGTATGTAATTCCCCAAATAATGTGGGTTGAAATGTGGGTTGATTTTTTCGGCTGTAAAGGCCGTAAGTTATAGATATATATGGTGGGCGCTGCAGGATTCGAACCTGCGACTTCCACCGTGTGAAGGTGGCACTCTACCGCTGAGTTAAGCGCCCTGAAAGAGATTCCGTCGAACATATAACTTGCGCCATCCCACCCTAGCCGCAAAAACAAGAGCGCGGCGAGAGTGGTGCACACCTAACACTAAGCAATCGGTGGAATGTTGCAGCCAACGGCGCATACCGGCTTAGGATCCAGTCCTAATGCTACCAAGGCAGGCTGTTGCGCGCAACTCGCGCCGGCAAGTCCATGCCGTGTCAAGATACCCTGCCAATCCTTCAGTGCCTGCCAGCCTTGGTCCACTCGATGCGCAGGCCGGTGCGGAAGTTAAAGGGCAGACTGGGATAGCCGACCGGCGCGATGTGCCGGCTGTCCGTCAGATTCTCGGCCTGGGCGTAAACATTCAGCCACCCGAGCAGCTTGTAGCTGGCTCCCAGGTCCAGCTTGGCGTAGCCCCAATCCAGATTGCGGTTGGGCAGCACGAGCGTGTTGAGCTGGTTGATGTCTTGCCCACCGAGATAGGTGGAGTCGTCGCTGCGGCTGGAAAATGCCGAGGTGAAGACACCGATGAAGCTTCGCCCGGTGTAGCTTGCCGTGAAGAAGCCGGTGTGAGGGGGACGCCGGAAAGGTCGCGCGCCCTTGAGCGGCGAGTAGATGCCTACGGGAATGCCGTCGAAGGTGGCCGGCTGAATGCCGATCGCCGTTTCATTGTCGCTGGAAAAGGAATGCTGGACGACAGAATCGAGATACGTATAGCCGCCGCGGAAGAAGATGTTCCTTCCAATCCCGCTTTCCATGGTGGTTTCCACGCCCTGCGCGCGGAAGGCTAGTGAGTTCAGGTCCAGTGAGTAAGCGTCTTCGCCTTCGAGAGTAGAGACTAGGTTTTGCTGCTGCTGCGCGGTCAGGTTGGGGAGCAGGAAGGGAACCAATTGTGGGCCGACTCCCTCGATCTCCCGGCCAAATTCATTGTGGAAATAGCTTGCGCGGAAGATGATATGCTGGCTCCAGAAGGCTTGCTCGCCGCCACCCTCCCAGGTGCGGGCGGTCGGCCCTTCGATTGGCGAGATGTGCAATTGCTGGATCGTAGCCTGGCCGCCATTCTGCTGAAGAAAGTCGTAGAGCGAGCCGAACTCCTCGGTCAGCTTGGGTTCGCGTATGCCTTGCGAGAAGCTGAAGGTCAGGCGTGTCCCGCTGAAGACGCCGTTGCGCGGGCGCAGCACATAGCCGCCCAAACCGGCGCGGGGCGAGACGCCGTTGCCGATCAGTTGGTAGTGCATTACGTCCATGCCCAGCGTATAGAAGATCCGCTCCTTGAGGAAGTCGCCGTGCGCGCCAAAAATGTAATCGAAGTTGGTGCGGCTTTTCTGATCGTTGATGAAATACACCGGCTCTCGCTCTGCCGCGCGCTCATTTACATAGCGGAAGCCGGCCAGTAGCATCAGGTGCGGCGTGAGGCGCAGGTCTCCCTGGTAGTGGAGTTGGTCGCTATTGCTGACAAGGTCCAATCGATTCGGATAGACGCTGCCGTTGGCCGCGCTGTAGTCGAGCAGGGCCGGCCCCATGGCGCTGTAGCCGTTGGCGCCCTGAATCGTGATCGGCAGGCCGTAGAAGTTTCCTCCCGTGAAGGAGTCGGGCGGGCCGTCGCATCCAACATTGCTAACGGGGATGCAGATGCCCGCCGCATACCATTGCCGGGACTGCTCGCGCTTCCGCGCCAAGCCAAATTGGAAGAGATTGTGGAAGTCAGCCGTGGTCTGGTTCTCCAGCGTGGCGCTGCCGTAGAGGTCCTGATCTCCCTCCTTGCGGTCGTCGCTGATGTGATAGAAGTCCCAGGCGTTGGGAACGCCGGTGGCATCCACGCCGTAATGGAGAGTCGCGCGAATCTGCGTGCTTCCGCTCAGCTGCCATCCGACATTGGCCGCCGACGTGGCCACGTGGTACTCGTCAAGAGGAATATTGTTGGCCGTCTGCAGCCAACTGAATGTGCCTAGGTAATCCAGCTTGTTGTGAGCGCCGGCCAGCTCCAATTCCTCGCGCGATGTGGAGAGATTGCCGGCGTCGGCTTGCAGGAGGATCGAGGGGGATGGGGTGGTGCCGTGTGGCGTGACCAGGCTGACCACGCCGCTGGATGCGTCCGCGCCGTAGAGGCTGGAGTCTGGGCCGCGATAGACCTCGGCATGCTCGACGGCGGTGGTCGAGAGTGGGCCAAAGTCGAACTGCCCGCCCATATCTTCCGTGCTCACGCCATCCAAGAGAACCTTGTTCGAGTCCGGGTTGCCGCCGCGGATGAAGAGTGAGGTCTGCGCGCCAAGCTGGCCGTCTTGCACCACGACCGTTCCCGGCATCAGGCGCAGCGCGCTGGTCAGGTCGTCGCGCAGCGCCAGATCAAGGGGGCCGAGGACGCTGGTGGCCGCGCCGGTCTGCGGCTGCGGAGTGGGGGTTCCGGTGGCCGTCACCACGATGGACTCGCGAACCCACTCGGGTTCGAGGACGATGTTGTGCTCGACCGAGTCCAGCCGTCCGGCGTAGAAGCCGGGCGTCTCCAACTGGCGAAAGCTCCTGGCCGAGACAATCAGAAAGAACCGGCCCTCGACCCCGGTGAGGATCTGAAAGCTGCCGTCAGCCGTGGAGACGGCGGTCGCGACTGCCTTGCCGCCGCCGATCAGAACCACAGTAGCGCCGGTGACCTTGGCGCCGGAGGTGTCGGTGACCACGCCGCGGATGGAGGCTGCCGGGCATAGAGCGGAGTAGGCGGCAAGAAGCAGTAGAGGGAGTGCGTGGGGCAATGCGCACTGCATTGAAGCGAAAAGGCGGCGAGAAGAGGACTGCGCGGAATCCGGCATGAAGGCTCCTTCGTTCCCCTCGGAACGCAAGTGGGTTTAGGGCGCGAGGACCGGTCTCCTGACTTGCGCCTCTTCCAGCCACCTTCCCACAGGCGCGCCCGGAAGGGGACGCCATGCAGTGGTTGACGAGGGGCTTCCGCGACTAACGGAAAGTCCTCGGCTGGTTCCCTGCCTTGGCCGATAGAACGGGCAGCGGGGCAGGAGCGCTCACAGTTGCGGGGCAGTGGCGGAGTTTCACCGCCTTCCCGAGCATCCTGGCGATTGCCGTGGTGGATTGCGCTGCCCCATACAGGGCAGCCGGAAGACATGGAAGAGATTTCCATGCCATCCACTTTTATAGACGGGAGGGGAGCGCAAAGTCAAAATCCGAAGGTCGCCTTGCGCAGGCAGCGCACAGGAAGAAATGGTGACCCCGGGAAGACTCGAACTTCCGACACGCAGTTTAGGAAACTGCTGCTCTATCCACCTGAGCTACGGGGCCACGGTTTGGAATCAACAGCTTGAGAGCTTCTGCCTGTCTTGCCGGATCGCGCCTGGTCCCCCGGCGAACTACCGGCTTCCTTTTCATGGGAATCCGGAGAATGGCACGGAAGCAGGCTGACAGATTCGCCCTATCAACAGGGTAGCATTGAGCGAATGTCAGGGGCTACGGTCATGCACTGAGGGGGCGGCTCTCCGCATGGAAAGGCGGAACGGCCGTGAGTTCTGACGGTGTCCGTCAGATCTACCGGTGCCTGCGGGAGCCGCTTCCGTGGATGATCCTATGGGCCGGAGACCCGGCGTCGAGTAATCTTGATTGGAGCGACGGAAATGGGCTTGCCGCCACTCCGGCCAGAGTCCTTATTCGTGCCGGAGCGCACCAGAAAGGAGCGTCGCCAATCATGCCCAAGAAAGCCGCCTCTTCCACCACGGCTGTTCCCGAACGATGCTTTGTTGCTGAACTTGAGGGTGAAACTCCGCCGTCTTTCTCGACCATGCGAGAGCTATATGAGCTGGCCTCCTTACTGTATGGGCTGCGCCCCTGGCAACTGCTGGACGAAAGCCAGCTCATCCTGACTCGCGACAGCGGCAGCGGCGAGATCTGCTACTGCTCGGTCATGGGCATGCTCGGCGAGGTCTATTCCATGCACGCCTATATCGGAGCGGAGGGGCTTCGGCAGTTTCGTAAGATCGAAGCGGAAGAGATTGCCGATCCTGGCGAGTTTCTGGCATCGGTGCGCTGCGTTTACGTGGAGTTCGTGCCCAGGGCGGAACTGGAACGGCAGGACCGGGAGTTGCTTGGCTGGCTGGGCCATCCCAAGGGCAAAGGCCTGGCCTCGCCGATCTTCCGCACCATGCGCCCCGGCTTTCATCCCTGGTTCGTCACCGAGGAGGAGGCCCGGATGCTGGCTGAGTGCATCCGGGCGGTGATCGAGGTCTGCTCCGCCACTGCCGGCCAGAAGAGCGTGAAGTTCTGGGACCGGGCCGATACCTATCCGAAGGTCTCTCGGGTGGAGGGGACCGAACCTCGATACCAGGTGGAGTTGGTCAAATCGATCCTTCCCGCCGAGCCTCCCATGCCGCCGGTTCGACTGGACGAGGGGACGCTGCGTGGGTTGCGCAGCCGGGACTATGCCGTGCGCGGAGCAATGGAGCTCGATCTTATTTTCAGCGGCGCCGCGATTGGCAAGAAGAACCAGCGCAAGGCCTGCACTACGATCTCGCTGGCTGTCGATGCGGAGAGTGGCCTGGTTCTCGCACCGGAGGTTACAGATTCGAGAGTCGCGGCCGGGGAGGCGCTGTCAAAGGTGTTTCTCAAGGCGATTCAAACCAGCCGCGCGTTGCCCAAAGAAGTCAGGGTGCGCAACCAGAGGCTGAAAGACTGCCTTGCCCCGCTGATGGAATCCTTCGGCGTTTCGGTTCGAGTTGCCAAGCGGCTTCCCGCCGCGGACCAGGCTCGATCCCATTTGCTCAAGTTCATGCTGGGAGGCTTGGGCGGCGGATAAAACGCGCCTTTCGGTCTGAGCCGGAGACCTGACTCGCAGGGCACGGCTTTTTAGGCCACTGGAGTAGAATCTAGGCTAAGCGCGCAATGGCTTCGCAGCGGGCAGGATGGGCATTGGAGCGCAATTCCACCGTATCAGCAGAGAGAAAGACCTTTCGCATGGCCCACATTTATCCCTTTCGCGCGTGGCGCTACTCGCCCTCCGCAGTCCGCCTGGAGGACGTGGTCACCCAGCCCTACGACAAGATCTCTCCGGCTATGCAGCAGGCCTACTACCAGCGCAGCCCTTACAACCTGGTGCGCATCATTCTGGGCCTGCCGGAACTCTTCGACGCCGAGCGCGGAGAGAACGTGTATACCCGCGCGGCGCGCGACTTCAACGCCTGGCGCGAGCAGGGCGTGCTGGCCCAGGAGAAAGCCCCCGCCATCTTCGCCTACTCGCAGCGCTTTCGCGTGCCGGGCACTGAGACGACCAAGGAGCGGCGCGGTTTCATCGCCCTCGGCCGGCTGCACGACTACGCCGACCAGGTTGTCTTCCGCCACGAGCAGACGCTCAGCAAGCCCAAAGATGACCGGCTCAACCTGCTAAAGGCCACGCGCGCGCACTTCGGGCAGATTTTTATGCTTTACTCCGACCCGGCCGGCAGCGCGGAGGGGATTCTCTACGACGGGGCCGGACCGGCCGAGGCCGAGGTCGCAGACGAGTACAGCGTCCTTCACCGGCTTTGGAAGGTCAGCGATCCGGCGGCCATCAACCTGTTGACCACGGCGATGGCCGACAAGAAGCTGATTATCGCCGACGGCCACCACCGCTACGAGACGGCGCTGAATTACGCCAAGGAACACGCGCCAGCCGGTCCGGCAAAGGCCGAGTTCCCGACCAGCCAGTTGCCCCAGCCGCCCTATCCCGAGGCCGCGGTGATGATGACCTTCGTCAACATGGACTCCGACGGCCTGCTGATTCTGCCCACCCACCGCGTGGTTCACAGTTTGGCGAACTTCGATCCGGCTGCCTTTGCGCGCGCCGCTGGGGAGTTCTTCACAATCGAGGCGCTGCCTGCCGCGGAGGCATCGAGCTATATTGATAAGCTCACGGCCCAGCGGAAAACCGCCTTTGTCGCGGTGACGCGCGCCGGGGCCTTGCTGCTCAAGGCAAGGCCCGAGCCAGTGGCAGTCGCGCTGGCTCACCTGCCCGAGCGCCAGCGCCAGCTTGATCTAAGTTGCCTGCACTCCATCGTCCTCGACCGGCTGCTGGGCCTGAACGAAGAGAAGGTTCGCGAGCAGACCAACCTGCGCTATCTGCGCGACGCGGCCGAGGCCGTCGAGCAGGTTCGCCGCGGCGAGGCTGACATTGCCTTCCTCACCAATCCCGTTACCATGGAGCAGCTTCGCGAGGTGGCCTTCGCCGGCGATGTGATGCCGCAGAAATCCACCGACTTTTATCCCAAGCTGCTCAGCGGGTTGACGATTTATGCGCTGGACTAACTGGGCATTGGCGGCTTTTTTCGCGGGCGGACTGTGTGAAACGTCGGCCGCCGCGCAGGCCCCGCCGGCTCCGCCAGTCCCGCCAGCCCGCTTTATGGTGGTGCTGGATGCGGCCCATGGCGGCGACGACAGCGGCGGACGCATGGCCAACGGCCAGCTCGAAAAGACCTTCACACTGGCGCTCAGCGTGCGTCTGCGGTCGCTCTTGGGGGCGCGCGGCATCCAGGTGGCGACCACCCGCGAATCCGATGCCACGGTAGATTTGAACCGGCGGGCGGAGATCGCCAACCGCGCCCGTGCTGACGCCTGCCTGAGTCTCCATGCATCCGAAAGCGGCTCGGGCGTTCATCTCTATGTTTCTTCGCTGGCGCCGGTCCAGCCCTCCCGCTTCGCCGCCTGGAAGACCGCGCAGGCCGCCTGGGTGACGCGCTCGCTGGCTCTGGAAGGCGTACTCAACTCCGCGCTGCAGCAGGCTCAAATCAGCGTAATCCTGGGCCGCACAGCACTGCCGGCAGTCGATAGCATGACCTGTCCAGCGGTGGCCGTCGAGATTGCGCCGGAGCGGGATGCGGACAAGAAAGTGACTGCCGGGCTGGACGACGCCGACTACCAGGCGCGCGTGGCCGCCGCCTTGGCCGCCGCGCTGCTCGAATGGCGCACGGATGCCTGGCGCACGGAGGCCCATCCATGATTCCCCGCCATCAGAAGCTGCTCTTCGGAATTCTGCTGGCGGCCTCGCTGGCGATGGGCGTGACGCTGTGGCATCTGCGCGAGCGCGCCCACCAGCGGCTGATCGCCGGTCAGGACTCGGCGCCGACTCACGCTCCTGAAGTGGCGCCGGCCGAACAGGCGACCCTGCTGGTGGCCAACGACAGCGACGGTTCCCTGCTGCCCCAGGTCCACTCCCTGCCCCTGCCCGCCGATCCCGGCGCCCGCGCGCGCGCCGTGTTGGGCAAGCTGCTGGACCTCTATGCCCCTCCCGATGCAGCCCACCCGGTGCCCGGCGGCGGAAGCTCGGTCTTGCAGGTCTTCCTGCTGCCCGCTCCGCCGATCGGAACCGGCGTTCCAGCATCCCCGCCGCCGCAGGAGAAACAGCAAACCGGCCCGCAACTGGCGGTAGTCAACCTGTCGGGCAGCTTTGCGGCAAGTCACCCCTCAGGCATAGAGACGGAGACGCTGACCGTGCTCTCCATCTGCGGCACCTTGCACGCCAACCTGCCTCGCGTCACGCAGGTGCGTTTTCTGGTGGACGGGGTTGAACGCCCCACCCTGGCCGGCCACGCCGACCTGACCCGCGCCTATCCGACCGCTGATACTGTTTCTACCGAAAGAATCCGCCAATAACGAGTCGCGCCTCCGGACACTTCAAGGAGATCCTTCGACTTCCTCAAGGTGGCAGGCCCTCAAGAATAATGACAATCCCCTGCGGAAGTTACTGCTTCTTCTCCGGCTGGTCCTGCTGCCCGCTCGCTGACGGCTCGGGCTGGGCGGGCATGGGGATGGTGATGTCGACGGGCTGGACGGGGCCTAGCTTGAGCTCGTCGAGGCCGGGCTTGATCTCATCCGCTTTGCCGACGACCAGAATGGCCAACTTATCCGGATGGATGTATTTCTTTGCCACGCGGTCCAGGTCGGCGAGAGTTACCTTTTCGAGAGCCGCCTTGTAGGTCTCGAGATAGTCGGGCGGGTAGCCGTAGAACTCCAAGCGAACGCGCTCGGCCAGGACCTTCTCGCGGGTGTCGTAGCGGAAGAGGAAGGAGTTGAGGATGTTGTCCTTGGCGCGGGCCAGCTCTTCGGGGGTGAAGGAGCGGGTGGTGAGGCCGGCAATCTCGGAAAGCGAAGCCCTTGCAGCTTCGACGGTGGTGGGGCTCTTGGTGAGCGCGACGACGCGGAACTCGGCGGGGTGGTCGTAGGCGAAGCCCAAGCCGCCGCCGACTTCATAGGCCAAGCCGAGCTCGGTGCGGACCTTCTGGAAGAGCCGGCTGGCAAAGCCTCCGCCCAGGATTTCGTTCATGATTGCGAGGGCGGGAACGTCGGGATTGCGGCGGTCGGTGCCGAGGCCGACGATCTGGATGTTGGACTGGTTGACATCTTCCTTGTTGATGAAGGAGAGGCCGGGTTTGGGGCCGGGGAAGAGGTCGTGGCGGGCGGGCGCGGGCTGCGCTTGCGGCAGGGATTCGAAGGCCGCGCGCAGCTTGGCCTCTATGGCGGCGGGGTCGAAGTCGCCGCTGACCGAGACAATGAGCTTGCCCTGGAGGGTGCGGTCGTGCCAGGCCTGGAGGTCGTCGAGGGTGACCTGGCCAATGGTCGCGAACTCGGGCTGGCGGGTGTAAGGGCTGTCGGCGCCGTAGACCAGCTTGGCGGACTCGCGCTCGGCGATTTCGCCTTCATCGTCGTTGCGGCGGATGATGCCGGCGGCCTCCTGCTGCTGGGCGAGCCGGAGCTTTTCGGCGCTGAATTTGGGGTGGAAGAGCAGGTCGATGGCCAGCGAGAAGACCTGATCGGAGTCGGCCTTGAGCGAGTCCCAGGAGAGCGCGGTCGAGTCCTCGTCGCCGGCGGTCTCGATGTGCGCGGCTTTCGCTTCGAGCAGATCGTCGAGGGCGTCGCCATTCATCTTCGCGCTCCCGCTGGTGCGCCAGGCCTGGCTGTAGAGATCGACCAAGCCGGCTTTGGCGGGGTCTTCCTCGCGCGAGCCGCCGGGAATCAGCACCGAGCCGTAGACGAAGGGCAGCTCGTGATCTTCTTGCAGAAAGAGGACGATGCCGTTCTTCAGCTCAACGCGCTGCGGCTGGTGAGGCTTGAAGTCGTGCAGCTTGGGGATGGGGATTTGCTCCCAGGGCTTGGCTTGTTGGGCGCTCAGGCCGAGAGACGCCAGCGCGCAGATCGCGAATGCAAAGGCAGTTCCAAGAGTCTTCTTCATTGCGCGCCCCCATCTTTCTTTGCGGGTATTTCGGAGGCAGGTGCTTCCGTCTCAATCCATGCCTCGGTGCGGTTACTGGGGATGAAGACCTTGTTCGCGATGCGGCGGATGTCGGCCTTGGTCACCTTGTCCACCTTGTCGAGCTGCAGGAAGATTTCGCGCCAGTCGCCGTAGCGAGTCTGATACTCGGCCAGCGAGTTGGCCAGGCCCTGGTTGTCGGCCAAGCCGCGCAGCAGATCGGCGCGGGTGCGGGTCTTGTACATGGCCAGTTCGTCATCGCTGACGTCGGTGGTTTTGAGCCTCTCGATCTCCTTGTGGATGGCGTCGCGCATCTCGGTGACCGAGTGACCGGGCAAGGGAAGCGCGCCGAAGACAAAGAGACCCGGATACTTGTCGCCGGGATAGTGGCCGAAGCCGACGGCCACGGCGGCAATCTGCTGATCGCGGACCAGACTGCGATAAAGGCGCGAGACGCGGCCGTTGGAGAGGATGTCGCCGATGGCGTCGTAAACCTCGGCGTCGGGGTCGCGGTAGTCGGGCCGGTGGTAGCCTTCGAGGTAGATGGGCTGCGTTTGCTCGCGGATGGCGACTGTCTTCTCGGCGAACTGTTTTGGCTCGACGGTAGTCATCTCCTCCGGCTTGGGACCGGCGGGGATGCGGCTGAAGTACTTTTCCAGCACCGGCAGAGCCTCGGAGGCTTTCACGTCGCCCACCACGGCGACGACGATGTTAGCTCCCACGTAATACTTCCTATGGAACTCCATGGCTTCGGTGGCGTTGATCTGGCCGACCTCGCTGGGCCAGCCGATGCCGCTGCGGCCGTAGTTATGGGCGACATAGGCGGTGGCCGCGAACTGCTCGAAGAGCCGGCCTTCGGGGTTGGAGTCGGTTCTCATCCGGCGCTCTTCGACGACCACGTCGCGTTCCTTGTAGAATTCGCGCGGCACTACGTCGGCCAGGCGGCTCGACTCCAGCCAGGCCCAAAGCTCGAAGCGATTCTCCGGCATCGACCAGAAGAACATTGTCTCGTCTAGGCCTGTAGAAGCGTTCAGCCCTTCGGCGCCGTTGCGCTCGGCCACGTCGGTGAACTGGTTGGGGATGACGTACTGGTGCGCCTCGGCCTGGGCGTCGACAAAGGCCTTCTTCAACTCGGCCAGCTTCTTTTCGTCGCGGCCCACGGTCTTCAGGTACTCGGCCTCGTAGGCGTCGTTGACGGCCTCGACCTTGGCCAGCGCAGTCTTCTCGGCCGCATAGTCCTTGGTGCCGATCTGGCTGGTTCCCTTGAAGGCCAGGTGCTCGAACATGTGCGCCAGGCCGCTCTCGCCCGAGGGATCGTTCACGTCGCCCGCATCGACGAAGGTGGTGTAGCTGAAGACCGGCGCCTCCGGCCGCTCGCAGATAATCAGCGTGAGGCCGTTGGGCAGTACCTTGGTGGTGATCCGCTGCTCGAAGCTCTTCAGGTCCTGAGCGCGCGCTGCTGCCGCGGCCAGCATCAGGAGGAAAACGACCTTCCGGAAGGGGAAAAGATCTCTGCTTTGCATCCAGGCTCCTTGGTTGTTGAGGGGCGCGGCCGGGAGCCGCACTCTTCCAAGCTAGTGCCCTCGACCGAGAGGGGTCAAACCGGGTGTGTGTTTCCATTGGACGGGGTGGAGTGGGATTCGTGGTCTCCGACCCTGGCCGCAAAAAAAAAGACGCGGCGAAGGCCGTGCACTCCACGGCTTCCTTACGACAACCTCATCTGTTCCTTGTTAGCATGGAGTCACCATGCCCGGCCAGCGGACAAACCGGCGGCGTCTCACTCCGCTCTGGCGAGCGGTGATCGAGGTCGGCTTCATCGTCTTTCTCTTTTACTCGAATCTCCTGATGGGCGAGTTCACGGTTGCCAATGGCCGCGGTAAGACGCTGGCGGCGGCTCTGGTGGACATCTTCACCACCACTAACTTCGTCATCGCCCTCGTCTCCGCGCTCATCGGCTACCTGGTCTTTGAGTTTCTGCGCAAGAAGCTCTGATGCTCCCTCTCGAAACAGACCGGCTGACTCTTCGCCGCTGGCTGCCGGCTGACCGCGGGCCGTTCGCGCGTCTCAACCGGGACGCGGCGGTCATGGAGTTCATGCCCGCGTTGCTCTCGACTGAGGAGAGCGATCGGTTTGCCGACCAGATCGAGGCTCACTTTGAGGCGCACGGCTTCGGGTTGTGGGCTGCTGAACTGCGCTCGACCGGGGAGTTCATCGGCTACATCGGCCTCGCCGTACCCCGCTTCGAGGCTGCTTTCACGCCTTGCGTGGAGATTGGCTGGCGGCTCGCGTCGTCTCACTGGGCAAGGGGATTGGCGACGGAAGGCGCGCGGGCAGCGGTCCGGTTTGCCTTCGAGGAGTTAGAATTGCGAGAGTTGGTCTCGTTCACCGTTCCGGCCAATGCCCGCTCCCGCCGGGTTATGGAGAAGCTCGGCATGTCCCGCGATGCTCGTGAGGACTTCGACCATCCTCTGCTGCCCGAAGGAGATCCGTTGCGGCGGCACCTGCTGTACCGGCTCCAGCGCTCAGCGTGGACCATGCGGCCGGGGCCGGTATGAGCCCGGTTTCTCTTACGGCTGATCTGACCACATTCCCAATCCCGGCCAAGTCATGCCGCGCCCATTGGGGAATTTCGGCCTGGAACGGAAACCGGAAAGGAACGCGAGCAGAGGCAACTGGGATATTCTGGTTCTCAGCCGGAAGGCAAGCCGAAGATTTTCCTGAAGCCCAGAGAAGAGTCCTCCGCCCCAAGGAGACTAGAATGGAAGCTCCGAATTACTACGAATTCCTGCAAATCAGCCCCAACGCGGAAGCCGACACCATCCACCGCGTCTATCGCTTTCTGGCGGCGCGCTTTCACCCTGACAACCCGGAGACCGGCGATGCGGACAAGTTCTTCCTGCTGAGGCAGGCTTATGAGGTGCTGTCGCATCCGGCGCGGCGCGCCAAGTACGATGCTGGTTGCGAGGCGGAGGTTTCGCACACGGCTCCGTTGTCGAGTTCGATCGATTTCATGGATCACATTGAGGGCGAGTTGAACCGGCGGCTTGCGGTGCTGGCGCTGCTCTATATCAAGCGGCGCACCAACGCCTTCATGCCGGACGTATCCCTTACAGAGGTTGAACTGCGCATGGGTTTTCCCCGCGATTATCTGGAATTCACCACCTGGTATCTGCAAAAGAAGGGCTATATTACGCGAGCCGACAACTCGGCCTTCGCGCTTACGGCGGAGGGCGTGGATTTTGTGGAATCGCAGCGCGGAAATATCCCCATGCTGCACAGGCTGCTGACCAGCGGCGCGGCAGCCTCGGCACCGAGTCCAGTGGCGCCGGGCAGCGCATCCCATCATCGCCGCAGGCCTATCATTGTGCCTCATGCGCCAGCGCACCATCCGGAACGGCGCTCCAATCCCGCGGAGCGGCGCGCAGATCCCCCGGATCGTCGCTCGGGTCAGCCGGACCCGCGCTCCGATCCGGCGGAGCGGCGGATGAATGCGGATCGACGTTCAAGATAAGCGGGACGATCTTTCGGGTTCTTGGCATCCCATGATTCTTGTGACTCTCAAACAAAGCTATAGACAGGTTTGCGGGCTGATAGAATCCAGCAGGGAGAGCTTCCATGAGCACCGATTCTCCTTCCCGGGCCGCCGTTCCCACTTCCGGCTTGGCCGCTCAGCCGGTTCCCGTTGTTGCTTTGCCGCTACTTATCCGCCGCGCCGCCGTGCTGGGCGCGGGAACCATGGGCTCGCGCATCGCCGCTCATTTGGCGAATGCCGGGATTCCTGTCTTGCTGCTGGATCTGGTTTCGGCTGGCGAAGGCGATAGGAACCGGCTTACGAAATCGGCGCTCGACGCGCTGGCCAAAGCCAAGCCGGCGGCTTTCTATGAGTCTTCCGCCGCTACGCTGATTACTCCCGGCAACTTCGAGGACGACTTGCCCAGGCTGGCCGGATGCGATTGGGTCGTCGAGGCCGTGGCGGAGAATTTGGCCATCAAGACGGCCCTGCTGACTCGCGTTGTGCCGCATCTGGCACCTCAAGCCCTGCTCACTACAAATACCTCGGGGCTGCCGGTCAGACAGATCGCCGCGGGCCTTGCCGCTACCGAGTCTTGGAGGGGCGAGCGCTTCTTCGGAACGCATTTTTTCAATCCGCCGCGCTACATGCAACTGCTCGAAGTCATTCCAACGGCGCAGACCGATCCTGGCGTCGTGGCCGCTTTTGCCGCTTTTGCCGACCGCAACCTGGGCAAGCAGGTGGTGATGGCCAACGACACGCCGAACTTCATCGCCAACCGCATCGGGATATCGGTGATGTTTTCGGCGGCGGCGCTGATGCTGGAGCAGGGGCTGACGATCGAAGAAGTGGACGCGCTGACCGGGCAGGCGATTGGCTGGCCGCGCACCGGCACCTTCCGGCTGGCCGACATGGTGGGCATCGACATTCTGGCTCACGTGGCCGCCAACTTTCCGCAGGGCGTGACGCAGAGCAACTTTTCCGGAGTTTTGGAAGAGATTCTGAAGCGGGGCTGGCTGGGCGACAAGACCGGCCAGGGCTTCTACAAAAAGGTTCGCGGTGAGGACGGCAAGGATCTTCGCATGGTGCTCGACCTCAAGAGCTTCGAGTACCGGCCGGCGGAGAAGCCCGCGCTGCCGGCTCTGGAGATGGCCAAAAACGCCGCCACGGTGGCGGAGCGGTTGCGGCTGCTGTTGGCCAACAACCCGGCCAGGGACAAGGCAGCCGCGTTTCTCTGGCCGTTTCTGGCCGCGCTGTGGAGCTATGCTGCCGAACGCATCGGTGAGGTCGCGGGCGACGCGGCTTCCATCGACCGCGCCATGCGCGCCGGCTTCAACTGGGAGTTGGGTCCATTTGAGATGTGGAATGCGGCCGGGGTCGAATCGACGGTCGAACGCATGAAGGCTCTCGGCCTGCCGGTGAGCCCGCGCGCCGAGGCGCTGCTGGGGGCGGGCCAGCCTTCCTGGTATGCTCGCCACGGCCGCGAATGTTTTCAGCCGGAGAAGAACCGGCTGGAGTCGGTCGCCACGCTTCCAGGGCACGCGCGGGTTGCGGATTTCCGCAGGGAGAATGGACCCAATCGCGGAATCGTCCGGGCCAATGCGGGCGCTTCGCTCGTGGATCTGGGAGACGGCATCGGCTGCATTGAGCTGCACTCGCTGAAGAACGCCGTCGGCGGCGATGTGCTGGCTCTGGTCTCGGCGGTGCTCGATCCGGGCTCAGATGCGGTGCGCGACTTTTCGGGCTTTGTGATTGCGAGCGACCGGGAAAATTTTTCGGTGGGCGCCAACCTGATGCAACTGCTGCTGGCGGCCCAAGAGGGCGAGTGGGAGGAGTTGGCAGCGGTGATTCACGGCTTCCAGCAGATGACCTCGGCGATCAAGTTCTGCCCGCGTCCGGTCGTCGTCGCGCCTTTTGCGATGACCTTTGGCGGCGGCGCGGAGATCTGCCTGCACGCGGCGCGGCGGCAGGCCCACGCGGAGACTTATATCGGTCTGGTCGAGGCCGGGGTAGGGCTGATTCCAGCCGGCGGCGGGACCAAGGAGATGCTCCTCCGGGCCATCGACGCGGCCTTGGCGCTGGCCCCAGCCGATCCCCGTGACCCGCCCTCGAGCTTTGCCCAGTCGGCGGAATTGGCCACGGCGCTGCGGCGGTCGTTTGAAACCATCGCACTGGCCAAGGTCTCCACTTCGGCCGCGGATGCGCGAATGATGGGACTGCTAGCCCCGGCCGACGGCATTACCATGAACCGCGAGCGGCTGCTGCTGGACGCCAAGGCCAAGGCCGCGATGCTGGCGGGGATAGGCTACGCCGTGCCACAGCCGCGCATGCAGATTCCCGCGCCGGGAACAGCGGCGCTGGCCACTCTGGAGACCGGCGTCTATCTGATGGGCGAGGCCGGTTACGCCTCCGAGCACGACCAGAAGATTGCGCGCTGGGCGGCGTACATTCTGGCCGGCGGGCGGGTGACGCCGGGTACCCTGGTCAGCGAGCAGTACATTCTGGATTTGGAGCGCGAGGCGTTTCTTTCGCTCTGCGGTGAGCGCAAGACACAGGAGCGTATTGCGTTCACGCTGAAGACAGGTAAGCCGCTACGGAACTGAGTTTGTAGTAAGAACGAGGAAGGTATGAACTGGTATAGGAACTGGTCTAGGAACTGGTACTGGGTGGTTTTTACTAAGGGCGCGCAGTTCGATGGGCGCTCGCGGCGCAAAGAATTCTGGATGTTTCAACTCTTCAATAGCTTGATTATTCTTGCGTTTTTTGTCGGAGGATTCACAGCCTTTGGGACTACGGAACACTATGGCTATGAAGCAGTTTTATTCACTCCACTTGCGCTTTATACCCTGGCGATCATCATTCCGAGCTTGGCAGTCACAGTCCGAAGGCTCCACGACACCGGTAAGAGCGGCTGGATGATCCTGCTCTGTCTGATCCCGATCGTTGGCGGAATCATCGTGCTTGCATTTCTGGTGCTCGACAGCGATCCAGGACCGAACCAATACGGTCCCAATCCCAAGTTAGCCTAGCCATCCGACGATAATTCTGGGACGATGATGAGCGGTGGGAGATTTTTATGGATTACGATGCCGATGCGCAGGAGACCAGTGGGACAAAGGAAGCTGACCTGGCGGAAGACTATCGACAGATGACGGCCGACGTTAAGCATGAAATGGAAGCAGAGGAATGGACGGAGCATATTCTCTTCGAGCTAGAATAAAATGGGCCGGACTGTCGTTGGGCGGGCTGGTTTGCGCTGGCTCTCTGGCGCTGGCTCAACAGCCGGAGCGGACGGCCGCGCAACTCAACGTCTACGGCCAGATCGTCGTTGCAGGCCGCTCGACGCCTTACCTCATCCGCCATCTGCCCGTCAGCTCGTTCCCGGATCTGCCTCCGGGATTTGCCGACCAACTCAACCGCCGCGGCTGCCTGATTCCGCAGACCTACGAGGCGCATCACCCGGAGAACGTGATTCACGCTAGCCTGGAGCGCCCCGGCTCCTCCGATTGGGCGGTGCTTTGTTCGCAGGGGGGAACGGTCTCGCTGCTGGTCTTCTTTTCCAGCGCCCCGGCCAAGGTGCTGGTGCTCGCCTCCGCGCCTGAAACCGTGCGGCTGCAAGCCCACGACACGAGCGGCGTTCTCGGCTTCAACTGGGGAATCGATCCCGCCTCGCCGGAGCAGATTCTTGAGGCGCAGGCCGGCTTACCGCATCACCCGGCGCGGGTGGACCACGACGCGCTGGCTGATTCGATCGTCGAAGGCCGTGTTGTTTACCACTTCTATTTGAAAAACGCCTGGACCGTGCTGGAGATGCCGGATTGATCCAGCCCCTGTATAAAAAACTGTCCGAACGACCGGGACCACCTCAGTTGCTGAGTGGCCTTTGAGACATGGTGAATGAGTGCATGGTTGGGTTTGTCGCCACTCACGCTTCCGCGATAGCGCTGCGGAAGGCTTGGACGCCCGGCGATCCACGTACCAGCCAGAATCCACACCTCCCGGGAACCAGGATTTGCGGTTATTTGGACCATTTAACTCTATGTAAATTGTCGCTTTTTAACTAAACACTCACAAAAAAGTGAGTCACTTTTCCTCTGGCTCTCGCTTTATCCACAGAGAGAGGGAAAAAACAGTCTCTCTATTCTTCCAGGCGCTATGCAGTCGCATAGGATTCCCTGTCGCTTCGGCAGGAATGGCCCACCCAGAAAAGGGACGGTTCCTGTCCGCAACTTCAAACTGAAATCGAACTTCAAGAAAGGATGTAAGAAGATGAAGAGATTTGCTCCCCTATTGTTTATCATGGTCATCGCATTGTGCGCGTTGGCCATTCCGTTGGTGCACGGCTCAACATTACCGGCAGCAACATCAGGAACCACAAAAGCAACGCTTCCTGACGGAGCAGTGATATGGTGCTGGGGTTCTCCGGGCGCTGTCTATGCCCCCATCGCAAACTTTCCATACGATACGGATCCCGATCCGAACAACAACACAACCGGCGTCAATCCCGGAAATTTGCCCGCCGAATGGCAAGGCAACGGCATTTTGTACAATCCCGAACCTGCAACGTCTTCGAACGCCGCGAACATTAACGATCTTGGGCAGGACGCTCTGACGTATGTGTCGACAGTGGCAGGCGCAGATATTAACGATGTCTATGCCATCCAGATCAACTACTGGAACTCCGTCGTGACCGGCGATAAGCCCGGGGTGCCGGAGTACCCGAGCGGCACCACCACGCCCGGCGCAATCGGATACTCCGCCGGCAACTCGTGCATGTTGTACTACCCCGGCCCGAACAATCCCACCGGGATCAACCAGGGAGAATTTGAGATCACCTATCCCGCAGCCCCATCCCAACCCAACCCGAATGAAACAGCCCTTCAAAATTCCGATCCTGCCCTGTGGAAGGCCTTCCCCATGAACGAGAACTCTCCGTTCGCAAGTAGCATCGCTCAAGGCGGACCCACTGGATACGTCTCAACGTGGAAGGGTTGTAGTTGGGACGCAAACAGTTGCACGACGGGTTCGCAAGTGGTGCCAGTTGGTGGTACCGCGCCCATTTTTTCCGATTGGAATGTATTTCCCGAAGTGCTTGCCAACGTCACCAGCATTCCGACCTCCTGGACTATAGGGTACGACAAGAATTACGGGGACCCGAATACACTCGACTACCCCGTGGGCAGCAATCTACAACACCCTGTCTGGGATGCCTCTTACGACATCTGGTTCGACAAGAATGGCGTAACAGGGACAGGTCAGGCTCCCTATGGGAATGCCCGCGGCCAAAACGACGGTCTCGAGATCATGGTTTGGCTGAACAGCAAAAACAGCTATGTGGACACCGTGGTGGGAGGCGTGGGCGTACCTGGCAACAATACAACCAATCCTGTTTATCCTGTGCCAAATATAACGGGATACGCACAGCCGAGCGGCACGCGCCGCGAACAGGTATGGATCAACGGCGTTGTTTACGACGTCTGGACCGCCCGGTTGAACAACCCCTACTACGGTTATGCGACCGCCCTTAATCCCAACAAAGGCTCTCAACCCGATTACACGGTTGTAGCAGGGGGGGCCGAACCATTTACCTGCCCGACGCTCTCTCTGTATAACCCGAACAGCTCTGGCGCCACGACTGCCTCCAATGTGAACGGCCCCGGCTACACGTGTGGCACCGAGTGGAATGTCGTCTCGTTTGTGGCGACGCAATCCAACAACAGCGGCACCAATGTGGATTATCGCGGACCGACAATGTCCATGGATACCAAGGTGTTCACGGATTACATCATGGGGATCAATGACGGCCTTTGGCAGCAAGTCACTCCCCCGTTCACAACCTTTGCCGGCAACAGAGCGGGCGCTACCTCCTCTTCGATCGGCGTGCTCCAGTGTCCTGGCTCTGCCATGAGCGCTCAGCTGGACAACCCTGTAGACGCGCCAAGCGCGTGCCTCCAGCAGAATTGGCTGCTCACATCCGTCCAGGCCGGTTTCGAGCCTTGGGAAGGCGGCAACGGGCTGGAATCGCAATCGTTCTCAGCCCACGTCATCACACAACAGACCGCCATACAATCCGGGCTTACCACGAACCAGGGCAATACCCCCAATGAGCCTGTCGTGAATTGGAACAATAACTTCCAAATCGTTTTCCCAGGCTGCCAAAGCGGTACCAACCCAATCACCTATTCCGCCCCCACTGGACCCGTGACGTATGTAATCACCGGGTACCCGAACGGAGATACCACCCAGCCAGTGCTTACAAAGTCCGGCACCCTGTCTCAGATTCCAGGGACACTCCAATACGGGGCCACAGGCCCGCAGCTCGCCCCGATTCACAATACCGCGACCATCACCTACACCGCGGCTTGCAGCGGTGGCACTCAGACCTCGTTAGTTGAGTTCTGGGTCGATCCGAGCGGACAGGTGTTCTATTCCGACGGCGTAACCCCGGCGCCGGGCGCCACGGTTACACTCCTGTACTCACCCTCCGAAAGCGCAAATGGACCTTTCGAAGCTGTGCCGAATAACAATTTTGGACTGACGCCACCCCTAACCATGGACCCAGACGACAATACGCTTAACCCGACAGTAACGGCCAAATACGGCGTCTATGCATGGGACGTACTTCCGGGTTACTACGAAGTGACCGCTACGAAGAGCGGTTGCGGCACGGTCACTTCACCCGTGCAGCATGTAACCACCACGCCAATCACGAACCTCTACCTGGATCTTCCCTGCGCGCCGCCGCCGTTACCGAACCTGGTCGCGCCGAGCATTCCCAGCGCACCTACCGGTCTGATAGCTTTCGCCGTCTCGAGTTCGCAGATCGACCTCATTTGGAACCCGGTTCCGCTACCGCTCAATGCTGACTCGGTGACCTACACCATCTATGAATATTACCCGGGGACCGCTCTGGTCACTGTGGTCGCCAGTGGACTGACTGGAACCAGCTACCAGGTTACCGGCCTCCGGCCCGGCAACACCTACACCTATGCGGTCGCGGCCGTCGATGCGAGCGGCGAGGCTCAATCTGCAACAGTCACTGCGACCACCCTGCCCGCGCCCAGCAATTGCCACGTCACCTATACCGTTACCAGCTCGGTCCCGGGCGTCAACAACGGCTTGACGGCGAACATCAACATCCAAAACACCGGCTCGACGGCTATCTATCCCTGGACTCTGGGATGGACCTTCCCAGGAAATCAGAAGGTCAGCTACGCGTGGAATGTCAATGAGTCGCAGAACGGTCAAACAGTATCGATGTCAAGCACTGCCCCTTGGGAGTCCATTCCGGCAGGCGCTACCTTGACCGGCGCCGTCGGGTTCAATGGTAGCTACACCGGCACAAACGCCAATCCAACCGCATTCACACTGAATGGAGTGCCTTGCGACTAGGCAAGCATTCCTGAAGAATTGTCTTTGTGCTAACAACCTGTCCCGAGTGAAGCCGACCGATAAGGACGGCTTCATTCCTTCCCGTCCCCCCCTTTACCACAATAATCAGGAGCGAAAGAACATGGAATCGACATTTGTACGTTCGTCATCACGCTGTGTTGTGTCCACAACCAAGCTTGTCAAAGCGATCGCGCAACTGCAAGCTACGAGACAAGTTTCTGAAAACCGGAATGAAGCCGAATCGTCGCTTTTTGCGAACGTGTTTGCCCGAACCAGGCAATTGACATGTTGTCTGATGCTTTGTTTTAGCGTTCTCATTTTTGCCGGAGCTTCACAGGCAAAGGCCCAAGATGACAATGAAAACAGTACGCCAACGGCATGGTGGATGAATAACGGCCAGTCGATGTCCGACATTTCGAACACCATCCACAACGACAACGCGCGCATCATTGATATCTCGGTCGAAAATCCCAGCGCTTTCACAGTTACCTATGTACAGAATACCGGTTCCTATGCGAAAGCATGGTGGTGGTATGTCGGGGTCGATGCGCCGACATTGACCCAGAATCTCACCAACAACAATGCGCGGTTGATTTCGTTGAAGGCCTATGACATTGGCGGGGGAAATATCCGCTTTGCCGCGGTAATGATCTCAAATACCGGCGCAGACCAAAAGGGGTGGTGGTGGTATTACGGGCAAACGCCGGCAGCGATCGGCAGCCTGACTGCGGCCAACAACGCACGGCCCACGGCGATCCAGTCCTACTCTTCGAATGGCCAGACCCTCTACTCTTGCATCATGATCTCGAATACCGGATCGGATAACAAGGGGTGGTGGTGGTATTACAACGTAAGTCCTCAGTCGATCGGAGACTCCATCACAGCGAACAGTGCCCGCTTGCTCGATGTGACCTCAGCTGGCAATGGAAATTTCAACGTGACCATGGAGTCCTGCTCCAACAATTGCCCAGGGTGGTGGTGGTACTACGGACTGGACGCATACAGTGTCCTGGCGGAAGCGCAAAACTATGGGGCAAGACCGATTACGACGGATACCTACTCCGGAAACTGCAATGGCTCGAACAAATGTTTCGCTACCGTGATGATCTCGAATGTGCCAGACGATGTAACGGCGTGCGATCCGCTGGGGTGCATCTCGGAGGCCAAGTTCATGGCCAACATCAATAACTCTCTCGCCAACAACACTGTCGGCTACTCGGCTCTGGTAGGCAACATGCGCCCAAATTTTGCCGGCCTGGCGCGGACCGATACGGATCCGCCCAGTCTCGCCATGGCTCCCAACCTGGTGATGCAACTTGCCAGCGTCAGCAAAAACTTGACAACAATCGCGATTCTACAGTTGCTTGCTCAGGACGGACTGACAGTCGATACCAAGATATCGCCGTATATCTATTCCGACTGGACGCAGGGCCCTAACATCGACCTACTTACCTTCAGGGAGTTGCTGACCCACGAATCTGGCTTTACGCAAAAGAACCAGAATAATCCTACTCCACCCGGAACATGCGGAAGCGAAAACGATTATGGCAGTCTGGAGACACTTGTTTCCAATGGGGTGAACGCCTCCGATATCGGCAATACGGACTACGGCAATTGCAACTTTTCGCTGCTGCGCGAGCTGATGCCGGCGTTACAGGGACAGACACTCACCAACTATCCTGACGGTTCGCAGCGAGCGGCACAAAGTTCGCAGATGTATATCGACTACATGAATGCAAATGTCTTCCAGCCCGTTGGCGTTCCCGTCAGCGCCTGCGACGTGCCGTCGGGCACCAATTACATTCTCGATTACCCGTATCCAGCCGGAACAGAGTCGGGATACGGTTGGGGAGGCTTCGGTCTTCAATGCGGTGCCTTCGGGTGGCTGTTGAGCCCGGATCAAGTCTTCGACGTGATGGACAGCCTTGCCAACGACAACACGCTGCTCACCAATACCGAGAAGTATCCGATGTTTGCCGGAAGCCTTGGCTGGGACAACGTCCCACTTAACAATTGCACTCCTGGCAGCGTCTGCAAGAGCGGGTTCTTTACCACTACCGTTGGGAGCAACACCGTCCCCTCCGACCTCTGGACCTACGCGGGTATCTTCAAGTGTAATGTTCCGGTGGTGGTCTTCGTCAACTCTGCAATAGGGAATTTGAATGATATCAGGAGTGTTGTCAACAACGCATTCAACAACTCCTCGGTGCAGGGAGCTCCAGTGGCTTGCCCGGGCTATATCGTTCCGAAGACGACCCTCTCCGTTTCCGGCAATTCGAGCGGCAGCGGCGGTTATGTAGGCTCGGCAATGGCGACTCTTAGCGCGAGCGAGTCTGGCGGGCTTGGTGTTGGCAAGACTTTCTACTCGGTGGACAACGCCGCTTGCTTGTCTTCGTCAACCACTTCTTGCCAAGTCTATTCCGGCCCCTTTGCCATCACTGATCCCGGGACGCATACCGTGCGCTACTTCAGCGTGGACAAAGAAGGCTACTCGGAGCTTGTGAATACGCAAACGGTTACGATCGTCCCTAGCTTTGCATGCCACGTCGCTTACACAATCAACAGCCAATGGACGAATGGAGGGGGGCAACCGGATGGCTTCAATGCGAACATCTCCATCACCAATACCGGAATCAATTCCATCAACAACTGGGATCTGACCTGGAGCTTTGCCAACGGGCAAACCTTTGGGCAGTATCCCTCGAACGGCAATTTCTCGCAGAACGGCGCGAGTGTTTCGGTCACTAACATGAGCTACAACGGCACAATCGCACCTGGAGGCACCATTTCCGGGATCGGCTTCAATGGCACGTGGAACGGAACCGCTAACGCGGCTCCCGCTTCGTTCGCAGTGAACGGCATTACCTGTCAATAGGCGAATCATTCAGTCTTGGCGCGAGAAACTGAGAATTCCGGCTCAGAAATTCAAGCGCCAAGACTGATTTAGGGCACATGACAGCGACTTTTTCCAGAAGTTTAATTGCAAGAATTGGAACGTTGGCTGTGCCCCCATATGCTGCTCCTATTTGCCTTGGGCACTGAGCGTGAGGGATCGGAGATCATGCATCGCCTGTTTTATGATCCGTCCTCTACTTAACAGACTGTAATGTCTTCGCGAGTCCGGCTACGCCGATGGCATCCGTGCCGATGGTTTTTTCAACCCACAGTCCAACCCACAAATCCTGCTGTCTTGCACGACTTCCGCGTACTTTGGCAGTCCCCGCGGTGTTGTAAGTCGTTGAAAAACCAAATGCAGGTAGATTCACACGGTGGAAGTCGCAGGTGCGAATCCTGCAGCGCCCACCATAAAGTCAATCGCTCATCAGTGATTTATTGGAAAGATCGAGGGCGATTACCGGGCGTCTTAGTGGATTTGGCAGCGCCGTCTGGGTTATCCTGCTTGAGGAAGCCGCATTTGCCAGGCCATCCACGATGGGCTTTGTTTTAAGCACTCTGTATTTCGTAATAAACTACCTCACGCCCCCCGTGGTTTTTGGGCCGTTGGAGGAAGTGCGCATCGAGTTGATTATTGCGGGATTGCTATTTCTAGTATCGCTGCCCGCGCTGTCGGGATCGATCGTTCTGAAGACGCCGCAATCTGTTGCCGTGCTTGGGTTGGCGTTTGCAGGCTCTTTTTCAGTGCTTTTCGGGCGGGGTTGGGTCGGGGGAGCGGTGGACGCGCTTCCGGCATTCTTCCCGTGCGCGTTGGCTTATTTCCTGGTGTGCCTGCACTGCAACTCGAAGAAGAGGTTGCAAGTTATCGTCCTGATGCTGTTGTTTGTCTGCTTGTTTGTGATTGCGCATGGGTACTTCGATCTGCTCCATGGAGTTCCGCAGGGCGGCGTTGATGAAGCAGGGGGCGTGGAAAGCGCCGGGGCGGCCAGATGGAACGTCCAGCATCCTTATCTTCTGGAGATGCAGAACGATCAGGGAGAAATGTTTTACCGGGTAAGGGGACTGGGATCGATCAACGACCCGAATGACTTTGGCCAGTTGATCGTCTGCGTGATTCCGCTGGTATTCATCTTCTGGCGGCCCAGGAGGATGGGCCGGAACATGGTGTTCGTGATAGCGCCGGTGTGTGTGCTGCTGTTTGGAATCTTCTTGACGCATTCGCGCGGCGCGTTGCTGGCCTTGACGGCGCTGACCGCCGTGGCGGCGCGGCGGCGCATTGGGACGTTGCCTGCGTTGCTCATTGCGGGCGGAGTGTTCGCTGCGGCGATGGCACTGCATTTCACGGGCGGGCGGGAGATCTCCGCCAACTCGGGGTCCGATCGCACAGCGCTTTGGGGCGAAGGATTGCAGATGCTGAAGGCTCATCCGTTTTTTGGGGTGGGCCTGGGCAGTGTCTCGGAGTTTACCGATTCCCATCTTACCTTGCACAACTCGGTGGTAGTCTGCGCGGCAGAGATTGGGTTGGTTGGATTGTACTTCTGGTGTCTGTTCTTGTTTCCCACGGTTAGGAATGTCCTGGTGGTTGCTTCGCTGGCGAAGAAAAGTGAAAAAGAGATAAGTGAAGCAGAGCCGATCTCATCCGCGGAACCGCTCTTTCCGCGGGTGAAAGGGAAGGTTGAGGAGATCGACAAGGAGGAAGTCAGACGCATGGGGAGTCTGGTCTTCTCGTCGCTCACAGGCTTTCTCGTTGCGGGGTGGTTTCTCTCTCGTTCCTATGTGCTGACGTTTTTCCTGCTGGGGGGCATCGCGGAGGTGGTTTTCCAGATGGCTCTCGACAGAGGGATGGTCGCGCCCCGCTTGCGCCTGGCCCGCCTGCTGTCTTATACCGGCGGATTGGAGCTATCGCTGGTGTTGCTGATGTACATCATGCTGCGGACCGCCAACCTGATGCACTGAGTGGGGAACCGGGCGGCTTGCCGGGATCAATCTCTGAAACAGGGGGCGGAACGGCGCCGCGCTCCCGGAGGCTCAGTCAGCCTGTATGAGAATCGCTCACGTGGTGGACTCGATGGAGGTTGGCGGGGCCGAGACGCTGGTCTCGCAGATGTGCCGCGTGCAGCGAGAGCAGGGGCACGATCCCCGCGTCTATGCTGTCCTGTCGCTGGGGCCGCTCGGCGAGCAACTGCGAAAGGAAGGCTTCGCCGTGCAGCCGCACGTGGGCCGGCACTTGCCGGAAGCCGCGCGAAATTTCTTACGGCTTTTCAAAGAGTCGCTTCCCGATGTCGTCCATCTTCACAACCCTACGCCTACAGTTTATGCGGCTCTGGCCGCCAGGATGGCGGGCGTGTCAACCGTTGTTTCGACCCGGCATAGCCTGGTGGCCCCTCCGCGCAGGCTGGTCGTGGAGTTGAAGTACGCCCTCGCCGCTGCCTGCTGCGACTGGGTGGTCGCAATCTGCGATCGAACGGCGGAGAACATCAGGAGCATGCACAGCGTCGCCGCGCGCAAGATTGTGCGCATTTATAATGGCGCGGCTTCGCTGAAACGGGCGCCGCGCGAGCAATGGCCGCCGAGGAGCGGATTCACCTTGGTCTACGTTGGCCGGCTTGAGCCCGTAAAGAACCACGCGCTGCTGCTGAATGCCTTTCGCGCAGCGCTAAGGTCGATGCCGGACTTGAGACTTTGGATGGTTGGCGATGGCAGTGAACGAAAAATGCTGGAGGGCCTGGCCGCGGAGTTGGGCATTGCTTCGCAGGTTACATTTTTGGGGCAGCAACTCGATGTGGCGCCGTTCCTTTCCGCAGCGGATGCATTCATCATGTCGTCGAAATCCGAGGGGCTTCCTATCGCGCTCCTGCAAGCCTTCTCGCTGGGAGTACCGGCAATCGTGACCGATGTGGGCGGAATGGCCGAAGTTGTCCGGCTGGCGCAGGCAGGGATCACCGTATCGCCGTCCGATCCTTCCCAGATGACTGCGGCGATTCTGCGGCTGGCCGCCGGCGATGCGGAACGGGCGCAATTCTCTGCGAACGCCGAAGAAGCGTTTCACTCCCGCTTTACGCTGCAAACCATGGTAGATGCCTACATGCAGCTTTATCGGAGCTCGCCGCGAGCCAGGCGGGCGGCAAAGAGCTAAGCGCGGCCATGCGCTCTTCCCGGCGGAAAATAAATACACTCAGTTCGAGGCATTGCCCGCGCGGTAGGTCAGATCCGGGACCTGCTTATCCTGGCCGAGATTCGATTCCTGAAGGATCTCCTCTTGCCTATGGGAACGGAGCGGCTGCTAGTAGAAAGAGACCCGAATGAGGCGCAAAGCCTCCTGCGGATCGGAAGCGTCCCGATCCGGCGGAAGGCGAAACTCGCTGACCTGGCCCAGTTGGCCGAGCCTATTGAGAAGCGCTTCGTGCGGGTCGTAGT
Source organism: Occallatibacter sp. (assembly GCA_049522975.1). Lineage (GTDB taxonomy): Bacteria > Acidobacteriota > Terriglobia > Terriglobales > Acidobacteriaceae > Telmatobacter. Next base: position 46,804 of record JBEKNI010000020.1, on the reverse strand, counting down.
AATAAGTCTCGTACAAGACCAGCCACAGCGTCTTCGGCCTCGATGCGGATAGCCCAGTGATGTACTGATCCAGGTCGGAGCGCAGGATCACAGGCCCGCCCCAGGCCTCATTCGGTTGCTTGTCCCACCATTCATAGATAGAAAGCGGAAATCCGCTTTCCCGCGGCTGGAAGTGTGCGTGCCGGGCAAAATAATCGAAAGGAACCTGCGCATACAAAACATCGAAGACAACCGTATCGCCGGGCTGGTAGTTCTGTTGAAGGGTGCTGACAAGGTTCTGCCAGGGACGCCCGTGGGGCATCAAGGACTGGCGAAAGAATCCGGCGGCATACAGGCAGAGAATCAGTGTTCCGGCCGCCAGGCTGGCAACTCGCCACCGGGGCTTTGCACTCCCATATTGAACGGCGCGAGCGACAGCCAGAACAAGAAGAGGAACCAGAGGCAGCAGATAGCGCGTTGCGGAAAGGTGCGCCGCAATTGCTCCCATCCCGATTGCCAAACTCACCAAGCCGAATAGCCGGCAAAGCTCGTCGCCCTCCATGATCGCAAGGTATCCGGCTCCCGCCAGCGCAACCGCAAGCGGAAGCGCGCAGAGCAACAGGAGGAGAGGCGATGCGGCAGGATAAAACCCCGCCATGGCGGCCGCGCTCTTTGCCACGCCCTTGATCCTCGCAGTCTCGCCGGCGTTCTGCCCGGCGGCGCCGAAGGAAAGTGCGTCGGGGTTTTGATGGCTAAGCTCCAGGGCGCCGGCCAGTTGAGTTTTCAGGGCATTGCGTTCGAGCAGAGCTGGAATGCCCGGAGAAAGAAAGAGAATTATCAGTATTCCGGCGGCGCAGAGTCTTATGACGCGCCCGCGCACGAAACAGGTCGATATAGTCCAGTGAATACAGAGTCCAATCAGGATAAAAATTCCGATGTAGTTAATGTAGAACAGCAAGGCCGCCAGCATGGCATAAGCGGCGATAAGCCATTTCTCCTCTCTCCGCTCGACGGCGACAGCCCAATGCGCAATCAAGAGGCCGATGAAGACGAAGATGGCGAGCATATAACTCCGGACTTCCAGGGAGTAAACGAATAACATCGGCGAGAAGGCGAAGAGGACCGCTGCCAGGGCGCCGAAGCTGACGCCCAGTATCCGCCGGGCCAAAACGTACATTCCCGCGATGCTACAGATATTCAGAACAACGCCAAAAAGCCTGAGGTGCGCTTGCGTATCGCCAAACGCGCGAACCCACGCCCATAAGAGGATATAAAAAAATGGAGGGTTGTACTCCCCGGCTAGATGGCGAGGTAGCTCGGCAACCGGCAGATTCGCCACGAATGCTGAGTAGGTTTCGTCCAGCCATAGCTCCCGCGAATTGAGAGCTGACAGCTTGCAGCACGCACTGACCAGCAAGACAACGAAAAAGAGGACAAAGGGGCTTTTGACGAAGATGGCAAGCGAATTCGCGAGTTTGTGCAAGCGCGCACTTTGGAAGAAGACCATCAGCCCTCCCAATCCTTGTCCACCCCTATCCTCTGGTCCGCGGGCGGGCGGCAGAAGTCAAGAAGGCGGCCGGAAAATCTGCCTGGCGGCGCCCAGCCTTACGGATTCCGTTTGCACTCATCGGTCATCCGGATTGGAGTTCCCAACTCGACGATTTCAAAGTCGGTCACCTTCAAATCCTGCATATCGTGAACATCGAAATCCACGTCCGCATACTTGGCTTTCGTGTCCGCGTCGTTCTGCGCGGTGAGCGTAACATTGCCGCCGTCGGCCAGGAACATACCGTATTTCTGCATCGCTCGCGCGACCACTTGGGCCTCGGGCGTCAGTTGCGAGAGGTCGTAAGAGGCTTTCAGGCGGAAGCGGGCGCCCATGGGCGGAGCGGTAATCGGCCCCCGGGGGGCGCCGGCGTGCGTGGCCGGATGCACAAAAACGTGCGCGCGGATGCGCGGATTGGGAAGAGTGAAGCGGATGGCGTGGTTGATGCTGCCCGCGGCGAGTTCGTCGGCGTTGAAGAGAAGCGGCGCGATCGGAAAGCCGGCGGCGTCGGCACTGGTGCACTGATCGCCGCGCCCTGAGGGTGGATAGACGCGATTGAGATCCCATACCGCGACAAAGATCGCGGAAAGAGCATTGTCCGCGTAGTCGGCCGCATAGGCTTCATAGAGCTTGGCGTGGCCGCGATCGACCACGATGAGGTGGCAATCCCCTCCAGAAGGGCAATGATAGTCCGGCTGTCCTTCCATGCCTCCCCCGGCCGGAAGGGGAATGGTCGCGGGCAGATCCGAGTCCTGCGCGAAAAACCCCGGACCTTTGCGAAAGGGAACCAATGGGGAGGAGGCTGTGGCCTGCACCACCCGAAGGCTCATATCGGTTTGCATCCTTCCCATCCCCCATCCCCCCGCATCCGCCAGCCAAGCAATGATCGTGGAGGACTGGGGATCGAGGGGCGCGTGGCTGATGTCCTGAGTCCAGACGGAGCCGGCGGGAAAGTACGCAGCGGGCGCGGCGGCGTGATCCAGCTTGGCCGCCTTGACCTTGACAATGCGGGTATGAAGACCGTAGCCGGCGACGATGGCTGCGATTCCCAGGATCGAAATAGACAGCGTCCTTGCGGGTTTCATGACGGCTTGGTGCTCCTCTCATCGATATGAATCATTCAAGGGAATTCTACACCCGGTCGTTTGCCGCCGCGGCCGTGAAGGATTTCGGCGGCGCGGAGTCTTCAGTTTCAGCATTTGCGGCCCTCGCCGGCGGCTTATTGGAAGTCCAGATCATCCACAGCGGGCCGCGCGTAAAGAGGAACCTGTAAAGTCCGGCGACGGCGGCCGCCTTGAGGACGAGCAGCGCGCTGGCCAGAGCCGCGACGCGATGCAGCACGGGAATCCTGTAGCGTAGCGCGGCGATAGCGATGGCCCAGAAGAAGACCTGAAGGACGGCGAATATCGCGTAGATGAGCGAGTTGCGCGAAAGCGCCAATGTGGAGACAAGCAGCAGGAGCAGCAGGTAAGGCACGACAAGACGCATGAGCTTGTGCGAGACAAGCTGGAAGAAGACTGGATTCCGTGGGGTTAGCGTCCACGGCGCCACATGGAAGAGCTGGAAGTTACCCGCCAGCGTGCGCACTTTGCGATGAAACTCCTCTTCCATCTTCGTTGGACAGGCATCGTAGACACAAGCTCGCGGATCAAGGACTGACCGGTAGCCCTGGCGAATGATCGACAGCGGCTGGAACATATCATCCAGGATCATGCCGGGCGGCTGCGGCACGGCGAGTTCGCGGCGAATCGCGTAGAAACAGCCGGAGACGCCAACCGGGGAACCGCAAGCGGACTCGCATGTCCTGATCCACTTTTCATAGCGCCAATAGACCCCGCTGGCCGCCGCGGAGGCTTCATCCCCGGATTCGCCGCGCAGAATGAGTTCGCCGGCCGCGCAGCCTACCTTCGGATCGGCGAAGTTGCCGACCAGTTGCTGAATCGCGCCCGGAGCGATCTCTTGGCGAAGGTCCACGAAGAGGATCACCTCCGCCGTGGCTTTCGCCATGCCGGCGTTGACCGCGGCAGCCTTGCCGCCGCGCTCATTCAGGATGATTGTGGTGAGACGCGGGTGGCGCTGATCGGCCAGCAACTGCGCCGTGCCGTCGGTCGAGCCATCCGAGATGATGATGATCTCTTTGATGTTGGGATAGTCGAGCCCGAGCAGGCGCTCGATCTTGCCGGGAAGCAGCGCCGCGCCGTTATGGACCGCGAGCACGACACTTACGCTGGGAGTGATCGGGCTCGCTCGCCAGGGCCGCGGCCGCAGACGCGCAAGCACCCACATCAGCGCGGGGTATCCCGCGTAGGTGTAGACGATTCCCGCCAGGGACAGCCAAAAAATGATTTTCACTGGGCGCCCCTTCGCAGTATGACGGTCTTGATGGTCTCAAACATGATGAAAAGGTCGAGACCGATCGACTGGTGTTTTATGTAGTAAAGATCGTATTCGAGCTTCCGCTTGGTCTCCTCCAGGCTCGCGCCGTAGCGATAGCGCACCTGCGCCCAGCCGGTGATTCCAGGGCGAATCATGTGCCGGAGGTCGTAGAAGGGAATCTCCTGGCTTAGCCACTCGACAAACTCCGGGCGCTCCGGACGGGGGCCGACAAAGGCCATCTCGCCGCGCAGCACATTCCACAATTGGGGAATCTCGTCCAGGCGCGTGCTTCGCAAGAACCTGCCCACTGAAGTTACGCGCGGATCATCCTGGGCGGCCCACACCGCTCCGTGGCTTTCGGCGTCCTTTCGCATGGTTCGGAACTTGAAAGCTGTAAATGGACGGCCGCGCCTTCCGACTCGCGTCTGGCAGAATAAGATCGGGCCCGGCGAAGAGAGCCGCACCCCAAGAGCGATCAGTGGCATGAATGGCAGGCAAATCACCAGCGCAAGCAATGAAACCGCGAAAGAGAGCAGGCGCCGGAAAAGCTGCTGCGATGCATTCATGCGAAAGCCCTCTGTGAAGATGAGGGTGCTGGGACTGAGTCCGTCCAGCGGCAATTTGCCCGAGAGCCGCTCCAGGAGCGTGCTGGAATTCTCAATCACAACGCCGCGCAGGCGCAGGTCGAGAAGTTCTCGAAGCGGCATCGATTCGCGACGATCCTCCATGGCGACTACCACGCGGTCGACGCTGGGCTTCGACTTGCGGAAGACGCGAAGGTCCGCGGCGAAGCGATCGAGTTGTCCGAGAGCCTCGCTCTCGCCTTCCCAGCCGACGACTTCCATGCCGGCATCGCGCCTGACGCGCAGTGTTTCGACTACGGTGCGAGCCCGCTGGCCGCAACCCAGAACATAGACGCGTTCGCGGAAGATGGGAAGCCCGATGATCCGCTCATAGGACAGGCGCCAGAGGACTAGAAGGACAGTAAGGAAGGAGACGCCAACGGGAAGCACATACGGACCAAGGTCCATATCCGGGGAAAAATAGACGATCGCCGCGAGAACAAAAGATAGGACGCTGAGAACGAGCAGCAAGCGAAAGTATATCTCCCAGCTCTCGGAGATGCGGCGCGGTCCATACAGATCGAAGTAGTAAGTAAAAAGCAGCGTAAGGGCGGTGATGCCCGCAATCTTCAGCAAGCCGTATTCAAGGATCAAATCATTCTTCAGTGCGACGTACCCATCGGGTCCGGCGAGGCAGACGAACGTGGTGGCCAGCAGAAAGGAGCCGCCGACGAGAAGCACCTCGCAAAAAAGCAGCACCAGCGTCCTGGTCGGATAATAAACATTGAAGAGCCTGATCATTTTTTTCGCCGCTTATCCTTTCGCCATTGAAATCCGCGGTCGGCTTCCGGTCTTCCGTAGTAGTAGTAGTAAGAGCCGTTGCGCGGAGCGTCCTTGACGGCATTCAGCACGAAGCCGAGGATGCGCGAGTTGCTGAAGGCGGCTTGTGCGCGCTGCGCAACGTCGAAAGGCGTGCTGGATCCGCGAGCCACCAGCAGAATCGCGTCGGCGGCGCGGGCCAGGTCGATTGCGTCGGCAAAGGCTAGGACCGGCGGGGAGTCGATCAGTATCCAGTCGAAGAGCGGAGCAAGGTCTGCCACCAGTTCTTCAAGACGGTCATTGGCCACCAGCTCGGAAGCGTTGTCGCCGCCCGCGCCTCCGGGGATAAAGGTCAGATTCGGAATGGAGCGCACGAACCCGGCTTCAACGATGGTGGGATTCTGGTTGCGCTGCAGGACATCGCTCAGCTCCGCGCCCCCCGCCAGATACTCGGCGAGCCCCGGCGTCTTGTTTGTGCCCAGAATGGAATGGAGCGAAGGACGGCGCAGATCCGCGTCGATGAGCAATACGTTATTGTTCATGTTGCGCGCCAGGCTCATGGCCAGGTTCGCCGTCACGAAGGTCTTGCCCTCCCCGGGCATTCCGCTGCTGACAAGGATGGTCTTGAGCGGACCCTGATCGCGAAACTTGTAGAGCTGCGAACGGAGGCCGCGAAACTGCTCGATGCTTTCGCCGCGGTCCGCGAGCGTTGGGAGGGAAAGCATGGATGGACTCCACGGCTGCAAAGCAATGTTCTCGAGGGCGAAGCCGGTCTTGACCGGCGGCAGATCCTCTTGGCCGGGAGCAGCGAAAGGCTCGGCAATCTCAGCGGCCTCGGTCTTCTGTGCCGCTCTTCGCTCAAGATCGGCTCTTTGAAGCGCATCATATATGCGGCTCATATCTCACGTTCCTTTAGCGAATCGGCGTAATCCGCGGCGGCCTTGACGGCGTTGGACATGTTTGTTTGCGGGGCATCATCCAATGACCCTTGCATGGAGGAGGGTGCGATGGGGAAGGGATACTGCACGAGATCGAGTTCCGCGCCGACCGACTCGACGATGCGCGCGGGAATCGGCTTGATCTGTTCCACATAGGCGCTGATCAAGGCATGCTCGCAAATCAGGTTGATGATGCGGGGAATCCCCTTCGAGTAGCTATAGACGAGCTCCGCTGCCTCCGGCAGCAGCACCGGCTGGCAGGCGCCGGCGATGCGCAGTCTTTCCCGGATGTAATCCTGCGTCTCCTCCGCGGTCAGCGGCTGGGTCTTGCACCATAGCGAGACGCGCTGGCGAAGCTGGCGAACGCTGGGATCGTGAAGCCTTTCTTCCAGTTCGGGCTGGCCGGAAAGGACAATCTGCAGCAGTTTTTCCGAGGAAGTCTCGAGATTGGTCAGCAGGCGAATCTCTTCGAGAAGCTCCCAGGAGAGGTCCTGCGCCTCATCCACCACGACGGCGCACAACTGGTGGGCGCGGAAACGCTCGATGAGCCAGCTATTGAGCTGCAACAGCATACCCGACTTGGTCCGCGCCTTGGGCGGAATACCGAAGTCCGTGAGCACAAACTCAAGAAAGTCGAGCGTATCCATGCGCGGATTAAAGACGAAGGCCGTCGCAACGCGTCCCTTGGCGAACGCGCCCAAGACGGTGTTGAGCAGGGTTGTTTTCCCCGTTCCCACTTCTCCGGTCATGACCACAAAGCCCTTGCGCGCCGTAATGCCGTGCTGCAGGCAGGCAAGCGTCTCCCTGATCTGCGGCCTCAGAAAGAGAAACCGCGGGTCTGGACTGGCTCCGAAAGGTAAGGCGCGAAGGCCGAAGAAGGATCTGTACATAGCTACCCGCGTGCGCTTTCAGTGGGTTCGGTCATTCGGGAAAAGAGTCGCCCGCGCTTGCGGCCCGCGCGGGAGTGATCCAGTTCGTTGATGCAGGAGACGACGGCCAGCGTGGGGAGTTTGGTGAAGGCCCAAACGTCCCTCTCATTACGCATGGAGGTGTCGCGATATTCGAGCAGCGCGCTAAGAAGCAGGCCTAAAGCCAGGCCGGCCGCCAAGCCGCCGCCCGCGAAGTTGCGATGATTCGGGAAGGTTGGCTCATCCGGAAGGTTTGGTGCATCCATCACGCGGAACTGTTCGCCCTGCTGGCGGTGTTCCAGAGCGGTTGCCATGGAGGATTCATTCATCTTGGTGAGCAGAGCGTTGTAGAACTGCAAGGCCGTCTCATGGTCGCGAGTGATTTGCTTGTATTCTTCCTCGAGCATGGGGCTGGCCTCGATCTTCTCCTCGTAGGCGCGGACCAGTTGCTGGAGCCGGGTCTGCTCCTGCTTGGCGGCAGCCATGGATTGCTTCTCCGCTCGAAGCTGAGCCTTGAGTTGTTGAACCTGCGGCGTGTCGGAAGACTTGACAGCCTTCTCCTCTTTGGCCTCTTTTGGCGGCGCGGCCGCGTCGCGTGCGATCTGGGCCCGCAGATCGGCAATCCTGCGCTTGATCGCGATCACGTCCGGATAGTCCGCCGTATAGGAAGCCTCTAGCGCCGCTTGCTGAGCGAGGGCGTCCTTGAGCTGAGTCTTGAGCGTCTCCTCCGATGTTCCGGTGGCCGGATCGGTGCGGGACGATTCCTGCGACTGCTGGGCGAGCATGGCTTCAAGAAAGGTGTCATCCTGCTGCAAGCGGTTCACCGTCTGGTTCACGGCGTCAAGCTGGGTGGTGAGCGCCTGCAGCGTGCTTTCGTTGGCGCTTCCCGAAGCGAAGCTCATACTCCCAAGCTGGATCGTCTGGCCGGGAAGCCTGCCGATATTCTTCTTCTCAAAGTCCGCCAGCTTGGCATCCTGGTCGTCGAGGCTCCGCTTGGCTTCTTCAAGCTGCTGTTTCAGAAAATCGGTGGTGCCTTCGGCAGACTCCTCGCGGGCATTCAGATTCGCGCTGACAAAAAGGGAAGTGATGTCGCCGCAGACCAGTTGGGCGGTGCGCGCGTCTCGAGCCTTGAAGGAGATGAAAAAGCCCGGCATTCCATGCGACCCCGCTTGGATCGGGTTGATTCCAATTGCCTTTCGCGTTATGTCGATGCGGTCGTCCATGTTGGTCTGGCTGCCGCCATAAAGGTTGTATCGCTCGATGATAGGCTCAATCCGCGAGCGGCTCAGGATCTGCTCCTTCATCGACGCCAGGCGCGCCCCCAGATCTTCATCGACGACCGGCTTGACATAGTTTTCCGGAACCTTCTGCTGCTCGATGAGCACCAGCGTCTGCGACACGTACTGCGGGGGCAGGATGTGCGCGATTCCAAGACCGATTCCCATAAAAAGGAGCGCGGAACCGGAGATCAGCCAGAATCGCCGCTTCAAGATTCCCGCGTAATCCTGCAAGGTCATTTCACGATGCCCGAGCATAGGTCTCCTTGACGAATCATTTCTTCAGGCGCGTTTCCCGCGGCGAATACCCGATGCCGAAGCCGATCATCTGGTTCAGTCCGTTCAGGATATTCGTGTCATAACCCACAGGCGTATTCGGTACTGCAATCTGCAAATTGGACGATTGGCTAATTGCCGTGTAATTCGCGAAGACATTGATGTACCTGCCCAGCTGCCGCGTGGCCTGCGCTCCACCGTACTTCGCGCCTGTAAGGGGTGTGATACTGAGTGGAACCAAACAGAGATTGCCTTGACAGTCATAAAGAAGCTCGGCGGCGAAGATTGAGGAGGAGCGAACATACGATCCGGTGACTCCGACGGTCAGGCTCCTGCCGAACGTCCGCGAAAGATTCGCGTTGACGCTATTGACTTTCGACCCGAGCATATATCCTGAACCGGCCGTGGTTCCACGCGAGTAACTCAAGCCGGCCGACCCGCGCAGAAACTGGTAGCTGGCCGATGCATCCAGGAATAGCGTCGTTGAGGCGGGCAGGGCTGTGCTTCCCGTACCGGAGATTCCCGAGCTGGCGATCCGTATCGGTCCCGCGGCGGCGCTCGTAGTGATCCGCCGGTTCCATTGGCGCGTGATACCGAATTGCAAGGTGTTGGTCTGCGTGGCAAAACTGGCGCCGTTGTAGCTGTAGCGGGAAAAAGAATACTGGCCAGAAACCGAGTTGCGCGCGTTCAGGCGGCGGGTGAGGCCCGCGTCAGCCATCAGCGTCTCCGAATTCTGCCCGTTCTTATCGATAAAGCGCATTTGTCCCCAGGAACCCCCAATGTTGAGGGTGGTTGCATAGTCGAGTCTATGTCCGATTGCCATCGTCGTAAAGTTATCGAGTGAGCGGGTGTTCTGAGTCAGGATCGTCTGGTCGGGCAGGGGGTTCGAGACAGGCTCGCCGATCGGTTCCCCTGATCCTGGAACCCCAGAGAAGCCCGTGGTCGGGGTCTCAAAGGTATAGCTGACGTTTTCACTGGCCATGAGGTTCCACGCGCGCCGGACGATGCCCTGCGAGAGCGACAGGTGCTGAAAGACGCCTCCCGCCGAGGGCGGGCCGTTCCAGGCCCAGGAATAGCCGCCGCCATACTGCATGGTGAACGGCAGGCGCTGGTTGGTATTCGCGTAGCTTGCGTCTCCGCTGCTGATGCTCCACTGCTGGCCATCCTGCCCGTTGCCGTACCCCGTGGACTCTGAATAGCGCAGGTCATAGTGCAGCGTGCCGCCAACCGTTAGCCCGGAGGGACCGGCCGTCTCGGGGCCGACCGCCGGCCGGCTGCCGGGCGCTGCGGGAACCTCCTGCGCTCTTGCCGCGCCGGTGGCGATGAAAAGGATCGCCAGCAGTATCTGACCTGGTTTCATTTCGGCAGTCCTACGGAACGACAATCGTGTCGCCCGGTTTCAGAGCGAGGTTGAGGGAGGCATCGCCGGCCAATGCTTGTTTGTATTGCACGGGGATCTTCTGTTGCTTTCCACATTCGCTGCGCAGGATATAAATCTTCTTCGAGTTGGCGAATTGCGAGAGTCCGCCGGCGGTGGCAATTGCCTCCAGCAAGGTCATGCCGGGAGTCATCTCGATGGGGCCGGTCTTGCCGACTTCGCCGATCAGGAAGACTTTCTTGCTGTTGATCTGGTTCAGAATGACAGTGACGTTGGGGTCCTGAATGTACTTCTTCAGCTTGACAGTAATTTCCTCCGCTAACTGCAAGGGGGTCTTGCCCGAGGCCTTGACATCGCCCAGAAGAGAAATCGAAATCATGCCGTCGGGCCGGACAAGAAGACTCCCCGACAGGGTTGGGTCCTTGAAGACGGTGACATTGAGAACATCGGACGGGCCGATGACATAGCCTTCGGCACCGGCCGGCGCGGATGTAGCTTGCGGGCCTGGTGCTGGCGCTTCTGGCGCAGCCGGCTTGGCTGTGGCTTGCGGAGCCGTCGTGGTCTTCGGATGAACGAGATGCCCAAGGAAGGTAGCGACGTCAGGCTCCTTCTGGGAGCGATTCGCCGGGGTATTTTGGGGTGAACCGGCATCCGGCTTGTCTTGGCCCTGAGCGGCTGGCTTGGCGGTCTCTTGCGCCGTCGGCTGCCCGGCGGGCGCATTGTCCTGCGCGCGGCAGAAAAGCGCTGGAGCGACAACTGCCACAATGAGGAGGCTTCCCAGTTTCATAGCGCGACTCCATTTCTGCTGGATGCGGATTGATTTTCCGTTCCAATCTGCTTGAGTTTGTAGAGAAGGGCCTTGTAGCTGATGCCCAAATCAACCGCGGCTCTCTTCCGGTTGCCGCCGGTCGAAGCCAGAACCTCGGAGATCAACTGGCGTTCGATCTGGAGCGAGGAAGCCCGGGTGGCTTCCTTCAGCGGGAGATGTTTGCGATTGGCGCCGGACCTTGCCGACGATGCCGCGGCTTTGATGGCCGCCAGAGAAACCGCCTGGTCTCCGATGGCAACGAAGGTCTTGATCGCGGTCTGAAGTTCAGACAGGTTGTCGGGCCAGCTATGTTCCATCAGATGTTCAACGATCTCCTTGCAGAGAACCGGCTTGGGACGGTCGAACTGCCTGGCGTACTGCGTCAAGAGCTCATCGGCGATGGAGAGGATCTCGGACTTTCTGAAGCGCAGCGGGGGAATTCGGAGCGTGACCGCCGAGATCAGGTAGTAGAAATCCTCTCTCATGCGCCAGGATTTGACCTCTTCCAGAGGTTCGCGGCTCGAACCGCAAAGCAGGCGGCAGGCCGGCGCCGGTTCGGAGCGGGCATAAGTGTTGAGGATAAACTCCTGCAGTTGAATGTTAAGATCTGTTATTTCAACCAGATAAACAGTTCCATTTGCAGAAAGAGCGGCCGCCAGGGCTTGCTCGCCGGTATCGTTGCAGCAGATCTCGCTGAACGGGCTGCGGGAGAGATTCGACTGCGCGTGGATTTGCATGGCGATTGATCGCTTTCCGGTGCCATGTTCGCCAAGGATCAGGACCGGACAATCTGTCTCGGCAATCCGGGTAATCGCGCGCTGAACCCTCGCCTCGATGGGAGGGATTGGCTTCGCCTGCCGTTTCGCATTGTGGACCGTCGCTATGCTCGCCATCGGATGACCGGGATTCACCCCCTGTGTAAGTATCCACCGGCAGAGCCGGTGGCTTTACGGTTGCTGGCCCCTCAAAGGGGCCTTTTCGCAACCGTCCGAAGCAAAAGCAAGAACAAAAGCAAAAGCCTCGTACTGCTGTCTTCACTGCCGCAGCACAGGCAATTCGAGGAGAACAGACTCCCGGAATTCTCAAAGTTCTACTGCCACCCCGGCAGAGCCGGGGGATCTCCCCTTTGGATTAGCAATGCGGCTTCCAAACCTCAGGGCGGGATGAGGAGCGCGCATTCCACGAGGGTTATGCGCATTTTGGGCGCGCCCATTCGTAGGACCCTGAAAAGAAGGTAGAATGTTTCCCTCTCCATGGGAAGAATTATGCCAATGATTGCCCTGAGAAGTGGAAAGGATTTTCCATCGGGGCGGGAAGAGATCTTCCTCACGAAAGGAGAATATTTGGGGAACTTCCCCTGAATCGGGCCGTTTCCCTTTCGGCGCTCCGATTGCTAGTATAAAGTGGATGGATCGAAGTCCCCAAGGATCCCATTACGGAAGAGATGGCTCAAGACGGACGGACCCCGGAGATGCCTCTGGGTGCGGGACTTCCGCGCAACGCTCAATCTGTATTGGGTTGGACGGCGATCTGCCTGCTGGTGGCGGCCGCTTACTACCAGGTGCTGGGGAAACTGGTTACCGACTGGTGGCAGATTCCCGATTTCTCTCATGGCTTCCTGGTGCCCATCTTTGCCGGCTATCTCGTCTGGGAGAAAAGGCGGGCTCTTCTCGATACCAAAATCGCTCCTGCCTGGAGCGGGATCGGCCTGATGGCCCTGGGGCTCATGGTTCTGATTCTGGGCGTCTATGGCTCCGAACTCTTTCTCTCGCGGGTTTCGCTCATCTTCCTGCTGGCCGGCCTGGTGCTGTGCTTTGGCGGACCATATCTGTTGAGGGAGTTGCGCTTTCCCCTCCTGGTTCTGTTGCTGGCCATTCCGCTTCCGGCCATCGTTTACAACCAGATCACCTTTCCGCTGCAGATCCTGGCTTCGAAGCTGGCCAGCAACTTGCTCCCGTTCTTCGGCGTGCCGGTTCTGCGGGAGGGCAACATTATCAAGCTCCCCGTGATGGACCTGGAGGTGGCCGAGGCCTGCAGCGGCATCCGCTCCCTGATGAGCCTCTTTACGCTGGCGGTCTTCTACGGATACTTCATGGAGAAATCCAGGTGGCGGCAAGTGGTGGTGGTTCTGGCCAGCATTCCGATCGCCATTGCGGCCAACGCGGTGCGCATTCTTGGCGCCGGATTGTGCGTCCAGTACTGGAACCCGGAGATGGCCCAGGGCTTCCTGCACGAGTTTTCCGGCTGGGTCATCTTTCTGGTTTCGCTTGCGTCTCTGTATCTCGTCCATCGCGCTTTGCATTTATTCCCTGTAAGAAGGCGGCAGAGATGAGGAACCTTCGCTTCTGGACCGCGGTCCTGCTGCTGGCCGGAACCGTCCTGCTGCTGCATGTGCGTCCCGGCATCGACCGGAATCCTCCCAGCGAGCCCTTGAGGCAGTTGCCGAAGATGATCGCGGGATGGAGTGGATACGATCTCCAGATCGACCAGGAGACGCTGGATGTTCTCGGGGCCGGGGACTTCCTTTCGCGCCTCTATACCAACGGCCCAAGGCTGGCGCCGGTCACCCTCTTCATCGGTTATTTTCCAACGCAGCGGACTGGCCAGACCATTCATTCTCCAAAAAACTGCCTGCCAGGGGCTGGCTGGGCCTTTGAGTCGTCGAATTCCGTCGATCTGGTCGATGGGAATGGCAAGACGCACCGGGTGGGCGAGTATATTATTTCCAACGGCGAAGAAAGGCAGTTTGTCATCTATTGGTACCAGGCGCACGGGCGCAGCGTGGCAAATGAATACATGGCGAAGGTCTACATGGTCCTTGATGCAATACGGTTGAATCGCACGGATGGGGCGTTGGTCAGGGTGATCACCCCATTTGCTTCCGGCGAAGAGATGCCGGCCGCAAGAAACCGAGCCGAGTCATTCACCAGGCAGCTCGCGCCCTTGCTGCCGCGATTTATCCCTGACTGAACGCGCTTGAACGAGCAGGAAAATGCGACGCAACCCGGTCGACGGCTCCAGCTTGAAGCCGTCCGGGTGGCAGGCTGAAAGGATGGAACACAAGTGGAAAGCGGATTCAAAACACTTCAATCCGGCTGTGATGACTGGCGGATGCCGCGCAATTACCACGCGGCCCTTGGGGCGGTTGCGCTCCTTTTAACCTTCGCTCTCTTGTCCGGATGCCATCGCGATCCAAACGTGCGAAAGCAAAAATACCTGGAGAGCGGACAAAAATACAGCGCCCAGGGCAAAGACAGGGAAGCCGCCATTCAGTACTCGAACGCGCTGAAGATCGACAAGAACTTTCCCGATGCGCATTATGGCCTGGCGCAGTCTTACCTCCATATGGGGGCGTTGACCCCCGCTTTCGGCGAACTCCGGCGGACTGTGGACCTCCAGCCCACAAACTACAAGGCGCGCATCGATCTGGGAAACATGCTCCTCGCCGGAGGCAAGATCGACGAAGCCCAGGCGCAGGCTGACGCAACATTGGCTGCCGAGCCGAACAACGCCGATGGTCACGCTTTGCTTGCCCGCATAGCGGCCAGGCGGGGACAGAAGGATGCCGCTCTGACTGAGATTCAGCGCGCGATGGAACTGGCTCCGAACGAGGCGGCGCTTCACGAGACCTACGCGTTGCTGGAAGCGGGCGATTCGACTCAGAGCACCACCGTGGAAGAGGAATTGAAGAAGTCGGTGGTGCTCGATCCACATTCCATCAACGCCAAACTCCTGCTCGCCGCGTTCTATGTCAGGAACAACCGTTTTCAGGATGCCGAGCAGATATGCTGGAGCGCCGTTACCGCCGATCCTAAGAACCTCTCCGCGCGGGAGAGTCTTGCCCAGGTTGTTCTGAAGCAGGGCGATCAGGCGAGGGCCGAGCAGGTGCTTCGCCAGGCTTCGGACGATCTTCCGGACAGTCCGCAGGGAGTGCGCCTGCTGGCTGACTACTATGTGCGTTCCGGACAGATCGACAAGGCCAAGGCGGAGTTTGCGAAGCTGGCTCAAAAGTATCCCAAGAATCTGAATCTGCAGGAGGGATACGTCCGGATCCTCCTTCAGGTCAAGGACTATGCGACCGCTCAAACCGTGGTAACCGGGCTGATGAAGAAGAACGGCAAGGATCCACAGGTGGCCGGGCTGAACGGAATTGTCTTGCTCAACAACAACAAGCCGGGGGACGCGGTGATAGCCCTTCAGGATGCCGCCAACAATGCCCCGAAGGACGCTTTCATTCAATTCTGGCTGGGGAAGGCCGCGCTGGCCAAGGGCGATACCGGCCTGGCCGAGAAGAGCTTTCGTCAGGCGGCGCAACTGCAGCCGCCTGGACTGGAAGCTGAAGAGGAACTGGCGCGCATAGCAGGTCAGCATGGCGACTTGACCTTGCTGGCCGATGTGGCCGAGAAGACGATTGCCGCCGCCCCCCGTTTCCCCAACGGCTATCTGTGGCGTGCCTCGGTGGAGGTCAGCCGTAACGAGATGGACAAGGCTGAGGCCGACCTGAACAACGCGATGAACATTGCCCCGCAAAATCCGCGGGCCTACCTCATGCTCGGCGAGCTTCGCATGGCCCAAAAGCGCTACCCGGAAGGAGCGGCGCACCTGGAGAAGGCTCTGGAGTTGGACCCCAATTCCACTGCCGCGATGCGCGGATTGATCGGCTACGATCTCCTTCAGAAAAAACCGGACCAGGCCCTGGCCCGCCTGAACGCGCAAATCGCCAAGAGTCCGAAGAACAGCAGCTTCCTGGATATGCTAGCCCAGTTGCAAATCCAGAACAAGAAGCTCGACGAGGCGGTCGCCACGGCTCAGAAAGCCATGCAGTTAAATCCCGAGGACGGCGAGGCGGTTGCGCTCTACACACGGCTTCAGGTCCAGCGCAAACAGACGGCAAGTGCAATCGGCACCTGGGAACAGTGGTCGAAGGCTCATCCCAACAATGCCGGCGTGCTCGCCATTCTCGGCATGTTGGAAGAATCGCAAGGGGACAAGCAGAAGGCTGAGGACTACTACAAGAAGGCTCTTCAAATCCAGCCAGAGCAGCCGGTTGCATCCAACAACCTTGCCTACATGATGCTTGAAAATGGCGGCAACGCCGATGTTGCCTTGACGCTGGCGCAAACGGCGCGCCGGGGCATGCCCAATTCTCCCAACTCAGCCGACACCCTGGCTTGGGCCTACTATTACAAGGGGACCTATGGATTCGCTCGCGATCTTCTGGAAGACGCCGTCAAGGCCGATCCGAACAGCGCGTCCATGCAGTATCACCTGGGAATGGTGTACAGCAAAATGCGGGACAGGACCAATGCGGAAGTCCATCTCAAGAAGGCCATCTCTCTGGCGCCCGGCACGCAGGACGCAAAGGATGCGGAGGCCGCGCTGCAAGGACTAGGTTAGGCTGCAATGAGGTTTGGATGTCAGCCGGAGGCCGGCGATGCGCCGCCGGCTGACGGTCTCCGCAGTCCGCGAAGGGTGCCCATCGCCAACTTCAGCCAGATCAGGCTTTTTTCCGCAGCCTTTTTACCCAGCGAATGTCGCCACGCACCAGGAACTTCCTCAACGCCGCTTCAGCCCTTCCAACTCTTCCAGCGTCCGCGGCCAGTCGGCCCCAAGCAGACGCGAAAGCCCACGGTCGGCCAGAACCTTTCCGCCGGTCTGGCAGCGGGCGCAGTAATTGGTCTCGTTGTCGGCGTAGCGGATGCGCTGCACCTTCTCGCCGCAGCGCGGGCAAGGCTGACCAAAGCGGCCATGAACCGCCATCTCCGGGCGGAAAGCAGTTACCTTTTCAGGGAAGGCCTTTTCCGCCTCGGTCCGCAGCCGGTCCATCCACAGCGTGAGTGTGGAACGCGCCGCCGTGAAGAGCCGCTCCCACTCCTCCGCCTTCAGCTTGTGGGTAAGCGCGATGGGCGAGAGCCGCGCGGCGTGCAGAATCTCATCGGAGTAAGCATTGCCGACGCCGCTGATCAGCCGCGGATCGGTCAGCGCGCGCTTAAGGGTGTGGTTCTCGGCTGTCAGTGCGGCCCGAAAGCCGTCGAGGTCCGTTGAGAAAATCTCCACGCCGCCGGGATCGATTTCGCGTAGCGCCTCTTCGCCGCGCAGAACATGTAGCGAGGCCCGCCGCTTGGAACCGGCCTCGGTTAGGACCAGCGAGCCGGAGGGAAAATCGAAAGCGGCAAGGGCATTCCTGCCGGCCAGCTTGGCCTGCGGCGGCTTCCAGTGCAAGCGGCCGGCGATCATCAGGTGCAGCACCAGCCACAACTCGCTTTCCATACCAATGGCGATGCGTTTGCCGATGCGGCGCAACTCGCGCACCGTTTTGCCCTCGGCCGCCGAGATCGGAGGGTCCGCCGTCCGCAGCAGAAAGACGCTGCCCAACCGCACCCGCTCCAGCGGCTGGCCAAGGATGCGCGCCTCCAGCGCGGTGATGTAAGCGGCGATGTCGGGAAGTTCCGGCATTGCATCCAGATTGCAGCCAGGATGGCAGGTTGCGCAATTGCGATGCCTTCCCGATCTTCCAATTCGCGTGGCTTTGGGCCACCTGCCGTTTGCTAGGAGGGCCTGAAATCGCAACCCATGGAGAAGCGCAAAGCGGCGCAGATATCGTTCATTCGCATGGAACTTAGCTGGGCCACGCGCTTGCCTAATCGATCCTGGGAGACGGTAATCGCGTTGTGCAGGTTAACGGCACAGCTTGCCTTCATACCATCTTCCTCGTTCAAGACGACCTCGGAGGGCACGCCACGGATCGCAGAGGTAATGGGCGCCACAGTGACAGTCGAGAGATACGCAATCGCGCTGTCGCGAGTGAGAACGACCACCGGCCTGTTCTTATCTGGCGGGGCGAAGTTGTACAGGCGAACATCCCCGTGGGCTATTCTGCCGGCCATGCCGCCTCCGCTTCCCACTGCCGGGATTCATCATGTGTCTGAGGCTGCCGCGAGTAGCCCGCGCGGTCGCGCTCTTCCTGGGTGCGCGTCTCAAGTCTCAGAAGATGTTCCCGCAGGGCTTCGCGCACCAGTGCGGAACGATTCTGTTTCGTTCGGCGCGCAGCTTGATCGGTGGCTTTGAGAAGCTGCGGATCGAGTACAATCTGGACGGCTTCCATATGTTGACCCTACTACACAGTATACTCCACATCGCCTATGGCAGTTCCATATCTCATGGAAGTATCGTATTGTCGATCAGCCGGGTCGCGCCCACCCAGGCAGCGACGGCAAAGAGGCTTCCGGGAACGGCATTTTCCACCGGCTCCAGCGTGGCCCAATCCACAAGCTCGATGTAATCCACGCGAATGGCCGGCTCGGCGGCGAAGATTTGCCGGGCTGCTTCGATCAGGAGGTTGGAGCGGCGCGCGCCGGAGGCTGCGAGGGCTTCGACTTGGCGCACGGCGCGGCTAAGGGTCAGCGCCTGCACGCGTTCCTCCGCGCTGAGATAAGCGTTGCGGGAGCTGAGCGCCAGCCCATCCGGCTCGCGAACGATGGGGCAGACCACGATCTCCGTCGCCAGCCGCAGATCGGCGACCATGCGGCGCAAGACGGCCACCTGTGCGGCGTCCTTCTGCCCGAAAAAGGCGCGATCCGGCTCGGCTGCGACCAGCAGCTTGGCAACGACAGTGGCGACGCCGCGAAAGTGGCCGGGGCGCGATTTGCCATCGAGGCGTAGGCTCAAGGCTGGAACCTCAACGAAGGTCGAATCGGGACCGTGGGGGTACAGCTCTTCGACCGAGGGGGCAAAAACCACCGCTGCGCCCTCAGTCTCGGCCAGCTTGCAGTCGGCCTCGAAGGTGCGTGGGTAACGCGCGTAATCCTCATTGGGACCGAACTGAGTCGGGTTCACGAAGATGCTAACGGCCACTGACCCGCACGAAACGGCGGCGGCGCGAATCAGCGAGGCATGCCCCGCGTGCAGCGCGCCCATGGTGGGAACTAGGCCAATCGTGTCGCCGCCCTTACGTCCTTCGCGGGACCATTGGCGGAGTTCGGCTACGGTGCGAAGAATCTCCATCAGGCCTTCCGCAGTGCGACCACGTTCTCAATCGTAGCCTGATTGTCTTCGAGGGCTTTGCGCGCCGATTCCGGCAGGTGATAGCTCTCCTCGTCGGATGGGAAGGCCCGCCGCTCGACATCTTCGCGATAATGTTCGACTGCCGAGCGAATCAGCGATCCCGCATCGCCGTAGCGGCGCACAAACTTGGCCGGCGGAGCAAAGGTCAGGCCCAGCAAGTCATGGAAGACCAGAATCTGCCCGTCGCACTCCGGCCCCGCGCCGATGCCGATTGTCGGAATGGACAGCTCGGCGGTGATCGCCGCGGCCACCTCGCGCGGCACGCCTTCCAGCACCAGCGCTCCGGCTCCGGCCTCGGCCAGGGCCTGTGCGTCGGCCAAGAGTTCGAGAGCGGCGTCGGCGGTCCGCCCCTGCACGCGGTAGCCGCCCATGCGGTGAATGCTCTGCGGGGTCAGTCCCAGGTGGCCGACCACGGGAATCTCCGCCTCGGTGAGCGCGCGCACGAGCTCGATGCGGGGCCCTTCGATCTTCACCGCCTCCGCGCCCGCCTCCTTCACAAAGCGAATCGCGTTGGCCACCCCTTCGGTCGTGCCGGGATAGCTGCCGAAGGGCATATCGGCCACCAGCAGCGCGCGGCGCGCGGCACGGCGCACGGCGCGCGTGTGGTGCAGCATCTCGTCAACGGTCACGGCCAGGGTGTTTTCGTGTCCCAGAACCACCATCGCCAGCGAGTCGCCCACCAGAATCAGGTCGATCCCGGCCTCGTCCACCAGCCGCGATGTGGCGTAGTCGTAGGCGGTGAGCGCGGAGATGAGCTTGCCCTGCCGCTTCATCTCGGCCAGCGCGGGCATGGTGACTTTTGTCGTGGGAAGGCCAGCGCCTGGGATTCCAGTATTGGAGACGCCGTTGGAGGCGGAACCGTGTCCGCCGGGGAAGTTGGTAACGCTCATATTGCCTCCAGTGCCGCTCCGAAGACTCAGGATGCAGCCCGATCAACCCAAGTATACGCCCCGAGCCGACCCTCTACGCAAAAAGCAGCTCTCAGATCCGCTGAACCGAGGAGCGTTCAGCCGGCTGCCTGCGCCTCGTCAAGAGCCTGGCGCAACTGAAAAAAACAGTCGCGGTTGAATTCGTAAGCGCCCGCCTGTGGACGCTGCTGCGCCAGAGCATTACCCTGATTCCACGCTTCGTTTGCCTCCTTCGACTTGTTTTCGATCCAACAGAGCGCGCTCTTGGCCAACCAATAGACCTCATCTTGGTTGGCTGGCTCCTTTGCCTGCATTCGCTCCCACCATTGGCGTGCGGCGGCGGCATCGCGCTTTAAGAAGGCGTTGCCGAAAACAAACAGCGTGTGCAATTCGGAGGGAATATCCGAGGCGGATTGGTCATAGATCGACTCCGCGCCGGTCAGCGCCCGGCAAGCCTCGGGGATCTGGCCGCAGTCATGGAAGTAGTTGTAGGCAAAAAACCGCAGAAACAACGCCTGATGCCCCTGCGTAAAGAACTCGGCTGCCCGCTGGATCGCCTGAATATCAAAATTCCTCGGCCGCAGAGGCGTCACCCAAATTGATGCCGCCATGGAGAAGGCGCGGTGCAGGTCGGCCACTGGGCCGCCCCGCAGAAGCTGATAGATTCTCGCGCCGTCGGTATACAGAGCTTCGGGACGCATTGGAATCAGGTTGGTTGCAAATACCACCAGACTTATCGTGGCGAAATAAGCAAGGAACTGCCAATGCTGCTCATAGAGCCGGCCATTGGCAGCCAGCGCGGCTGCCCAGGCAATCAGGCCAGTGCAAAGATTAACCATCGGCCCAGCGCGATCATGCAAACCTCGCGCCATCGGCTCTGCCTGAGGTCTGCAGGCACAAGCGCGGCTGCGCCACCCAACGAAAGGAATTTTGCGGGAAGAAACTGGAATCTCCATCGGCCATCGCGGATTCCCCATTGAAAAGGCCCGACAATGAAAGCTCTGAGCTTCATTCCCAAGGCCAGACCCGCAGCGGCGTGACTGGACTCGTGGAGGATCGTTACGATCAATAATGCGGCAAGTATCTGAAGCCAGGAACGGTATCCATGCGTGCTCGATAAATGATGGGCCTGGCCCCAGCGATGCCACCAGGACATTCCCCCAAAGTATCCGGCGATTCCGAGCAGCCAGGCGATTCCGTCGAGCAGCCCGCTGGTTCCATCGCCAACTATTCGAGGCGGTTTGGCAGGCTCTATCGGAGTCTGTGCCGTTGCGTCGCGCCGAGCAAAAGCCACAACTCCCGTGATGCCGACAGACAGAATGGATACGCTGATGAGCAATAGTCCCATCAAGAATCCAATCGGAACATATGTCCAGGCGCCAATCAACGGGAAAAATATCGGAATGCTCGACAGGACTAGCGACAGGCTCGCGGCAATTGCCCAGCCCCTGGCCGAGGCTTTTCCCTTTTTCACCGTCCACCATGCCATTCCATTGAGAAAGGCCACTATCGGAGGCAGAATAGCCAGGATTCCAAGAACCGCGATTATGAAGATGGAAGAAGGCTCATCGGAGGACAGAGCCCCTGGTGTTCTCGACAACCCATGGCCAGCAGGAAAAGGGTGAATAAGACGCGGAACTGACATGACGGAAACCATAACGAAGACGAGCGCCAGGTTCCCGAAGCACGCGCAAAGGAATATTCTAAGCTTAAACAAGCCCGGCCGTCCAATCTCGAAGAGTTTAACCGCAATCTCCAATTTGTTTCTTGGCTTTCAGTCAATATATACCCAATGCTTCCATGACGCTGGTCATTCGTCCGTCGCTACCCTGGCGATTCGGGCAAACTCGAAACCGGAATCCGCTTGCCGTTCTTACCCTCCCCGCGCCACACTGAAAGGCAGGATGCTCTCGCCTCTGGCTACAGGAATCTCCATCGGACTTGGCGCGGCGGCCAGCCTCGGCCTGGCGGCGGGCGGCTGCGCCTATGCCGCCCTGTGGCCAGCCTCGCAGCTCTTCGGCCCAACGCTCATCGCTCCGGCGCGTCCCGGCGAACTCGCGCTCACCTTCGACGACGGCCCCAACCCCGCCTGGACGCCGCGGCTTCTCGATATTCTCGCCGGCCACGGCGTGCATGCGACCTTCTTTCTCTTGGGCAAATACGCTCAGGCCGAGCCGGCGCTGGTGCGCCAGATCGCCGCCGCCGGACACCTCATCGGCAATCATTCCTGGAGCCATCCCAACCTGGCGCTCACCTCTTCCAGCCGCATCGAGGAGGAGCTCGCCAGCACCAGCCTGGAGTTGGAGCAGATTGCCAGCGTGCCCATCCGTTACTTCCGCCCGCCCTTCGGCGCGCGCCGCCCCGAGGTGCTGCGTGCGGCAAGGCGCCTGGGCATGGTTCCGGTCCTGTGGAACGCAATGACCTCCGACTGGAAAAACCCTTCGGCAGACGCAATCGCCAGCCGGCTCATCCGCGCCATCGACCGCTTGCAGCGCCGCGGCCAAGCAGCCAACATCGTCCTTCACGATGGTAGCCAACTCGACCCGGCCGCCAGCCGCGCCCCGTCCGTGGCCGCCGCCGGCCAACTCATCGCCCGCTACCGGCAGGCCCGCCGCTTCGTCACCGTAAGCGCATGGGCCTAGCGGTTCGTCTTATGGTGCATACTTCAAGTTCGGGCTCGTCTACCTTATGAACGTGCCGGAGCCGAACAGCGTAGCCAAAGCAAAGATTCGTTCATAAACTGAGAAGAGAGACAGGATGATGCCATCGATCAGAGACGTTTACCGGAAGTTTCCGGCGCCGGTTCGCCGCCCGATTTCGGGTCTCAAGAAAAACTGGACGAGATTGACGGCAAAGATGAGGCTGAGGCCCATCCCCGTCGATGCTTGTCTTCTGGGCGGCGACGACGGCATTTCCGCGGCGAGCTTCGCCCGCATGACGGGCGATATTCGCCGCGCTTCCTCTCCCATCTCCGAATGGCCGCATGTGAAGCTGCTGCGCCAGTATGACGCCATCGGCGAGCGAATCTGGGAGCGAGAGGTCTTTCAAACAACGGATTATTATCGAAACGCGGCCCTGATTATTGAATTGTCCGGCTGCTATCACGTGGCTGTTGCTCCCGAAGAGATTCAGCAGTGCGCCCGCCGCTTTGTGGATACTTATCGCGGCGCGCGCGAGTCATCTCCTTTGCAGGCAGGTCAGGTCGATGACAGGGGCGGGAGCCCATCGATCTTGGTCCGGCCGGTGAAGGAATCATCTTGCTATGAGGTAATTGATGGCCGCCACCGGGTGGCGATTGCATACATGACAGGCCTGCGGCAAGTTCCAGGACACATTCAGTTGCCCCCTGCCTGGACTCCGCTACAAGAGCTCCTGATGGATGTCTTGTGGTTGAACGGACCAAGACGGGAACTCTATCAGCCGATCGATTCGCCGGAAGTGGCAAACTGGACCCTCGTGCGGCGCTGCTCGGACAGACTGAAAACGATGACGGAGTTCTTGCGCGCCGAAGGCATAATGCCCCCTGCGTGCAGCTCTTACCTGGACGTGGCCAGTTACTTCGGCTGGTTCGTTGCCGAAATGGAAAAACTGGGATTTCAAGCTGAGGGCGTGGAGAGAGGACCCATCGCAATTACAGTCGGACAGGCGATGTATGGTCTGAGGCCGGAACAGGTGCATCGCACCGATTGCGTCCCATTTCTCCGCGAACGCCAGGAGAAATACGACGTCGTTTCCTGCTTCAGTCTCATGCACCACTATTTCATGAATCGCTTTAATGTCACCGCCGAGGAGTTGCTCCACCTGCTCGATTCCGCTACGCGCCGCGTGATGTTTTTTGATATGGGCCAGGACGGCGAGGGCTTTTATGCGGGCGGGCAACTGGCCGGATGGGATCCGGACAGGATTCACCGCTGGCTCGAAGCCAATACGACCTTCGCGCGAGTCATTCGCCTCGGAGTGGATGAGGACAATGTTCCCCCGTACAAGGGCTGTTATGGGCGAACGATGTTCGCGTGCCTGCGCTCGTCTTCGGAAGAGAGGGTTGAAAAACCGGAAAGCAGTGAGTTACAGAAGTCGTCTTGCATTCCTGGCTTCCAGCAAGTCCGGATGGGCGATGCATCGGCGGCGCAAAGGAAGGTATTGGTCCTGGATGCCGACAGCGCCGCGGGCTTGGAGACAGTTCAAAGCCTGGGCCGGAACGGCTGTATTGTCGATGCCCTCAGCTTGCGGCCTGAGCAATCCCGGCGCCGGTCGCGCTTCATTCGCAGACAAATCGAGTTATCCCCCGCCGAAGACGGAGGCATTCGCCAACTCGTCGAGCTCTTTCTCACCGGGAACTACGACCTGATCGTTCCGTCCACCGAGGTAGCGCTTCTGGAGCTGCTTTCGCCCCAGATTCCCGAAGATATGTATCGACGGGCAATCCTGGCCCCTCGCGTCAGCGTTCAGACTGCTTTGAACAAACAGGCGGTCTGGGATTTGGCTCGGAGCGTGGGTGTCCTCGTGCCCGCCTCGGAGATCGTCTCCTCATCGAGTGCGCCGCCGGCGGCCTTCCCCGTCGTTCTCAAGCCCGTATTCAGCAAGGAGAACTCAAGCCGTGTTGTGAGGGAGTTCAACGTAACCATCGCCCGCAACCTTTCTCAGTGGAGGACCGCGCTCGAATCCACCTATTCAGATATCCCCGTGCAGCAGCAGCAATACATCGCGGGAAAAGGCGTAGGCGTTGAAATGCTCTTCGAGCGCGGAACGCCCCGCTGGGCCTTTGTTCACGAACGGGTGCATGAATTCCCGCTCACCGGCGGCGGCAGCAGTTATCGCGTCTCTCTCGAAATGAATGACGCCTTGGTTCAGTGCGCAACCTCGCTTTTGTCCGCGTTGCAGTGGCACGGAGTCGCGATGGTTGAGTTCAAAATTACTTCCGGCGGCGAGGCATATCTGATGGAAATCAATCCGCGGTTATGGGGTTCCCTGGCGCTCGCCATCGATTGCGGCGTAGACTTCCCGGCTGGCTTGCTCTGCTTGGCCACCGGACAGCCTCTTCCGCCACAACCCAAGTACCGCGCCGGTTATTTCACTCGGGATATCCGCCGTGACATTCTCTGGTTGGCGGCAAACCTGAAGGCTGACCACTCAGACCCCCTGCTTCACACCAGGCCGGTAATCTCCTCGGCTTGTGAGTGGCTGCGCCCTCTGATAGGCAAAGAGAGCTGGGACTTTTTTTGCTGGTCCGATGCGGGCGTAGTGCTCGGCGAAGTGAAGGCGATTCTCAGCCAGAGTTGGCGCAAGAGCATGAATGTGGTCAGCCGTCGCAGCCTCCGTCTCTACCTGAGATATATTCAGCAGCCGCTCATGATCAAAAAGCTGCGCGGGCGGCATATCGACAAGGTGCTTATTCTCTGTTACGGCAATATTTGCCGCAGCCCGTTTGCCGCCGCTCTGGCTGCTAAGCGGTTTCCAAAGATTCCATTCTCGTCTGCGGGACTCGGCACGAAAGCTGATCGGCACAGCCCTGACTACGTGGTTTCAACTGGGAGCGGGTATGGAATCGACTTGGTTGAACATCGTTCGAAATCCGTCGACGCAAAAATGATAGACGAAGCTCAACTGGTCCTGGTGATGGACATCCTCAATTACGAGCTTCTCACGGATTCCTTCCCGGGCGCGCTCGAAAGAACGCTCTTCCTCGGAATGTTATTGCCGGAGCCGGAACTGGAAATTCCGGACCCTTACGATGATCCTGATTCGATGCGGGAAGTTTCTTCCAAAATGAATTCCGCGATCGAGCGATTAGCCGATTTCTTGCGTTGAATCGTAAGGGTTGAAAGAATTCCTCTACGGGCCAGCATCTCAAATGGATTGATGCGAAGCAATCAAGGCCAGTACCTGCCCGTGAACCGGCAGACGTCCGTCTGAACCCGGAAGCGGCTCCAGCTTTGCCCGCCGATGCCGATTCGCTTTACATCGTATGGATTTGCCTTTCCTTGCAGATTTGTGCCGCCATAAAACGAAAAGGCGGCGCGGTAGCCCGCCTCTCGCGCTAACTTCTGTGTCTCACCGGTGAAGCTTGTTTTGCCGCCGACCGGATAGGCAAGCACATCGGCTTCGATACCAAGCTCTTCCTTGAAGATTCCCCTCGACTTCGATAGCTCTTCGTATTGCCGGCCAGGGTCCAACTGGCTAAGCACATGGTGCGAGTGCGTGTGCGAGCCGATCGCCATGCCGCCCCTGGTCATCTCCCGGGCCTCGTCCCAATTCAAAAAGCGCCGCAGCGTTCCGGGCAGCTCTTTCCCCTTCGCCGCCTCCGCAAGCTCCTGAATGAATCGAGCGGGATCGGAATTCTCCGGCCTTTTATATAACTTCAGAACCTCCCGCAAGCTCTCCTCCAAGCCCTTCTCATCGACATCGACCTCCAGGTCTGCCGGATAGCGGAGAGTGAACCGGCGCCTTTGCGCGGTCTTCACCAGATAGGCGATCTGATCCCACCATGGAATCTTGCAGGACCCGACCATGCTGGTGGCAAGAAAGAAAACTCCTTGCACGCCCTGGGAGCGCAGGATGGAAAACGCAATCTCATAATTATCCAGATATCCGTCGTCAAAAGTAATCAGCAAGCGGCAGCGGCCGGTCTTCTCTATCTTCCTGCCGTCAATAAATGCCAATGCCTCGTCGAGAGTTATCAGGGAAACATGGCTCTTCAGGTAGGTGACTTGATTGTCGAACTCTTCGGCGGTCGCCGAAAAAACGCCGGGATCAAAGAGATCGTCTGCGGGATTGCCGATGCGATGATAATTCAAGACCAATAACGAATCGCGCGCCGGAAGTTTCGAGAGCAGAAAAGGAACGCCGCTCCAGAGCAATCCGCGCGCCAGCCAATCCCGTTTTCCACTGAAACCAAAGCCGCCAGTCATAACTACCCGATCATAACAGGACAGCGCAATCACGGGCAGACGAGATAGACCATCGCTATAAGGTTCGCAATGCGCGACTCCCAGCCCGCGCGCGCGCCACAAACTCCCGCACCTTGCCTGGGTCCTTGCGGCCCGGCGCGGCTTCGACGCCCGAGGCAACATCCACGCCCCACGGCCGCAGCGCGGCGATCGCCGCGGCCACGTTGGCCGGGTTCAGACCGCCCGCAACGATATATTTGCGCGCCCCTGCATTTTGAAAAAGCGTTTTGCGGGCGGCAACCCAGTCAAAGGTGACGCCGGTGCCGCCCACCGCAGCGGCGGTGCGCGAATCCACCAGCACCGCATCCTCGTGCGGCTCCAGCGCCTGTCGGGTGGCCTGGGCCGTGATCTCGCCGCCGGTTTCCGCGCCGAAGTGCATCACGCGCACGATGCGCAGTTCCAGCCCCAGCCGCTCATGAAGTCTTGCCGGCAGCTCGGGCTGCGCGTTGAAGTGCAGCTGCACACCGGTCAGGCCGCAGGCTTCAACCGCGGAGACGATCTCCTCCAGCGCCGCATCGACGAAGATGCCGATCTTCTCGACATTCGCCGGCAGTTGCGGAACGATAGCTGCCGCATGGTCCGCCGTCACCTGGCGCGGGCTTGGCGCAAAGACAAACCCTATGGCGTCGGCTCCGGCTTCAACAGCCAGCAGCGCATCTCCCAGCGAGGTGTTTCCGCAGATTTTTATCCAGAGGCTCATAAGCCCGCGCCTGCCTTCGCCAACAGCGCCGCCAACGCCGCGCCGGGGTCCGGCTGGCGCATCAGGCTTTCGCCGATCAGGAAAGCGTCGAATCCCGCCGCGCGCAGCCGGGTCAGGTCTGCGGCCGCCGCTATGCCACTCTCGGCCACGCGCACCACGGCAGCCGGAATTCGCTCCACAAGTTCGAGCGAAGTTTCCAGGCGCACCGCGAAGCTCTTCAGGTCGCGGTTGTTCACTCCAATGGCGTCCGCGCCGGTCTCGCCCAGCGCATCCAGCACGCGATCCAGCTCCTCGGCCGTATGCACTTCGACCAGCACGTCGAGCGAAAGGCTGCGCGCGGCCTGAGCAAAGCGGGCGAGTTCATCATCGGTGAGCGCGGCGGCGATCAGCAGAATCGCGTCTCCCCGGTGCGCGCGCGCTTCCACGATCTGGTACTCGTCCACTGTGAAGTCCTTGCGCAGGCAAGGCAGCGGAACCGCCGCCGACGCCAATTCAAGGTTTCGCGGGCTGCCCTGAAAAAACGGCTCGTCTGTCAATACGGAAAGCGCCGCCGCGCCGCCCGCAAAGTAACTCTGGGCCAGCCGAGCAGCATCGAACTCGGCGCGGATCAGTCCCTTGGAGGGCGAGGCTTTCTTGATCTCGGCAATGACCGCGGGGCCTTCCGCCGCCCGGCGCCGCAACGCCCCGGCCCAGCCGCGCGGCTGATGCAGAGCGGCCAGCCGCTCCAATTCCGCCAGGGAAACACGAGCCTTCGCGGCCGCCACCGTTGCCCGCGTCGTCTCCAGTATTCTGTCGAGATGACTAGACATACACTAAATCGAGTATAAGGAGTGATTACCGGAAGGGCAGGGAAAACCGGCAGGCGCGAGGAAAATTCCCTCCACAAGCGCAATTGACACCCGCTCCGCTACGCGGATCGCACCGGAGCGGGCGTCTGCCGAACCCAAAACGGACTGGTTTATTCGGGCTGCGGACCAACGATGTAATCGGTCGCAAAGCTGCTCAGGGATGCACCGTCTGTTCCGCCCACGAGCGAAATCGTGATGCGGGATTGAAGTACCTGAATAGGCGAGATCGTGACGGTATCGGCCTGTTTCAGGATGCATACTTCCTCGCATCTGTCATAGACTTCAAGCGTAGCCGGGCTGGTGACTTCCTGGACCGTTACGCTCCCAATGATTCCTGAAATGTGCGAAGCTCCGAGCTCAAGAGTGAGTTCGCCGCCGAACGGAAAGGCTGCGGCATTCGGTGGGAACGGCACCGCACTGAAGCCGATCACCGACTGCTTGGATTCTCCGGCTGCAACGCTCCATATCGTCGGTGTCAGAGCCGAAAAATTCAGGCCCTGAAAATCGTTCACCAATGGAAGCACGGATGGAGTCACAAGGATCTGGTCCGCGCCGCCATCGATGACGGATGCGGTTGCGTAAGTGAAGTCGTGGTAGAGGACGCTGCCGAACATGCATCCTCGGTCGCCAAGTGCGATGTAGCTTGCAAGCGTGCCGGGAACACAGAGCGGGGCGGCCGCGACCTGGGCTATGGCGGGGAAGGCGAACAGCAGCGCACAAGCTGCCGCAAGAACAGTCCTGGATTTCATGGTTGACATACCTCATGGGGAGTGAAGTTAGACAACAGGCCCTACGTTAGCCCTCTTTTTGGATTTCTGTCAAGGGATGATT
The DNA here is from genome assembly GCA_049522975.1 of Occallatibacter sp. Lineage (GTDB taxonomy): Bacteria > Acidobacteriota > Terriglobia > Terriglobales > Acidobacteriaceae > Telmatobacter. The sequence goes on along the minus strand of JBEKNI010000020.1, from coordinate 17,638 downwards.
CGGAGGTTCAGAAGCAACGAGGGCAACTTGAACGCAATCAAGAGGTTTGGGCAAAAGAGCAGAGGAGGGCCGCCGCAAAGGCCCCGGCTGCTTCCTGGAAGACTTGCGTCAGCCTCGCAGGATAGCGTGCGCGCCTTTGCAGGCGCCGCCGGCCCCCAGGCCCGCGTCTGTATTTCTTAATGAGGGGTAAATGCCGTAGACTTCTTAACACGGATGCAAGCGCAGATTGAAAACCTCGTGAAGCTGCAAGCGGTGGAGCTGGAACGCGCCCGCCTCACTCAGGCCGCGCGCGCTCTGCCCGCTGAAGTCGCCCAGGCCCAGGCCGCGCTGGCCGCCGCCCAGCATCAGGCCGCAGATGCCTCCGCGGCCCTTGGCCGCGAGGAGTCCCTCCGCAGCCGCCTGGAGCGCGAGATCGACGTCCATCGCAAGAAGGCCGCCCGCTATCGCGACCAGCAAGACACCGTGAAGACTTCCGAACAGGTCAATGCCGTCGAGCACGAGATCCGCTTTGCCGAGGCCGAGGCCGAACGCCTGGAAAACGAGGAGTTCACCAGCCTGGAGCGCACGGAAGCCCAGGAGGCCGCGCTCGCTGCCGCCCGGGCTCAGGTCGAGTCGCTCGCCGCCGCCCTCGACATTACCCGTGACCGCGTCGCTCTCCGCCAGGCCGAGATCGCCCGCGAACTGGCCGCGCTCACCGCCGAGCGGGAAGCCCTTCGTCCACTCATCGACCCCGAGCCGCTCATCCGCTTCGACCGCATCTCCATCTCCCGCGGCACCGGCTTGGCCCGCGTTGACAATCAGCAGTGCACCGGTTGCCGCATGGGCGTCCGCCCGCAGACCTGGAACCAGCTCCGCGAGGGCGAACTGGTCACCTGCGACAGTTGCGGCCGCCTGCTCTATTGGGATCCATCGATGGCGCCCGCCCCGCCCGAGCCCGCCTCCGCTCCTAAATCCAAGCGCAAAACCTCCAAGTCTCCAGCCGAGGAATAGAGTCCCCACCCATTCCTGCTACCCTTTTCTTAGGCGATCATCGCCACGGAGCAAGCCGTGCAGCGCATCTGTGTGGACATGGATGAGGTGATGGCGGACACCCTCGCCGAGCACCTTCGCCGCTACAACCAGACCTTCGACGAAGACGTCACCCCCGGCGACCTGGCCGGCAAAGGTCTATGGGAGATCGCGCCGGTTGACCGCCAACAGCAGCTTCGCGCCTTCCTCGACGCCGAGGACTTCTTCGAGGACCTTGCCGTCATGCCCGGCTCGCAACCCGTGCTCCAACAGCTCTCCACTCGCTTCGAAGTCTTCATCGCCACTCAGGCCATGACCGTCCCCAACTCCCTCGGCCCCAAGTACCGCTGGCTCCAGCGCCACTTCCCCTTCATTCCTCCCACGCACTACGTCTTCTGCGGCAACAAGTCCATTCTCCGCGCCGACTATCTCATCGACGACCTGCCCAAGAACCTGCTCCGCTTCGAGGGCCAGGGCCTGCTCTACACCGCCCCGCACAACCTCGCCGCCGCCGGCTTCCTCCGCGTCAACAACTGGGAAGAAGTGGCCCAATACTTCGCGGCCATCCCTTCCTGACTTCAGATTCTGCGGGTCAAGGCCGCCTCACCCTGGATTGCCTGCCTCCTCGCCGCGAAGACCCAGTCATCTCCCAGACAGAAATTGACAATCGAGCAGCAGAGAATCGCAATACAGTTCGAGAGGAGCACAGGCAGGCGCGCCTCAGCCACCAGAATTCGCATCAGCGCAAGATTCCCCACCATGGAAACCAACCCATTGGAAAGTTGAAAGCGCACCAATTGCCCGAGCAGCGCGGAGTCGTCCCGCCGGTCGCGCCAGGTGTAATGCAGGTGCCACACAAAGTTATGCAGCAGCGTCAACTCCACCGCCGCGGCCGAAGCCAGAAGGTAGTGGCCCGGCGCTCGCCAATTCAGCAGAGCGAGCGCCCCAAGCTGCACCGCCATCCCCATCGCTCCCACCAGATTGAACTTCGACCAGCGTATAAGAGTCTTCACGGCAGCGGCTCCCGCCGATAGAGTTCGGCCGTATGCCGCAGGGTGACGATCACTGCCATCGCGAACATGCTCGCCGCCGCTATCGTTCCTCCCAAATCGAAGAGCAGCATCTTATGCCCGAAGATCGTCGCGTATGGACTGCGCAGCAGCGCCAGGTTGCCGATAACCAGCAGAATCCGGATCTCCGTGGGGCCGAAGATGCCTTGCGAAAGTTGAAAGCAGGTCAAGGTGTATGTGGCAAGATAGCTCTCGCTCGACAGCAGCAGAAACGCTATCAGCATCGCGATCGCCGCCTGCCAGTGCAGAAACCCGGAGCAGCCGAGTCCGCCCATCAGCGCCACCGAGCCAAAGATGTCCACCATGTGATCGACGTAGAAGCCATAGCGCGGACGCTCATGCCGGCGCACACGCGCCAGCGTCCCATCCAGGCTGTCGCCGAGCCAGTTGAGTGCCAGGCAGAGAATCACCAGCAGCAGCGCGCGGCGGTCATAGCGCGACCATGCATAACAGACGCCGGCTCCAATCTGCGCTCCCAGACCGAGCAGGGTGAGTTGGTCAGAGGTGAGCCACTTCGGCGCGCGCTCGGCCATCCACTGCAACGCGCGCTTTTCCATTTGAGCTGTCAGCGCCCGATTGACTCGGCGCGCCGGAGCAAACACCGTCCCTGCGTTTGTCGTTACTGACTGCGTCGCCATTGTTGTCCCCTTTCGTGTCGTTGAAATTCAGAAAATTCGAATCGTTGTTTCGAGCGCAGATATCTCGTGCACAGGCCCAAGCCCATGCCCTTCGACACCTTGACTCATTCAAGAGATTTCTAACCCGCGATCAAGCTATCTCCGCAGCGCGTCGCACGTAGCCCGCAATGTGAATTCCAGAGACTCCCGCGGCACGCTCTCCACAAACGGCCCAATCGCCCAGCCCAGGCCGGTTGGAATCGAGCGCGTCAGCGAGACCGACTCGATCTGCATATAAAGTCCGCCGTCGCGCTCCTCATAACTCCAGTAGGTATTCTGCCGCCACAGAAAGCCATGCTCCTCTTTGGCATCGAGAGCCCGCTCGCCGCGTGTACCAGGCGAGTCGATCTCCGAAATATTCGTGCTGCGCGAGATGCTGTATCCGTGCCGCGCATCCAGCCGGCCAAAGGTCACGTCATAAGCCGTATCCATTACCACCGTGAGGATGTGCCGCTGGCGAACCCGCATCCACACCTGAAAACGATCCTCATGTTGCGCCTGCACTCTGGCCTGAAGCACCTGCGGAGAGAAGTGTTGCGGATAGGCGCTGAAACCTCTCATCAGCCGCTCGAAATCCGCAGCCTTGGCTCCAGCGGCAAACGCGGTGCCGCGCCAGTGGTGCAGCATCGCTCCGGGCAAATCCGCGCCCGTGGAAGGCGTGAGCTTCTCTACGATCAACTCTCCGCGCCGCAGACGCAGCTCGCTTTCCTGCCCTGAAGTCAACGGCGCAAGGAACCCGTTTTGTGACCGATGCTGCTGAGCGAGACGCGACTCAACCGTATTGATATAGGAGTTGAAAGATGAAACCGCCGCGGCAGCGGGCTCCGCCGCAACGCACTGCGGAGCGGCCATCAGGAACAATGGGAGCATCAGCCCGGCTCGCGTCCGCGCGTTACGCCAGAAATGAACCCGCAAACTCGCTAACTCGCTATCCCGCGAAGCGGGGCTAACTTGCCAACTGCTCTCCCACTTCTTCCCGATTTTGGCGAAAGAATGGAGAAGCAACACCCCAGCCATCTTGCTCATGAGGAGCATCAGCCCCCGGACAACCGAGCCAACGGAAAATCTTCGCGAATCTGAGAACTTGCGTCGCATCATGAACAACACCTTACCCCGCGCCGGATTCCAATGCAATGCTCCGAATCTCATCTGTCGAAGATTGTTTCTTACTCTGTAAATGATTGTAGTAACAGAGCTTCTGGGAAGTTGTACTTTGCGGAATCGTTCTCGATTGAACTCGCTATCGGATACACTGAACAGAAGATATGACAGAACCACGGCCAGCCCGGCGCTATCGCTTCGGAGTATTTGAAGCGGACTCTGCCACTGGGGAGCTTCGCCGGCAGGGTATCCGCATCAAGTTGAACGCGCAGCCATTCCAGGTGCTGCTCATGCTCCTGGAGCGGCCCGGCCAACTACTGACGCGCGAGGAGATCAGCCGCGAGCTCTGGCCCGACGGGACTTTTGTCGATTACGAACACGGCGTGAACTCAGCGGTCAATCGCATTCGCGAAGCCCTTGGAGATACGGCCGGCAATCCAAGATTTGTCGAGACCCTGGCCCGCCGCGGCTATCGCTTCGTGGCGCCGGTGGAGCGGATCGCTCTCGGTGAAGCTCCGTCCTTGCCTGCGTCTGCGCCATCTTTGCCGCCGGAGCAGACAGCGATTCCTTCGGAGCCTGAGACCAAGCTTCGCAGCCGGATTCTGGCCTCTCCAGAGGAGCTTCCGAAGGCCTCCTACCCAGTGGTGCAGACCCTCTTCGTCCTCTTGCAATTCATGTATTTGGGCTTTTACGTTGGGGCGCTGGCGAATCTGGCGGAGATTGAAGATCTCCTCTCGCCGCTGTCGAAAGCAACTCAGGCGCTGAATCTGCTGGATCTCGTGATTGTAACCGCCGCGATCCTGATTCCCGTTCGCGCCTTTGTGATCTCCGCCGCGCTCTTCCATGCGCCAGGAGTGCGCGAGAAGTTCCTCAAGATCTGCCCATTCCTGTTGCCGTTGGATGAGCTATGGGCGCTCTCGCCCTTTCTGCTCCTGCATCACATCAACTTCGGGCTCGCGCTGGCCTGCATGACGCTGCTCGTCTATTCGCCCTTTGCGCAGCGCTCGCTGGTCTTGATGGGCGCGGGCGCGGCCGATCACGGAACCCCGGCAGCTCTCCACTGAACTAGTGGACTCTGATTAACTCGGTTTTGTATCAGGGCACGACTTTAGTCGTGCCGCAAATGCCGCAAAATTAACGCGGGCTTTAGCCCCTGAGGGAAGGCCAAGCGTGCTGCCGAACTTAATCGGAGGCTCCTTAGATCTTTTGGCAGACAAGTCTTGCGCTAGATCGGACGCGGCGTGGCGTATTTGGCGCTGTCGAAGTTGTCCGGCGTATCCGTCACCGATCTTCCTGGTTTGTAGGCGAACTTCTGGTAGATGGAGCCGACCTTGCGGATCACATCCGTCCAGCCATCTTCCCAGGTAATGCGCGCCTCGCCGTCTACATAAACCCAGGTGCCATGTTCGTGACTGCCCGCCGTCGCCCGCCAGGCATCGCCATTCGCTTCAAGGGTGATGAAGAAGGTGCCTCCCGAGCCATTCCCGACCTCCCATTTTCCCAGGAAATGGGCGCGCGACGGTAACAATGGGCCGCCGGGGCTCTTCTCCCCGGCCACGGTTGGCGCAGCGGGAAACTCCACCCGGTCAATATCGGAGAGATTGAAGCTCTGCCGGTGGCCATCCTTGAAGACAATCACGATCGTCCCCGAACTGTCCTTCGAAGCTGGGGGTGTCTTGGCAAAACCACAAGGAACCGCGAGGCAGAGCATTGTAGCCAAGCCGGCAACGCTGACGATCAAACGCATGGTATTCTCCTTTGCAATCACTCGTGCGGCGGTGACCCATGACCAACCGCGCCAATTTATTCTACGGGGCTCGCGTGTCAATTGTTCCCCGAGAATCCGCCGGCTCGTTGAGAAATAGGAGAAACCTTCGCCTCCGGCGAGGATTGGGTGCCCCACCCCTCGCCGCGCTTTTGTTTTTGCGGCTTCGGGGTCCCCAACGACAGGTCTTCGTCGTTGGGGTGAACCAGGGTGGGATATCGCTCGCCCGCCGCGGGACTACTGCGGAAGCACTTCTATCCCGGTCACCGTTGCATACCCCTCCACCGGAACGAAGCTCAGAAGCAGCTTCCCCTGCGCATTCGCCTCCAGGCCCATAAACTTGCGAATTACCACGTCCGTCTGGCGCGCTTCTTTAACAAGATCGAAGTTCTTCACGAGCGCGTTTCCATTGCAGAAGACATCGAAGACATGAGCGACCTTGGCCCTGGCATCGCCGGATAGGGATGAAGATTGGTCCCAGTCCCCGTGGCGCACCGCGAAATAAAGATTGACGGAGTACTTGCCCGGCGACACCGGAATCGCATAGGAGAAGTTGCCCCAGCGTTCGGTTTCGTAGAGTTCCGGATCGTCGGTCCCTGCCACTGGAGCCGTGTACGCAGCCAGTTGCCCGCCTTCAAAGTAGTTGTCCGGGCTCCACCAGTGGCTATCGTTCGAGTAGTAAGGCGTCTCTCGCGCCAGCAGCCGCACCGGCCGGATGTGTCCCCGGAACCCAGGGAGAATCTCAATCGCCGAAAGGACAGCCTGCTTCCCTTCCTCGCCGGCGAACTCCAGATGCAGCAGCCCGTCGGCCGCCGGTTGAATCTCCGTGAAGACCTTCACATCGGCGGTGCGGCTGGCCCCGGCATCGGCCACGATATCGAAGCGGGTCAGCAGCGTCCTGCCGTTGGCGCGCACCGTCATCAGACGGCTGCCTTCTCCGTCCCCTCCGCCCGACTCCGGGCCATAGACCGTCTCCGCAAAGTGCAGCCGCAACTCATAGATGCCCTTCTTCAGGGGAATCGCGTAGCGGAATTGCCCCTCCCGGCTGGTGCGGTAGAAATCCGGATTCTGCGTCCGCCAGATCTGCTGCGCCGGGCTCTTCATGGCCGTGCCGCCATCAAACCAGCTATCGGCGTTCCACAATTTGCCCGCATGATCCACAAAGCTGCGTCCTGATCCGGCCAGAATCCGAACCTCCTCGCCCACCGGCGGACCAAGCTGCGTCTCCACCTGCGAAGCTGGGATCTCATTCGCGACTCCAGCCGGCGTGGTCTGCGGCTTCTGCCGCAGAAGCAGCCAGGCACAACTCAGACTGAAGACAAGGCCCGCCAGCGCGATCGCAAGCCGCCATCCTTCGCGCTTGGACAAATGGAACCGCCGTCCTACCGGCCCTAGCGCAGCATTCTCCATCGCGGCCCCGCCTGCCGCCTTCGGAGTAACCGGAGCCGTCCCTCCTTCTCTCGGCCGCGCCTCCGCGCTCTTGAACTCCGGAACGTACTGTCCCAGCGGAATCGTGATATGCAGCCGGTGCGATGCGCCCTCGCCGGCATAGTAGGCGGCCAGCCGCTTGCGCAGCCGGTTCGCCTCCACCCGCACAATCGAGTCCGCGTCCTGATCGAACGAAGCTCCCCGATGGAAGACCTCCACTCCCACCGAATACTCCTTGATCTGCCGGGCCTCCCCGGCAAACAGCCTTTCGCACAGGTACTTCAGAAGATGCGCAAGCGTCGGTGCCCGCATAAACTGCTCCGAACGAAGCACCGCCTCCAGCTCCGCGCGCTGCGCTTCTAGATCGGCCGGCTCTCGGCTCTCCATCCCCATCATCCCATCCCGGACTGATTGTAATGCTACTGGGGAACGGTTGTTTGGCTAGCCCTTAACGGTGTAAGCCTCCAGAGAAACAGGCCTGTAACCTCATGTAACCTCTCCCGCTTCCCGTCGTCCCGTCGATCCCCGCCTAAAACCTCCTCACCCGTAACTGAAAGCAGCCCTTTGACTTCGCCAATCCCTACCGTCGATTTAACCCCCGCACAACGGCCAGGTAGCAGGTATAGCGTTGCAGCCCGCCCCTCTTCGTTCTCTACTCGAATCGATGCAGGGGCCCAATCGCCGGAGCCGGCCAGCCATATCCGCCGCCTTCGACGAAACGCCCACATGCAGGAGAGGTGACCCATGAGAAGACTCAAGATGATGCTGGCCGCGAGCCTGCTGATTTGCGCGGTCCCATTCGCAACCGCAGCCCCCGGCACCGACGCGGCAAAAACCGACAAGCTCGAGCGCGCCAAACTGGCCGAACAAAACGGAGACCTGGCCCGCGTTCACACAGACTACTATCTGGCCGCCTCCTACTATCAGGCTGCCCTGCGACTCGACCGCCAGAATCCCACCCTCTACAACAAGCTGGGCATTGCCGAACTTCAGTTGCACCAGAACGGCCTCGCCCGCAGAAGCTTCCAGCAGGCGCTCAAGTGCGACCCTCAGTCCACTTCCGCCATCAACAACCTCGGCGTCATAGCCCTCGTCGACAAGAAGTACAAGTCCGCCGTCGAGTACTTCAAGCGGGCCCTGGCCATGGATGAGTCCTCCGCCTCCACCCACGTCAACCTGGCCGAGGCTTGGCTGGGCTTGAGAGAAGCTGATCGCGCCATGACCGAATACGCCCGCGCCTTGGAACTGGACGCCGATGTCCTCAGCGACAACCAGGGCGGAAGCCAGCTCCAGCTCAGCTCCCCCGCCCAGCGCGCCCGCATCGACTTCCTCATCGCCAAGTCCTACATCAAGCGCGGCAACGCCGACGGCGCCCTGGATTATCTGAACCGCGCCAAGGAGCTGCACTTCCCCGATCTCGCCAAGGTCTACACCGACCAGGACTTCGCTCCGCTCTGGAAGGACCCCCGCCTGGCAAAAATCGTCAAGCCAAGGATGATCTAGCCCCTCCAGCCAAAGACAGCGCGCCGCCGTGGGAAGGCACAGCGGCGCGCTGCCACAATCCGCTCGCGGTCCAGGCACAGGAGAGGACGTGAGCGTCTCAGGTCGGTGGCCTGAAAGCTGGCCTGGGAACGCGCGGGGTTCGCTTCGTACAGCTTGCGCAGCCGTGGGAAGACCTCGCGCTGCAAAGCGCCGCGCTCGGCCCTCAGGTCTTCAAAGGTCGAACGGCCAAATGCCCGGAATGTGCGTATTGCGGGCGGCATCTGGTGTGCTCCAGAGATCTCGATACCCAAGGTGCGTGGGTCTGGTGGTGTTCAAGAGGCCTTGGAGGCGGCGGTCAAACTCATCCCGCGCAGGTCAAATTGGAGCACCAGGCCTGTACTGAGGCCGGCAACCACCTGACCAAGCTTTGACGATGAGGCAACTGAATTGGCGGGCGCGGTGGGACACGCGAGAGCCAGACATCGGCCCGTCTCAAGCTCCCAAACCCGCAACGTCTTGTCGCGACTCGCCGAAATCGCGCGCAGGCCATCCGGCGTCACGCTCACGCTCGTCACTCGATCCCTATGCCCCTCCAGCACACGAAGGCACCTGCCCGTCTCAAGATCCCACACCCGCAACGTACTGTCATCGCTCACCGAGAGCGCGCGCAGGCCATCCGGCGTCACGCTCACGCTGCTGACCCAACGCGGATGCCCCTCCAGAACACGAAGGCACCTGCCCGTCTCAAGATCCCACACCCGCAGCCTATAGTCGCCACTCGCCGAGACCGCGCGCAGGCCATCCGGTGTCACGCTCACGCTCCAGGCGTTCCCATGAGTAAGCTCCGGCAGCACCCGGAGGCACCTGCCCGCCTCAAGCTCCCATACCCGCAGCGTCCAATCACGGCTCGCTGAGACAGCGCGCAGGTCATCCGGCGTCAAGCTCACACTCTCAACCGAATCCGTATGCCCCTCAAGCACACGCAGACACCGCCCCGTCCCAAGCTCCCACACCCGCAACGTCTTGTCGTCGCTTGCCGAGACCGCGCGCAGGCCATCCGGCGTTACGCTCACGCTCAAGACATCGCCGGTATGCCCCTCCAGAACCCGCAGGCAATGGCCCGTCTCAAGATCCCAGACCCGCAACGGACCGTCACCCGCCGAGACCGCGCGCAGGCCATCCGGCGTCACGCTCACGCTGCAGACTCCGCCCGTATGCCTCTCCAGCACACGGGGGCACCTACCCGTCTCCAGCTCCCACACCCGCAGCGTCCAATCACGGCTCGCTGAGACAGCGCGCAGGCCGTCCGGCGTCAAGCTCACGCTGTTGACCCAGTCCGTATGCCCTTCCAGCACCCGAAGGCACCGGCCCGTCTCGAGCTCCCACACCCGCAGCGTCTTGTCCCAGCTTGCCGAGACCGCGCGCAGGCCATCCGGCGTCACGCTCACGCTCTCGACCGAATCCGTATGCCCCTCCAGCACACGCAGGCAATGTCCCGTCTCAAGATCCCATACTCGCAACGTATTGTCCGGAGGTTCAAATATGCTTCCGAGCGTGCTTCCGCTCGAGACCGCGCGCAGGCCATCCGGCGTAACGCTCACGCTGTTGACACCGTTCGTATGCCCCTCCAGCACCTGAAGGCACCTGCCCGTCTCAAGATCCCACATCCGCAACGTCTTGTCCGAACTCGCCGAGACCGCGCGCAGGCCATCCGGCGTCATGCTCACGCTGTAGTTCCCGCTCGTGTGCCCCTCAAGCACGCGAAGGCACATGCCCGTCTCAAGATCCCACACCCCCAACATCTTGTCATAGCTCGCGGAGACCGCCCGCAAGCCATCCGGCGTCATGCTCACGCTGTAGTTCCCGCTCGTGTGCCCCTCAAGCACGCGAAGGCACATGCCCGTCTCCAGATTCCACACCCGCAACGTCTTGTCATTGCTCGCCGAGACCGCCCGCAGGCCATCTGGCGTAACACTCACGCCCCTGACCCAGCCCGTATGCCCCTCCAGCACACGAAGGCACCTCCCCGTCTCAAGCTCCCACACCCGCAGCGTTTCGTCTCCGCTCGCTGAGACCGCGCGCTGGCCATCCGGCGTCACGCTCACGCTAAAGACGCAGTTTGTATGCCCCTCTAGCGTTTTTAGCAACGCCGGCCTCGGGTTGTATCCGTCCGTGGCGAACCAATGCCGCACCAGCAGCGGCGCGCTCGCGGCAGGCAGAAACTGAGATGCCGCACCATGCACCGGGCCCCGCGGCGCATTGTTGAAGGCGTGTTGCACAACGAATCCGGGCAGGGCACCTAATTCCTCCAGCGGATAACACTCCTGCTCGACGAAGCTGGCGAAAGCCTGCATCCGGTCAAGGCGTGCCGGTGTCTCAATGATCCGCTGGCACGCCGTTTCGATCTCCTCCTCCGTCCACATCCGGCAGGTTGGGGGTGGTTCGGGCAATCGGGGTTCTGGTTCGGTCACCCCTTCGCCCCGCGCCAACCGGTCGCGCCGCTCACTCCACTTGCGGGAGTATTCCGTAATTTCTTTCGTCCAACGAGCTAGCCTTGCTTTCCGTACACGCACCTGGCGCAGGCCCTCCTGCGCCTCCGGCATGGCGGCGATGGTGTTGCGGTAGTCCTCCTGGAGCGAGAAGACAAGCTTCACTTTGCACTTAGCCTCAATCCAGGCAAGCCCGGTCAGTAGCTCCTCTGCGTCGCCCAGCCTTCCTGCAGCCACCAGATGCTGGCAGAGGTTTTGCAAGAAGTAGCCGTCGTCCGGTCCGGAGGGCCAGCCATTGGGGCACTTCTTGCGGTAGGCGTCGAGCAGAGTTTGATGGAGCGCCGCGCGCGAGCCGAAGAGCTTCTCCGCCATGCCGGTAGCGAAGTTGTGTAGCAGATCGTGCAGAGTCATGCGCGCGCCGGGCTGGCCGCCGGCCTCCACCACAGGGGACAACTGGGCTAACTGAACAAGGGAGCGCTCCGCGAATTCGGCGAGCAGAATCTGGCTCTCAAACGGTTCCAAACCGCCGGTATGCTGCCAAAGGGTGATTACAGCGGCTTGAGGAGCGCCTCTGTCGAGGGGGAAGACTGCCAGTTCGACGAATCGCTTTTGCTCCTCCGGCGAAAGCACTTCAAGGCTGGCCGCCATTGCCACCCAGATGTTGCGATGCTGCTCCTCGGCTGCCCACCGGTCAGAGATACTTTTCAGGGCATGACGGCGCAGAGCTTCTAACACAGTTTGGGGCGGAACTTTTTTCTGCACCATGCCGCCGCAGAGCGCCAGCGCCAGGGGTAGGCGGCCGCATTGCGCAACAATCTCCCACACTTCGTCCGCAGTGATCGCAATGGGCGGTTCTCCCGGCTTGGGCTGCGCGGCGGCGGCGAAGATCCCCTCCGCCTCGGCTTCGGTGGGCAACTCGACGCGGTAATGGGTTTCCTTCGAGGCCAGCGCGGTCACCAGCCCGGCGTCGCGCGTGGTCAGCAGGATGCGCCCCATGGCGCCGATGACGTTGAAGGCTTCGGCGTCTTCGCGCTGCCAGACGTCGTCGAGCACCAGCAGCGCCTTGCGGCCGGCCAGGAGGGTGCGGAGGCATTCCTTGCCGCTGCGCTCGTCGGGAAAGAGGGCCTCGTCGCCGAGTTGGCGGGCCAGCCAGCGCTGCTGCTCGGCCAGTTGCGGCTTCTGGCCGAGAGTTATCCAGTAGATGCCGTCGGGAAAAGCTCTCCGCACCTCGGGCCGATGGGCCAGGGCGCTTGCCAGCACGCTCTTGCCGATCCCGCCCATCCCCTGCAAGCCAACCCGCGCCGCCGCGCCGCTGACCACTACCGGCCTTTGCAAGTCGACCAGCAGCAGATCGCGCAGAGCCTTGATGCGGGCCGGGTGCGCGATAAAGTGCGCCGGCAGCTCCGGAACCGCCACCAGCTTGCCCAGCGGCGCAGGTGGCTCGAAAAGCTGCCGGATCAGGTTGGCGAGGTGCTCGGCGTAGTACGCCGCGTCGCGGAAATCCTCCGCATGAAGCAGCTTGAGGTCCTCGGGGATCAGCTCGTAGCCGTCGATGACTGCGCCGCCGGCGCCGCGGCCATTCAGGCGCACAATCGGGTTCACGCACTTGCCCGCCTCGAAGTAGGCAAAGCGCCACTCCTGCGCGACGTAGTCGGAGATGAGCACCCCCGGCCCCACGACCAGCAGCAGCCGCTCACGCACCGCAATCGCATCGCGAATCTCCTGGTGAAAGGTAAGCTGCCGTGAGGGCATGGAGACGCGGTCAAACCACACGTCGAATCCGGCGTTCGTCAGATCGGCGTAAAGCCGGTGAACAAACGCCTCATCGTCGTTTCTTGCGTAGGAGAGGAATATGGAAGTCATGGAGCCAACTTTCGCCCGCAGCCGCCAGCCACAACAACCGCCCGCAGCCAAACAGAGAACGCCGCAACCCTGAGTTGAGAACCGCGATAAGTCTAGCGTCTGCGGAGCAGCAGAGCAAGGGCAAGCTGCGGCACGGGCGGCGGCCCATCTCTGAGGGCTAGAGCCGTTCGACAAAAACTGTACCCGGAACCGGCCGCCGCCCTTGGTATCTTCCCTCGCGCGCCGGGTGCCCCACCCTCGCCGCTGTCATCCTGAGCGAGCCCAGCGAGTCGAAAGCCTGCCCTGAGCCTGTCGAAGGGGATCTGCTTCTTGCACGTTGCGCCGAGGGGGAGGGAATCCGCCAGGCCCGCGCCGGTCTTGCAGATAATTTGCCTCCCCGCGCGGAGGATAGAACCAGTCGCAAACGCGAGGCCCCAATGACCATCCTCCAATCTCCAACCCGCGCAATCCTGGTCCCTAGTCCCTGTCTTTCCCCGTTTCTTCGCCCCCAAAACCGCCTTACACCCACCCCCCACCCTGTGGAAATCTTTTTGGGGCCCCTTCATTGCTCGTAACAAACACATTATCAACAGCTTGCATTTTAGTAATGTTAACGAATCAGTAACTGCAAACCCCGTTATTTGCCCGCATTTTGGCCCAAAACGAGGCCATTATGGCCAGAAAAGCCCTCTTTTTGGCGTTCTCTGAAGGTTGTTCTTATGCTTTCGGCACGCTGCTCTTGTCTCTCGTGCTGTAGGCGCCGCCAAGAAGATCCCAGATGAGATTCACTTGAGAGTCCGCATAGAGAGTCTGCACCAGGTCCATCGCCTTGGCCTCGGGGCAGCCGAGCAGCGACGCGAGGTCGGCAAGGCTGGCCGTCCCTACAGCCTTCTCTTCGGCGTCTCCATTCAGGTTCGCGCCGATAGTGGCCACCTCAATGCTGCCCCGGTATCCCCCGCTGCGAATCTTCGCCACGTCCGCGTCAATGTAGTTGTACAGCAATGCCTGATCGATCAGGTCGATAATCACGACCCACGGCATATTCGTCCTCACCATCACAGTCATCGGATCGCAGTAGGCCAGTTGCACGGTGCTCTCAATGTCCAGATCGCTCAGCACATCGATCACATCGGGAGTTGCGCCTTGCAGGGCAGCGATTTTGGTTGTCGTATCTCCGTCCTTCGTCTTGACGTTGAACACTTTGCTCGCCTTGTCGGATACGGCTTCAAACAGAGCCGGGATCGAAACCAGCCCGATGGCAAAGCCGGCCGCCGGCTGCATCCCAGCCACGATTCCGCCGGAAAGAATTGCCGCAACCGCTGCGGCAACCCAGAATTTCAACCACATTCTGGCGAATGCCTCGGGCGGCAGATTGAAGTTCGCCGTCCGGTGGATCAGGTCGTAGCAATTCCACAGATAGCTTCCGATCAGCGCCCACAGCACGGCGCCGCCCCACGCCGCATGCCGGATAAGAGCGATCGTCCCGTCTCCCAAAAACTGCGCGGGGAAACCAATCCGCGCCAGGATGAAGATGAGCACGGCGGATACGGTGAGGAAATTCAGCGCCAGCGCGGAGAGATATTCAAACCGGCTGTAGTAAGTCTTGATGTAGTCGCCAGCGATCGTATTGGCGTCATAGCGGCCCTTCTTGGAAGGGAATCGGTCTATGTAGTGATTCAGGATGATGGGATCGGCGAGGAGATTTGCCAGGTCCCGGCGCTTGACTCTCCCCAAGCTCAGAATCGCGAGCAGATAGGGAACAGCCGCTACCAGAGATGCTAACAAAAGGAGAAGGTTCTGAAGCAGGAACAGGAGCATGGGGTCTCTCTCAACGCGGAATTGCTCCCATCCTAAACCGTCATCGTGACTCAATCAACGAAAAATCAGCCTGTTCACCGCTGAACTTGTCAACCGCCTTCTACTTGATCTCCCCGAAGCGCACATTCTCCGCCGCCGGAGGAGTCCCGTCGAGAAATTGAATCGTCGTCGCCGGTCCCAGGTTTGCCGGCTCGGCCCACGCCGCCAGCGACCACACCACCTGCCTGGCCGGGGTCACTTCGATGGCTTGCAGCGTCCCGGCCATCTCCGCGGACGGCGTGCTCCAGGCGTTCACCCAGTTGTTGATGACCGTGTTCCCGTTCGGCAGCCGCCAGGCCTGTTGCAGGCTGGCGAACTTCAGGCCGGGCGCATCGGCCGGGCTCCAGCTCCAGGCCGTGTCGCCCCGCCGCGTCACCTCGCGCACGCCCTGGCTGTCGGTGATGAGCACATTCCCGCTGGCCAGAGGAGTCACGCCCCAGGGACGGTCCGCTGGAAACGACCACAGCTCCTTGCCGTTCGAGTCGTACTCGACCACCTTGTCCAGGTCCATGTGCGCCACCAGCAGCGTGCCCTGCGGGGTGAGCCGCGCGTGCCGGAACTGCCCATGGGCGCTTGGCGGCTGCTTGGTTTGGAGCGGGATCTCCTTCTCCGTCTCCCCGGTCGTCTTGTTGATCACCCTGGCCACCGCCGGGTCGCCGTTCTGGATGTAGAGCACGCGCTCGGTTCCGATCGGCACGGCGGTGTGAATCTCATACCCCGCCGGAGCGTCGAAGCTCCACACCACCTTCTTCTCCACCGTAATCTCCGTAATCCCGAATTGATGCGCGAAGAGAATGTTCCCGTTCGAGAGCATCACCGCGTCGCTGATCTCGCCCTTGCCCTCCGGGTCGGAGTAGCTCCAGACAACCTTCCCGCCGCGCAGGATGTAGATGTTGCGCTCCTTCGACTCGCCGGCATAGAGGAAGTCGTGCCGCGCCAGGGCGTTGGCGCCAGCCTTCTCGATTTGAACCGGAGGCAAAGCAGCACCCACGCGCCCCTGCGTCTGCGCGTAAAGCCCGCCGGAAACTCCGAGAACGACCAGCGCCGCCGCCAATTTCCGCATCATTCGATCCTCTTTCTCCGCGATTTCCCGCGTTGTTTTGCCTTGCCGCAAGGGCGTCTGTTCAGCATACACGCGGCTTCCCTCTCCGGTCTTTCTCGACAGCGCGCCATACATTGCTCTAGGCTCGACCCATGGGCTTCCAGGAGTTTCTCGGCAATGCGGCGACAGTGATGCGGCTGCGCGAGAGCATCGGCGCGGGGCGCTTTCCCCAGTCGCTGATCCTGGCCGGGCCGCGCGGTGCGGGGAAGTACACCCTGGCGCTGATGCTGGCCAAGGCCGTCAACTGCCTGCATCCCACAGAGTCGGACGGCCTGCCCGACTTCTGCGGCGTCTGCTCGAACTGCGCCCGCATCGGCCTCTCCGCCAACCTTGAGGCCCTGGTGGCCGAGGCCGTTGACGCCCGCGAGGAGCTGCGCGAGACCGACAAACGGGAGACCCGCATCCTCATCCAGACCCACCCCGACCTGCTCATCGTCCCGCCCGACCCGCCGCAACTGCTCATCAAGCTGGGTCAGGTCCGCCAGGTCATCCACGTGGTCTACTACCGCCCGCCGGTCGAATCGCGCCGCACCTTCACTATCTTCACCTCGTCCGCATTCATGAAGGAAGCGGCCAATTCGCTGCTCAAGGTCCTCGAGGAGCCGCCCGCGCACACGTCGCTGATTCTGCTTACCGAGAACCCGCAGGAGCTGCTGCCCACCATCCGCTCCCGCTCGGTGGTCTACCGGCTGGGCGCGATTCCCGCCTCCGACCTCGAAGCCCTGCTCGCCCGCCGCCGCCCGCAGCTCAAGCCGCAGGATCGCGCACTGGCCGCGCGGCTGGCCGAGGGTGCAGTCGGCCGCGCGCTCACCCTCGACCTCGGCGTCTATCTGGCCAGCCGCCAGGATGCCCTGATCCTGCTCCGCACCGCGCTGCGAGAGCCCGACTACTCCGCGCTCTTCCATGCCACAGAAAGCTACCGCGCCGGCGCCGACGGTCAGGAGAAGACCCTCAACCTGCTGCGTGCCTTGGGCAGCCTCATCGAGGACCTGCTGCTGATAGCAGCCGGAACGCCCGGCCTCATCCGCAACCTGGACATCGAAGCCGAGCTCACCCGTCTCGCCGAGGGCCTTAGTGTCGATTGGATCGATTCGGCCGCCCGCGCTCTCGTCCAGGTCGAGCAGGGGATGCGCCGCAACCTGCTTCGCTCCCTCTCGCTCGACGCCATGGCCGTGAGCCTGGATCGAGGCTAAGCGCAGAGAAAAATCAACCGGCGCCTCACGCCGGGCATCTCTCCGGTACAATCGAATTCAGCAACCAATTTTCGTCCGCGGTTTCTGCGAGTCTCACTTTTCTCGGGGAGGAGTTCTCTCTTTTATGGGAATTGAATCAACTCTGCCCGGCACTGGCAAACCAGCCGCCATGCTGCCCGCCCGCGTACAGGCACGCAGCCGCAACCGCCCGCCCTCCCTCGCTCCCTTCCGGATATCCTCTGACGGTCTGGAGCCGGAGCCCCCTCAGCGGCAAGCCGAGGTCTTCTACCTGCAAAAGCAAATTCAGGCGCAGACGCCCATGGTCTTGGTGCTGGAAGACGGAGAGCAGATCGAAGGCTGCATCGAGTGGTACGACCGAAACACTCTCAAGCTTCGCGGCCGCCAGAAGACTCTGGTCTACAAAGCAGCCATCAAGTACATGTACAAACAGGGCGACGCTGGAAAGGTAGGGAACCAGGCTTTAGAACTCATCCGTAAATAATGTTCGCTTGATTCTCGCATCGGATTATCTTGCGGGCGGAAATAGGATCCGCGCGAAGATACATCTGAAGATGGCGCAGATCAAGTCTTGGACCGTGTCGGACGCGTGGTGGAACAAGATCG
>JBEKNI010000019.1:0-76274 GCA_049522975.1 Occallatibacter sp. | reverse complement strand
GAAGGCCGCTTGGTAGCTCACCGGGCAGGAGGGGTCGCTGAGCAGGTTGCTGACACTGTCGATGGAGACAATCTCGACGCCTTCGGGCGGCGTGAATTCGTGGGTGTCGGAGTACTGTGGCACTTGGACAGCCCGCTTCATGAAGTCGGCCCAGATGGGCGCGGCGGCGTGGGCGCCCTGTATCTTGATGTCAGTATAATCGTCGTTGCCCACCCAGACAATGCACAGCAGGTTGGAGGTGAAGCCGGCAAACCATGCGTCGTGGTCGGTGCCGGTCTTGACTGCGGCCAGGGCCACCTTGGCCTTGAACGCCGCTGTGTGATTCCGACGCGGACGTCTGCTCATCGGTTCTTCTCATCCCAGCCATCTTAAGGCTGCGGGCGAGCGGAACCTCCACTTAACCCCCTGTCCGAAATTGTGAGACCGGCTCTGAACACTACGCTTTGGCGGGCTGGTACGCGGCCAAACGGGAATCTGCTGGCGCACTCCGACACAGTGATGGGCGACTGGGGCCCATCAATGCCGGGCTTCCGAGAACTTCGCTCACCCCAACCGGCTCCATCTCGCCGGCTGGCTCGGACTCGACCGGGACATGGGCCAACTCCCAGGCGGAGCGGTCTTTGAGGAGGCGCGATACCAGAGCGGTGTGCATGGCATGGCCGGCGCGTTCGGCTACGACGTGGCCCTCGATGCGGCGGCCGGCCAGCGCCAGGTCGCCGATCAGATCCAGCATCTTGTGGCGCACATATTCGTCGTCGAAGCGCAGCGGACCGTTCTCCGGGCCCTTCGGCCCCAGGACGATGATGTTCTCCGCGCTGGCCCCGCGAATCAGGCCCATGTCGCGCATCTTCTGCTCCTGATCCTTGTAGCCGAAGGTACGCGCCGCGCCGATGAAGGCGCCGTAGGTCTCCGAGGCCAGGTCGATGCAGGCAGCCTGCTGGCCGACGGGGGCGGGAAAGTCGATGGTGTAAAGGATGCGATAGCCGGAGCCGGGATAGACTCCGATGAACTTGTTTCCCTCGCGCACCTCGACCGGGCGCAGGATGCGGACGGTCTCGCGGCGGCGGCGCTGGGTGCGAATGCCGACGCGCAGGAATGCCTCGACGTAGGGCAGGGCGCTGCCGTCCAGAATGGGCAGCTCCAGGTTATCCAACTCCGCAATGATGTTGTCCACGCCCATGCCGATGAGGGACGAGAGCAGGTGCTCGGTGGTCTGAATCAGGACGCCTTGACGCATCAGGCTGGTGGCGTAGCTGACCTTGGCCACGAAGCGGGAGATGGCGGGAATCTCAAAGTTGTCCAGATCGGTGCGGCGGAAGACGATGCCCGAACCGGCCGGCGCGGGGAGCAGGCGCAAGGTTACCGGCGCACCGGAGTGCAGCCCGACCCCGGTGAACTCCAGGGGCGCGGCAATCGTCTGCTCCAGATGAGCGGGATTAGCCAGAGTTTCCCTCTTTTGCTGGCCTGAAACCAGGCACTTCGGCTAGATTAGACGCCAAGGGTCAACTCCGTCTTGTGGCATTTTTACCACATTTTGCGCGTAAGAGGAGAACCGCCTGGCTTTGGGCGGGCCTTGTTACACTTCTCTTGAGGCTTCCCCAGGGCTTGCCTGAATTCAAAGTGCAAAATCAGCGGCGGGAGAATCCATGCCAGTTGTCGAACTCGCGGGAGTGACCAAGGCCTACGAGAGCAAGATTGCCGTCAGCAACCTGAGCCTGTCCATCGAGGCAGGCCAGATCTTCGGGCTGCTGGGGCCGAACGGGGCGGGCAAGACAAGCTCCATTCGCATGATGATGGGCATCACGCTGCCGGACTCGGGCCGCGTCAGCCTCTTTGACAAGCCCTTCGAGCGCGGCAGCCTGGAGCGGGTGGGCTACCTGCCGGAGGAGCGCGGCCTCTATAAAAAGATGAAGGTCATCGAGCAGCTTGTCTTCTTCGGTTGCCTGCATGGGCTGACCGCGCGCGAGGCCGAGAAGCGCGCGGGCGACTGGGCCAGCCGCATGGAGATTGCCGAGGCACTGCCCAAGAAGACCGAGGAGCTTTCCAAGGGGATGCAACAGAAGATCCAGTTCATCGCCACGCTGCTGCACGAGCCGGGGCTGATCGTGATGGACGAGCCGTTCGCCGGCCTCGATCCGGTGAACGCCGTGCTGGTGGAGCGGACGCTGCTCGAACTGAAGGCGCGGGGCCGGGCGATTCTGTTTTCCACGCATCGCATGGACCAGGTGGAAAAGCTCTGCGACTCGATCTGCCTGATCGACCACGGCGAGGCTGTGCTGGCCGGGAATCTGCGCCAGATCAAGAGCAGCTATGAGCGCAACCATGTAATCGTAGAATTCGAGGGCAGTCCTGCTTTCCTGGAGAGCGGTGAGATCGCCGAGGCGAAGAGCTTTTCCGGACTCGCCGAGATCAAGCTCAAACCGCACGGCAACGCGCAGAAGCTGCTCAAAGAAGCGGCTGCCGCGGCGGCCATCTATCGCTTCGAGCTGGTCGAGCCGTCGCTGGAAGAGATCTTCATTGAGACCGTGGGAGGCAAAGCCGGTGCGTAACGTTCTTCTCATTGCCAAGCGCGAGTATCTGGAGCAGATTCGCAGCCGCGCCTTCAAACTCTCGACCATCGGTCTGCCGGCGGTGCTGGCGCTGGTGCTGGGCATCAGTTACCTTTCCACGCTTGGGCTGGGCGCCAACAAACACATAGCCGTCGCGGCCGAAGACGCGGTGCTGGCCAACGATATTCGCGGGCGGCTGTTGAGCGGCGAGAACTCCAAGGCCGTCATCGATATTGTTGTGCCAGCGAGGCCGGAAGACCGCGCAAGCCTCATCGAGCGGGTTCGCACCAGGGCTATCGACGGACTCTTGTGGGTCGAGACGCCCGCCGGGGCGGCGCCATCCGCAACCTACATCTCGCAATCCTCCGGCGACTTCATGACCACAGCCCGGCTGAAGGATGCCTTGAACGACAGCCTCGTGGGCGAGCGCCTGACCGGCGGCGGCATGAAGCAAGCCGATGCGAATGCTCTATTAAAAGGCGTTTCGATTGAAACCTTCCAGGTAAAAAAAGATCGCCAGTTGATCAAGAGCAACGCGGAGGCCTCCTTCTGGAAAGGCTACGTGATGGCCATTCTGCTGACCATGACCACCATGATCTATGGCCTGAACGTGGCTCGCTCCATTATTCAGGAGAAGACCTCGCGCGTCTTTGAAGTGATGCTCTCGACCGTCAAGCCTGGCGATATGCTGGCCGGAAAACTCGCCGGCGCGGGCGCCGTGGGCCTGACGCAGATCGGCATCTGGCTGGTTGCCGGCGCGGCGATTCTGCTCTCCCCGTTCGCCGCCGCCGCGCTTACCGGCGAATACGCCATTCACTTCACATGGACCGAGTGCATTCTCTTTCCGATCTATTTTCTGCTCGGTTACCTGCTCTATAGCTCGCTCTTCGCGGGCCTGGCCGCCACCTGCGAGACCGAGCAGGAACTGCAGATGTACATGCCGTTGGCTGCCGCGCCCACCTGGCTCAGCTTCGCCATGATTCTGCTCATCATCAACGATTCGAATTCATTCTGGTCGGTTGCGGCCTCGTTCTTTCCGCCCTGCGCGCCTATCATCATGTTCCTGCGCATGGCCTCGCAGACGCCGCCGGCCTGGCAGTTCGCGGTTTCCATCAGCCTCATGATTCTGAGCATCTGGGCCACCCTCTGGTTCTCCTCGCGCGTCTACCGCGTGGGGATTCTGATGTATGGCAAGCGGGCCACGCTGCCGGAGATCGTGCGCTGGCTGCGATATAGCTGAGAGGCGAAGTTAGCGGTGTTACCCGGAGCATGTCTGCGCTCTGCAAGCGCATTGACCAGCCGGCAGCTAACACCGCTAACTCCGCTCGTTCCGCTAGAATCGAAAGAGTGGCCGCCGAAGACAAGCCGCGATTCACGTTCGTTCAGCGCCTTGTGCTGGCCGTGGTTCCACGCGTGGTGTGGGCGCTGTTTTCGCTGCTGGGCCTTACATGGCGCTTTGAGGTGATTGCCGAAGAGGGCGTGACTCCTTTGCTCTTTGGGATGGGCGCGGGGCCGGAGATCTACTGCTTCTGGCACCAGTGCGTTCTTCCCTGCACCGTTTACTTCCGCCGCACCCATGCGACGATTCTCATCAGCCAGAGCTTCGACGGCGAGTTGATTACGCGCATCCTGCAACTCTTTGGCTTTCGCGCCGTTCGCGGCTCCAGTACGCGCGGCGGGCGCGAGGGGCTGCTCGGTTTGGCGCAGGTGATCGCCAGCGGCGGTCCCGCAATCTTTACCGCCGACGGCCCGCGCGGCCCCATTTATCAAACCAAGATGGGTCCTATCAAGCTGGCGCAGATGACCGGCGCGCCCATCGGCTCTTTTTATCTTCTGCCGGAGCGCGCCTGGACCATCTCTTCCTGGGACCGGTTTCTGATTCCCAAGCCCTTCACGCGCATCTGCGTCAGTTGGGGGCCCTGGACGCACGTGGTTTCCGATCTGGCCTCAGGGAACTTCGAGCATAAGCGCGAGGAATTGAACGCGGCTATTGAGCGCGCTCGCCTGCGGGCGCTTGATTATTTCAAGAAGGTGAGCGCATGACTAGGGAGCGCGTTGCCGACTTCGACTTCGATCTTCCCCCGGAGTTGATCGCGCAAGAGCCGCCGGCCGAGCGGGGCTCAAGCCGGATGTTAGTGATGAATCGCACGACCGGCGCTCTGCGCGACGCGAGCTTCGCCGAGTTTTCCTCGTTGCTCAATCCCGGCGATTTGCTGGTTCTCAACGACAGCCGGGTAATTCCCGCGCGGCTTTACGCGCGCCGCACGCTACGTCGCGAGCGCGAAAAGCCGAGCGGACAGGTCGAAGTCATGCTGACCGAAGCTGTTGAGCTGGATGGGGGCGCGAATCTCTGGTGCGCGCTGGTCAGGCCGGGCAGGAAGGTCGCCATCGGCGAGATTCTTATTTTTCCCGCGCCTTCGGGAGCAATCGAACTCGAAGCCGAGGTGCTGGAGCGCGGCCGGTTCGGTGAGCGGTTGCTGCGCTTCAAACCGGTCGGCGATTTCTTCGCTGTCCTCGACCGCATCGGCCACACGCCCCTGCCGCCATACATTCGGCGCGATGACGAGACGACTGATCGCGAGCGCTACCAGACGGTCTACTCGCGGGAGCGCGGCTCGGTGGCCGCACCCACGGCCGGCCTGCACTTCACGCCGCAAATTCTGGACAAGTTAGCTTCGCGCGGCGTCGAAATTGCGCGCATCACGCTGCACGTGGGCCTGGGCACCTTCGCGCCGCTGCGGGTGGAGCGCGTGGACGAGGTTCGCCTGCACCGCGAACGCTACACGCTTTCCGCAGTCGCCGCGGAGGCCGTCAATCGCGCGGTTGCCGAAGGCCGGCGCATTGTCTCCGTCGGCACTACTGTGGTGCGAACGCTGGAACATTGCGCGGTCCAGGCTGCTGGAAGCCCGCTCCAGCCGCACACCGGCGAGACAGAGATATTCATCTATCCCGGCTTCCAATTCCGCCTCGTCGGCGCACTGCTCACGAATTTCCACCTGCCCCAATCCAGCCTGCTGATGCTGGTCTCGGCCTTTGCTGGGCGCGAGTCTGTTCTAGCCGCTTATCGCCACGCCGTCCAGCAAAACTACCGCTTCTTTAGTTACGGGGACTGTATGTTTCTCATGTAATTCTTCA
Source organism: Occallatibacter sp. (assembly GCA_049522975.1). GTDB lineage: Bacteria > Acidobacteriota > Terriglobia > Terriglobales > Acidobacteriaceae > Telmatobacter. The sequence continues at coordinate 70,590 of JBEKNI010000019.1, read as the reverse complement.
AGGACAATCTGTACTTATAGGCTTGTCATCCTGAGCGGAGCGCAGCGGAGTCGAAGGACCTGCTTTTCAGGCTATTGCTTAATATCCGCCCCCTGATACACTCGTTACCGTGACCGACCAATCCAAGCCGCCCGTCTTTCTGCTCGACACAATGGCGTTCATCTTCCGCGCCTACCACGCGATGCAGCGCTCACGGCCCATGAGCACGCGCTCCGGGCTGCCCACCGCGGCCATCTTTGTTTTTGTAAACATGATCAAGAAGCTGCGCCAGGATTTCGAGCCGCGCTACTTTGCCGCGGTCTTCGATGTGAGCGGCGAGGTCTTCCGCGACGAGCGCGCCCGCGCGATGAAGCCGCTGCGCAAGTGGAACGCGAAGACGCAGAGCTTCGACGATGTGAGTTACGAGGGTTACAAGGCCAATCGCGCCTCCATGCCCGAGGATCTGCGCCGCCAGATTCCCTACATCCGGCGCGCGCTCGAGGCCCTGCGCATTCCCATCCTGGAGGCCGAGGGCTTCGAGGCCGACGATGTTATCGGCACCCTGGCCCGCGAGGCCGCCGAGCAGCAGCACGAGGTCTACATCGTCTCCGGCGACAAGGACATGATGCAGTTGGTTACGCCCACGGTGAAGATTCTCAATCCGCAAAAGGACAATCTCATTCTCGATCCCGCCAAGGTGACCGAAACCCTCGGCGTTCCACCGGAGAAGGTTGTCGATGTGATGGCCCTGCGCGGCGATGCGGTCGATAACATTCCCGGCGCGCCGGGGATCGGCGACAAGGGCAGCGTGGAATTGATTCTCGAATTCGGGACTGTCGAGGCTGTGCTCGACCGCGCCGCTGAGGTCAAGCGCAAGAGTTATCGCGAGTCGCTGGAGCAGAATCGTGAAGCCGTTCTGCTCTCTAAAGAATTGGTCACCATCGACTCTCATGTCCCGCTGGAGCTTGATCTCTCCGCGATGGAAACGCAGCCGCCCGATCTCGAAGCCTGCCGCGAGCTTTTCACCGAACTTGAATTCACCTCGATGCTGCGCGATCTGGCGCCTTCCGAAACAGCACCGCAGCTTGAGCTGATTGAAGAGCCAACGAAAGAGCAGGCCGATGCGTTCTACGCAGCCGCGCGCGCAGGTGGATTCGCCTTCGCGCTCAATATGGCCGCGCCCGCGCAGCAAGAGAGCGAAGACGAACCGCAGCAGTCAATGTCATTGCTGGATGTGGCTGAAGCTGCCGAAAAGAAGACCGGCTTCAGCGCGGGCGTCTGCGCCGAGCCAGGAAGAGCGCTGCGCCTCTCTCTCACTGCGGAGTTGCGCGCGCTGCTGGAAGACGCAGCCGTTCCCAAGCAAACGCACGATTGGAAGTCGGCGCTTCATTTGCTCACCGCGCAGGGAGTAACATTGCGCGGCGCGGTGGACGACACGATGCTGCTTTCTTACGCGCTCAATCCCACGCACGCCACGCAGGCGCTGGCCGATGTGGCCGCGCGTAACTCGCAACCCGCGCCCTCCACGCTGGCCGCGGGCGCGGCGGCGATTCATGCGCTGGTTCCGGCGCTCAAGGCCGAGGTGGAGAAGGCCGGCGTCGAGCGAGTCTATTCGGAGATTGATCTCCCGCTCGCGCCGGTTCTTTTCCGCATGGAGCAAGCCGGAGTTCGCATCGATCTCGGCGCGCTTGACTCACTCTCCAAACGCTTTGCCATGGAGTTAGAGCGCGTCGGGGAACGCATCTTTGAGTTAGCCGGGCGCCGTTTCAACATTAACTCTCCCAAACAACTCGGCGAGGTGCTCTTCACTCATCTGGGCCTGCCCGCGCCGGCCAGCCGAGGCAAGGGAAAAGCTGTCTCCACCGCGCAGGATGTGCTGGAGTTTCTGGCGGAGAAGCACGAAGTTCCGCGTCTGGTTCTGGAATTTCGCCATTTATCCAAACTGAAATCGACTTATATCGACGCGCTGCCGCTGCTGGCGGACGCGGAGTCGCGGGTGCATACAACATTCCAGGCCGCGGCTGTGGCAACCGGACGGCTTTCATCCATCAATCCGAATCTGCAAAACATCCCCACGCGCACCGAACTGGGCCGCGAGATTCGCGCCGCCTTTACCGCCGCGCCGGGAACGCAACTGCTCTCGGCGGATTACTCGCAGATCGAACTGCGCCTGCTGGCTCACTTCAGCGGCGACCCGCTGCTGATCCATGCTTACCAAAACAACGAAGACATTCACACGCTGACGGCAAGCGAGGTCTTCGGCGTGCCCCCCGCGCAGATGGACAAACAGACGCGCAACCGCGCCAAGGCTGTGAATTTCGGCATCGTCTACGGCATCTCGCCCTTCGGGCTGGCCGCGCAGTTAGGCATTCCGCAGCAGGAGGCTCGCGCTTACATCGATCGCTACTTCGCGCGCTACGCGGGCGTTCATGCGTTCATTGAGAAGACGCTGGAAGAGACGCGCAAAAGCGGCTCGGTGCGCACGCTCTTCGACCGCGTCCGTCCCATTCCCGACATCGAAAGCCGCAACCCAAACCAACGCGGATTCGCCGAACGCACCGCCATCAACACGCCGCTGCAAGGCACCGCCGCGGACCTCATCAAGCTGGCCATGATCTCCATCGACCGCAAACTTATTGAACGCGGGATGAAGACGCGGATGGTCCTGCAAGTCCACGACGAGTTACTCTTTGAAGTCCCTGCCGAGGAGACTAACGAGATAGAAGAGTTAGTTCGCGCGGAGATGGAGGGCGTGGTGAAGCTCAGCGTGCCGTTAGTCGCCGATCTCGCCTTCGGCCCAAACTGGCGGGATATGAAGTGAAGACTGTCTTCAAAGCCTGTGTCTCAAATATGTTTCTTGAACTCACGTAACGATCCAATTCCGTTTTGAGTTGACTACGAATATCCTCACTACAGTACCGCAAGCAAGACAGATTTCTGCATGGAGCTTTTCGTTTCCCGTGAAGAAGGCGTTAATTTTGTAAGTTATCCCAAACTCGTCCATGCCAGTAACACCAAGCTCCAGCTTTGAGACGATATCATTGCTGCCGCAATGGGGACATGGTTTGCCGCTCCACTCGGATTGTTGATTTGCTTCTCCGATTTGACTTCCTTTGTCACTCATCGAAAGCTCCCTTTCTTGAGAAGGAATGCAATTTGTCGAGTTCGCGTGAATCATTTTCGCGTTACACGCCCAGTTCCGCGCGGATCGCGCCGGCGATAGCATCGGCGTGGCGGCGCATGGCCTCCTGGCTTTCGGCTTCGATCATGACCCTTGCCAGAGGCTCGGTTCCGCTATAGCGAATCACCACGCGGCCGGATTCCATTAACTCTTCCTCGGCGGCGCGGATGGCGGCGGCTACGGACGGAATCGACGCCAGTGGCCTGCGCTCGCGCACTTTCACGTTGACGATGACCTGCGGGAAGACCTTCAAATCGGCAGTCAGTTCCTCGATGCTCTTGCCGGAGCGGGCGATCAGGTCGAGGACGATGAGCGAGGTTAGCAGGCCGTCTCCGGTGGTGGCCAGATGGGGCAAAAGAATGTGGCCTGACTGTTCGCCGCCCAGCGCCGCGTTGTGCTTCCGCATCTCCTCGAGGACGTAGCGGTCGCCCACCGGCGCGCGCAGCATCCGGATGCCGCTGCGCCGGAGCGCCGCTTCCAGGCCCATGTTGGACATGGTGGTGGCTACGACTAAATCGCCGGTCAACATGCCGCGAGCTTTCAGGTCGCGCGCAAGCACGAGCAGAATCGCATCGCCGTTGATGATGTTCAAGCGTGCGCCGGCCAACATGCAGCGGTCGGCGTCGCCGTCAAAGGTCAAGCCCAAATCCGCTCCGCGCGCTTTCACCTCGGCAGCTACGAACTTCGGATGCAGCGCGCCGCAGTTGAGGTTGATATTGCGGCCGTCTGGAGCGATGTTGAGCAGAGTAACGTCGCCGCTCAAACGCTGAAAGAGTTCGGGCGCGATGGCTGCCGCGGCGCCGTTGGCGCAGTCGGCGACGATGCGCAGGCCGGCCAAGGACAGTCCCGGAACGCAGTCGATAAGGAATTGAATGTAATCCTGCCGCAGGGCCGCGTTGTCTTTGTCCGCGGGCAGGCTGGCCGGATCGGGCGCCTCAGCCTGCGAAACGTGATGGAGGATTTCGTCTTCCATGGCCAGCTCGACCTGGTCGGCGAGCTTGAAGCCGTCCGCGCCGAAGAGCTTGATACCGTTGTCAGCCCACGGATTGTGCGAAGCGGAGATGACCACGCCCGCCTGGAAGCCGTGGGTGCGCGCGAGGAATGCGACGGCCGGCGTAGTGATAACGCCCGCGCTTTCGACGCGCGCTCCAGTCTCAAGCAAACCGGCGGCGAGCATGGCCGCAATCCATGGGCCGGACTCTCGCGTGTCGCGGCCCAGAATCACTTTGGGGGCGGCGTCTGTCTTACGCAGCGAGTGGCCCAGCGCCAGGCCGACAGCGTAAATGGTGTTGGCGTCGAGCGGGAATTCACCCGCGACGGCGCGAATGCCGTCGGTGCCGAAGAGTCTGCGCGCGGTCTTTGCCGTTATGGTCACTGAGTCAATTGTCTCACTTCATGAGGGCAGGTTGGCGGGTGGGATTTCTGTCATATGCCGCGAGTTAGCCCCGCTTCGCGGGATAGCGGGTTAGCTTATTTCCTCGGCAATCCTGGTCCCCTCTCCGATTCATTGTGGTCGCAACTCGCGGTGGCGAGTTGCGCGGATTCCACGCGGCTGATGAAGGCGCCGTCTGCGAGGCGTGTGGTGACCTTGTCGCCAGGCGCAACTTGGTTTGTCGAGCGCACCACTCCGCCCTGGGCGGTAAGGACAAGCGCGTAGCCGCGATCTAGTACGGCCAGCGGCGAGAGCGAGTGCAGCCGCGCATCGAGGGCGCTGACGGTGGCGGAGGAGGCGTGGATGGCGCGTTCCAGTGCGCGGTCGAGGCGCGTGCGGCAGGCGGCGAGGCGTTCGCGGGCCAAGCCAAAATTGCGGCGTGGATCGTGGCGCAGGACTGCGGCGGCGAGATCGGCGACCTGGCGTTGATGCTGGCGGAGTTGCGCGCTGACGGCTGCCTCGATGCGGAGGCTGGAGTCGTCCAGGCGCTGTTCCAGCCTGCGCAGCAGCGCCGCCATGCGGCCCTCGGCGCGGCTCACGGGCAGGCGGGTGAGACGCTGGCGGGCTTGCAGCAGTTGGAAGCGCGCGGCGCGGTCGAGGCGATGCAACTGCTCGGCCAAGTGCTCGGCAATCTTGTGCTGGGCCTCGGTGATGAGTTCGGCGGCGGCGGATGGCGTCGGAGCGCGCAGATCGGCGACGAAATCGGCGATGGTGAAGTCGGTTTCGTGGCCGACAGCGGAGACCACGGGCAGGCGCGAGGCGGCGATGGCGCGGGCCACGCGCTCGCTGTTGAAGGCGGCCAGGTCTTCCAGCGAGCCTCCGCCGCGGGCCAGCACAATCACGTCCGCCAGGCCGGAAGCGTTGAGTTCAGTCAGAGCGGCTTCAATCTCGGCCGGCGCGGAATCTCCCTGCACACTGGCCGGACAGAGGAGAACGTTCAACCCTGAGTGGCGGCGGGCGACGATGTTCAGGAAGTCGCGAATCACCGCGCCGGTGGGCGAGGTGACGATGGCGACGGTGCGCGGAAAGGCGGGCAGCGGCTGTTTGCGCTCGGTATCGAAGAGGCCCTCGGCCTTGAGCCGCGCCTTGAGCTGCTCGAAGGCCAGTTGCAGCGAGCCCGCGCCGACCGGCTCCATGGTCTCGGCTACCAGCTGCATTTGTCCGCGCTGCTCGTAGACGCTGACCCGGCCGCGCACGAGCACGTGCAGGCCGTCCTCGGGGCGGAAGCGCAGCAGCATGGCCTGGCGGCGGAAGAGGACGACAGGGAGTTGGGCTTCGGCGTCCTTGAGCGTGAAGTAGACGTGGCCGGAGGGCGCGGGGCGGTAGTTGGAGATCTCGCCCTCGACCCAAACGTCGCCATACTCCTGCTCGACCAGCTCGCGGACCTGGCCGACCAGCTCGCGCACCGGCCAGATGCGGCGGGCGTGGCGCGGCTCCTCGAAAGTGAGGTCAAGCTGGGGCGCGAATGGGGCTTCCCGGTTCACTGTTCAAAGTGTAATTGCGCGGGGGTGGGCGGGAAGTTGAGGGGGAACAAGCCGAGCGCACCGGCCTCATTCGGTAGATGCTCAGGGATGGATCGCTCCCGCGGCCAGCACGGCCAGCCGCTCGGCGACGGCTTCGACAATCTGTTCGTGGACCTCGTCGATGGTCAGGTCGCCTTCGATCAGGACGACGCGGGCCGGCTCACGGGCGGCGATTTCGCGGTACTTCTCCCAAACGCGGCGGTAAAAGGCATCCTGCTCCTGCTCGAAGCGGCCTTCGTCCTGACCGCTGGCTGCGGCGGCGCGCTGGTTGCGGCGGCGCGCGCGGCTGAGCGAGGCCTCCAGCGAAGGCAGCAGCAGCAGCGTGAGGTCGGGCTGAAGGTTCCGGCAGATCAAGCGATGGAGTTCCAGGACAACCGCGGAGCCCAGCTCGCGTCCGCCGCCCTGGTAGGCCTCCGTCGAGTCGGTAAAGCGGTCGCAGAGGACGATCTGGCCGGCATCGAGAGCCGGCTCGATGACCTCGGCAATGGCCTGGGCGCGGTCTGCGAACATCAGGGCCATCTCGGCCATCGGCGCCAAGTGCGAGGAGCGCGAGTCGAGCGTCAGGGCGCGGATGCGGTCGCCGGTGGCGGTGCCGCCGGGCTGGCGGGTGACGACGGCGCCGAAGCCGCGTCTTTTCAGCCAGGCGGCCAGGCGGCTGATCTGCGTGGTCTTGCCGGAACCATCCAGGCCTTCGAGCGTGATAAAAAGACCGCGCGGCATGGCCTGAGTCTACCACCCAAAGAAAGTTAGAGACGAGTCGGCTTCGGTTGTGTTACAAGGGGAGTAATTTCCAAATCGTCACCGGAGGCAGGCGACTGCGCTCCACTGGAGTTGAAAAAAGTGAAACTTCGCGCCATTCGCAAAATTGCTGTTTGCGGCTTTCTCGCGGTCGCCATGCTCGCCACCCGGCAACTCAACGCACAGTACCTGACGCTGGAGGGCCAGACCGGCGGCTTCCTGACCCCCACCGCCTACGTCGTTTATATGGACAAAGGCCAAGTCTTCTCCCACCCGGCCATCGGCGCCCACTTCATCAACGCCGCCAACGTGATCGGCAACATCGAGACCTTCAGCATCACCGAAGCCTTTTACGGCCGCGCCGAGGTTGGCTATACGCGCAGCGTGCATCAGTTCGGAAACAGCGGGACGGGCTCCGCGACGGCAGCATTCATCCCAGGGGGCCTGAGCCAGCTCTGGAATGCGAGCGGCATGAACGTCTTCCACGGCAAGGTGGTGGGGATCAAGGATGGGCAGTTCGGCCCGTGGACGCCGGGAGTCGCGGTCGGCGGCCTGGTGCGCACCGGCGACAAGTTTGTCACCGGTGAGGCAGCCGTCGTGGCAACGGAAGCCACCGATGCGTACTGTGAGTTTACGGGAGCGTTGGGGGCCGGAGTGTGCACCCTGGTTCCCGTTCCGAAGGCCAAGTCGTACACCAATGGCGATGTTTACATAGCCGTCACCAAGACCTGGGCCAAGAAGCCGGTTCCCTTCCTGGCCAACCTCGGCTGGAAGGCCACCAATGCCACCATCTTCGGCATAGGCGGCCAGAGCACGCGATTTGGCGGACGGCTCTTCGGCGGACTGGGCATTCCGCTGCCCATCGGTCACGGAATCGTGGCTGTGCCCTCGGCGGGCTTTACGCAGGAGCCAAGAACCAGCAAGGGTCTCGGCACTGCTTCTCTCACCAGCCTTCCGCTGGTGGCAGGCAAGGCTGACCTGCCCACCACGATGGACTACGCGGTGCGCGTGACGCAGCGGGACAAGCCGCACTTCGCCTTCGATATCGGCATTGGCCAGGTGGCCAGCAATATCGGATCGACCTATACCTACACATTCACCGGCAGCTTCCCCGCTGACGCGACGCCCACAGGCACGGCTCCCATCAATCTGCAGGCGAAAAAGGTGGTGGGCATAGGGCTGAGTTACCGCTATTGATGACGGGATTTCGAGAGGATTGAAGCAAGGAAATCCTCCTGTACAGTTTTGACCAGACCGCGGAGAGGGCTCGGGATATTCTGCAAGAAAGTACCCAGGCCCTCGCCCCGCGCAGTGAAAATCAATTCCTTTGAGCGGAGCAGGGACGAAAGAACCAGGAGGTTCTTGCCATGCGATTGTTCCGCTCCGCGCGTTGGCTCTTGCTGACGCTTCTGCTCTCTCTGATTCCCGCCTTTTCGCACTCTCAGATCGTCATCAGTGTCGGGTTCGCTCCGCCGGAGATGCCGGTCTATGAGCAGCCCATCTGCCCACAGCCCAACCTGATGTGGGCGCCGGGCTATTGGGCCTATTCCAATGACGATGGGGACTACTACTGGGTGCCCGGAGCGTGGGTTCCGGCTCCCTATGAAGGCGCGCTGTGGACGCCTCCCTACTGGGGTTGGTCGGAGGGCCACTATGGCTTTCATAACGGCTATTGGGGCCGCCACGTCGGCTACTATGGCGGCGTGAACTACGGCTTCGGCTACGGAGGCATCGGCTTTGCCGGCGGCGAGTGGCGCGGCGGCTCCTTTGCCTATAACACCGCAGTCGTGCATGTGAATGAAACCATCATCCACACCACCTATATCGATCGGACGGTTGTGGAGAGGGGCATCGTTGCCAATCCCGGCCACGTGGCCTACAACGGAGGTCCGAACGGCGTGCGGTACACCGCCAGTCCCGCGGAGCGTGCTGTCGAACACGAAACGCACACGGCTCCGACCAGCGTCCAGACACAGCACATGACAGCGGCAAGGGTCGACAAAACCTCGTATGCCAAGGCCAATGGCGGGCACCCGAAGACCCTGGCCGTAGAGAAGCCTCTGACCCCGGCAAAGTCCGCCGCGGCTCCGATGGCGAAGACAGAAGCCAAGACCCCGGCGAAGGCTGAGGCCAAGCCGAAGGCAGAACCGAAGGCTGCTGCGCCCAAGGCAGAACCCAAGGCTGCCGCGCCGAAGGCTGAACCAAGGGCCGCTGCGCCCAAGGCTGAACCCAAGGCTGCCGCGCCGAAGGCTGAACCAAAGCCGAAGGCTGAACCAAAGGCTGCTGCGCCCAAGGCCGAACCCAAGCCAATGGCTGAACCAAAGGCTGCTGCGCCCAAGGCCGAACCCAAGCCAATGGTTGAACCAAGGGCTGCCGCGCCCAAGGCCGCACCCGCGCAACACGCCGCGCCTGCTCAACACGCCGCGCCGCCAGTGCAACACGCTGCGCCACCGCAACACGCTGCGCCTGCTCAACACGCCGCTCCACCGCAACACGCCGCGCCTGCGCCAAAGGCCGCTCCCAGGGAGGAGCCCAGGCCCGAAGAAAGAAAGAAGTAAGCGCGCCCACGCGGCGCAGTTCTTCCCCTTCGCCATACACAGACCCATGGTCAGCCATGGGTTTGTGTGCCTTCCGGGCCGGGCGATGATTTCCGGGGCACACGGCCGATTTCCGCCCCGGTGACGAAGAGCAACGCATTCTCACCTCAAGCAACTCCTGCCGGCGGCAGTGGTTCCAAATGACGTAGCCCGACTGCGAAAACGCGCATCGGGCTAATAACTCGAAAGTATCAGGAGGTTTTTCCCATGCGATTTTTCCGCTCCGCGCGCTGGCTTCTGCCGGCGCTTCTGCTCTCCCTGATTCCCGCGTCTTCGCACGCGCAATTCAGCATCAGCATCAGTGTCGGATTTGCTCCGCCCGCGTTGCCCGTCTACGTGCAGCCGATGTGCCCCGAGCCGAACCTGATGTGGATGCCGGGGTACTGGGCCTATTCAAACGACGACGGAGACTACTACTGGGTGCCCGGCGCATGGGTTCCGGCTCCCTATGAAGGCGCGCTCTGGACGCCTCCTTACTGGGGCTGGTCGGGCGGCAATTATGGGTTCCATGAAGGCTACTGGGGCGACCACGTTGGCTTCTATGGCGGCGTGAACTACGGCTTCGGCTTCGGCGGCATTGGCTTTGCGGGCGGCGAGTGGCGGGGCGGTTCTTTTGCCTACAACACCGCGGTGACGCAGGTAAATGTAAATATCGTCCACGTCACCTATGTGAACGAGACGATTGTCTCGGCCGGCATCGTGGCCAATCCCAATCACGTTGCTTTCAACGGCGGTCCGGGCGGCATTCAGCATACGGCCACGCCCGCCGAGCAAGCGGTCGAAAAGGAAAAGCACATAGCTCCGACCAGCGTCCAGACGCAGCACGCGGCTACAGCCAAGACTGACAAGACCTCGTTTGCCAAGGCCAATGGCGGACGCCCGAAGACTCTGGCCGTAGAAAAGCCGCTGACCGGGGAAAAGCAGGCTGCGCCGGCTGTGACGAAGGCTGAGCCAAAGACAGAACCCATGGCTGCTCCTAAGGCAGAGCCCAAAGCAGAACCCAAGGCTGAACCAATGGCTGCTCCGAAGGCAGAGCCAAAGGCCGCACCGAAGGCTGCCGCACCCAAAACCGAGCCAAAGCCCGAAGCAAAACCCAAGTAAACGCGCCCACGCGGCGCAGTTCTTCCCCCCGCACAAAGACCCACGGGCCGGGTTGGCTCAAGGGAGAAGATGCGGCCCGCCAGTCCGGCGGATCCCGGCGCTCGGCGGACCCGGTTTTACCCCGGCGGTGAAAGCCATAAATTATCCACATGGCTGCAACTTTTCGTGGCGGAAGGGGTTCAAAGTGAAGTAGTCTGTGTGCATTACCGGCTTCAGGAGGCAAATTCGGTTTTGACCATTGTGGGGACAGGCGCTGATCCAGAGTGTGGCTTTTCTTGTCACACAGGGAAATTGTCCCTTGACCCTGCACGGAGTCCATTGGAAGCGGATTCCGATGGAACGGAGCCGGACCTACAGCAATCTCACAGGTTCTAACCCTGCCCGGCGGCAAGTGGATTCTTACCAGCCGGGCCGGCACAAAAATTAGGAGGATTCTTTCCATGCGACTTTTGCGCTCTGCGCGCTGGCTTCTGCTGGCGCTGGTTATCACACTCATTCCCGTCTCCTCGCAAGCGGGGGTCTTTATCAGCGTCAACTTCGGGCCGCCGGCGCTGCCGGTCTATGTGCAGCCCCCCTGCCCGGAACCCGATCTGATGTGGATCCCGGGCCACTGGTACTACAACCAGGTGGCGGGCGACTACTTCTGGGTTCCCGGCACCTGGGTTGCAGCGCCCGCCCCAGGCCTGCTGTGGACGCCCGGCTACTGGGGCTGGTCCAACGGCCTTTATCTCTGGCATGAGGGCTATTGGGGCCATCACATCGGCTACTACGGCGGCGTGAACTACGGCTTCGGCTACGGTGGCATCGGATTCGCCGGCGGCGAGTGGCGCGGCGGCCATTTCGCCTATAACACCGCAGTGGTCCATGTGAACGAGACCATCATCCACACCACCTACGTCGACCGGACGATTGTGGAAAGAACCACCATCGTGAATCCTGGGCACGTGGCCTATGCCGGCGGTCCCGGCGGCGTCAACCATCCCCCGACTGCCGAAGAGCGGGTCGCCGAGCACGAGCAGCACGTGGCGCCGACGCCCGTCCAGCAACAGCATATCGAGGCCGCCAAGGCCGACAAGACCGCCTATGGCAAGGCCAACGGCGGGCACCCGCAGAACGTAGCTGTCACCAAAGCAATGGCTCCGGGATCGCACCTTGGGGCGGCTGCAACCCCGCGAGGCAAATCCGGGCAGGACGATTGGAGTTCGAAAACCAAGACCGCCGCTCCGCCAGCCAAGACAAATACCCAGCAGGTCGAGGGATCGCACCCTGCGCCGCAGCCGCGCCCCGCGCCCAAGAACACCATGATGATGGCGCCCAAGAGCGAACCCAAGCCGGCCCCCAGGAACACCATGATGATGGCGCCCAAGTCCGAAATGAAGCCGGCGCCCAGACCTGAACCGCATCCCATGCCTTCCGCGCATCCCGCGCCCAGGCCTGCGCCAAGGCCTGAAAACAAGCCCGAGCCCAAGCCGAAGAAGTAGCACCGGGCGAAGCCTTCACCCCCAGCCACAGGCCCACGGTTCGCCGTGGGCCTGGCTGCGTCCGGGACTGCGCGGGTGCGCCGAGCAGGCTGGATGAGGCTTACGAGAGAGGCAGGGGCGGGCCTGGCAGTGCCGGCAAAAACGGAAAGAGCCGCCCGGCAACAGGGCAGCTCCTCCCTCAGGGAGAATAGTTCCAACGGAGGCAAAGCCATCAGAACTTTCTGGCTGCATAGTAGGGGTATGGGAAGGGAGTGTCAAGGAGAAATCGAAGGAGAAATAAGAATCGCATAATCAGTAACTTACAGAGTGTTTAGCGGGAAAGGCGGATAGGCGATCTTCGATGTATCTTCGCCTGTTTGTTTCGGCTATATCCCGTCTTTTCAGGGAGTTTCCTAGGGTATTCTTCCTGATTTCAACAGGATTTGCTCACCGTTTACCCTTCGGATGCGCTCCGCATTTCCCGGCGGGATTTCTCCCCTCAGTCCCGCAGGTTGAGACTGATGAACTCCACATCGTAGACCGAAGAGGCCGGCTTGCCGCGCGCCATGCGGTAGAGCGCCCGGAAGCCGCCCAGGAAAATTCCCAGCAGAATCGCCGCGCTGGATCCGATGATGACCAGAAAGGCGATCCCCATCAACAGCCTTCCGGTCTTGGCTATCTCGGATACGGTGGGCTGCGGAATCGACATCAGATTCGACTCGTAGTGCACGGTGGCCAGCAGCCGGTGGCTGTCGTCGGGAATGGCGTCCCCGCTGACCAGCGCCACCAGGGGGCCGCTGCGGGTCACCTCCAGCGAGCGCAGGTCGGAGTCCTGCAGCGGCTGGGGCCAGGGGGGCTGGGCCTGCTTGCCCGCGCTGGCCTTGCCCGCCTGGATGTACTCGCGAATCCTGGTCTCCTCAATGGCCGCCAACTGCGGGGTGGGATAGTCGATCAGGGTCAGCGTGGCCGGGCCGGAGCGCATCGTGTAGTTGGCGGTCACCGCTTCCGCGCCGCGGTCGAAGCCCACAAGCTCCGCCGGCAGCACACCGCCCGAGCCGGCATAGCCAGCCGGTCCAACGGCATAGTGCGTGGTCTGCCCGTCAAGGTTGGTCCGAGGCAGGCTGGCCAGAATGGGCGGCGCCAGCGCCTGGCCGCCCTCCGCCGCCGGCAACTGCCGGGCCAGGTCGCGCAGCTCCGAGCCCGACATCGGCCCGATCTCGGAAAAGTTCGCATCCACCACGGTCGCGCCCGCCCAGAAGAGCACCCGATTGCGGTTCGAGGTAGCGCCCGAGCCGATCTCCTCTTTGGGCCAGCCATTCTGGCGATAGAACGAATAGGCTCCGTAAGCGCCGCTAGCGTCGTGGAATTCCAGGGCACGCAGGCTCAGCGTCTCGCCCTCCCGCTTGTAGGTGGCCGTCTCGGCGGAGCTAAAGTCATACTCCTTGAGGGCAGCCGCGTTGGCAGGATCGGCTTCGGCGGCGTCGGTGATCTTCTTCGGCGCGCCCTTGGCCACCCAGCCGGCAAAGACCTCCGGTAGCAGCGGCTTGGGCACGGGCGGCAGCGTCAGGTGTGTCAAGCCCTGCGCGGCGGGAGCCTTGGCCGGCTCATTCGCGGGCTTCGCGGACGTGGCCTGCGCCCGCGCAGCACCCGCGCTCCCCGCTAGCGCCGCCGAACAAACCAAAATGGGAATCCAACGCATCCAAACGCTCCAGTCTTGAGGGTACACGCTGTCACTTTAGCTACGAAAACCTGTCGCTAGGGACTCAGGGCGATCGCAGAAATGCAAGCCGATTCTTCACAGTCTCACAGTTTCACGGTAAATAGGGGGTGGGTAGTGCCTCAAAAAGGGGCAATGAGCCGACCTAACCCCTTTATTTTGTGCAAATCCGATCATAAACCCTCCGTGGAAAGCGGTTGAAATTGGCAGAAAAGCGCCCCAAAAAGGCCTAAATCAGTGCTAGAAGCCCTGGAATTGCGCCGATTTGGGGGCTCTGAAGGGGGACGAACCGGCCTGTATCCCAGAGGCGGCGAATCCGAGGTTCGGCGATTTCCGGGATTTGGCGCTTCCGCGGTTCGGCGAAAGCGGATATCGGGGCGTCCGGGTTCGGCAAATGCGGGAGGACCGACCAAACTTCAGCGTAACAGGATGGCGGAAATGATCTGCAAGATTTGTTCATGCGATTGCCCTGCCGGGGAGCCCGGCAGGCAGCAGCCTTCGCCCGCTCTCAGCGGCATCCCCTGTTTATTTGGACACTGACGAGAACGAAAAGGTTCCTGGAACTGAGCGGTTGCGATTGGTATACTCGCGGATTATGGCGGATGAGAGGGAAGTTACGTCGGATGAGAGCGCCGCGGCGGAGCCTGTTACTGATTGGGCCGAGAGCACGGAGCAGGTGCCCGAGACAGAGCCTGAGGCAAGCATCACGACGAAGGGCGACAGCGGCGAGGCGGGCTGCCCAATCAGGATGGACTATTTAAGCGGCCTGAGGTGTGGGCGCAGACTCCACTTTGCGCCAGAAGGAGGGGACGAGAAGCCCGTATGCCTGATGCACTCGAAGGACCCGCACAAGCACTCTGGTCCGCTCTTCGATAAATTCTGGCGGGAGTTTGAGAGGATTCTAGAAGACGCAGGGGAGAACGTAGCTGATTTTGATCGCTTTGTCTTTCCTCATCTCGATCTCATCAAGAGGCAATTCGAAGCAATCTGCCGATTTGACCATGCAACCTTCACTCGGGAAGCAGATTTCAGCGAGGCAACCTTCACGCGGGGCGCTAACTTCTACAGGGCGTCCTTCCGGGGAGACGCAAACTTCTGCGAAGCGACCTTCGCGCAGGACGCAGACTTCAGAGTAGCGGCCTTCAAGCAGAATGCAGACTTCAGCGGAGCCAAATTCGTAAAGGCCGCATCCTTCAGCGGCGCGACCTTTGCCGGGGGCGCAAGCTTCCTCAGCGCGACCTTCTCGAAGAACGCAATCTTTCCCAAGGCGACCTTCACTCAGGGCGTAGGCTTTAACGACGCGACCTTCGCGCAGAACGCGAATTTCTACAGCGCGACCTTCGCGCAGATGGTGCGTTTTGGGGACACGAAGTTCGGTGGAACGGCCAATTGGAGAAGATGCCGGTTTCTCGATCAGGTCGAATTCCGGAGTACGAGTTTTGGTTCTGAAATTGCCGGAGAGCCCGGCGCTGTATTTGTGCGCGCGACCTTTTCCAAGCCCGGTGAAACCGTATTCGACAATGTTGATCTGAGCCGCGCTCTTTTCCACAGCTGCGACGTGAGCCAGGTCTGGTTTACCTCATCTGTGCATTGGAATACCCGGAAAAACAATCGCGGTCTAGCGGTCTTCGAGGAGTCGATTCCCCTCGGACAGGAGTTTGGAGTACGACTCGAGCGAGACTGGCAGCGCGACTACCGGGCGGTGGCCCAAATCTATCAGCAGTTGAAGAAGAACTACGATTCTCGTCTGGATTACTGGACGGCCAATGAGTTTCATTTTGGCGAGATGGAGATGAAGCGGCTGGCTGGGCCGACTCGTGGACGGCCCCTCGGTTTGCGGCAGTGGCTGCATCGCAATCTGAGCCTGGTGGCCCTGTACCGCTGGGCCAGCGACTATGGGAACAGTTATGGGAAGCCGATGGTGTGGCTGCTTGGAATCTTGCTCCTGTTTGCGGCGTTGTTGCCGGCTCCCGGAGTTGGATTGAAGCGGCAAGGGGCTAAAGATACGGAGACCTACGTCTCGGTGTGGGATTTCCAAAAGACCTATGCGCCGAATCTTCAGGCGGAGGCGCGTCTTTTCGGCAAGGGCGCGATCACTTCCGTGGATACTGCCACATTCCAGAAAAGCGCCGAGTACGCCCCGGCCTATCCGTGGGGACGGGTTCTGGCGATCTTCGAGACTTTGCTGACTTCCTCCCTGTTTGCGCTGTTCCTGCTTGCGATCCGGCGGCAATTCAGGCGATAGGGAAGCTCTCCGGGGCTAAAGCCCGCGGTGATTCTGTTGGCTCAATGCGGGGGTAAAAACCCCCGCCTCCCTCCGTGAGAGACGCTCCCTCAGGGGCTAAAGCCCGAGTTCATTTTGCTGCATGTGCGGCAGTCAGGGCTAAAGCCCTGACCTACCAGCCGTGCCCTGATACAGTGCCGTCCGCTCCAGAGGATCGTTCAGGGGCGATGCTGGATTCACAATGACCAGCTACGCTTTGAAGGCTACCAGTGACATTTCACACTGCGGGCTGTGCGGGCGGCGGAGGCGGCGGGTAGAGGATCTCGCCCAGCGCCTGGTAGCGGCCGCCGTAGAAGACGAGCGCATACTCCCGCACCGCCGTGCTCACGGGGCCTCCCAGGCAGATGCTGGCCAGCAGCGCCAGGCCGAAGGCAACCAGGCCGAAGAAGACCTGGATAAGAATCCCGACCAGCGCGGCTGCGCCGGTCGCATCCGCGAAGGCCGAGTGAATCGCGTAGCCAATCGCCGCGCCCGCTCCGGCCAGCATCAGCCCCGGAATCAGCAGCACGATGAACAGGCCGATCATGGCAATCACCGGCAGAATCAATCGCAGCAGCGCGTACACAAGAAACTGCCGCGGCTCTGCCGTGATGCGCGCCCATGCCTCCCGCCATGCTTCGCCGGCCGTTGCATCGTCCAGCGCGTAATGCGGCATCATGCAATCGCGCAGAATCACGTCGATCACAACTCCCACCAGCACCAGCAGAAGGATGATCGGAATCAAAGGCAATATGAGAGGCAGCAACTGCATGACATCGGGCTGGCCGCCGGGCGGAATCTCGCGAAAAACCCGCACAAACCCGGCAATGAACGGAAGCGCCGCCAACGCCATCAACAGCAGATAGCAGAATGCCACCCCCAGGTTCATCCAGAAAAAGCGCGTTGCCTGCGCTCGATAGAGCCGCCATCCGGGGCCAATCTCGCTGGTGTTGTGAATCAGGCAGTCAAAGAAGGCAAAGCGCAGCCGGGTGATCAGATAGAAGATCGCAATCGACAGGAGAATTATCACCAGCACGGCCGCAATAATCGCCACGATCCATTGCGGAGGAATGTCGAACGGCGAATAGACCATGGGCCCATGGCCGGAGGATGGACCTGCGTGCGACGAGGAACCGGAGTTGCCCCCAAGACCTTCGGTGAGGATCGCGACCAATCCCAGCTTCAGATAGGTTCCCCAGCGGAATGGCCTGAAGAGGAGATCCCTGGTGCGGTGAATGGCAAGCGAAACGGAGTCGGCGGCGGAGATAGGACGCATAGGAGACCTTTCCGGAAAAAGCACAGCGTACCACGGAAGTACGCAAGACTCAGGCGCGAAGTTCCCCAGCCGGGCGCGGGGCCGGGGAGTTACTGCTGCCTTCGGGCGCTCTCGAGGTTGGATCAATCCTCCGCTCTTGCGCCTGGAGGCCTGGGGAGCAGCAGCCAAGCGCCGGCTACGGAAATAGCCAGCAGGGCTGCTGCCAGCATCTTGCCGTGCAGGCCGAAGATCCCGACCGCAACGGCCGTCGCCAGAATGAAGCATCCGCCCCAGAGACAGAAGCCGGCCATGGCGCGAAGCGTCTGCCTTACCAATGGATCATAGGGAAGCGGCCGCGCCGAACCGCGGAAAGAGGCTAGAGGATCCGCGTAGTATACGCGCCCGATATAAATCAGGCAGCCGCCGAGGGTGGCCCGCAACGCGAAGGCGACGATGAGATTTGACAGAATGTCCGCAAGAAGGTTCATGTCCGCTCCCAGAGACTGCCCACCCAACTTCCCTCAGATCCGGCGCTGTCGCATCCCCGGAACGCAAGCCGGCCGCGAGCATCGGCTATCTAGTTGGACACTGACGGAGGAGAAAAGGTTCCCTGCGGAGTTACTTCGCCTTCCTCTGCTCTTCAACTTCCTTTACGCGCTGGACGGCTTGAGTCAGGTCGAGGTTTTCTCTGGTCCTCGCCAATGCGATGGCGTCGATCTTGCGCCCCTGCGCGAGCAGCGAGCGAATCGATGCGTCCAGCCCCGAGTCGCCAGCAGTGGAAGCCGCTCCCGCGACGGAAGGTGCGTCCGGCTTGACGAAGGCCACAATCGCCTCGCGGATCTTCTCAAACCATTGACCGCCTCCCCCGTATCCGTCGGAGATGGGCGTGCTGCCCCGCGCGGTGATGAGCGTCAGGCGATACAGAGTTTGTCCATGGGGGCTGGGCATGGTTTCGGTTCCGATCTCGGTGATCTCGCTGAAGGGCATCGAGCCTGAATAGGTCCTCAGAACACGGATGCCATGCCAGCGAACGATCCTCTGGCGCGCGTCGAAGACAAATGTCTTCTTGCGCAGGCAGAACAGCGCAATCAGAAGGAAAACTCCGGCGGGATATTGGATGCCCTTCGTTCCATGCGCCAGCGCAGCATAAATCATCGGCAAAGACACAAGGGCGAAGAACACCGAGAGCCAAATCATGCTATCGCGGACGACCAGTTCCTGTTCGTTTTGACGGACGATTCTCATGCACATACTATCGCATGAATTCGCAATCATCCGACAGGCAAATTCTCGCTCCTCGCGCAGCCTGCCGCTGCCAGCCAGACGTCGAAGGCGTCCAGCGCGCGTGCGCATTGCAGCCGGTGGCGCTCCTGCTTGTCGCGGACTTTTTTGCGCAGCTCATCCTCCAGCGGCTCCAGCAGGTCGAAGGTGATGTTGGCCGGTTGAAAGTCCCTGGGGGCGGCGTGGGTAATGTAGTGCACCAGCGATCCGAGAGCCGACGCGCGCGGCGCGGGCACAGGTTTTTGGCCGCGGGCCAAAGCAGCCGCATAGATTCCCGCCAGCAGTCCGGTGGCGATGGATTCCGTGTAACCCTCGACGCCGGAAAGCTGCCCGGCGATCAGGATCTGGGCTGGCAAAGAGGACAAACGCAGGTCCTTCGACTCCGCTTGGAGCAAAGAACGCTCCAAGCTCCGCTCAGGATGACAGACTTTGGAGAGGCGCAGAGTTTCGTCCAGCAAGGCGGGCGCGCAGATGTAGGTGTTGCGGTGAATCTGGCCAAAGCGCAGGAAGCGGGCGTTCTCCAGGCCGGGGATCAGCCGCAGGACGCGGGCCTGTTCGCCGAACTTGAGATGGTTCTGGAAGCCGACCAGGTTGTAGCTGTCGGCGCGCAGGTTCTCCTTGCGCAACTGAACGACGGCAAAGGGTATTCGGCCGGTGCGCGGGTCGCGCAGGCCCACCGGCTTCATCGGACCGAAGCGCAGCGTGTCCCGTCCGCGGCGAGCCAGCACCTCGATGGGCAGGCAGCCCTCGAAGTATTCCAGCTTCTCCCACTCCCTGGATTCGGCGGCTTCGGCTGCCAGCAGCGCATCCAGAAAGCGGTCGAATTCTGTGCGGTCCATCGGGCAGTTGATGTAGTCGGCCGTACCTTTGTCCCAGCGCGCGGCCATGTAGACCCGCTCCATGTCGATGGAGTCGGCCTCGACGATGGGCGAGATGGAGTCGTAGAAGGCCAGATGGCCTGCGCCGGTGATGCGCTCGATCTCCGCGCTCAGCGCATCCGAGGTCAAGGGGCCGGTGGCCAGAATAGTGAGGGCGTAGGCTTCCTGCTCCGTGTCAGGATTAATATCTTCGAGCCTGGTCACCTCCTCGCGGAAGACGCGAATCTTCGGCTCGGCGGCAATCGCATCGGAGATCCGCCGGGAAAACTCGACGCGGTCGACGGCCAGCGCGTGGCCTGCGGGAACGGCGGTCTGATCGGCGATGCGCATCAGCGCGGAGCCCGCGCGGCGCATCTCCTGCTTCAGCAGCCAGGGAGCGGTATTGGGTGATTCGCTCTTGAGGGAGTTGGAGCAGACCAACTCGCCGAATTCGGTGGTCTGGTGGGCCGGAGTCAGGCGCGGCTTGCCGTCGACGACCGCGCGCATCTCGTAGAGGTCAACCTCACAGCCTAGGCGAGCCGCGGTCAAGGCTGCTTCCGGCCCCGCTAGTCCGCCGCCGATGACGCGAATCCTCTTCATTGCGGTTCATCCTCGGTTGGGTGCCCCACCATCGCCGCGTTCTTGTTTTTGCGGCTAGAGTGGGGAGCCGCAAATCTCATGGCGCGCAAGCCCGGTCTGCTCCACCACAGGCGGCCAGCCGCGCCAGAGCCTCGCCGCTCACGCGCATATTCCGCCACTCGTCGAGGAATTCGGCTCCCATCGCCCGGTAGAAGCCGATGGCCGGCACATTCCAGTCCAGAACCGCCCAATGCAGGCGCGGGCAGCCTTTTTCCACCGCGATGGCCGCTACCCGTTCCAGCAGCGCCTTGCCGATCCCACGGCCGCGCAACTCCGGCTCGACGAAGATGTCCTCCAGGTAGAGTCCTGGCCGCCCCAGCCAGGTGGAATAGCTGAAGAAATAGAGGGCAAAGCCTGCCGGCCGGCTGTCGTGGTCGGCGATCAGGCAAAAATAAAAGGGATGGGGGCCGAATCCATCCCGCTCCAGGTCCGCTTCTGTCGCCGTCACGGCCTCCGGTGCGCGCTCGTAGCCGGCCAGCGAGCGAATGAACGCCAGAATCCGGGGCACATCCTCGCGGGTCGCCGGACGAATCGTGATTGCCATGATTTTATTTTAGTGTGTGATACAGGCCACACGCGGCCGCCCGGCGGACGCATTATATTGTGGGTTGAAGACGGTGGCATCAGCCGGCGTGGGATCCCGGACGACAGTCAGACGTGGCTTGCGGCACGGCTCGGGGTTGTCTTTCCAGCCGGCAAATGCGCGGTTGCCGGGCGCGGGGCAAAGCAGATACCGGTTCCGCTCTTGTGCTAGGCAGCCGGTGGGGTTTAATTTGGGTCCTGCGGAGTAGAGCAGTCTCCGCACTGGTTTATGCGCCGCAGCCGGCCGGTTTTCAGGTGCAACCAGCCGCCGGGGCCATAGGAGAGTTTGAAGGCTGTCGCAGAAGCCCTGGCATTCGCCGGGTGTGTGGCGGCAGAAGACGATTTTTATGAGCTGGCGGGCTCTCCGGGGTCCGCGCCGCTCCCAAGGAGAAGCAGATGAAACGCACGATTCCACTTTGGCTGGGCCTGTTGGCATTCGCCCTCCTGCCCGCGCTTGCGCAGAAACCCACGGGGAAGATCCATGGCCACGTCACCAATCCCGCCGGAACCGCGCAGGACACCGGTAACGTCAGCCTCTCGACCGATGGCGGCCACACCTTGAAATACACGTTCCCGGTCTCCGCGACCGGCGACTATGCCGGCGAAGCGCCCGCCGGAACCTACATGGTCATCTTCCGCGCGCTGGACACTCCAGAGGGCAAGGCGGTCGACTCCTTCGATAACGTCAAGATCGTGGCCGGACAGGATGTGGTCCAGGACCTCGACATGTCCCGCAAGGAGTACCTCGACAAGTACCTGAATGCGGAGCAGAAGAGGCACCTGGAGGAACTGAAGAGGCAAAATTCGAAGGATAACGAGGTCATCAAGAACCTCAACGCCGACATCAAGACCGTCAACCAGGACTTCACTGACGCCGCCGGCGCCCACGCCGCAGCGAAACTGGCTCTGGGCGACGCCGCCTCCAAGGACGATCTTGACGCCAAGGAACTTGAGATCAAGACCGCGAAGTTCACCGATGCTGAAACCATTATGCAGCGGGACACCATGGCCAAGCCGGACGCTTCCGTGCTCTGGAACGAGCTCGCGCTGGCGGAAGTGGGCCTGGCGAAGGCAAAGAACGATCAGAGCATGTACGATGACGCGGAGACGAACTTCAAGAAGGCCCTTTCCGTCGAGGCCGTGGCGACCAAGCCGAATCCGGGAAGTCAGGGCACCGCGGAAAGCGGCCTGGGTGAAATCTACGCGCGCACCGGCAAGGTTCCCGAGGCGGTTGCGGCCTTTGACGCGGCGGCCAAGTTCAATCCCTCCGCGGCGGCAACTTATTTCACAAACGAAGCGGCGCTCTTCGTCAATGCGGGCAACGGCGACGCCGCGGCCGCAGCCGCCGACGAGGCCATCACTGCCGATCCGAAGCAGGCGCTTCCCTACTACCTCAAGGGCCAGGGTCTGATCCAGAAGGCTGCCATCGATCCCGCGACGGGAAAGATGATTCTGCCTCCCGGCTGCGCGGAGGCATATCAGAAGTACCTCGATCTGGCGGCTCCGCCGAACGACAAATTTGTGGCGGATGTAAAGGGGATTCTGGCGGAGGCCGCGCAGGTGCACAAAAGCACTTACGGAGACGACACCTCCAAGAAGAAGAAGGGAAAGTAGGCCGATTCCCGGCTCGTTCCTTGAAGGGCGCTTCCGGCAGCCGGGCGCGCCCTTCGTTTTTCTGCGCCGTTGGGCGAACAGTGTTTCAGGAAACCCTCTACAATCCATTCCATGGACTCCGCTCTGCCCAGCTACGGCCAGGCCGCCGCGCTGGTGGCCGCCTATGCCGCGCAACCAGGCCGGTTTCGGCCCGGCGTGGAGCGGATTGAGCTTGCGCAGGCCGCAGGCCGCATCCTCACCCAGCCTCTGCTGGCCGATCGCGATCAGCCTCCCTTTGCCCGCTCGACCCGCGACGGCTACGCCTGCCGCGCCGCCGAGGCCAATACTCATGCGCCGTTGGCCATCGCCGGCGCCAGCCGCGCCGGAGATTCCCCAGCCGGCCCGCTCCCGCCCGGAGCTGCCTGGGAAATCATGGCCGGAGCGCCGATTCCCACGGGCACAGACGCGGTCATCCCCTTCGACCGGGTCAAAACGGCTGGCGCAAAGACCCATAATGTCGGGCTGCTTTCGCGTCGCAACGTCAAGCCGGGCGAGAACATCGTGGCCCAAGGCGCGCAGGCTCGCGCGGGAGAGGAGTTGCTGCCTGCCGGGACGGCGATCGGGTTTGGTGAGATTGCCTTGGCCGCCGCCTGCGGCTATGCGCTGTTGGAGGTTTTTCGCCGGCCTCGCGTGGCTATCCTCTCGACCGGCGACGAGCTTGTTCCGGTCGAATCCTCGCCCGCTCCCGGCCAGATTCGCAACTCCAACTCGCCGATGCTGGCCGCACTGGTGGCCGCAACGGGCGGCGAGCCCTGGCTCCTGCCCACCGCCGCCGACAACGCCCAGGCTCTCGACGAGGCGCTGGCCCTGGCCGCGACGGCTGATCTGCTGCTCATCTCCGGCGGCGTCTCGGCTGGTAAATTCGACCTCGTCGAGCCAGCCCTGGCCCGCATCGGAGCGCGCTTTCACTTCACCGGCCTCCGCATCCAGCCGGGCAGGCCGACGGTCTTCGGAGAGCTGCCCCGAGGCGCGGGAGCAGGCTCGCGTGCTCTGCCCTTCTTCGGCCTTCCAGGCAATCCCGTCGCCTCGGCGGTCACGTTTCTGCTCTTCGCCGCGCCGGTTCTGACGGCTCTGGCCGGCAGCCGTGAATCCCGGCCCCGCTTTGTTCTGGCCCGGCTGTCTCCGCCGATAGAACGCGGCGGCAAGGCCGGTCTGACGCGCTTTCTGCCCGCCTTTTGCGACTTCGCGGCGACGGACGGCCAGCCGCCGCAGGTGGCTCTGGTTCCCTGGCACGGCTCCGGCGACCTGCTCGCCCTGGCCCGCTCGAACTGTTTCGTAGTTGTCCCGGAGGACGCCCGCAGCCTCAAACCTGGCTCGCTGGCGACAATTCTGGTGTCCTGAGAAATCCTACGCGCGAACTTCTCCATTCTTAAGAGTCGACGGATTTCAACCAGGGCCTCATTTAGGCTGAGGCGCCGTTGTGCCGGCCTGCGGCGAAGCGTTCGCCGGGCCCGGCGGCGCGCTCTGCGACGGACGAGGGCCGTCGTGGCCTTTCGCGGGCGCCACGAACGGCTCCGGGCCGATGTGGCCGCGATGGCAGGTGCCGCAGGTGACCGGCGCGCCGGAGTTGTCCACCATGGAGATGTAGTTTTCGTTGATATCCTCGACCATCTTGTACATGATGCGGGCGGTGGATTTTTCGGGCCGGGAGTCGTCGGCGTAGTTGAGCCGCGGACGGCCGTTGGGCCCAATGTTGTTGGGGTCGGCGACGTGGCAGGTGCTGCAATGCGCGCCGAGCGCGGCCTCCCAGCCCTCCATGATTTCGTGTACCTGGTCGCCGGTCAGATTCTTGGGCAGCACTTTGAGGTTGGTGGGGGCTGGATGCACGCGCTCGTGCTCCTCGGGCGGCTCGGCGGCGGCGGGCTTCTGCGATGGGGCGGTTTGCGGAGCCTGGGCAACCGCCGCGGCGGCGAGCAGGGCCGCGGCGAAGGACAGAGTCAGGGAAGAGTTCTTCAAGCGGGTTCGTTCCTTGGGATTGGGATGATTTCTGCCGTTCGAGGAGATTCTATCCGAGTTGGAGGGGTTTCGAGGTCAGCCCTTTGGCTCCGGAGACGCACGGGTGGCCCGGAAGGACGAAACGCAGCGGCCAGTCCACGGCCTCGTGAGTGCCGCCAATGCCGATACGGGCCGTGACCAGCGCCTCGGCTGCCCGATAGCCGTCGTCGAGCACCTGCAGCGGCGAGTCGGGGTCGAGGAGATCGAGGCCGTTATGGGCGGCGCGGGTGAGGCCGAGCGCCTGGCAGAGGCGGCTGGGGCCGGAGGTGAGCTGACGGGCCAGTTTCGCGTCCAAGGCCGTGCCGGGCGGAAGGCCGCGGTTCAGCGTCATGATCTCCGCTCCGGCCACCGGCTCCAGCGCGCGCAGCAGCACGCAGCCTGCCTTGCCCTCCACTTCGCAACTGATGTTCATGCAGAAGTAGCGGCCGTAGATCAAGTAGACGTACGCATGGCCGGCGGGACCGAAGATGACCAAGTTGCGGGGTGTGGGCCCGCGATAGGTGTGGGCGGCCGGGTCGGGCGGCTGGTTGTGGGGGCCAAGGTAAGCCTCGGCCTCTACGATGCGGCCAGACAGGACGCCGGCTGGCGTGAGGTGAACGAGGAGCATGCCCAGCAGATGCGGGGCCACCTGCTCCGGCGCGGCCTCAAAGAAGGCGCGGGGAAGCAGGCGCCCCGGCAACTTCGGCTCCACATTGGGCTGCTGTTCTATGCCCACGATTTCTACCGCTACGATGAATTATGAGCCGGCTGACAAATGTTTTGTGACGGTGAGGTTCGTAACAGTGAGGTTCGTGAGGGTGAGGTTGGCAATGGTGACGGCGCCCTGCGGGCTGATCGTCAAAGCCGAGGTTGCAATTTGACCGCCGGCGTAGATTTGGAGATTGCCGCTGGAGTCGACCGCGAAATCAAACATCCCTTTGGTCCCCAGCGTCTGGGAGTTGAGGCGAAGCAACCGTCCCGCGGTTTGCTGGCCTGACGCGACAGGAAGGCCCGCGACAACGAGCGGCAAAGCCCCTCCGACGATATCCTGTCCCTGGATTGTAACCGCATTGCTTGCCAACGACACCGCACTGGTGCCACCGTCCTGATCTTGGATGGGCTGAAGGCTACCGCTGATTTTGTTTGCAACAACGAGATCCACACTCATGATCCTTCTCCTTTTGGTTATGTTTTTGGGGTTCGGATTACAAATGCGTATTACTAATACGCAGTCATGCACCTCAACGCAGGGTACTATAGTATTAAACTTCTTGCAATAGATAATCATAAAGTAAGTAACTAAACACTTCGCAGTACCCGGAAATTGTGACACGACTGAGCCGACGACCTCGCTGGGATCGATCATGCCGGTTGTTCAGGCGGCATGATCGTCCTGATGGAGTGCGGTCTGTGAGGAGACTTCCGCAGGGTGCCCCAGGTCTCGATTTTGAGGTCTGGGATTCTTGCTACTTGTGCGCCTTCTTCCATTCCTTCAGCAGCGCCAGCACCTCTTCGGCGTGGCCCTGGGGCGTAACCTTGGGGAAGATGTGCAGCAGGGTCTGGTCGGGGCCGATGAGGAAGGTCGTCCGCTCGATCCCCCAAACCTTCTTGCCGTACATGTTCTTTTCTTTCAGCACGCCAAACTGATTGCAAACTTTCTCGTCTACATCAGCAAGGAGTGTGTACGGGAGGTCGTACTTGGCGCGGAATTTGGCCTGATCTTTGGGCGTGTCGCGGCTGATGCCCAGCACCACAGCGCCGGCTGCCTGGAGCTTCTTAAACGTATCGCGGAAGCCGCAGGCCTCGATGGTGCAGCCGGGAGTGTCCGCGCGGGGATAAAAGAAGAGTATGACCGGGCTGCCGGCGTAGCTCGAAAGGCTGACGGTCTTGTCTTCGTCGGTTTGCAGGGTAAAGTCGGCGACTTTTTCGTTGAGTACCATTTGATTGAGTTCCAAGGGGAAGCACCTCGTAATCTTGATTGGAGGGCCGTTGGTGGCCATCAAGTTCGATTATGTCCGAGGCGGGCGGGGGATGTCATTGGGCGGGAGAGAAATCTTGTGGATGAGGCGAATGGCTCTCTCGGCAGCGGCCTTCTTTCTCGCGCTGCCTGTATGGGCGCAGTACCCCGGCCAGGTGGCGAAGAGCGGCAAGGAAGCGCCGGAGTTGCGCGCCATTGCGGTGCTGGAATGGATCGGCGAGGCGGGCAGCCCCAAGGCCTGCCGGCTGGTGCCCGTGGCCGTGCTCGACGGCACGCGGCTCGAGGGCGACCAGCTTCAGGATGGCGGCATCTACCTGGCCCGGCCCCAACCGCTGGCGCTGGCCGGCGAGGTGGAGTACGAACTTCAGCAGAATGGCAAGCCAATCGGCCTCTTCGACATCAAAAACTCCGGCCAGGAACAGGGCACATGGGTAGGCTATGGAGCGTGGAAGCAGCCCGAGGCTCCCAAGCCCAAGCCGTCGATGGAGGAGTTGGCGCGGCTGACGATCAACGATGAGGAGAGCGACCGGCCCGTTCTGCATCGCAAGCACCACACCGACGAAGGCTCGGCAGGACCGGGAGACGGCAGCGCGGGGAAGAGCGGCGATTCCGGCGCTGGCTCGGCTTCAACCGCTCCCGCGCCGTCCAGCGATCCGGACCGGCCCACGCTGCACAAGAAGGAGAGCAGCAGCGACACGCCGAACGACAGCGCACCAGCCGCTAGCTCCGGCTCCGCTCCCGATTCCGATCAGCCCACGCTGCACCGGAGGGATTCAAGCGACAGCGCGAGTACGGCCGGCGGCAGCGCTCCGGCCGGCGACTCTGACCGTCCGGTGATCAAGAAAAGCAAGAAGAAGGCGCCGGAAGACCTCAGCTACGTGAACTCGCTGCCCGAAGCTACCGATCCCGACCGGCCCCGGCTCAAGCGCGGCAAGCCCAACGGGAGCGGCCTGGACGTGCTTCCCAGCCTGCTGGGTCTGCCGCCGGATATGCAGCAAGCCATAGCCGTCTCCGACACAAAGAGCCGCCCCGAGCACCCGTGGGGTTACGAGTGGGCCAATCCGGAGGATGAGGCAAAGATGAAGTCGGCCCTGGAGGAGATCGCCCGCGATGCCCTGGGCATGAAGCCGCCGCCGCCCCCGCCTGCACCCAAGAGGATGGCCTCGCGCAAGAACGCCAAGCCAGCGCCACCGCCGGAACCGCCTCCGCCCGCGCCGCTCCCCCCCCCGCTCTATGACGAGAACTTCCGTGTCTTTGAGCTGGCCTACGGCTCCGGCGCAACCCTGGTGCTGACGGCGCGCACCGATGGGCCGCTCGCACAGCAGAAGTTCGTCACGCTCATCGCCCAGCCCGACCTCTACGGCAACGTGCTGGTGCTCTTGAAGAAGGTGGCCTACGGCGCGAATCTGGACGAGACTCCGCGGATGAGGCTCATCGACGCCGTCGACGCCATGGCAGACAACCGCGGGGAGCTGCTCTTCGAGCTGCGCGGCGCGACCCAGCGCCAGTTCGCCCTCTACCGCGTGCTGCGCGGCCAGGCCGAACAGCTCTTCGTCACCAGCGGCGGGGAGTTCGGGACGGAGAGCGCGCAGTAGGATGTAAGGCACGGGTGTTAATTTTGCTGCACGAGCTGGGTCACCTCCTCGGTAAGCTCCAGCCGGATCATGAATGTTCCTCTCAAAGCAAGCAAAACACCCAAGAAGTAGTCAAACATTGTCTCAAGCAAATCGAGCAAGTCAAATGAACCTAATCCAACCGCCAAAGGAGCATTTCCGATGAAACCAAGATTACTGCTGCCCGTGGTCCTGGTAGCATCCGCGCTGGCAAGTTCTTCACGGTGCATCCCAGCACAGACAAATCACGCTTCGGGGACACTGAGCGGCGTGGTCATTGTTCGCGACGAAGGGGTACCAATCGGCGGTGTCCATGTCTGGGTTCACGAGGCGAATGACAAGGCCAGCTTCATGACGCAGTCCGATAGTTCTGGAGCTTTTTCCATTCAACTGCCTGACGGGTACTACTTCGTGTGCATCGGGAAACTGGCGCTGGCCCCTTTTTGCAAGACTATCTGGATTTACCACGGAAAGCCGGTGAAGCTCGATGTGCGTCTAGGACCTGACAGGGACACACTGCAGGACACCAACCCAGGCCCGTAGATTGGCTTTTGGGCGAAGATGGAACAGGGACCGAAGGGAAGCGGACCATTGAGCTGGGCGCTCGGATTTCACTTTTGAGCGGCAATCCTCGCTTTAGCCGGTTCACCCTCGAACAACTTCATCCTCAACCGTCTCGGTCCCGCATTAAAGTCCGGGTTAAGGGAAAATGGCACAATCTGGGACATTCTGGTCAGAATTGCTCACTCCTGTTCCCCCTTTTGTCACTAGGCTGAAAGAAAAGGCGGGGATTTCTTTCCGTTCTGTGAAAGAATCCAGAGATGATGCAGTTTCCCAAGATCATTCAGGGCGGCATGGGGGTGGGCGTATCGAACTGGCGCCTGGCCAACGCAGTCGCCAAAATCGGTCAGCTCGGCGTAGTCTCCGGCACGGCGCTCGATTCTGTCTTTGTCCGGCGTCTCGCCGATGGCGACCCCGGCGGACACATGCGCCGGGGCCTGGACGCCTTTCCCTTTCCCGAGATGGCCCAGCGCATCTGGGATGAGTACTACATTCCCGGCGGCAAGCCGGTGGGAAAGCCCTATCCGCTGCCGCCCATGCATCAGCGGCGCGACGTGCGCAAGGTCGTCGAGTTGTGCATCGTGAGCAACTTCGTCGAGGTCTACCTGGCCCGCGAAGGCCACAAGAATCCCGTGGGGATCAATTTTCTTGAGAAGGTGCAGATGCCGCACCTCTCGTCGATCTACGGGGCGATGCTGGCCGGCGTCGGCTATGTGCTGATGGGCGCGGGGATTCCGCTGCACATTCCGGGCGTTCTGGACGCCCTGGCAGGTATGCGTCCCGCCGAGTACAAACTCAGCGTGACCGGCGCCGCGCAGGACCAGGACACGGCGATGAACTTCGATCCCGCCGAGTACGTGCAGGGTCCGCTCCCTCTACTCAACCGGCCGCGCTTCCTGGCCATCGTCAGCTCGAACACATTGGCCATGACCATGCTGCGCCGGGCCACCGGGCGCGTGGACGGCTTTGTCTTTGAAGGGCCCACGGCGGGCGGACACAATGCCCCGCCGCGCGGCAAGCTGCAACTGAACGCCGCGGGCGAGCCGATCTATGGCGAGCGCGACCAGGTCAATCTGGCGGAGTTGCGCGCGCTGGGCGTTCCCTTCTGGCTGGCCGGGGGCTATGGCAATGCGCGCAGCGTGCGCTGGGCGCTGGAACAGGGCGCCGCGGGCGTGCAGGTGGGCACCGCATTCGCCTTCAGCGAAGAGTCCGGCATGAGGCCGGATCTGAAGAGCGCTCTGGTCGCGCAGGCGGTCAGCAACTCCGGCGTGGTCTTCACCGATCCGCTGGCCTCGCCGACGGGTTTCCCATTCAAGGTTGCGCAGTTGCCAGGCTCGTACTCCGATGCGGCGGTCGCCGAGGCGCGGACCAGGGTCTGCGACATCGGCCTGCTGCGGGAGTCCTACGCCACGCCGGAGGGCAAGATTGCGTATCGCTGCTCGGCCGAGCCGGTGGCAAACTACGTGGCCAAGGGCGGCAAGATCGAGGAGACGGTGGGACGCAAGTGCCTGTGCAACGCTCTGATGGCCAACATCGGCCTCGGGCAGGCGCGCAAGGATGGCTCGGTCGAGCCGCCGCTGGTCACCGTGGGCGACGATCTGAATGCCGTCGCGCAGTTCCTCGCGCCCGGCCGCACATCCTATCGCGCCGCCGACGTGGTCGCGTCTCTGCTGAGCCTTGTCGGCAGCGAGGGAATCCAGACCGAGTCGGCAGAATTGGTTCTGGCCAACGCATAAAGCAGCATCGCAAAAGCTGCTTCGAGCAAGTCCGATGGGTGGATCATTCCGCAAGGGAAGATCCACCCATCTTCTGTTTTAGGAACGCGCCGGGCTCGATCCTTTGCGCTCCTTCAAGTTGTGGCTGTCGCTGGCCTTCAGCGTCATCCCGTAGATGGCCTTGAACTGCTCGATCTCCTTCAGAGTTTGCGGCGAAAAGGGCACGAGCTTGCCCTCGAAGGCGTGCAGGACGATTCCCTCCAGCAGATCGCCGAGGGTGATTTCCTTCAATTCGGCAACGGCCTTGAGCACCTTCAACAGGCGCTTTTCCATCCGGACGCCGGTCTGGACGCGCTCGACTACGACGGGTTCGCGATTTTTCTCTTCGTGCGGCATATTCCCTCCTTGGTACAACTGTACCAATGTACCACGGTACCGCACTCCAGTCAATTTGCTTTGGGACTCCATCGAGAATTGCGGCCTGTGGGGTTCGACTACGCTGCCCCGGCCTGTTATGGTCAGGGAGGAAACCTGAAATGAATCCCCCTTAGGAACCGGCGGGCATGTGGAAGCGTTGGCGAATCCGGATACTGCTGTTTTTGGCCGTCCTCGGCCCCGGATTTATTACGGCCAACGTCGATAACGACTCCGGCGGCATCCTCACCTACTCGCAAGCCGGCGCACAGTACGGCTACACACTGCTGTGGACGATCATTCCCATCACCATCGCGTTGATCGTGGTGCAGGAGATGTGCGCCCGCATGGGCGTGGTCACCGGCAAGGGTCTCAGCGACCTGATCCGCGAGGAGTTCGGCCTGCGCCTCACCTTCATCTTGATGGTGCTGCTGGTAGTGGTCAACTACACCAACGTGGTCACCGAATTCATCGGCATCGCCGGCTCGATGCATCTGTTTCACGTGACCAAATTCATCTCCGTGCCCTTCTGCGCGGGGCTGGTCTGGTACATGGTGGTGAAGGGCAGTTACAAGAGCACGGAAAAGATCTTCATCGTCGCGTCGCTGGTCTACATCTGCTACATCTTTGCCGGCGTGCTCTCACAGCCCAGTTGGCACGATGCGATTCTGGCCACGGTGCAGTTACCCGCCAGGTCGGTGTGGAGCGACAAGGCCTATATGTACATGGCCATCGGCGTCGTCGGCACCACCATTGCGCCGTGGATGCAGTTCTATCTGCAATCGTCGATCGTGGAAAAGGGCATTCGCGTGAAGGACTACGCGGCCTCGCGGCTGGACGTGATCGTCGGCAGCCTCTTCACCGACATTGTGGCCTGGTTCATTATCGTAGCCTGCGCCGCCACGCTCTACGTGCATGGCATGGGAGCGATTCAAGTGGCCAGCGACGCGGCCGAGGCGATGCGCCCCCTGGCCGGCGACTATGCCTTCATCCTCTTCGCCTTCGGCCTCTTCAACGCCTCGCTCTTCGCCGCATCGATTCTGCCTATCTCGACGGCCTACACGGTCTGCGAGGGCCTGGGCGTTGAATCCGGCGTGGACAAGAGCTTCAAGGAAGCGCCGTTTTTCTACTGGCTCTATACTCTGCTGATCGCGGGCGGCGCGCTGACCGTACTGTTGCTGCCCGACGCGCAGTTAATCAACGTCGCCATTCTCTCCCAGGTGCTGAACGGCGTTCTTCTGCCGGTGGTGATTATTCTGATGCTAATGCTCATCAACCGCCAGGACCTGATGGGCGAGCACAGGAACTCGCGGCTGTGGAACGTCATCGCCTGGTCCACAAGCATCATCGTTATCGGCATGACGCTGGTGATGCTGTGGGGGATGATGCCGGGGCATTGAGGATTGGCGTAGTTGGGCACCTGGCATCAGGACGGGGAAAAGTGCTCATCGAAAAATGGCCGCGTAATCGTTCGGGTAGCATTTTCGATACCATTCCATAAAATCAGTGTGGGTCGGCTTATAGCCGAAGTGGTCTCTAAAGCTGCGTAGCACCTCTCGCGGGTCTGACGACAATTCAGGGAATCCCACAATACCCACATGAAAAAGGGTACGAAAGCGTTGCTCCGGCGTTTGTACCCATTGAACGGAACGCAATCGGTCTAGCTTGTAATGATCTTCCTTCTTACGGCCATATTTTCTCTTTCTATGATCTGGGTAATCGCCTAACAAGATGAGCATAAGACGGGTGATTCCCTCGACGTACCCCGGCCAAAAATCATCCTCCTTGAGTGCCTCCTCAGCAGCAAGGATTCCTGAGAAGAGTATGACTTTATGCATTTCATCGCTGTCCACATTCTCAGCAACGTACCCTTTGATTTCCTGCAAAACCGCTTTCAACACCTTTCGCCATTGGGCGGGAGTCCGCGCATCGGCACTGGCTAGCTGCGAAGTAGAACCAAAGAAGCGCGAAAGCTGGGTCTTCATCGCATTTCGGGAATCATAGCCCTCTTGAGGCAGGTCGGGCCTTCTTTTCAATGCCATAGATTCACACTGTAAACCCACCGGGCGTCAGGTGCCCGAAACCCAGATTCTCGGACCTGGGAAGAATTGTAACAACTACGCGATGGCCAGCCGCTTAAGCTGAATCCGCCCCGCCGGAATCTGCGCAAGTTCGTACTGCGCCTGCTGCGTAATCCAGCTTTGCGCGCTGCCGCCAAAGACCTGGGAGAGCCGTATAGCCATCTCCGGCGAGATGCCGCGCTTGCCGTTGACCAGCTCGGAGAGCGTGGTGCGCGTCACACCCAGGGCCTGCGCCGCTTGCGTGATCGTGATGCCGAGCGGCTCAATACATTCGCTGAGAACAACGCTGCCCGGATGGGGCGGATTCTTCATCGGCATGGAAAAACCTCCTTAGTGGTAATCCAGATCATCGACATCAAAGGCATGGCCGTCAACAAATCGAAAGATCACCCGCCAGTTGGCTCGAACCGTGACTGCGATGAATCCGCGCAACGGGCCTTTCATCGCGTGCAAGTGGAATCCTGGCAGATTCATATCCTCAACCGAACCAGCCGCATCCAGCCGGGCTAGGATGTTGCGCACCTTGCTCAGATGTTCCACCATAACGCCCCGAGGGTCGGCGTCCTCATAGAGGCGCCTTAGCCCCTTGTGGCGGAACGATTCAATCATAAGCAAGTGTAATGCGTAACGTAACGAATGTCAAGCGATGTCTTGCCCGGTTCCAACCCCTGTTGAAGCAACGCGGAATCGACGCGGCTCACGGGTCGGCGAGCTCGTGGCCAACGCATTGCGCAACTATGGCAAAAATGACGCGACGCGTCAAGGCTGGGGTCGGGGAACAGCGTGATCCTCGGGATGCTCTCTGTCACTTGCCAGCCATCAACTGCTGCAGCGCGCTCCCATCGATCAGCTTGATCACCTGCTGCGCCAGCTCTGTGCCTGTCTGAATGCGAATCCGGATATTCTGCACGGCCAGCAGCTTGGCCGGATTCAAGCTCCCCTTCACCTGAATCGTCTCCGATCCTGTCGCCGGTCCGGCGGCCGGCGGCGGCGTAAACACGCCGAGAAAAAGATAGGTCACCGTCTGCGCTGCGCTCACATCTCCGCCGCCGGGAGACTGCACAAACGGCGCCGAGACCGCAAAGCCTCCGTTGGGCAGCGGGGTGACCGTGTGCCCGCCCTTGAAGCTGGAAATCCCCGCGCCGCCTTGATTGATGGCGACCGTGATCGTGCAGGTGGTGTGCTCCTCCTGCGCCTTGGTTGCATCGCGCAGCCCATCCTGCGCCGCGTTCATCTGAGCGACATTCATCGACTTCAGAGCCGCGCCGAACTTCTGCATCGCCGCCTCGACCGGCTGGTCGTACTGCCGATAGATGGGCGAATTCTTGTCCAGCGCCAGCGACACAAAGAACGCACCGCCCTGGTGCATCTGCTGTTCCGCAAGCTGAAAAGGCTTATTCTCGGTGTGGCGCGGAATCGACGTAAGCGACTGGGACTCGACCTCGCTTCTCACGCTCCAGCCGTGCGCGGTCAGGTTGGCGATCGCCGGCTGCAAGGCCGCAGTCAGCCCCTTGCGCACATAGGCGTCGAACTTTACCTCGCACTCGGAAGGCGAGCGCCACTCCGCGCCGGCCAGCTTGTCGTAGATGTGAGGGTCGCAGTTGCCGAAGGCGCCCGTCGGCTGCTCGGCGGTGGTCTGGCGGCGCAGCCTGATCACGCCAGTGATTCTCAGCGGCCCGGCACCGGTTGCGCTCCCGCTGAAGGTTGCCTCCAGCGTCAGATTGTCCATTCTGGTAATTGTGACGGTGATAAGATCCGATCCGCGCAACTGTGCCGATTGGCCGTAAGCGCCGGGCCCTGTCAGGTTGAGAGAAAATGAAAATCTGCCGCCATTGTCGTTATTCTTTGCCGCATTGATGGTCTGCGTCAGCGCCTTGCCATCCCACTCGATTCCCACCTGGGCCTGATGCGCGCCGCCCGCGGTCCTCATCGTCAGGTGCGCGGTCGCATCCGTCGCCGTCACAAACCAGTCGCCGTAGATCTGCGGCAGGGGATAGGTTTCTCCCGCAATGCCCGCTCCGGTGACGGTGATCTGACTTTCGCTGGCCACCGGGACGGAGGCGACGGCAAAGGCCGGACGGGCATTGCCGGCAAGGAGGGCAAGCATGAGAGCGGAGGTTGGTCGAAAGTTACGCATGGAAGAGGATTCTATCCAGCCTGTGAAGGGATTGACAACAGAATTGCGGTTGGTTCGCTATTGCCCCAGCGCCAGCACGCCCAGTAGAAGCAGCCAGGCAAGGCTCATGGTATGCCAGTACCAGGCGGTCGAGTCGACGGCGATCTGGCGCAACTCGACGCGCTTGAGCCAACCTAGCGCGCTCAGGCAGAGGACGAGAGCCAGGACGCCGGCGAGCAGGTGGGCGGCATGAAAGCCGGTGATGAGATAGAAAAAGTAACTGGCCGGGGTGGCGTTCCGGTCGAAGGCAAAGCCCTGCGCGGCTAACTGCTTCCAGGCGGCCCACTGCCCGGCGAGGAATAGCGCGCCCAGAGCTAGCGTTGCCGCCAGCCAAGGAAGGGCGCGATTCAGCGCCGGACGGCCCATGCCGAGCCACTCCTCCAGCGCGTCGATTTCATGGAAGATATTGCGGCGGGCAAACTCCATGGTAAGGCCGCTCAGCAGCAGAACCACGGTGTTGAGATAGAGGATGCGCGGCAGGAGAACCGGATGCCAATCGCCGATCTGTCTTTGCGTGCGCGGGTCCATGTGCGAAGCGCCGTGGCTGGCAAAGAAGACTGCCACCAGGACGGCAAAAAACATCATGTCGCCCGCCAGCGCGGAAAAAACAAAGAAACGAATGCGCAACAGAAGCTCCCTCGGGCCTCCGCGCCCGCTCTCCCAGTTGTCGTCGCCCCCGCCGTCGCCTCCACCCCCGGTGGGCCTCCGCAGAACCGGCGGCTGACCGCCGAGCCCCGGATCTTTCCGTCGCTTCCTGGCCGGTTTGTGGGTGAAGGTGGCGGGCATGAGCCTCTCCGTGAACTTGAGATTACTCTCACTTTGGATTGGACGCACATAGATTCCGCAAGTTATTTTTCAACAGGCGGGCGGGCGATTCCCAGGAACGGCCTGAGAGGACGTTGGGCTCCTGTTTCGGCGAGGGTTTGAGTTCCTTGTCCCCGAACTCCCGGTTTTGGGAGCTGGGAAACCAATCCAACCGGCCTCCGTCCATTCGCCGCAAACCCGCCAACAGGCGCAGGTCTGTTAAAATCACCTTGAAAATCAAGGATTTCTGAGGCACACCAACGTGATTCTGGAATTGCAAAAACGGCTTGGCGAAGCTCTACGCGCGGTTTTGGCGGCAAAGTACGATCTGCAACTTGAGAACATTCCGATCGAGATTCCGCCGGATCTCAAGTTTGGCGAACTGGCCACGCCCATCGCCTTCGAGCTGGCGCGCAAGCTGCGCAAGGCGCCCCGCATCATCGCGCAGGAGATCGTGGCCGCGCTGGGGAGGGTCGAGGGATTTGCCGGCTTCGAGGTTGCCGGCGCCGGCTACATCAATGCGCGGCTGGACCGCGCGGCTGCCGTGCGCGGGACAGCCAGAGCCGAAGCCGGATCGCAGCCTTCCTCCGGCATTCACTCACTGGTCGAGCACACGTCCATCAATCCCAACAAGGCCGCGCACATCGGCCACCTGCGCAACGGCATCCTGGGCGACACCTTTGTCCGCCTGCTGCGCGCCGCCGGGCAAAAGGTGGACGTGCAGAACTACATCGACAACACCGGCGTGCAGGTGGCGGATGTGGTGGTGGGATTTCTGCATCTGGAGGGTAACTCGGCGACCCAGGTCAAGCAGTTGCTCGATGAGTTAAAGAACAAGGGCGAACGCATTGATTATTACTGCTGGGACCTCTATGCAAAGACCTCGCAATGGTACACGAGCGGCAGCGCCGAAGAGAATGAGGCGCGGAAGAGTCTGCGCTACGCCACGTTGCACGAGATCGAGCGCGGCGGCAATGAGACGGCGGAGATCGCCGAGTTAGTTTCGACCGCGGTCTTGCGGCGGCATCTGGAAACGATGCTGCGCCTGGGCATCGAGTACGACTTCCTTCCCCGCGAGAGCGAGATTCTGCATCTGAGATTCTGGGAGGCGGCCCTCGAGCAGCTCAAGCAAACCGGCGTACTCTACTTCGAAACCGATGGCAAGAACAAGGGCTGCTGGGTGATGACGCGGACTGGCGCGGAGACTATCGAGGGCGAAACCAATGAAGATGCAAAAGTGATCGTGCGGTCGAATGGTACGGTAACTTATGTCGGCAAGGATATCGCCTACCACCTCTGGAAGTTTGGGCTGCTGGGCAAGGATTTCGGTTATAAGCCGTTCTTCACTTATCCCAATCACGAGTGCTGGATCTCGGCGGAAGAAGGCGACGAGCCGCATCCGCATTTCGGCGGAGCGCAGGCGATTTACAACGTCATCGACGCGCGGCAGAGCGATCCGCAGGCCAATGTCATCCAGGCTCTGCGCGGCATGGGGCACAGCGAGCAAGCCGGCCGTTATACGCACTTCAGTTACGAGATGGTTGCGCTGACGCCGCGCTGCGCCGTCGAGTTGGGCTATGAGGTTTCAGAAGAAGATTTGAAGCGGCCGTACATTGAAGTGAGCGGACGCAAGGGCTTCGGCGTCAAAGCGGATGACTTGATCGACAAGCTTATCGCGGCGGCGCGCGCAGAGGTGGACGCGCGGCAGACCGGCCGCGACGAGGCCGAACGCCAAAAGATTGCCGAGCAGATCGCCATCGGCGCGCTGCGCTACTTCATGCTCAAGTTCACGCGCAACTCGGTCATCGCCTTCGACTTCAAGGAAGCGCTGAGCTTCGAGGGCGAGACGGGACCTTACATTCAGTACGCCGTGGTGCGCGCCAAGAACATATTTCGCAAAGGCGGAACGACCCCGGCTGTGGTGTTATCAGAATTCGCGGAGTTACCAGACTTAGGCGCCTTTCTCGAGGGCGAGGCCGCCGAAGATATCTGGGCGCTGTGGCTGCGCGCGGCGCGACGGACATTGGTGCTGGAGCAGTGCATTGCGGCCTCGGAGCCTGCTTACCTGGCCAAGCACGCTTTCCAGTTAGCGCAGGAGTTCAATAACTTCTACCACAAGCACCACATCCTCACCGAAGAAGACCCGGCGCGCAAGACCTTCCTGCTGGCTACAGCGGCGGTTGCGCTGCGGGAGTTGGTACTGGCGCTGAGTTGGCTGGGCATCGAAAGCCCGGAGGCGATGTGAGGCGCTCGGCAAATACCTACTTCGGAAGAACTTGCCAAGGGTGGTGAGTCTGAAGTTCATCGAAGAACAACCGCAGATTCTTCGACTCGCCACCCCCGAACTGAAAGACGTTCGGGGCCCCGTTCGCTCAGAATGACAGCCAGTTTTGTGTTGCGTATTTCAGAATCGGGACACTAGGGTGGAGACGCAAAAGCCTCAGTGAGCGGCGTTTCTCCTGAGCCTCTTATAAGCTGTAGATTCCGGTCAGGTGATAGGGAGCGGTGGGGTACCTTGTATCCCAGGTACGAAAATCCGGACCTTGGGCACCCAGATTACTTACTCCCCGGCGCTCGGCAACCAGAATCACCAGGATACTGACCAAGATCATCATTTGCTCTTGAGCGCCATGACCAGGACAAAAAGAGTTACCCCAATCAGCATCCAGCGGCCTATCTTTGCTTCAGAGCCGGGCCCATTCACTGCATAGCCTGGAGGAGGGGCAATCCCCGGCATCAGGCGCGGCCCCGGTTCATCCCATGATGCTTCCCGCACGATGGTATCTTCGCTTCTTATGCCCTTGATGAGGAGCCTGATCTTCCGTCCAGATTGCAGCTCCCATGCGCGGATGGTGAGATTTCCGTTGCGATTCATCGTGTGGGAACCGCGTTTCTCGCCGGTGATTGTTCCCATCGGGCACGTTCCCGCGCGGAGGACGGTGACTCCGTCAACCGTCACATTCTTCGCCACCGCGAGCAGAACATAGGAACCGGCCTTCGCCGACTTCAGAGAATCCGAATCCAGCAAGGTCAGCTCGATTTTTGTGTCCTCTGGGATCAAGTGTCCTAATCGCCAGGGCCTTCTCACTGTCTCTGGAATGCGGGCCTCGTAGTATCCCACCCTTTTCAGAGAACGCGAAGGATGGGGCACCCAGCTAGAAGCAGGCCCTTCGACTCCGCTACGCTCCGCTCAGGATGACAGCATTTATTGAGGGAATTGGAAATACTGAGCGGACTCTGGAATTAAGACTCTATGCGGTGGGGAAGTGCTGCTGCTCTTGCTTGCGCAACTCAGCCAGGGTTGGCTCGTCGAGGAGTTTGAAACGCAGCGGGAAGACGCCGGGCGGCAGATCAAGCGCGGTAACGGCGTCGCAGACCACGCCGGAAGCAGCCTCCAGGCCGCGCTTCCAGCCGGGCTTCGCGGCGTCGCGCACCAGCAGGCTCCTGGTCGGCAGGCCGGCGGCGACCAGCAAGGTCTGGGCGATGCGCTGAAACTCCTTCCAGCGCGAGGCGATGCCGACAAGCTCTCCGGCGTGAGCTGGCATATAACGCTGCAAATGGGCCATCAGCTCGTGCGATACGGGATGCACCTGGAGGACGGTGAGCGCGGTCCCGGCGGGCAGCAGCTTGCGCACCATCGCGGCCTTGCTCGGCACGGTGACCAGCATCGAAGCATCCAGCATTCCCGGCTCGGCGCACTCTTCCGGCGCGCAGCCGGCCACCGGCAGCGAGAGCGCCTGCTCCATCTCGTGGATGACGATGCGGCGCAGCTCCGGGTCCGGCTCGATGACCAGCCAGCGCGACGGCGGCGTAAGCGCCAGCCAGCGGCGCAGCCGCTCCCTCACCCGCGACTCCGGCGCGCCCAGCTTGCGCGCCTTGGCCATCAGGTCGCCGATCATCTCGTCGAGTGCAAACTCGGCAGCCATCTCCGGCGAGCGCGGCGCGGCGGGGCGGCTCAAGCGCACAAAGACGCCGCTGCCGTGGCGGAATTCCACCCAGCCCTCGCGCTCCAGTTGCTTGTAGGCGGCGCTGGCGGTGTTGGCGTGGATGCCGAAGCGGCGCGCCAGCTCACGCGTGCTGGGCAGCCGCTGGCCGGGCGCCAGCTCCTGGCAGAGCACGCCCAGCACAACCTGCGTGACCAACTGCTCGCGCAGGGAGACTTCGCCGGTGCGATTGAGCCAGAGGCGCATGGAGTTATCCGATGGCCCGTTCCAGAACGGTCATCGCGGGCTTCCGGCGGCCGTAGAGGACGAGCAACAGAAGCAAGAGGAACAGGACGGCTCCCAGGACCAGCACACTGCCTTCGGGGCCGTCCGCGCCGCCGCTCCACAAAGGGTTGCCAGCCGGGCTGGTGGTGAGGTAATGGCCGGTGGCGATCATGCCGCTATCAGGGGTGCCGTAGAAGTAGCTCTGCGCCCAATCCCAGGCTCCGTGGCAGCCGATAGCCCACCAGGCCGAGCCGGTCAGCCGCACGCTGACGCAGAAAACGAAGCCGACGAAGGCCGCGGAGAAGATACCGAGCCAGCTCTCGCCGGAATTGCCGGTGTGGATGAAGCCGAAGATCGTCGAAGTGACCCAAGTGGCCTGCCAGAAGCCTGCCCCTTCGGCCTTTTTCAGGTGCAGCCATAAGCAGGGAAGAAGACCCAGCAGCGCGGCGACGCAGACGCCGGCGGGGCCGTTGCTCTTGGGGATAACAAATGCCAAAAGGGAGAAGACGCCGGCCGTCCCCAGCGCCCACCAGAAGTTGATTCCGCGGGTGAGGGTGAAGAGGATGTAGCAGCGGAATATCCCCTCCTCGACGCAGCCCACCATGAGAAAGACCACTGCCCACAAACCGGCGAACTTGTAGATTTGCGCCCCGGAGAGCGCGACGGCTCCAAAGTGCAGCCAGCCGCCCCAGTCCAGCGCGCCCACCAGTAACGAGAGCGCCACAAACCCGGCCGCCACCCCGCTGAAGAAGTTGAGCGTGCGCCGCGGGCCAACGAGGTTGTAGGCCAGCAGGTTTCGGCGCCGCTCGATGAGCGCCATCACCGCGGCTGCTCCTACCAGAGGTACAAGATTCACCAACTCGCCCCAGAAGGCGGTCGAGAAGGACAACACGTCCATCTTCATCTTTGGATCGATCAGATGGAGCCTGACAAGCAGCAATCCAACTGCGGCGGCAAGCACGCCGAAGAGGAGAGCGAAGAGCAGGACCGACCAGCCGGAGCGCAGGCCCTGGTTGCCGAGAAAGACCCAGCGCGCGGCACGCGTCTCCCAAGGCTCCGGAAGAGGAGCGGCGGTTACCGTTGTGAGGACTGCGTCCGGGGCGGGCTCGGCGGGCGGCGCCGCCTGCGGTGGAGGCTGAATCTCCGGGCCGGTGGAATCCATGGAAGCTCCTTCAAAAAGAAACAGATTGGGGTATGTGACGCGTGTGCATGGTCCTGATGGAAAGATACTCTACGGAATCGCGGTTGGGGTAGTTCCCAGGCTAGAAGGACGCGGGCCATTCCTGCGCTGCGTGGAGATGACGAGCACAGGAATCCTGTTTTCGAGAATCCTGTAGGCGACCGGTACAGCGTTCCTGAGACCGCGATTTCGCGCGTGGCGCGTACCCGGCGCGGGCTGCGAGTTCCCTTTTTTTTCCTGGCCGAGCGCCTGCTTCCCCGGGCGTTTCCTGCCCGGAAAAGCGGAAAGACCGTGAAAATTCAGCCCACGCCTTGACAGAAACGGCCGCTCCGTTGATTCTTAACAGTTCCGGTAATTCGGCTTTCCTACGTTCGGGAAGGGGTTCAGATCTTGCAGGTTCGCGTCTTCTATCACGACAAATGCTTTGACGGAGCCTGTTCGGCCTCCCTCTTCACCCGCTTCCACCGCGAATGTATTGCGCCAGGAGCCGGCTACGAGTACCACGGGCTGGTTCATCGGGCGGGCGCCCTGTTCGACGAGTGCGAGTTCACCGGCGACGAAAATGCGATTGTCGATTTCAAGTATTCTCCCTCGCCGCGGATTACCTGGTGGTTCGACCACCACCTGTCGGCCTTCCTGACGCCCCAGGACCAGCAGCATTTTCTGGCCTGCCAGCAGGACCCGGCCTGCGGCGGGCGCAAATTCTTCGACCCCAACTACACCTCCTGCACCAGCTTTCTGGCGCACATCGCCTCGACCCGCTTTGGCTTCGACGTCGCGCCGGTCGAGGAGCTGATTCATTGGGCCAATGTGGTGGATGGCGCGCAATATGAGAGCGCCGCGTCGGCCGTCGAGATGGCCGCTCCGGCGATGAAACTGACGCTGATCATCGAATCCACGCAGGATCCCGCCTTCATTCCACGGCTCATTCCGCTGCTGACCGAGCTGCCGATGGCCGAGGTGCTCAACCAACCCTTTGTGGGCGAGTTGCTGCCGCCCTTGCTGGATCGCCACCTGGAATCCATCCAGCTCATCCGCGACCGCGCCGAAGAGCGCGACGGCACCATCTTCTTCGACATCACCGACCAGCCGCAGGAGGGATATAACAAGTTCATTCCCTACTATCTGTACCCCAGCGCCACCTACTCGATCGGCCTGTCGAAATCCAGCTTCCGGACCAAGGTCTCAGTAGGCTCGAATCCCTGGAGCAAGGCCGACCCGGCCCGGATGACGAATCTGGCGGCAATCTGCGAGCGCTACGGCGGCGGCGGACACGCCCGCGTGGGCGCCATCAGCTTCCCGCCCGGCGAGGCAGACGAGGCGCGCGCGGCAGCGGCCGAGATTGTGGCCGAACTGCGGACCAAGAACCCGCTGGGGTGAGGTTCTTCTCCTAAGAACAAGTGATCGCATCAAAATCTGCATCTATTAATGATACAATTGATGCAGTTCTAGGAGCACCATGCGTACAACGGTTACCATTGACGACGCTTTGCTGAAAAAGGCTCGGGCTCTGACTGGAGTTGAGGAGAACGGACCGCTCCTCAAGGCCGCCTTGCAGGCTCTGATTTATCGGGAAAGCGCATTGCGGCTCGCCCGGCTAGGCGGGTCGCAGCCGGATCTGGAAGACATTCCCCGCCGCCGTGTTTCTGGCAACTGACTTGAGGCGCGGAGAATGATCCTCGTCGATACTTCGATCTGGGTTGACCACATCCGGACGCCCAACCGCCGGCTCATCGAGCTGCTCGATGCGGAGTTGGTGAGTATGCATACGTGGGTGGTGGGCGAATTGGCCTGCGGGAATCTTGCCGATCGGGCGAATACGCTCTACCTGCTGAGGTCGTTGCCGCCGGTCGCGGTGGCAAGCGACGATGAGGTTCTTTTCTTTATCGATAAGCATGGTATTGCGGGCAAGGGAGTTGGTTATCTCGATATGCACTTGTTGGCGGCCGCCGCGCTCGCCAGCCTGAAACTTTGGACTCGCGACAGGCGCTTGAATGAGGTCGCGGCGTTGCTGGGATTGAATGCCTCAGACACAGGATAAACAGACTTCGGCATTCGCCCGGGCCGCCTTTGGGGCAATGGACGGCCTCGCCTGCTCTTTCCGCAACCCTTCTGGTTTCCCATCCATGCGCCAGAAAAAATGCGCATGGATGGGGCACGGCGCATTTGTGGGGGAGCCAGGCATTGAAGGTTACGCCCTCGCCTTCAAGCTGGGCCAGTCGGGACGGCGATGCTGAAGGAAGGCTTCGACGCCCTCCTTGAAGTCCTCGGCGGAGCGCTGCAGGGCGTTGACCTCGATGGCGTCCTCGATCTCCTCGTCCAGGCGGCGGCGCGCATGGCGGGCCAGCAGCCGCTTGACGGCGCGCATGGCGTGGGGACTGTTCTGCAGCAGCGTCTGGGCCAGGGCCTGGGCGGTTTGCATCAGCTCCTCGACGGCCACAATCTGCGTCACCAGTCCCGATTCGAGCGCCTCCTGCGCCTTGAGCAGCCGGCCGGTTAACAGCAGCTCGCGCGTGCGTTTCTCGCCTACCTGGCGCAACAGGAAGGAAGCCGCAATCGCCGGCACGAAGCCCACGCGCACCTCGTTCAGGCCGAATTTAGATTCCGGCGTGGCCAGGGTGAGGTCGGGGATGGTAGCCAGAACCATGCCGCCGGCAATGGCCGGGCCGTTGACGGCGGCGATCACCGGCTTGGGAAAGTCGTAGAGAGCGCGCAGCACGCGGGCCATGTTCTCCGAGTCGCGGCGGTGTTCCTGGGGCGTGAGGGCGTTCATGGTGGCCAGGTGCTCCATGTCCAGGCCGGCGCAGAAGGCCGAGCCGGCCCCAGTCAGAATCACCACGCCGCAGCCGCAGGTCTCGGCCTCGCGGAGAGCCTCAGTCAGTTCGGCGATCAGCACCGGCGAGAGCGCGTTGCGCTTCTCCGGGCGATTTAGGGTGATGGTCTTTACCCCATTGGCGGATTGGGTGAGGATGGATTGGAAGCGGGCCATGGAAGCCTCCTGGGAGCGCCGAGCAAGAGCCGGCTCCGGGCATGAACCAGCCTATGGTAGCGCAGATTTGCCTTGAGAGGACAGTGATTGAAATCACCTCCTGCTTCGGGCCGTTCTTTGCTCTTCCAGGGCGCTTCTTCGGCCGCCCAAAAGACCTGTGCGGAGATTCCCTTCAACTCCGGTGCTTTAGGATAGTTCCCATGAAGAGACTCTTGCTGC
This sequence comes from Occallatibacter sp., assembly GCA_049522975.1. Lineage (GTDB taxonomy): Bacteria > Acidobacteriota > Terriglobia > Terriglobales > Acidobacteriaceae > Telmatobacter. The sequence goes on along the minus strand of JBEKNI010000019.1, from coordinate 26,420 downwards.
CAGCCCTCCTTGCCCTCAGCGCGGCCCTCGCCGCCGCCCAACCCGCTCCCGCCGTCTTCCCCCAGCAGGAAGGCTTCGTGGACGCCCACGGCGTGCTCATCTATTACAAGACCCTCGGCGTTGGCCCGCCGCTGGTCGTGCTGCACGGCGGTCCCGGCGCCAGCCACGACTACTTCCTTCCCTGGCTGCTGCCCCTGACCCGCACCCATCGCCTCATCTTCATCGACGAGCGCGGCTCGGGCCGCTCCGAGCGCCTTCAGGACACCAGCCGCTACACCGTCGAAGGCGACGTCGAGGACATCGAAGCGGTGCGCGTGGCCCTCCACCTGGGCAAGATCTCGCTCCTCGGGCACAGTTGCGGCGGCGTCCTGGCCCAGGCCTACGCCCTCAAGTACCAGCAGAACCTCTCCCACCTCATCCTCAACTCGACCTTCCCCTCGACGCGCGAGATGAACGCAGTGCTGGCCCGCGAGAAGGCCGCCATGCCCGCCGAAAAGCTCAAGCGCCTCAATGAACTGGAAGCCGCCGGCCTCTTCGGCAAGGGCGAGAGCTGGGAACACGGCCGCTATCTGGCCGAGTACGAGAACCTCGCCTGGGGCCCCGGATACTTTCCCTTCCTCTACGGCGCGCGCCCCGACTCCGCCTACGACCCCGCCGCCGGCAACGCCCCCACCAACTGGGAACTCTACCGCGCCATGTGGGGCGAGCACGGCGAGTTCATCATCGACGGCAACCTCAAGTCCGTCGAGTACGTTGACCGCCTCCCCACCATCCACGTCCCCACGCTGGTCCTGGTAGGCGACCACGACGAGTGCGACCCCAGCCTCGCGAAAGAGATGCACGAGAAGATCGCCGGATCGAAGCTGGTGATCCTGCCCAATAGCGGGCATATGAACTTCGTCGACCAGCCGGAGATGTGGCAGAAGGCGGTGGAGGGATTTTTGGGCGAAAAGTAGTTTCCCAGTGTTAGGATTGGCAGCATGAAAAAGGCGGCTCAATTTGTCACGTTTGTGCTGGCGCTTGCCCTGGCGTCAACAGCCTCCAGCAATCCTCTGCGCCGTTGCCACCACCCGATTTGCAGCGCTTCGGGCCTCTTCTGGTGGTGGCCTTCCAAGAGGATTCTCCCGACCCGGAGACTTATCGCAATGACTTATTTGGCGAGGAAGCGGAGAGCCGCAGGCATTTATTGCGCGCGCTGGGTTTCGACTCTCGATCAGAACTGAAGGAGCTTTGGCAGGCATTTCTCAAAAGCATCCAGATGAAGACGAAAAGAAAATTCTTGCGGGACGGATTGATGGAGGTTTATTGACTGACGATATGGCGGGTTCTATAAAAGGGGATGTCAAGAAAAAACACTTCACCTGATCCGCCGGGGGAAGATATTTTTCTGACATCGAGCCCCTGTTGGCAGCCACATCACACCTTTCGAGGGCATGGTTTTGTTTTTCACCTTTTGGGGAGGTTGTTGGCGTCATATCCCTTCGCATTCCTCTGTGCGGCTTCTTCCGCGCCTGCAAGCAGCCGATTGGCAACTGCCAACCATGGTTCTATCTGAGACTCGTGGCCTATGGCTTTTTTGGGTTGTCCGAGGAGGCATACGGTGGCCCTTGAGACTGAAGCGCCTAAACCCGCCCCATGAAATCGAATTAGTCACTCATCCCTATAACCCGAGCGCTCAGTCAGCCGTTGGAGGTTCTCGATAACTCCGCTCCCCAGCGGGCATGCCATGCGCTCAAGCTGCTTGTAACTTCAAATGTTCCGCGTCGAACGCTTCTCCTTTCTTCCAGATCTTCAGCGCGATGGCGGCGATCTTGCGCGCCAAGGTCAGCCGCACCATCTCCGGGGAGCATATTTTTCTTTAGCAGCCCAAGATAAAACTCTCGAAACACTCCCTCGGAAAAACTGGCCGTAGTCGCCGCCGCCTTGAACAGATTCTTCAGCTCGTGGCTGTGGTTCCAGTTCAGGCCGCGAATCTGTGCCGGCCTCTTGCGGCGTTCCACCTGTCCGTCAACCATGCGGTATTCGCCGCTGTCGCGCATCTCCAAAGCTAGTCCGCAGTAGGCCCAGAACTGGCGCTTGGTGCGGAAACGGTGCGGCGTCTGCACGCGCCCGATGAGCACTGCCGCGCGCACCGGGCCGAGAAACGGCACCGAACAGAGCAGCTTGGTCTCCGGATATTTGCGGCACTCCACAATCATCTCGCGCTTGGCCTGGCGGCGCAGTTTCTCGACCGCCTCCAACTCCTCCTAGAGCAACTCGGCGCGGCGCCTCCTCTCAGGTCCAAGAACCGGAATCGGCGGCGTCCGTCTTCACAGTCTCACAGTTTCACAGGAAATAGGGGGTGGGGGTGGGGCCTATTTCCGATCTAACTCCTTTGTTTTGTGCGAAAGTTGATTGAATTGCCCCTTGAAAAGGGGCTGAAATTGGCAGAAAAACGCCCGAAAAGGCCTCGAATTGACACGAAATGAGGCCCGCGGACGGGCCTGGGATGCGAGCGGGGATGGTGGCGGCAGAGTTGCGCATGGCTTCTCCTGGGACAGGGGTTTCGCTCCCTTGTCTTCTATTTATAAGTTTGCGCCAACGGAGGGTAATTATCGGCAAGGATTTATGGTGGGGTGGAGGTATTCGGCAGAGGACCATCCCAGGTCCGAGAATCCAGAGTTGGGGCACCAGACTGTAGAATTATTTCAATCAACCAGTGCGGCAATCCCGTGGTTCCAAGCGACTTTGATAGATCGTGGCATCGATGGGTCATCAATCATTTCGAGAAGCCGGGAGAGATAAATGCCGCGTCCACGAACTCCCATGGACGCAAGAAGCATGACCACCCAATCCTTGATCGCAAGAAAATTCACTTCATGTCCTTGGGCGAAGTACTGCTTGGCCTGTTGCCGAGCGCCGTCTTCCAAACTATCGAGCCGAACGAAGAACAGATAATCTTCAATACCATGCGGTGCAATCTTTGTATGAAATGTCTGTACCACCCGGCCACGGTCCATCGGTCGCTCTGTCACCTCGGCGGCTATGACGATGTTGCTTTCGCGTCTCACGGTAATGTCTCCCCCTGCGCCTGTCTGAGAATCCGCGACATTAATTCCCTGATACTCGATGGTCCAGTCAGCTCCGAAGAACTCGTTGAGGGTTCGGAAGGCGGAAACGACTACGATGACCGGGATTCTTCCCCCGCTTGGTGAAACGAGAAGAGAATCGATCAGGGACGATAGCTGGTCCAGGCTCAGTCTTTGGACACGCGACAAAACCACGTCGGCCGCTTCGCGAAGTTTGGCGAATCGGTAAAGAAGACACCGGAGGATATCGAGAATCTCCTGGTCTTCAGACAGCGCCTCCAAATCGGCGACTAGCGCCAGAAACGCGTCGTAGCCCGTCTTGTCGCGAAGCCCCTCGCGCGTCGAGGCGTCAAAGCGGACAGACCGGCGGAAGAGGGCCAAAAACGGACCTTTGGAGCATGGTATCCGATTCATTTGTAAGAAGGGATTGATTACACGTTCGTCCAGCGTCCTTCCGTTGTACGCGCGCTCACCCTGATTCACGTAGGGAAGGCGGACGTCGATTTCCCTGTCAAGCAGATGGGCGAGCGCACAACCAAGCAGGGTTTCGCGATAGGCCTGAACATTCGTCCTGAAAATGGTGTCAAAATGAGGAGTCAACGCCTCATTGCATACAGGCGCTTGATCGTTCAGCAGAAGACCCTCAACCCCGGCAAACATATCGGAGAGTATTTTCAGAGCGACTTCGTAATCGATGGACATATCGCTAGAAGTTTACCCAAAGAGCCTCGGTCCTGTATTGTTTTACGGAATGGCACTGCTTCTCCGGCGCCTCGATGACCCGCCAGTCCCCATATAGCTCATCCATCAGGTCACACTGATACCCCGAAATCGCCACCATCCCCTTGCATTTCTTCAATACATGCGCCAATGCTCGGTGGTCAAAATCGGTCATTTCGTGTCCATAGGCCTTAATATCGCTTCGAGAGGCATGAGGATAGGGTGGGTCGCAATAGAAAAGCGTCTTCGGAGCATCGTAGACCCTGATCACCTCCACCGCTGGACGATTCTCGATTTGAACGCGGAGCAATCTTTGGGCGATATGTGGCAAGTCCTCGACGGCGCCGAGCCAGCGGGAAACAACGCCCGACATTCCACCCCTGCTTGTTTCCTTGCAGTTCGCCCAACGTCCCAGCGATGCGGTCTGAGCAAGGCCGGTTCGGGCCTGTCGCGCCCGAACGTAAAACAGGCGTGCCCGCTCAACCCCATCAAGTTCGCGATCAGGATTCTTGCTGACGCTATAGTAAAATTCCTCGCGAGAGAATGGCGTAAGCCCTATCTTTTCTATGAGTTCATCCTTCTGATCGCGCAATACCCGAAAGAAATTTGCAACCTCGCCATCTATGTCGTTATAGGTCTCTACCGGCGAGGGAGGGCGATTCAATAAGACGGCGGCAGAACCCGCAAATGGTTCGCAGTAATGGTGACAAGTAGGGAGTATGGGCAGCAGCCAGTTCAAATGGCTGAATTTGCCACCGTACCACCCAAAGGCAATCAACTTGCCAGGCCGTTTTGCCAGTCCGGGCGGCTCAAGCAGCCGCAAATCTTCATCCTGCCTGGAGAGAAAAATCGGAGATAGATCCCTTGCCCTTCTGGCCATTATTGTGCAACCCCTAATGAACTTTACCACGGTGTCCATCAAGGTAGATGGACAGAATTGCGTTAGTGAATTCAATGCTGCAAATCCGGGAAAGTGTTCCGGCAAAGCAAGCCTGAAACGGAAACGACACTGCTCCACGGAAAGGCCGCCCAGATGCACCAAGGGCGCAGCCTGAAGGCTGCGCCCTTGCGGTTAAGCCGGATTTGCCGGGCTAGCTGGTGGTGTGCGCCGGGCCGCTCTGCTTCTCCTCGATGGCTGCTTGCGCCGCCGCTAACCGCGCCGTCAGCAGACGGAAGGGCGAGCAGGAGACGTAGTTGAGGCCGATACGGTGGCAGAACTTGACGGACTCGGGATCGCCGCCGTGCTCGCCGCAGATGCCGACCTTGAGGGTGGGCCGGGTCTTGCGGCCGTTGGTTGTGGCCATCTCGACCAGTTGCCCGACGCCCGCCTGATCGAGGGTGGCGAAGGGGTCCTGCTTGAAGATGCCCGCCTTCATGTAGGCCGGGAGGAACTGGTTGATGTCGTCGCGGCTGATGCCGAAGGTGGTCTGGGTGAGGTCGTTGGTTCCGAAGCTGAAGAACTCGGCCTCCTCGGCGATCTGGCCGGCGGTCAGAGCAGCGCGCGGCAGTTCGATCATGGTGCCCACCATGTAATCGACGGTGACGCCCTTCTCCTTGAAGACTTCCTCGGCGACGCGGCGAATGACGGCGGCTTGGTTGCGGGTTTCCTCGATGGTGGCGACCAGCGGAATCATGATCTCGGGATGCGGATCGGCGCCCTTGCTCTTGACGATGCACGCGGCCTCGATAATGGCACGCGTCTGCATCTCGGTGATCTCGGGGAAGGCGATGCCGAGACGGCAGCCGCGCAAGCCGAGCATGGGATTCTGCTCGTGCAACTCCTCGACCCGCGCCAGCAGCGTGCGCAATTCTTTGAGCTTGGGCGAGCGGGGCTTGGTGTCTGTCAGGTGCTGAATCTCGACCATCAGATCCTCGCGCTTGGGCAGGAACTCGTGCAGCGGCGGATCGATGGTGCGGATGGTGACGGGCAGCGACTCCATCGCCTTGAAGAGGCCGACAAAGTCGGCGCGCTGCATGGGCAGGAGCTTTTTGAGGGCGGCGCGACGATCCTTTTCGTTATTGGCCAGGATCATGGTGCGCATGTGCCCGATGCGATCTTCGGCAAAGAACATGTGCTCGGTGCGGCAGAGGCCGATGCCTTCGGCGCCAAACATGCGGGCATTCCTGGCGTCTCTCGGAATGTCGGCGTTGGCGCGAATCTTGAGGCGGCGGACCGGATCGACCCAGCTCATGTAGGTGACCAGATCGGGATCGTCGGGCTGGGCGTCGAGGGTCTTGAGCTTGCCGGCGATAACGCGGCCGGTGGTGCCGTCGAGCGAAAGCCAGTCGCCCTGCTTGAAAGTCTTGCCCTTGACGCGGAGCTCCTTCTTGGCTTCGTCGACGGTGCAATCGCCGGCTCCAGCGACGCAGCACTTGCCCATGCCGCGAGTGACGACGGCGGCGTGCGAGGTCATGCCGCCGCGCGAGGTGAGAATTCCTGCGGCCACTTCCATGCCGGCGATGTCCTCGGGGGTGGTTTCGCCGCGAACGAGAATGATGACCGGGTATTTGCCGCTGGCGTGTTGCTTGACGGCTTCTTCGGCGGAGAAGACGATCTGGCCGACAGCCGCGCCGGGCGAGGCCGGCAGGCCCGTGGCTAGGACTTCAACCTTCTCGCCCTTTTCGACCAGACGCGGAACGAGGAAGTCGTAAAGCTGATTTGGCTCGACGCGGTGGATGGCCTCTTCCTGGGTGATGAGGCCTTCCTTAACCATGTCGATGGCGACGCGGACGGCGGCCAGGCCGGTGCGCTTGCCGTTGCGGGTTTGCAGCATGTAGAGCTTGCCATCCTGGATGGTGAACTCGAAATCCTGCATGTCGCGGTAGTGCTTTTCCATCTTGCCGGTGATCTCGCGGAGTTGGTTGTAAACCTCGGGCATGGCGCGATCCAACTCGGAGATGGAGAGCGGCGTGCGGACGCCTGAGACCACGTCCTCGCCCTGCGCGTTCATCAGGTACTCGCCGAAGAAGGCGTGCTCGCCGGTGGCCGGGTTGCGCGTGAAGCCGACGCCGGTGCCGGAGTTTTCACCCAGGTTGCCGAAGACCATGGCCTGCACGTTGACCGCAGTGCCCAGCCAGTCGTCGATGCGGTTGATGCGGCGATAGGTCTTGGCGCGCTCGTTCATCCAGCTCCGGAAGACGGCGTCGCGGGCCAGCACCAACTGCTCCAGCGGGGCCTGCGGAAACTCCTTGCCAGTCTCCTTCTTCACCAGCTTCTTGTACTCGGCGATGATTTCCTGCAGCGCCTTGGGCTGGAGCTCGTAATCGAACTTGACCTTGGCGCGCTTCTTGACGCTGTCGAAGATGTGCTCGAAGCTCTTCTTGGGGACATCGAGAACCACGTCACCGAACATCTGGATCAGCCGTCGATAGGAGTCATAGGCAAAGCGGGGATTATTGCTGCGCTTGGACAGCGCTTCCACGGCCTGATCGTTGAGGCCGAGGTTGAGAATGGTGTCCATCATGCCGGGCATGGAAAACTTTGCGCCGGAGCGTACGCTGACCAGCAGGGGATTCTCGCCGGTGCCGAGCTTCTGGCCTTGCAGCTTCTCCAGCCGCTCCAGGGCGGCGTACATTTCCTTGTCCACCTGGGGCGAGAGCGCGCCGCGCATGTACTCGCGACAGGCCTCGGTCTGGATGGTGAATCCGGGAGGCACCGGCAGTCCGGCGTTGGTCATTTCGGCCAGGCCGGCGCCCTTGCCGCCCAGCACATCCTTCATTTTTCCATTGCCTTCGGCCTTTCCGCCGCCGAAGAAAAACACGTGTTGAGTTGATGTTGAATCTGCCTTTGCGGCAGACGACTTGTCCACTGCGCCCTGCGACATGAGATGATGCCTCCGAATCTTGAATTTCGCGCCTGCGGTGCGAAGCAGAGGATGGCGGGACGCGGCTCAACGCAACAACGAGAGAGAGTTGCGGTTTTCAGGTTGAGCGCTGCGGGTCATCCAGGCTTCAGACAGCGTTGCGCGGGGTTGATTGGTCGTTACTACGAATATCGTCTCAAGTATACAGTTGCCTGTGCCGGAGGTCACACAGGAATCGTTTGGTCTCTGAGCGAGGTACCGTTCTGGGACTTTTGGTCTCGTAATTTGATACAAAAGGCAGTGCCACCAACCGATTTGGAAGCGGCGACGGGGATCTTCATGCGGCGGGGCGATAGAATTGCGAGCCGGAATGCGGTTCTATGACCGCATTATGAGACACAAGAATTCGCTCCAGCCCTACCAGCGACAGGATCTCTGCCACACGCGGCGAGAGATTCACGACGGTGAAACAATGGCCGGTCTCCTGTGCCGCGGCGTGAAGCGAGATCAGGGCGGCGATGCCGGCTGCGTCGATGCGCTCGACCGAACGCATGTCGAGCATCACGCTGTGCCGGCGCACCAGCGGGCAGAGCCGGGCCAGCAGGTTCTGCTCGTTGCCACGAACCAACTCGGTCAGGTCAGCCTGCTCAGTTCGTTCAACGGCTGGGAAGATCGCGGCATCTATCGGGATCGGCATGGTGCATGTCATAGGAAGACCTCCTTGGAATTCGGGCTTGCTCGCTTGGACAGCCGTTTTGCGGCATGGGTTGCATATTCTCCGCACATGGCCGGCATTCTCATTGGTCAGCACGCGGGCGGCCAAAGCCGCAAAGGGAGGAAAGCGCTGAAATCGCAGAGGATAGAAGCATCTCCGAACTCCGCGCCGCCGCGCCGGGTGTTCGTTTGCGCTCGTCGCCGTCCGCAAGTGAACACGCTGAAGTTCAATACGCAAACAGGAGGGTCGGCGGTTCCATAGTCAATGCTGGGTGCCCCACGCCATTTTCGTGAAATGACCTGAGATGCGGGCTGCCGGCATTTTTTAACTGCTCTGGCCGCATCAAGCTGTATGCTTATCCTTCGGTGTCGGGGGCCGTTTGGAATGTGGGAAGTCAGAGTACAACACGCCGGACTGAAGGCCTACCGCGTTGTCCGCGGGACCACGCAGGAGGAAGCCAACTTGAAAGCCAACTTGCTGGTTGCTGCATGGGATGAGCGATGGGCGAGAACGCAATCGGCACTCAAGGCTCGGCAGGAAAAGCTACAGAAATCATGGGATAAAGAAGCAAATAAGGGGGCAGCGCTGAGTCGAACATCGGAATTGGAAGAGCAATGTTCGGCTCTTGAGACGATTCTCTCAACAGGACTCCAGCAGCATCCTTTTCGTTGGTTGAGCCTGAAATATAGCACTCGGTTCACGCAGCCTCGCCCGAAGGAACCCACTGCACCTGGGAAGCCGGAGGAACCGAATCCATATTGGTTCGCCCCATACTTGACTCTTCTGGACCGGGTATTTAGTGGGCGTCGAATCAAGAGGGAGGCTCAGGCGGCAGTATCCTTCGAGGGAGCAAGAGCTAAATGGAGTAGAGATTGTGCGGCAATCGATTCAGCCTATCAGAAGACTCTTAAAGAATATGCGGACAGTGTCTCGAAGTGGGAGCTTGCGCGAACGCAGTACAGGACAAAGCAGGAGGCGCAGCATGCACAGATTGACGCGCTTTGCGAGGAGTATAAAGCCGGGAACGCATCGGCTGTGGAATACTTCTTTGCGGAAGTCCTGAATCATTCCAATTATCCGGAAAGCTTTCCTCAAGGAAACACACTAAGTTTCACGCAAAGCAGCGGCGTTTTGATTGTTGACTTTGAGCTTCCGAACCAACTCGCATTCCCGACTATCAAGGAAGTGAAGTACATCGCTGCGCGCGAACAATTTCAAGAGGTGCCAGTATCGGACGCATGGTTGAAAAAGACATATGATGATGTCCTTTACCAGATCGCCCTCAGAACAATTCATGAGCTTTATATTGCAGACGAGTCGGAAGTGCTTAAGAGCATTGTTTTCAATGGTTGGGTTCAGAGCATCGATAGGGCTACCGGGGTTGAAACCCGCGGCTGCATTCTTTCCATCCAGGCAGAACGTGAAGAGTTCCTACAGATAAACCTGAGTCAAGTCGAGCCAAAGGCGTGTTTTCGAAAGCTCAAGGGAATTGCGAGCAGTAAGCTGACAGAGCTAACTCCAGTGCGACCAATTCTCACAATCAACAAAGAGGATCGCCGGTTTGTCGAGGGTTACGCGGTTGCTGACAGCTTGGATGATCGCACAAATCTCGCCGCAATGGATTGGCTGGATTTCGAGAATCTGATCAGGGAGCTATTCGAGGAGGAATTCAGCAAGAATGGCGGTGAGGTCAAGATCACCCAGGCTAGCCGCGACGGAGGAGTTGATGCTATTGCATTTGATCCCGATCCGATTCGTGGCGGCAAAATCGTTATCCAGGCAAAGCGGTATACGAATGTTGTTGGCGTATCCGCTGTCCGTGATCTCTATGGCACCGTCCACAATGAAGGCGCAACCAAGGGCATTCTTGTCACCACTGCCACCTATGGCCCTGACGCATACGAATTTGCAAAAGACAAGCCTCTTACGCTATTGAGCGGCGGCGAACTGCTATCGCTGCTTGCCGCTCACGGTCACCGAGCAAAAATTGATCTCCAAGAGGCAAAGGCTCTTCTTCTATCAAAATAGAATTGAGCGATTCCTGCGGCACCCATGCTTGTGATAGATGATTGAAACGTGGGCAACCCTCCGCTCCAACCCGTGGTTAGCCTGAATTCCCCCCCCGGCCTGAGCAGGGAGCTGGCCCGCGCCTTGGCGCGGGAGGTTGGATTCACCGAGGCGGGCCTCGTCGCGCTGCCCCACGCCAACCAGGAACGGGATGCGGAGCGATTCGAGGAGTGGGTGCGGGCGGGGCGCGCGGGGACGATGAACTACCTGAGACGGGTGAACGAGGACGGGCGGCTGCTGCGGTCGCGGGCGGAGATTCCGTTTCCCTGGGCGCGCTCGGCGGTGGTCTGCTGGGCGAACTACAACAGCCCGCAGCCGCGCTCAATCGAACCGGCAGACGAAGGCGCGGGATGGATTGCGCGCTACGCCTGGTCAAGCAAGATGGATACAAACGGCGAGCGGCGGCCGAGTGATTATCATAAAGTGCTGCTTAAGCGGATGAAAGTGCTGGAGGCGCGGCTGCGCGAGGAGCTTGGGGAGTTTGCAGCGCGGGCCTTCGTGGACACCGGGCCGGTAATGGAGCGCGCGCTGGCGGATGCGGCAGGGCTGGGCTGGACGGGGAAGAATACTTGCTTGATTCATCCCAAGCTGGGATCGTTTGGGTTCCTAGCCGTGCTTATAACTTCTCTTGAAACAAAGAAGGAGAAAGCGCTTGCGGCGCTGCAACCGGATCGCTGTGGAACCTGCCGCCGCTGCCTGGAAGCCTGCCCGACCGGCGCGCTGAATGCCCCCTACCAGATGGATGCGAATAAATGCATCTCTTATTTGACGATCGAGCATCGCGGAGTTATTGCTCCGGAGTTGATGGAGGGGATGGGAAGGCAGGTCTTCGGCTGCGATATATGCCAGGACGTTTGTCCCTGGAATCGAAGAGCGCCTATAACAGCGAATAAAGAGTTGGAGGCGCGCGCGGAGCTGGTGAACCCGGCTCTCGATTGGCTGGCGGGAATGGATGAAGCGGAGTTCGAGGCTAGGTTCAATGGCTCGCCGGTGCGCAGAGCGGGGTTTCTCGGGCTGCGGCGCAATGTAGCCATTGCGATAGGCAACAGCGGGCTGGGCCGGTCTGCGGCGCGGCTGGAGGAGTGGGCCGGAGCCGCGGACGACGGGCTGCGCGCGGCGGCGCGCTGGGCGCTCGAAAAGCTGAGAATATCTCGATAGGCGCGGAGCCGGCTTCGCTGTGTTCCATCTCAGAGTATTTCTAACTTGCACTTATCTGAGGCCGGTGAACAAATGCCGCTGTAATGTCTCCATGGCTACTTCAACGACCGCGAAGAGAACGCTGATGGCGGCGAGAAATCCTTTGGCGCGCTGCCAGTTCTGCTCGTGCCGCTCCATGCGCCGCTCCAGATCGGCGACACGTCCGCCGTTGCCGTCGCCCATCAGGCCGGTCATCTGCGTCTTCAGCACGCATAAGTCGCTCAGCACCTGCGCTTCGAATTCATTCATCATACGCATCCACTGGACTCCATTCGTCTATCGCTAACTAAGAAGCCGCCGCTTACGATCCTAGCGGCAGGTTGATGAACAATGCCGTTGAAAACTCCGAGTAATTGGGCGGCGTCGAGCCGTCATACATCCGGATATAAAACCGGTCGTTGGCGGTAATGCGGGAAAAAGTCATGCTGGGCTGCGTCGCGCGCATCACCAGAGTAGGATCTTCGCCCGCCATGAAGGCAAAGTCCCGCGTCCGAATCTCGAATCCTCCGCCGGCTGGCGGCGTCGCGCCGGCATTGATCGTTACCGCCGTTCCACTTAGCGCCGTCACCGTGAGAGCGTTCAGATTGGTAAGCACGGTGGGTGCGATGGGCGCCGGCAGCCATGCATCAACGGGCACCGTCGCGCTGGTCTTGATGGCCAGATCGTCGGCCCAGTCGTTGGCGAAGGCGATGGCATACTCGACCAGATCCGGATAACTCGCCCGATAACTCACCGTGACCGTTCGCACCACTACCTGCGCGTTCAGGCTGGTCGAAGGCGCATTCAGCAGCAGCGCATCGCCCGGCCATACATCGGCGGCAAAGCTCATCCTGGTTCCCTTGTAGCTGCCGCTCCAGAGAGCGCTCACGCCCGCCGCCGCCTGCTCGATCGCGAAAGCGGCATTGAGGCAGTCCTGGGAACTGCGCGCCGGCGGATTGGTTACCGAGCCGATCCACGCGGCCTCAGAGGGCATCCCCGCTTCCGCCAGTGCCTGCTGGCTGGCGGTGTTCACTGCTCGCCCTACGGCCCTGCCCATGGTACGGTAGCTTACCGCTATCTGCTCGCCTGACACGGGCGCGTATCCGGTGTAAAAGACGACCTTGCCGGTGCGCTCCAGATGGCATTCGGCCGCCTCGGCAGCTGTACCCACGCGGCGTGTATATCGTCCTCCGCCCGGAGGCGTACTTACGACCCAGCCTGAACCGAGATTGGTCAGATTCAACGCGCGCATGGTTCCAATCAGGTTGATGCTGCTCGCAGCCACCACATTGCAGGCCGTCGGAAGGCTGCCGATGGCGCCGTCATATAGCGTCACCGGCATCCCACCCACTCCGTTGACAAACTGCTGGATCTCCATCTGAACGCAGCCTGAAGCCGCAATCAATTGTCCGCCGGAGGTGATTGCACCGCTATCTCCAAAGGAGCGATAGAATGCTAGCTCCCGTTCGTTCTCCGGGCAATGCACTCTTACGCGCAACGTGTATTGGTAGGATGAGTTAATCGCATAAATTGTGCCCACCGGGCTTCCTTGAATCAACGGCTGCAATGTGACGGCTCCGGTGCCTTGCTGAGAAGTCACTTGAAAGCCCGCAATGCATGCGGCCTGCGTGTTCATCCCGACGAAGAAGCCGGCGAGTGCACCGGTGCTGCCCGGAGATAGAGTTATGCCCACAGCCTCCAGCAGCAGCGTCCCGCCCATCTCGACCGGATCAAGCCAGACAATGAGTGTCTCCCCGTCGATTCCATTGCCTCCCTCCATCGCCAACCCGCCCGCGCCCAGCGTGAGATAGCCGGTGGCGCCGCTAACTCCCCACACGCACTGATTGATCTGGGACTCGTTGAAAAGTTCGCTGATGATGGTTGACTTGGAGGAAGCGGGAAAGAACGGGTCTGCCGCCAGATAGAACTGTGTGGTAACCCCGTCGCCCAGAAAGTATTCTGTCACATAAGCAACCGGCTCATGCTCGCCGCAGACGGTAACATCGTTCGCCAAGGCGCGCTTGACGCTGCCTGTAAACGCGAGTGCTGCCAGGTTCAAGCTGCCATCCGTCTCGTTGAGCGGATGCACCGTGCTCTGCACCGGGGATACCGTGAGCGCCCCATTGATCGCTCGATAGGCGGCCCGCGCCATGCTGGCCACCTGCCCGGCGCTCTTGCTCCACGGCGCGCCCGGATCGGGAACGAAATTGCTGACCTGCGCGCTGAGCGAAAGTCCTGAAGTCGATAGCCGGGTAACTCCCGTGCGGGTCACCAGGTCTGTCATCAGCGTCCCGGCGCTCTGGCCCGTTGCGCCCGCGCTGGGCGGCATCAGCAGTTGGTCCAGGAGCAGCTCATCGCTCAAAGCCTGGATAGCAATCCGGTAGCGCGGCCCTTCCATCGCCAGCCCGGCATACTCGGGCAGAGGACTCGCGGCTATGTAACCCGTAAAGTAACAGGTTCCGTCGTCGCCGGTCACCGCTATGGATTGATTGCGCAAAGGCATCGCCAAGCTGCCGCTTGCGGGCAGGCTAAGCCACAGTTGACATAGGGAGGGTTCGTTCAGCTTGCGCTCGATCGTCAATGGCCGCACTGCATCGAGCGCGGTTGTGTAGTCTTGACCGTTGATAGTTATCTTCATCGTGATTCTCTGCCCTGCTGACTTGCTAACTCGGTGACTCGCTTAAACCAAAGCGTTGGCCGCGGGTAAGAAGCTCCGGTAGCTCACCACCCGTTCCCCATCCAGCGGGTCGGTCACGGGCAGCGCCAGAAACTGGCCCTTGAGCTCGACCCGTCCCAACCCATCCTTCCGCTTCCCGTCCAACGGCAAAACGGCTTCCTGCGCGCCGGCCATGGTCTGCAGGCGTGGATAGTGAAAGAAGATCCGCTCGCCCTGGCTGCCTTCCATGACAAACAATGCCGACCATTCCTGGTAAAAGCTGCCGCCCTCGCGATCCACGAATCCGGTAACAGCTTGCAACTTGGATCCAGCCGCCGGAGTTCCGCCTGGCAATGGTGCGGCAAGTGTGAGTCCCGCTGAAGTTACTTGCGACACCAATGCGACGTTGAAAGTCACGCGCCGGATGTAGTCAACATCCGTCAGCGCCTGCCGCACATACGCTCCCGCTACCGGCGCTCCTACAAATCCTGTTTGTCCGGCGTAATCCGCATCCAAAGCGATGATTGAACCGGGCGAGAATTGTGCGGCATCGGTCGCGGCCAGCGCAACGAATGTTGCTGTCGAACCGCTTTGCACGTTTACCGCGGAAGCTGCCTGGGCGCCATCCGCGGCCGGAGCAGCGCCGCTGGCGGGAGCCAGCAGGTTCATGTGTTGCGAGCCTGTGGCCAAAGCCATAGTCAGCTTTGTCCAACTCAGAAACTCGAAGCTCACCTGCGCCTCGAGCGTCTCGCGCACCTGCTCCAGCGCGGTGGCGGGAATGCCCGTCATCACGGCAGCGGTCTTGCTGGCAGGCTTGCGCGTGAATCCTTGAATCCAACCCAGACTGATCCACGGAGCGGGCGGAGCGTTCAGGCTGAATCCGCCTTGCTGGGCCGGATCGAAGAGCACCGGTGTTTGCGTCGCGCGGTTCACCGGCGCAAAATACCCTCGAATGCGCCGCGCCACCGGTGCGGGAGACGAAAACCAATTGACTGACATTTACTCCCCCTGCTCCTGGTAGCTGTAGACCGTCATGCTCGCGGAACGGCTCAGCCGGTCCCGCTGAATCACGATCGACCCAAACCCCGGCTCATCCCAAAACACCTTGGTTAACATCGTTGTCGGCGGAGTGGCCGTGTAATTGAGTTTGGGCGTATAGAAAGGCTGCGCCATCGCCGCCAGCTCCTCGTCCATCGCGCTGATCAGCCGGCCGCGATCCAGCCCGCCAAAGCTCTGCGTTCCACAGGTTTGATAGATCACCTCGCATTGCTCGGCTACCATCTCGGATCCAAGATCCATGTCAACGCTCAGGCCCAGCCAGCGCAGAACAAACACATCGTTGGGAAGCTGGCTGAACGGGGCCTCCGCCTCTTCCACTAGAATCCCCGGACGCGCCGCGCCGCGCAGCAGGATCGTCCGCTCAGGATTGATCGCCGCCAGCCGCGCGCGTAGCGCCATATAAAACGAGTCTTTCGCATTCTGCATGGAGTTCAACTCCCTCCAGCCGACAGCAAACAGCTGACAGCTGACAGTCTTCCTGGGTAACTCATCGATAATGAGAGACAACTTAGGGAACCCTGAACAAGTCTTTGCGGCTGTCCAACACTTCGTCAGAGGCTCAAGCCTGCGCTGATCTTGCCGCACTTGCGGCCCGGCTAAAGCCGCGCCCTTTCAAAACACAGCCTTATTCAGAGGTTCCTTAGAACTGTTAGCTGGCATCTGTCTGCTGTCTACACAGCCTGCTGACGCGCTTCCCGCAACAGCAGCCTGTAGAGATACACCTGGCCGAAGGCTTCATTGGCGGCAATCGACTCGATCAGGTAATCCTGTCCCGCCACAGTAACTAACAGAGTCATCGCAAAGAGAGACTGGGCCGATGCAAGGTCGAGCGCATTGACCTGCTGCTCCACCCCGGTCGCCGAGACAATCAGCTCCCACTTCGACTCGCCATTTTCCTGCCAGGCTGGACGCAGTTTGCGCATCGCCACCGGACCGACCACCACGTCGGCAAAGGTCGTCGCTACCAGCCCCACCTCGGACTGGCTGCTATCCGTATTCGTTCCCGTCACCCGCAGAAGGGCCGTGGTTCCCGCCACGCTTCGCAGCAGGGCATCGGCCAGCATCCGCGGCGCTCCCACCGGGTTGCGCGGTGCCGTATCGCTCATCGCTCACCCCAGCCTGTTCGCAATGTAGGGACGCAGCCAGGCCTGCACTGTTTCGTCCACCAGCGAACTCGAGAAATACTGCATCTGCATCGTGTCGATCTTGGTCTTGCTGGCATTCAATGCCGGCGTCGATTGCGCATTTCGCACAATCTGCGCGCAAGCCGTCTTCACGTCGTCGCCGATCGTCGCCAACCCGGCCGTGTAAATAACCGCCACCTCGTTGTACGGCAGCCCGAGCACATTCCACGGCAGTGTCAGTTCCCCGATGTTCGGATCGTAATCGACCGAGTTAGGATCGATCGCCGTCCACTGCCCAGGCAGCGAAAACGCGAGCGCGATCTCCAGCAGCGGCTGGTTCGGAAACTCCCCGCGCCGCGGCTTGGTGTAACGGCCTTCGATGCTGACCAGCGGCGTTGCCGCTGGTCCCAACGGCGTCAGCGGAAGATAGCTCAACAACACCGTCTGCGAGCCGCTCGTCAACCGCAATCGCTCCGTATACTGAATCACATTCAGGTCCGGCCGCCTGCAGTAACTGTTTATCAATGCCGTGGCGGCTGTAATCCAGTCCGCCGTCGTCCCCGCCGGCAATCCATAATTCGGGTAATCCGCTGGCTGCAGATATGCCATACCCCACCCTTTCCTTTATAGATCTTGCAGAGGAGCGGGAGTTATCGATTCATAACCCGCGCTCCTCCGCATTTGCAGCCGTCAGCACGCTAGCTCGCTGACTTGCTGAATCGCCAGCCGGCGAGGCCTTTGTTGTTGAGGCCTGATTGCTAACGCGGCTAACTCCGCGTCTACCGGTCCACAAGCACCTGGTAATGCGCGTAGGAAGCGCCTTTCACTACCACGGCGCCGAACTTGACCGCGACATACTGGTAAGCCAGCGAGTTTGGCAGCCCAAGCTGGAAGATGCGCGGCGTCGGATCGCCAAGCCAGTGGTACTCGATCAGATCCTCGGTCACGATGTAGGCCGGCAGCACCGCCGTGCCCGATCCTGGCGTGCCAGTGTAACCCAGGCTCCAATCCGGAATCAGCGGCAGATCGCCCGCTTGCGTCGAAAGCATCTTCACCCGGATTCCACCCGTGATGTTGTCGGTATTCAACACCACGTTGAATTCTGTCTTCATCTCGCGGTCGATCAGGTCCAGCAGCACCGGGTTGGCGTAAATCGCCGTAGGCCGCACCTGGAAGCCGTTGCTGGCCACCATCTGCGCCACCGCCGACTTGATCCCGTCCACGATGGAAGCCGTCGTGCCGATGGTCGTCGTCAGGCCGCCGGTCGCGGCAATCTGCCCGATCACGCCCATATACTGCGTGGTCGTCGGCGTGGCTAGGCTGGTGTCGTTGCCGTTCCATAGAGCCACGTCGTGCGCCACCATCACACCGCTCACAGTGTCCACCAGGTCTTTCGCCTGGAGATAAGCAAACTGCTTCTGCTGGTCGCCCAGTTCGATGTCGAAGAGGTTGTAGTTGATCTGCGAAACGATTGCCTTCAACGGCACGCTCCGCTCCACCCGTGTCGGACTCACCACCGCCGGCGAGATGCTGCGGGGATTTACAAAGCCGGCCGTTCCCGGATTTGGAATCGCCGTCTCCTCGAAGAACCGCGACGGATGTCCCGTCGCCGGAACCTGCTTGATGCGCTGCCCGAAGGGGCTCGAACGCCGACAGATGTCGAAGATCTCGGTCTGGTACAACGGGACTTCGATAGCGCCCGGCCCGATATAATCTGCTGCCGCGTGAATGTCTGCAAAGGTTGCGTTCATAGGCTCTTTCCGCCCCCTCCATGAGGCCGTTGCTTGAGTGATCAGTGATCAGTGGTCAGTGATCAGTTAACGTCGATCAGCAGTCAGGGCAGTGGCCACAAATAACTGACCACTGATCACTGACAACTGAAAACTGCCCTTAAGCGATCGCGCCCGCCCGCAGCAGTTGGCTCTTCACCGCGATGCGCTGTTCCAAGCTCAGCCCGGCCAGCGCCGCGTCCAGGGTCCGCACATCCACCGGGCCCTCGCCGATGCCGTGCTTGGCCAGCATCTCGCTGGTTGTCGAAGGCAGCGTCCTGCGCAGCGGGCTCAGCACATTGTGCGCGGCCCCGGCCTTCAACTCGGCCAACTCCCGTTCGGCCGCGGTCAGCTTCTCGGCAAGTTCCGTCTCCCGCCGGCTCTGCTCGACGGTCGCTGAAATCCTCTCCACTTCGCCGGTCAAGGCGCCTTGCCGCTCTTCAAGCCAGCTCAGCGTCCGCTCCAGCAAGGTTGTCGCGGCCTCCAGCCGATCCGCAATCTCCTGCTCTTTGTTTTCCATGCCATCCCTTTCCTGTTTGAGGTGAATGTCCTGTGCGAATTGCGTTCACTCGCCCACCGCTGACTTGCCTGCTTGCTGACAAAACAGGCTCCGCATTACGGAGCCTGTTCGCTGACCTGCCGACCTGCTGGCTAGCTGACTTGCTAACTCGCCATGCGGAAGCTGGTGGCCCGATAAGCCGCCTTGTCCCGCAGCAGAATTGCCGCTCCGGTAAAAGTCACGCGGGTCAGCTTCCACACCTCGGCCCGCATATCTTCCACCCGCGCGTCGGCCAATTCGTAGCTCATGCCCATCGACTCTGGAGAATGTGCCTGTATGGCTCCCGCCACTTCGGGAAAGTCTCGCGCGTAGAGATACCCGCGCACCATCAGCCGCTGTCCGACCAGATCCGCCTCGGTTAGCAAGCCGATCTTGCGCCGCGCGTCATGGCCGTCCCATCCCGGCCGGTAGTCCACCGCCATGCCCAACAGCGAGGGCAGCGCCTTCTCCGCCGCCTCGCGCGTCAGCATCACCCTGTGCCCGCGCGCGCCCGCCGGCGCCTTGTCGCTGGCCATGTTCACCATCGTCAATACCCCCTCGAACGGAACCCTGTTGGGGTGCCCTTCCACGGGGGGAATCCTTACTGCCATCGCTTCCAATCGCATGCGCTCTCCATCCCTCGAGGGACTAGGGACTAAGTGACTAGGGACTAGAACCGATTCAGGAATCCGCAGCCGGGCGAAACAAGCCCTCCAACAGTTCCTGAACCGGAATCTCTCGCCCGGGTTCGTAATTCCCTAGTCCCTAAGTCCCTAGTCCCTGTTCTGTACCTTCCCCCGTCAACTGCACCGCCCCATCCTGTCCCAGCGGCCCCAGCCCACGCATCGCCCGCACCTCGTTCACTGTGTACACGCCGGCCTGCAGCAGTTGCACCTGCACCGCCAGCTCCGTCTCCTCGTCCCGCGCGTTCAGTTCGTTGAAGACGAATTCAAACTCCCGCCAGCCGATGCACTTGCCGAAGAGATCCCGGGTAATGTGCCCAGCCAACAGCATCGCCAGCGGCGAGATCGCCCCGCGAAAGGCCTCGTCGGTCATCTCCGCCGCGGTCGACTGGTTGACATCCGCCTCCAGCCCCAGCATCAGCGGAGGCAATCCAAAAGCATTGGCCACCATGCGGATGAGAAACTCCTGCCACTCCAGCCGCATATCCGCATCCGTGCCCTGGGCGAAGCGCAGCACCTCCGGCTTCTGCTCGGTCGAAATCAGCGGCACCCGCCCCGTTCCCTCGATCTCGTCCTGCCACCAGCGAATCAGCCGGTCATGTTGCGCCGGCGTCGCCTCGTTCAGCCACAGCGCGTACTGCGCCACGGAGTTGGCCGCCAGTTTGCCCGCGAACCGGTGCGCGCTCAAGAACTGATTCACCGTCTCGAAGGCCACTTCCAGCGCTCCCAGTCCGAAGGGCGTAAAACTGCGCGGATTCATCCGTACATACATCAACTGGTCGTCGCGCAGATCGATGGCGCTCGACTCCAGTTGCCCCGGCAGCGCCTGCGCGTAGCGCGGCGAATCCGCCTGCCCATCCCACCGGGGATTAATGCGAATCGAGGCCCCGTCCACCGCCCACAGCATCGCTGGCCGCTCGCCGTCGCCGGTCGGCTCCATCTCGATGGCGCCGTACCCGCCCGTCAGGATATCCTCAATCACCTGTTCAATCAGGGTGCGAAAACTATCCGCGGCGTTGGGCTCTTCCAGCGTCCTGCGCAGCGCCCGCAGCTTCCGTTCCGCAAAGGCCAACTCCCCCGGCCTCACTCCCCGGCGCACCCGCACCTGCCAGTCCATCGCAGCGATGCGATCCTTGATGACATTGATCGCCCGCCGGACAACCGGGGTCTCCGCAAACCGGCGCAGATTCATCGGCGTCGGCTTGGGAAGCAGATGCCCCGGAAACTGGACCGGGCTCAAGATCGAAGGCAGCGCCAGCGTCCTGCGCTCCGCCTCGGCGTTCGCCGCGCCCGCCGCCATCTCCGCATTCCGTCCGCTTCCAATCGCCTGCCGCCAGATCTCCCGCAACTGCTCTCCTACCTTCACGCGCACCTTCCTTCTCTTGGCCGCCCAAAAACAAAAAGGCACAGCCCCGGAAAGGGCCATGCCTCGTCTTCACCAGTGGTCGGTGAACAGTGGTCGGTGGTCAGTTCTCAACCATCCGCCGATCACTTACCGCAGACACCCGTTGACTTACAGCCACGCATACTTCACAACAAAATCAATCCTACCGCAAACATAGTTAATTATCTGCAATTCTCTAACTAAAAGTTTCTGTCCAAGTAACTCATAAGCATCAATGAAGTTAGTGCCCGGAAAAGCTGAACTCTGACCACTATCCACTATCCACTGTTCGCTTACCACTGTTCCCCAGCCACTGCCGTTCACACCCGCAACTCCCGCCGTGCCGTCTCCGCCACCCGGCCCAGGTCCGAGGTCGTCAGCACCCGGATCTGGTGCTCTTCCATCGTCTCCACGCCAAAGCGGTAGATCTCCAGCCGTTCCGGCTGCTCGGCGGTCGCTCCCAACTTTGCCGCCGGCTCGATCACGGCGGTCAACTCCAATTGCGCCTTCTCCACCCGTTCCACGCCAATCCGCAATCCCGCCGAGGAGAAGGCCAGCACCTTGGCCATCTCCAGGCCCGGCTCCAGGCTCACCGCGTGAAACATGCGGATCATCCCATTCGGCCTGTAACCCGCGTCGATCCGCAACGGATCCCCCGGCCGCGTGTACTCCGAGGCCGGAATCCTCTTTCTCAGCAAATCCCAAACCCCGGCCCGTTCGAACTCCGTCCGCATCCGGGCCTGGATCGCCGCCCGCCCGCTCAGCCGCGACACGCGTTCTTTGGGCGGCGGCTCCACATACAGCCGCATCAACTCTTCCATCCCCGCCGGAAGGCTCTCCGCCAAATACGCCTTCGGTTCGGTCATCTGCACATTCAGCGAGAGCGATTCAGAGAGCAGCCGCATCAGCTTCCCCTCCGGATCGGCCGCGAAGCGCCTGCGCAACTCACTCTCCATCCCCTCCAGCAGCGCGGTATCGGCCTCCGGGTCCAGGCAGCGCACACGGCGCCAGTCGCGAGTAAACCGGACCATAGGAGGCGCAGGACTGGCCGCCGCCGTCCCGCTGCGCTGCTCGCGCAGAAAAACGCCGATGTGCACATACTCGTTCCGCACCGCATCCGGCACATACCGGAGCAGCCGAAACTCGCATGCCCGCCGCTCGCTGCCGCTGTCCATGGTTAGCTTTCAGCTCCCAGCTTCTAGCTTCCAGCCTGGGGAGCGCCATCTACGGCAACTCCGCCAGACCGCCTTCGCTCTTTCACGAATTCCTCTGCCGACCGCCTCGGCACGAAAAAGCTTGAAGCTAAGGACCAGCCCCCAACTCACTCTCCATGCTAGCTCCCCACCGCTCCTCTTTCCAACCCTCTTCCCCCACATCTTTTCCCATCCCCATCCATTTCGGAAATGGCCTCCGATCCGATTTCCCGAATCCTTCAATCAGCTCCCGGATCCGGCTCCGCCGCGCCAGTAGCTTTTCGACCAATGCCTCCATCTCGCTCAGGTCGCCGCCATACCACTCCGGCGGTATTTCGCTGGCCGCCGCCCACACCGTCTCCGCCGCCATCGTCTCCAGCCGCGTCAGCCACGGCTCAAACGATTCCCAACCCGCGATCTCCCGGTAGACGTCGTTGCGGTAGTAAACCCCGCGCAGCGGCGCATCCTCGAACTTCCATTCGCCGGCGTGGAAGCAGTACCCAAAGTCGATGAAGACCGCCCGGTAGCGCCGCTCCCGCTGCCGTCGCGCAAAGACCGCCTGCCGGCCGTTGGCGTTCCCCGTCCACTTGTCCAGCGCCAGAATGCCCGCAAACTCGCCCAGGTTCCTCACCTCGGTCATCTGCTCCTCAGGCAGGTAATCCACCACCTGTCCCGGCATCAGCCCGCCCACAAATCTTGATCCGAACTGCAATCCAGCCGAGCAGCGCACCCGCGTTCGCCCCAGGTCCATCTCCAGCTCCGGAGTGTTTTCCACCAGCCAACTCGATACCTCCACCAACTCCGTTTCCGGAGCCGTCATCCCAGCCGCCGACGCCAGCCGCGAGGCCAGAAACTCGTTGGCCAGCACTCGCATATGCTGCGGGTTGTTCTGGAACTTCACCACGTACACATGCCCGTCCGCACCCAGCATCAACTGGCCCTGCGCCCCGCCTCGCATTCGCCGGATATGCTGCACCGCCAGAACCGCCAAGCTCGTTCCCCCGCCTCGCCTGTAACCTCAATAGAATTCTATGCGTTGACAGTGAACAGTGAATAGTGGTCAGTGTTCAGTCGGGCGCTTCGACACTCCGAACGATGTGACCGGATTCCAGAATCTGCTTGACAATGCCTACAAACGTAAGAGCGCCCTCGTTGTTGACTGACCACTGACCACTGACCACTGACCACTGACCACTGACCACTGACCACTGACCACTGACCACTGACCACTGACCACTGACCACTGACCACTGACCACTGACCACTGACCACTGTCCACTGACCACTGTCCACTGACCACTGTCCACTGTCCACTGTTCACAGCCGGCTAGCTTTCCCCAGCAGCTCCGCCCGCGCTCCGAGCGCGATCGCCATCGCCATTACCCGGTCGTCATGCGTCCCCGGCCGCGCCCCCGAACTCCCATTCGCCAGGCGCGCAAAGCTCCGGCACTCGGCCAGCAATTTCCGGCTCTGAAACCTCTCCGGCTGCTCCACTAGACCCGCATCCAGCCGCCCCAGCGCCGCCGGCCGGCTCATCGACGTCGTCAGCCAGCCAGCTTGCCCGCCCTGCTTGTAGACCCGCTCATAGCCGCAAACCGTCTGAATCAGCGCCAGAACCCCGCTGCCGTGGTTGTTTCTCTCCACCACCAGCCACCCCCGGTTATATTCCGCGGCCAGTGCTGTTACCAGCCGCGCCAGCTCCAGGCCGCCCACATGGCCGGCAAACTCCGCGCATTGCAAGCCGGTCTCCATCTCCAGCACCTGCGCCGCAGAGTAGTCGCCCTCGCTCCCGCCCCCGGCCGGGTCCACCGCCACCAGGTACTCCTTGCCCTTCAACGGCGGCAGCCAGATCTCCAGCTCCCCATTGCGCCGCAATTCGGCCGGCGGGACCATCGTCGCCAGCCGCGCCTCAATCGCACCCAGCTCAAAGACCGAATCCCCGCTGGCCAGAAAGCATCTCTCCTCATCCTCGGCAAACTCCTGCCGCGCCAGAGAACGAAAATCTGCCCGAATCTGCCGCCGATAGCCAATTTGTCCCAGATCCAGCCGGTGGCGGACCATCAGCTCCCGCTCATCCTGCGTCAGGCTTGCCGCGTCCACCGCCTCGGTCCGGTACCGCCGCTCCATCCACCAGGGGAAAAAGTGCCGCACCATTCCCGTCTCCTGGGCCTTCTGCCACTCCTCGTGGAAGCATCCTCCCACCCCGTCCGGAGTCGACTCCAGAATTACCTCAGCTCCCGGCGCCAGCGCAGCCCGCAGCCCCGCCAGAGTCTCCGCCGGATCGCCCGGCCACCGCGCCAACTCCGAGCAGTGCAGATTCTGCACCGTCAATCCCCGCCCCGCATTCCGCTCGCCCGCCGAAACAACGCGGTACTGCGCGTCGAGCTCCGGAAAGACGATCTGCCGCGCATTGGCCCGCGAAGTCCGCAACGGCCCCTCGCGCAACTCCTGCGGCAGCCAGTCCAGAAACCGGTGGACGATCCTGAAGATCTCCTCGGCCGACTCCCGCGTATGCGCAACCTCCAGCGTCAGCGTCCCCGGCCGGGTAATCGTCTTGAGGAAAAAACGCGCCGCCGCCCAGGTCGTCATCCCCATCTGCCGCGCCTTCAATACGATGTTCCGCTCGCCCCGCCGCCGCTCAAAGGCCCGCTGCGCCGCATTTGCCTTCAGCGCCCTCGTCCAGCCTTCCCGCGCCCTCACCAGCAGCAGCCGCTCGGCCAGCGCCATCCCCACCGTCCGCCCCCGCAGGCTAGCCGGACGCTGGTCCAGTATCTTCCCGAAGCGCTCCAGCTCCTTCCGGTCCAGCTCCTCCGGGCACAGAGGCTTCTGCTCCCCTGATCCCCCGCATACGCCGCTTGCTTCAGCCACGGATCCCCCATCCCAACCGGGCAGGCCAAACGATTGATCCGGCCATGAGAAATGCGCCGTCATCATGCCGTCTTCCTGCGAAGCTCGGCTCGCCCCAGCAAGTTAAAGAAGCAGCCTCAAAGATTGCCAGAAAAGACACGGGAAGCGAAAGACCGCTCTATCTCAGCCTCTCCAACAAATACTGCCAGACCCAGACCGGGCTTCCCGTCACGCTGCTGGAAGAAGCGTAAGTCTGAATGTTGCTGCTTGCGTCCGCGTTGAACTCCGTGCAATTCGCCGTGCCGGTTGATCCCGCGGTATCGTAATATGCCGTGCTCGCCGTCGTATTGTGGGCCAACCCTACCGAGTTGTACGTATGGCTCTGAAATGTAAACACAGGCGTCATGGCATAGGTTCCCGCCGTCGCCGCGGAGGTCATCGTGATGCTGCCGCATATCCGGTACACTGTCGAACCGCCGCTGGGCGTGGTGTAGAGAAGAATGTTATTGGTGCTTCCGGAGTTTGTCGCAGTCAAGCCCGTCTGGACTCCTGAAGCCACGACACACGGGTATTGCAGGCATCCCGCCGGGAGTCCCGTCGTCTGCGGCCTCCAGCTTGCATAGAAGGGTTCCAGGCCGCTCGCAGACCCTCCGGTATCCGTGTAACTGCTTGCCGTCTGGCAAGATGCGATCAGACCGTTGGAGCCGCCCGAAGACCTGCTGTCCATGATGCGATACACATCGAAGCAATTCGCGTTTGTCGGAAGCGACGGAAACGTGATGATGTTGTTATTTGTCGCGTTCAACGTCGCCGCGCCTGTCGTTGTCGTTGTCAGAGGAGAGATTGCCGTGTAAATCGTCCCGGCCGTGTTCCGCGCCACCACCCCGTACACGTAGTTATTGCTTCCCGGCGTGCCGCCTTGCGTAATCGTTGGGCCGCTGGCCAGGTCGGCAATGGCCGCGCTGGAAATCGAGAGCGTCAATTGCGTTCCCGCCGGCAACCCAGTCGTCGAAGCGATCAGTTGCCCGCTGCCGTTCGATCCCAGCACTCCCGTCGAGACAGGCACAGCCGCCCCGTTCACCTTCACCACGCTGGTTGCGCCTTGCGTCCCTGTCACATCCCCCGCCAGGGAGCCGCTGAAGTTCGTTGCAGTCGTAGCCGTTGCCGCGTTCCCAGTCGTGTTAGCTGTATTGTTGGGAATATCGCCGGATACCAGAGCGGAGCAGGTTGGAGCCTGAGCCGCGCTTCCCGTGCCTGTCTCCTGCACGAAGCACTTCGTTGTGGATGTGTTGCCGGCCAGCATGGCCGTCGTCGATGGCGCGCTCTGATAGTGAATGGATCCAACGGCTCCGCCCGCCACGTTCGTTGCCGTCGCCGCGCTGGTCGCGGTCGCCGCGTTTCCGCTGGTTGTCAGAAGAGTGGACGGGAAGTTCGTCATGTTGGCCGCGCTCAAGGCGGGCGCATTGCTCAGCGTGGGAGCGGCCGACGACGACCCCGTTCCATGCGAAACCAGAACCTGGTCTGTCGCCGCGGTGTTGCCGGCCAGCATGGCCGTCGTCGATGCCGCGCTCTGATAGTGAATGGATCCAACGGCTCCGCCCGCCACGTTCGTTGCCGT
>JBEKNI010000018.1:0-76390 GCA_049522975.1 Occallatibacter sp. | reverse complement strand
CTCCCTTCCCTGCAAAGTGCGACTATTTTACCTGTCTCAGTTTTGGGGGTCACTCCAGGCCTGAATGGCCTCTTTTTGGGCCTAAAAAAGGACAAAATCCGGGGTTTGCAGTTACTGATTCGAACGATTATCCCTTTGATTTAGGATGGTAGGGACGGCGCTACAATTACGCCGGAGGGGAAACGTAATGGACAGCAAGCAAATGGCGGAACAGATAGCAGACCGCGTGCTTGATTTAGAAAAGCGCGTTAAGTTGTGGAAGTCTTTGATAGTGAAGAAACTTCAGAAACCGATAGCGGAAGTGGAATCGGCTTTTGAGGTTCATCTGGGAGAGCTTCAAGTATCTTCAGAAGATCAGGAGCACTACGCTCAATTCGTAAAAGATATTCATGCTTCCACTGATGATACTGCTCTCGTGAAGACGTTGTATGAGGGGATTTTTCGGCAATCGACGGCTGGCAACTTTCATTCTGGTTCATAGACGCACCTGTGCTAAGATTCAAATTAGGTGCGTCGAACCAGTTCTTTTTGGGTCGGCAAGGGCCAGATTCGCAGTCTGACCCCGCCTGAAAGTCTGCCGTTGCGCGGCTCCGAGATCATTGTACCACGGAGCGTGTGTAATGGTGCGCCTTTCGCGTCAATCTTCACGTTGTCGAGAATACTTTGTATATCCCAGTCAGCAGCACTGTGGTCTGTATTCTCCTATCATTAGGAGGGGTGTTCCCATGACCATGCAGGTTGGACTCATAGGAATGGGCGGAATAGTGCTCGCCAGCGATACAAAGATAACAACCGAACCGGGGGGGATGATTTCGGCAAAGGTGGGTCGTGCGATACGATGTGCGTCAGCTTGCTCAAAACTAAAATTCAGCGATGATGGAACCATAGCGGTATCCTGCGCGGAAGACGCTGAATCTGCATGTTTGGTTGCCGAGCACATTATTTCTGACCTAACAGAAGAGGAATTAGCTAATCCAGACTCGATACCCGATGCGATTGTGCGGATTGCGGAAGCCACTCTTTCTAAAGAGCAGCGACAGGTGCAATGCCTTATTTTACTGGCCGATCACGGCGGCTTGTTGTTTAGGCTTCAATACGGCCAAACTGACCGAAAGAATCTAAACAGTGAGTGGAAAGCGGAATGTGAGCCATGTTTAGAACGCGGCTTTGCCGGTGATGTTACGAATCCAGCGGTCTACTGGGCAGAACAGTACCATTGCGAATTCTTACCCGTAAGGCAATTAGTCCCCCTTGCCGCGCAACTGATTGTTTCAGCGCACCAGTTAAATAACGGCTTCGTTGACGGGTTAGAAATTGTGCTTTGTGAGGATTCTAAAATTGTTCCTATTCCACCCGATGAGATTGTTAGGTTGCGCCAAACAGCAGAAGCGTTGAACAGAACTATCGGCGGTATGGTTTTTGGGAACGATCAAACTCAAACTTCGGCGGATTAACCGACAATTAAACAGGAGTGCTAGGATACCTAAATGGACACAAACCCTTCGGAACCTCATCAAGAAATAATGGTAGATAAAGACAGATTTGACGCCGTGCTCAGGAAGATTATCGGCACTAAACCATTGCCGCTCAAGGATGTAGTAGGCACATCCCCGCGCAGAAAACGCCCCGAACCCGCCAGCTAGAACGGATTATCTCCGCCCTTCAGCTTGGCATAAGGGAGCGGTTCGCGGGCCATGTTTGAGAGCGCCATATCAAATATCCCCGGCTGCTCCGCACGGCGATTGTAGCGCCAACAGAACTCGCCCAGGTAGGCGTCCATATGCTCTTCCCCTAACTTGTGGTAGCTGCCCACCACGCCCCGCTTGAATAGGCTAAACGCCCCTTCGATGGCCGGATTGGATACGTGGCCAGTCTTTAGCTCTTCCGTATGGTTTCCCCGGATGTGCTTTGCTTTGGGAATCATGTTTAGGTATCGGGTTGAGCCGTCTGTGAGAATCCCTGCGGCGCTAGGACTAATGTTGGGTCCAAGGATAGGGGCTATCGTCTCCGGCTTGAGGTTCTTGATCTTCTTCAGATGAATCCTACCGCCCCGCTCGGCGATCCCCAGCACCTTTACCTTGCGGCGCTTTGCTTCTTTCGGTCCTGCGCGAAGGATGGAACCTCCAACGAACGATTCGTCAACCTCGACTATCTGTCCCTCAGAGCCGAGAGGATCGAAGGATTCCTCCGCCATAGCCGACCGGATGCGGTGACAGAGGAACCAGGCCGTCTTATAGGTCACTCCCAAATGCCGTTTCATCTGGTTTGCGCTGATTCCCTTTTTCCCTTCACACATCAGGGCAATCGCCATGAACCATTTCTGTAAAGGTAAATGGGAATCGTGGAACAGGGTTCCCGCCGTAGGAGAGAAATGCAAGGCACACTTGCCGCACTCGAAGATCAGCGACGGCCTGCCCGTCTTGCCTACCGTCTTAATCCGGTAAACGGTATCGTGGCCGCACTCAACACAACGCACTCCGTCTGGCCAGCGCGTAGCAATCCAATACTCGACTGCCGCATCTTCCGTAGGAAACTGTTTTGCTACTGAAAAGAGGTTCATACAGAGAGTATTCCACATCTATTCTCCTATGTCAAGGGGATAATCGTTCTGATTCGTTAACATTACCAAAATGCAAGCCATTGATTTCGTGGTGGTTATGAAGAATTGGCGAGCCAAAAAAGGATTTCCACAGGGTGGGGGGGTGGGGGTAAGGCTGTTTTTAGGAGAAGGAAAGGGGAAGATTAGGGACGAGGGACGAGGGACGAGGGACCAGGGACTAGGGACTAGGGACTGAGATTGCGCGCGTTGGAGATTGGATGGTGGTCATTTGGGCCTCGGATTTGCGACTGCTTTTATTGTCCTCGCTGCATGGGTAATTATCTGTAAAACCCTGCGGGGGGCAGAGGGCGATTGAGCGTCACGGGGTTCGAGGGACGCAAGGTCCGGGGAACCGGAGTTGGGGTGGCTAGCACGGGTGCGGTTACAGTGAGGCTCCCATTTTCCGGTCCCGCTTGTTTGTTGTTGGATTTCTCGGCTGGAGGGTGGATAATTGCTGTCGAGATATATCGTCCTACTCGGCTGGGAGGTTAGAATGTCTCGGCTATCCAACGAGGTGAAAACGCACCTTGATAAAGCCCGTGAGAGCGCATTGCTTGCGGTCGAGACCTACAACAGACCCGGGGCGAGCTTCCGATCCGGCGGGTTCATTGTCTTAATGTGCATCGCTTGGACTGCTCTGTTTCATGCCATCTTTTTCAAGCGAAAGATGAAGCCGTTCTACCGGAAGGAAACCAATCGCAGGCACTTCAAGTTGATAGAAGGGGACAGGAAGGCATGGGAACTCGCGACGTGTGTCCAGCAGCATTTCGGGGCAAACAATCCGCCCGAGCGAGCTAATATTGAGTTTTTTGTGGGACTGCGCAACAAGATTGAGCATCGATCGATGCCCTCCCTCGACATCAGCGTTTTCGGTGAGTGCCAGGCGTTGCTCTTCAACTTTGAGGATTTGCTGGTGAGGGAGTTTGGCGACAGTTACGCACTCAACGAGAGTTTGTCTCTCGCCTTGCAATTCTCCTGCACGCGCAATGAGCGACAGGGGCTGGCGGTGAAGAGACTACACAAGTCCCTCGCGAGGAACATCTCCCTATACGTCGATAGATTCAGGACGAGCTTGAGTTCCGAGGTTCTAGGCGACCCTCGTTTTAGCTACAAGGTCTTCCTGATTCCGAAGCCTGCCAACAATGAGCGCAGCGCCGATTTCGCGGTGGAGTTTGTCAAATTTGACCCCTCGAAACCAGAGGAGATGGAAAGGTATCAAAGAATCGTCTCACTGGTTAAGCCGACGACTGCTGTGGTTTCGAATTTGGGTCAGGCCGTTAGTGCGGGAAGCGGTCTGCCCGTAAGCATCAGGGTAGTCAATAACCCGGATGCTCCTGGATGTGTAACCATTGAGTATGACCAATCGCATCCTTACCGACAGAAGGAATTGTTGGCGGTCGTGAACAGACGGCTTCCAGAGGGCGCCAAGGCCATAAACGCCCACGATGTCCTGGCCGTCCGGCGGGTACATCATGTCGAATCAGAGGCCAATTTCTACCACAAGGGCGTCTTTGGCCCGTCCCAGTATAGTGACGCATTTGCCGACTGGCTAGTGGAACGCTACTCGAAAGAAGCGGACTTCTTCGTGAAAGCTCGGGTAACTTACAAGGAAGAGTACTGAATTGCTCCGCGCTCTAATCCCCTCGTCGTAGAATAGCCAAAAATGGCTTTTGCAGAACAGTACCATGTGGCCGTGGTGGGCACCAGTATGCGGGTTATCTCGCCCAGAGCGGGGCCGAGTCGGGGTCTTCCTTCCAACTTACTACCCTGTTATTGCGGAAATTGACCACCGACCGGCCGTATTCGAATCTGTCTTCGGTAAAGGCCGTCGGTGTTCCCTGGACCGTCAGGACAACATCCTTCGAGGAACCGACAGTGTACGACGCCAGGTCTGGATCGACGGCGGAAGAGGGCCAGAGCTTGACCCGGATGGGCGACGTGGGATCGATCCTCCAGCCAATGACTGCGCCGTCTTTCAGGTACAGCTCCGACTTGCCGTAGACAAGTTTGTCTTCGGAGGAGGCCGAGGGGGCTCCCTGCTGCGCCAGCACCTCGTCCCTGGTGGAACCGACCGTGAGATAGGGCAGGAGTTTGCGGGGCGCGGAGGGAGCCTTCTCCGGGCGCTGGCTGGCGACCTGCGCGGGCGGTGGGATAGGCGGGGCGGCGGGCGCGGGTTTCTTCAGGCCCAATCGCCGCAGGTCGTGCTCGACGGCTTCAATGAATCGCTCCTTGGGCGCATCGAAGCTTCTCAGCAGATTGTCTTTCCCGGAGGTGTAGACCTTTGCCAGCCGCCCGCCGGTTGGGTCAGGAAGATCGAAGGCGATCCAGAGATACCTGCCAAGGAGAAGCGCGAAGGCCACAGCCGCGATCTTAAGCAGGAGTTTGGCTGGGCGCCAAAGGCGCGGGCGCGGAATCGGCGACGACATTCCGGAGGACGTGGCTTCCGCGGCTGCGGATTGCGCCGCGGCGGGCTCGGCCACGGGCGGCTCATGAATGGGCGGCTCCTCGGCAGGGCGCGAGGGCGGGCGCCATGCTCCCCGCTCCGTCGAAGTCGAAGTCAGAAACTCGAATGCGGAGTTGACTTCCTTGAGCTTTTGCTCCGCGGCCTCTTTCAGCTTCCGGTCGGTCTGGAAGCGGTCCGGGTGCCAGACTTTGACCAGCGTGCGATAGGCGCCCCGGATCTCCTTCTCGGTCGCATCCACATCGAGCCCGAGAGCCATCAGAGCAGTGCAGCGGGGACAGCGCGCGCTCCCGGCCTCGACCATATCTCCGCACAAGCAGGTGTCCATTTCGTCTGTTAGCCCTCGTTCTTTTTTTCGGATTGAGAGACGGCCTCATTATAGAGTGCTTCGGCGCTGCGCGGGCAGGGCTGGTCCTGCGTGGCAGGCAATTGCATGAACAGCAGTGAAGACAAAATCGAAGCTCGTCCCGCCCCTACGGGGCGGGTCAATCAGGTTGGAACACCTTCCCAGGGTTTCACCCTGGGCTATTTTCGCGCCTCCCTCCGGGAGGAAGTGCGGCGATTGAATGGCAGGGGATGAGAAACGGAACCTGTTTTACCAGCAAAATGCGTTCATGCGATTGTCCGGCCCTCCACACGGCGGGGTGGGCGCATATATTCTGTAATGGATTACACAGGGTTGCGCTCCGAGTGCGTTCAGAGGAGAGAGAAGAGATGCCGAAGAGAAATACAGATGTGAAGGCCGTCGCGCCTAAGAAAGTAAAGGCCGCCAAACCCAAAGTGAAGAAGGTTTCAAAGACCAAGTCGGCAAAGGCTCTGAAGCCCAAGGCGAAAGCCAGACCCAAGGCGAAGAAGACGGCAAAGACGCTGCAGGCGGAGGTAGAAGGGAAGGCGGAGGTGCTCAGTTCGGAGGTGGTCTTTGAGGGAAAGCTCTTCCGGGTTCTGCACGACAAGCTGATCGAGCCGGGCGGCCGGCACAGCGAACGGGACGTAATCCGGCACCACGGCAGCGTGGTGATCCTGGCCCTGGACAAGGCGAAGAGCAAGCGCGACCCGTGGATCGTGATGGAGCGTCAGTACCGCCATGCCGCCAACCGGTTTCTCTGGGAGCTGCCGGCGGGCAAGCTGGATGCGGGCGAGGAGGCGCTGGCCGGCGCGCAGCGCGAATTGGCCGAGGAGACCGGCTACAGCGCCCGGAAATGGAAGCCGCTGGTGGAGTACTACGCCAGCCCCGGCTTTCTGGGCGAATCGATGAAGGTCTTTGTGGCCGAGGGGCTGGTGGCGGGCGACGCGCATCCGGAGGACGACGAGCAGATCGATTTCCGCCTGGTGAAGCTCTCCGAGGTTCTGAAGATGATCGACAAGGGGGCGATTCTGGACGGCAAGACGCTGACGACCGTGCTTCTCTACCTGCGCAAGACGGCGGGCAAACGCGGGAAGTAGCGGAGCTGGAGGAACGGGGCCGGTCGGGATCGGCTGTCTCCCAGGTTTCAAAATCGAGCGCCTTTTCGACTTTACTCAGGGCAGGCTTTCGGCAAGCTCAGGGCAGGCCCTGGCGCACCCGCACCCGCGCCGACGCACGGTCCGAGGCTGGCGGCGTCTCACTTTATGAGGCCACGGTCTCAAAATTCTATGAACATTTCCCGAAAATTCGCGTCATAATAAATACTGGCGGAGATTCCCCAGCACATTGTCCGCCGCATCTCACAGGATGGGTGCAAGGAAGGCAGGAACCTGTGGCTCAGTACAAAGGGAAGGTCAAGTGGTTCAACAACGCCAAGGGCTACGGATTCATCGGACGTGAAGACGGACCGGATGTATTCGTTCACTACTCTTCAATTCAGTTGGATGGGTACAAGACGCTGAAAGAGGGCGATGACGTCGAGTTCGACATCGTTCAGGGCCAGAAGGGCGCCCAGGCGGATGCAGTGGTCCGCCTGAAGGACGTCGCCCGCAGCGCAACAGCCTGACGGCGCGGAAGATCGGGCGTGTGCGCAAGACCGCATCCGGCGGTAAAGTGAAGGTGCGTTCATTTTCCCGCCCCATGTCACAGTGCGGATTGGGCCGAATAAATCCATTGTTTTCTGAGGAAACTTCCCTTTCCTGATGAAGCATACATTCTGCAATCCTACCCTTTCGCCGCGGGAGCCGGAAACATGTCCTTCGGCTCGCTGACTATGAACAAGATAGTTGTTAGGGTCAGCTTCTCCATTCTTTCGCCATATTACAGAAGAAATGGGAATCCATTTAGCAAGTTAGCCCCGCTTCGCGAGTTGGCAGGTTGGCGGGTTCATTGCTAGCCGCAACTCGCAAGGGCGAGCCGGGCTGCTCCTGATGAGGGTGCTCCGGTTGGGACACGTGGTTTGCCGCCCTTTCGCAAGAGAAAAGGCGAAAGGACGGGGCACGGGGAGTTTTTCGGCGTCCGCTGCGTTCCCTGCCGGCCATGACTCGCGGCCGCGAGTCGAATTTCTCCGGGAACCGAAATCTCCCCGGCCGCTCTCCCGCCACGGCCCTTTATGGGAAAGGGCATCCTTTTCTGTGGAAATCCCGGCAGGTTTTATGAGAGAAAGAAAGGAATTGATGGCCTATTCTGTGCCTGCGGAGATAAGATAGGGGCGTCATGAGTTTACTCCATCAGGAAACGCCGGAAGAGATTGACGACGCCGCCCGCGGTGAGGAGTTCACCAAGGGGAGCAGTCACGTGGTTCTGGCCGCTGTGATCTCGGCCGTACTGGTCAGCTGCGCCGTCGCCATCTATCTGTGGGCCGGGGAAACGCCGCCGGTGGCCAGCGGAGAGATCGTTCAAGTGTGGGCTCACCCCGGGCACGTCGAGACCTCGGGCTTCGACGACGCCGGTGCTCCCATGCCCAAGATGAGCTTCGAAGAGGTTTTGCTCTTCGCGCATGTCAAGCTGCGCAACGAGAGCAAGATTCCGCTTCTGCTTCAGGATGTGCAGGCAAATACGAAGCTGGCGGACGGCATCCTATCCGTCGCGGCGGGCGACGCGGCGCAATACGAGGAGGTCTTTGTCGCCTATCCGGAACTGGCCGCGCTGCATGCCAAAGCGCTGACGCCGCGCACCATGATCGCGCCCGGCGAGAACGTGGACGGAAACGCCTTCTGGGTACTCCGGCTGAGCAGGCAGGAGTGGGACGCGCGCAAGGAACTGAACTTCACCGTTAAGTTCCAATATCAGCCCAGCCTGGTGCTTGCGCCCCACACCGCGGTCACGGAACAGTAGGCGGAACCGGCGCGTTCTTCGGCACCGACAGGTACCCCGAAACCTGATTCTTCGAATTGATAGCGTTGACCACGATCTCAAAGAGCATTGGCTCCTTGCCGCTGATGAATTGCAGAGGCTCATCCAGTCCTTTGTTGTTTTTCGGGACGGGCTTGTCGTCCGAGATCACGGTCAGGTTGAAGGTGTTCTTCTTGGGGTCGGCCTTGGTGAGTATCAGGCTGACGGTGCCCACGGGTTTCTTCTCATTCTTGGTCAGCGTGAACTCGTAGTAGGTGCGGTCGCCCTTGTGCTTGAGCAGCTCCAATTCGTCGCGATTGCGGGCGATCAGGGTGCTATGGCCGTCCACATCCCCCCGCATGGTCTGCAACTGGCTGATGGCGGTAGCCAGCTCGCCCTGCGTCTTGTTCAAGTCGCTCTTTACCCCGCCTACATCGGTCTTCACGCCGGAAACGTCGGTGGAAAGTCCGGAGACAGCCCTGGCGGTCTGGTTCTGGGCGCTGGCCAGGCGTTTGGCGTCGGCCTCGTCGCGCTCCTCGCGGGCGATGATCTCCTGGGACTTGGCATCCATCTGCTTCTGGGTCAGCCCCAGGGACTGGCCCAGCTCCTCGGTAGCCACGCTGAGGTGGGCTTTGGTCTCGCGCAACTCGGAAGCCTGCGTCTTGATCTGCTCGTTGGCCGCGTCGATTTCCTTCTGCTGATTGGCCATGGAGCTGCTCAGCGACCAGGCCCAGATCAGGCCGCCCGCCCCGGCCAGCAAGGCGACGGCGATGGCCGCCAACAACGCGCCGGAATAACTTCTGGGGGTATCGTCAAGTACACTCATGTGTTTTGCCTCTCTTCGGCGGCCCGTTGCGCGGACCGCTCGCGTGGTTGGGCGCCTTCCTGTGCGGTTAGACGCCGTTCAAAAAAAGAACTCTCTGCCGGGAATCTCGCTTCGAGCCGGGGATTCCGCCCGGATTGCCGGATGGCGCAAGTCCACTCCAGCGTCCCATGGGTGAAACTACAGGATATAGAATTTAGCTGGCTTGTGCGGAAAAAGCTGGCCTATCTTGACCGCCGCGGGACCGAAGAGGGGTGAAGGAGCCCAAGCAGGAGTCTTTTGGGGAGGTCTTCCAGGTTTCTGAGAACATTCGTGCCGGGATAAACGTAGGGGTCGCGAGCGGGAGGGCTCATGCGACGGCGGGAACCTTTGCCCGATGGTAGGCCAAAATCTCATCCTGTCCCTGCTCGAAGGTAATCTCCCCGGCGAGGATGCGGGCCTTGATGGTGAGACCAAAATCCGATACCTGCAATCCTGAAAGGAAGAGGCTGGCCTCCGCCTCGGCAAAGCCGTGTTCCAGCTTTTCTCTTTCCTCCGGCTTGAGCATGGGAAACCTCCAGATTCAGGCGATGAAACGCCTTCCGCCTGCATTCATTTTATCATCGTTTCTCTTCGGTTTTCTGAGCATTTTCCCGCCCCGATGTGGCACACTTGAACCACCATGCTGATCGAGATTTGGGAGCGCCTGCGCGGATACGACAAGTGGGTTCCTGTTGAAGCGCGGGTGTGGTCCGCCTCTCAGCTTCGCAAGAAGCTCGGCAAGCGCTACCAGGTTTCGCCCTCAAGCCAATTCTCCGGCGAATTACTGGTCTGGCGCGATCTGAGCGGCGAGACCCGCTTCGGCTCCTTCGTTACTCACGAAACATCGCCGCTCTATCAACTCCTCGAAGGCGAGACCATCCACATCTGCTACAACCCTTCCAAACCGGACCATTATTACTGCCGGCCACATTTCCTGAGCTGGCTGGGGTTGATTACCAAGGCGAGTCTTGTCGGGCTCGTCTGTCTTGGTTTTATTGTGTGGCGCATATGGAGGATCATCACCGGGCGCGGATTCTAACTTTTGGCCGAATCCCCGAACCGAAAGGCTCTATCCCGGCCAACGCAGAGTTGGCAGCCTGTGGCCATGAGCTGGTTGCTAGAAGCTGCCCTTTCACAGCCCCAACTCCGCAGCCCGCTTCTTCATTGCCTCAATGCAAAAGGCGATATGCGCGTCCAGCTCGACGCCCAACTCCGCCGCGCCCAGCACAATGTCCTCGCGGTTGACGCCGCGGGCGAAGGCTTTGTCTTTCATCTTCCTCCGCACGCCGGCCACTTCCACGTTGACAATCGCCTTGCTCGGCTTGACCAGCGCGCAGGCGGTGAGAAAGCCGGCCAACTCGTCGCAGGCGAAGAGCGACTTGGCCAGATGCGTCACGCGCGCCACGCCGGAGTACTGCGCGTGACCGAGAATCGCCGTGCGCAACTCCTCAGGCCAGCCCAGCCGCTCCAACTCGCGGACCCCGACAAAGGGATGTTCCGCGGCTGTGGGGTGGCGCTCGTAGTCGAAGTCGTGCAGCAGCGCGGTTGTCGAGTAGAGCTCAACCAGCGCGGCGCGTCCCTGGGCTCACTCGGGTCCGGCCAGCCCCAGTCGGACGGCTTCGGCCTCGCCCATGGCCGCTACGCAGGCCTCGACTCCCAGGGCGTGCTTGCGCAGGTTCTCGCTTTGGGTCCATTCGGTGAGCAGTTGCCAGGCTTGCTCGCGTCCGTAGCCATAGGTTGCATCCTTATTGGTGCAAACATTCATTTTCTTCTCAGCCTCCCTGTTGCGCACTCTGGTTCGTCTTTCTTCCGGTTTCTCCGGTCGTTTTCCGGGTAGGATGGGAGAAACATTGGCCTGAATCCAATTATTCTCTTGACAATTATGGTTCCTTTCAACGAAGGTAGCACATATCGCGGTGCTAGGATGCACCGCGGAGGCCCGCTCTGGCACTCCGCACACCGCACATGGAAACAGTCCCGGCGAGCGTGGAAACACGCGAAGTCGTTCGCTGCAAGAATCCTTTTTGCAGGCGAAATCAGTTTCGGCCAAGCAATTCCATTTGTGTCGCGTGCCACCGGCCGCTGGAAGTGGAAGAGCCGGCGCTAGCCAGGCCGATACCTATCGACGGTCATCCCACGGATCCTTCCGCCGAAGCCGGACTGAAGGTAGCCGGCCAGGTGAAGGAGATCCGGCGCGCGCGCCACATGAGCCAGCGCCAACTGGCCGGACGCATGCAGGTGCCGCGCACCTACATCTCGAAGATTGAGAATGGCAAGGCGATTCCGACGCTGGGCTCTCTTGCGCGGCTGGCAGATGCGCTGGGGGTGGATGTGCGCCAACTGGTGCAGGACGCCCGCAGCCGTCGCGACGAGGAAGTGGCGTCGATCCTGGCCGATCCGCTGCTGGCCGAGATTGCGGCGCTGCTGCCTCGCCTGGACTCGCTGCACCGGTCGGTGCTGACCGGCGCCGCGCGCGACATGGCCCTGGGGCAGCGGCGCACGGCGTAAAGCAGCCGCCGCAGTTCCGGCTCTTGGGCGGATGGCCGCCGCTGGCGCAGCCGCGCGCTCTGGGCGCCTCGCGCCTGCCGGCGGAGCGGCAATTGCGGCGCAGGTGCGCTTGTGCTACGGTCGAAGATTGAAGGCCCTGGCAGCCGGCGCCGGCCAGACGCGCGCCGGGATTGAGGCGGCACAAGAGAGGCAAGTCCTTTGGTTCCTGCTGGCAAGCTGCGCATCGATGAGCTGAGCGCCGAGGAGTGCGCCGTCTACGCGACCCTCAAGCCGGAGCACCTGCCCGAGCATGTGGCCATTATCATGGACGGCAACGGCCGCTGGGCCGGGAGCCGCGCGCTCAAGCGGTTCATGGGCCATCAGCAGGGCGCCAAGAGCGTGCAACTGGTCACCGAGACCGCCTCGCGCATCGGTTTGCCCTGGCTGACGCTTTACGCCTTTTCCTTGGAAAACAACCTGCGCCGCCCCCGCGCCGAAGTCAACTTCCTCATGCGCCTGCTCAAGTCCTATCTTGAGTCCAACCTGCAGCGCATGATGGACAACAACGTGCGCATGAAGTACATTGGCCGCACCCACGAGCTGCCCGCCGAGGTCCAGGAGAAGATGGGCTGGGCTGAAGAGGCCACGGCGCGCAACACCGGCACCACGCTGACGCTGGCCCTCAACTACGGCGGCCGCTCCGAGCTGGTGGACGCCTTCCGGGGCCTCGCCGCCGAGATGAAGCACAAACACATCAGCGCGGAGCGCATCACCGAGGAAGACATTCACCGCCATCTTTACACGGCGCAGATGCCCGACCCCGACCTGCTGATCCGCACCTCGGGCGAGATGCGGCTGTCGAACTACCTGCTCTGGCAGATCGCCTATACCGAGATCTTCGTCACCGAACGGCTGTGGCCGGACTTCCGCGGCATCCATCTGCTGGAAGCCATTGCCGATTTCCAGCGCCGGGAGCGCCGCTACGGCGGACTGAGCGAATCCGTTGGCGAGGTGGAAGAGAACGTCGAGCGTATCCGAATCGTGGCCAGTTGAGTACTTTTGTTCCGGCTGGCATTGGATTTCCCCCATACAGGCATAGAGTTGCTACTCTATGCTGACGAAGACTGGGAAAGAGGCAGAAGTCCATTGGAAAACACCAAGAAGGCGCCGAAGCAAGAAGATTCCGCGGCCAGGGCCAAACGGCTGGCCGAGCAGTTGCGTTTCCGGATGAGGGAAGCCATGGCCCAGCGCGGCGGTTCGGAGGCATTCCTGCATTGGCTGCGCTCGGAGGCGGAAAAGAGCGCGTAGGCCGGAGCTCATCGGAGAAAAATGTAGCTCATTTCCATTAGAGTCATCAGGCCGGTGCCGGGTCCCCAGGTACACACCCCGCTCCGGCAGTGTATCCTCACCTTTGGCATGAAACGCGTCATTACCGCTCTGATTCTGATCCCCCTGGTCCTGCTCCTGGTCTTTCTGGGGCCGGGGTGGTTGTTCACGTTGATGGTGGCGGCTGTGGCCGCGCTGGCCGCATGGGAGTTTCTCGGCCTGGCGGAGAAGACTGGGGCGACCCCGCCGCGCGTTGCGGTTCTGGCGGCCATTCTGGCGCTCTTTGCCGGCAACTTCTATTGGTCCAGCCAGACCATGGCCATCCTCGGCATTCTCAGCCTGGCCCTGCTGGTTTACTGCACCTTTTCCCGTCCCGCCGAGCAGGTGCTGGCCGATTCCGCAACCTCGATATTCTGTCTGTTTTATGTCGGATTCACGCTGATGACCCTTCCCGCCCTGCTGGAGGAGACCAATGGCCCTTCGCTGGTTGTCTTCCTGCTGTGCGCGGTCTGGGCCGGGGACATTGCCGCTCTCTATGTGGGCCGTGCTTGGGGCCGGCACAAGATGGCATTGGCGCTGAGCCCGAACAAGACCTGGGAGGGCTCGCTGGGCTCGCTGGCCGGAAGCCTGCTGGCGACCGGCGGCCTGCTGGGCCTGGGCAGGCTCTTCGATCTGTGGAACTCTGCAAAACTCTCCTACTCCGATGAGCCCTGGTGGTACTGGCTGCTCATGGCCGTGGTGGTAAACGCCGCAGCTCAGGTGGGCGATCTGGCCGAATCCGCGCTCAAGCGCTCGGCGGGCGTCAAGGATTCGGGCTCCATTCTGCCCGGCCATGGCGGCGTTTTGGACCGGATCGACGCCTTGCTGGTGGCCGCTCCGGTGCTCTGGTACGCGCAGGTGATTCAGCATTGGTTCTGAGGACACGGATCATTGCCAGCATCAACCGGGCGATAATTAACGCGCAAGGGAGAATACAAACGCCTTGAAGCGACTCTCCATTCTCGGTTCCACCGGCTCGATCGGGCAAAGCACGCTCTCCATCGTCGAGCAGTTTCCCGAGCGCTACCAAGTGGCCGCGCTGGCGGCCGGGCGCAACCTTAACGAAGCCTTCGCGCAGACCGTCCGCTGGCGGCCGAGGCTGGTCTCGCTGGCTACCGAAGAGCTGGCCGCGGAACTTTCCGCGAAGCTCAAACAGGCTGGCGTCATCGGCATCGAGGTGGTCCACGGAACCGAGGGCACGGTCGCCTGCTCGACTCTGCCGGAAGCGGACTTCGTCGTCGCGGCCATTGTCGGAGTCGCTGGCCTCGAAGCGACCCACGCGGCGATCCTGGCGGGCAAGCCCGTGGGCCTGGCCAACAAGGAGTGCATGGTGGCGGCGGGCGAAATCCTCACCGCGGCAGCCCGCCAGCGCAATGTGCCGATCCTGCCCATCGACAGCGAGCACAACGCCGTCCATCAATGCCTGCGCGTCGGTGCGCACTCCGAAGTAAAGACCATCTGGCTGACGGCCTCGGGAGGACCGTTTCGCAAGCTCCCGCTAGAGCAATTCGCCGGCATCACTCCAGAGCAGGCCCTCAAGCACCCGACCTGGGTGATGGGGCGGCGCATCACCATCGACTCGGCCACGATGCTCAACAAGGGCCTGGAAGTCATCGAGGCCTGCCGGCTCTTCGACGTGACGGCGCGCCAAGTGCGGGTCACGGTGCATCCGCAGTCCACTGTGCACTCGATGGTGGAGTACGTGGACGGCTCGATTCTGGCGCAGATTTCCGTCACCGACATGCGGCTGCCGATTCTCTATGCGCTGGCTTGGCCTGAGCGGCCCGCCTCGACGCTGACCTTCGACCTGGCCGTGCTGAGCCATCTGGACTTTGAGCCGCCGGATCTCACGCGCTTCCCCTGCCTGCGGCTGGCCTTTGAAGCGGCGGAAAAGGGCGGCGCGCATTGCATTGCTTTGAATGCGGCCGACGAGGTGGCCGTCGAGGCCTTTCTGGAGCGGCGCATCCCCTTCATGGGCATACCGCGTACAATTGAGAGGGTGCTCGCATCCACGCCCGAGGCCCACCCGGCCACCATTGCCGAGGTGCTCTCCGCGGACCGCGAGGCGCGCGAAACGGCGCGCGCGCTGCTGGCAAATTAGTTCTCAGTCATCAGTCCCCAGTTGTCCGTGAAGGGCGGTTTGCACCCCGCTGAGTTGGCGCGAAGATTGATCGCCGATCACTGTTTTGCCGAGGAATGGCCGCAATTTTATGACCGATTTTTTTCATCACCTTCTGAAGTCCATCGCCGCGCATGATTTTCATCACGACCTTGTCACCATCGTCGCCTTTATCGTTCTTCTTGGCCTGATGGTCCTGGTCCACGAGTTCGGCCACTTTGCCGTGGCCAAGCTCTTCCGGGTGCGCGTCGAGGCGTTTTCCTTCGGCTTCGGGAAACGCCTCTTCGGCTACAAGCACGGCGATACCGACTACCGGGTCTCCCTGCTGCCTCTGGGCGGCTATGTAAAGATGGCCGGCGAAAACTTCAGCGAGTTGGCCGAAGCGGCGACGGGAACAGCCACGGTGGCCCCGGTCAACGACCCCGGCGCCCTCACCGCGCATCCTCGCTGGCAGCAAATCCTCATCGGAGTCGCAGGACCGGTAGCCAACTTCATCCTGGCCTTTGTGCTCATGGCCTTCTACTACGGCGCGATCAACGAGGTCCCCGCCGTCGAAGTCAAGACCACTACCGTGGAATGGGTCATCCCAGGCTCGGCGGCTGCGCAAGCAGGCGTTGAAGCGGGGGACATCATCCGCCGCTTCGGCACAGTGGACAATCCCGCCTGGGAGAGGATCGCCGCGCAGCTTTCCCTCAATCCCAATCAGACAATCCCGCTTGTTGTGGAGCGCGAGGGTAAGCCGCTTCAGCTTGCCCTGCGCGTGCCCACCGAATTGAAGGAAACCGACCCTGACCTGGCCGGCATGTTGCCCCAATTCACCGCCGGCCCCATTGGCGTGGAGCAGGTCCAGCCGGGATCTCCAGCCGATCAGGCCGGACTGCGCGCCGGCGACGCGATTCAGTCCGTGGATGGATACGCCTTCCATACGGTTTTGTCGCTGCTGCCGTACATGCAGGCTGGTCAGGGCAAAGCGGTGACCCTGCTGGTGGCGCGCAACGGAACCCTCTTGACCATGGTGGCGCATCCGGCCAAGCTCGATGACGCGGGCTGGAAGCTGGGCTTCGTGCCTTCGCCGCCTCCCTATCGCGATGCTCCGCTGCCGCTGAAGACGGCCCTGAACAAGTCCGCGCGCTTCTGCGCGGACGTCTCGTCGCTCCTGACGCAGATGATCCAGCGCATTGTCGTCCGCAAAGTTTCAGCCTCCAATGTGTTGAGCGGCCCGCTGGGCATCGCCCGCGCCGCCGGCGATGCGGCCGAGACCAGGGGTTGGGCCTACAAATTCAATCTGGCTGGGCAGATCAGCATCAGTCTGGGCATCCTCAACTTGATGCCCATCCCCATCCTGGACGGTGGCATGATCATGTTCCTCTTGATAGAAAGCCTGATCCGCCGCGAGATCAACATCAACGTAAAGGAGCGGATCTACCAGGTGGCATTTGTCCTGCTGGTGGCGCTGTTTGCCTTTCTTATGGTCAACGACGTGAGCAAGCTGCCGATCTTCACCCACTTGAAGCACTGAAGGCTGCCTCCCGACTTGTCCTTTTTGTGAATACGAGCGGACAAAACCCGAAGAAACACCTAAGAAATGTGGAAAAGTTCGCGTTCCACGTGGAAAACCGGGGACGAAATTCCATCCTTATCAGACGCCGGGAGAGCGCTCAATGTCCGTGACCACTGAAGTCAGGGTGCGCTACGCCGAAACCGACCAAATGGGCATCGTCTACTATGCCAACTACCTGGTCTGGTTCGAGATTGGCCGCGTAGAACTGCTCCGCTCCCTGGGCTTTTCTTACAGCCAGTTGGAGAGCGAACACGGCCGCATCCTGCCGGTCATCGAGGCCACCTGCCGCTATCGCTCCCCTGCCCGCTATGACGACCGTATCCTGATCGAGACCCGGCCCGCCTTGGTGCGCAGCATGGTGCTCAAGTTCACTTATCGCATCCTGCGCAAAGCGGAAGACGGCGCGGAGCCTATGCTGCTGGCCGAGGGCGAAACGGTGCACGTGGTCTGCGATGACAAGTTGAACAAGACGCCGCTGCCAGCCCACTACGCCGCAGCGCTGCGGGCGATGATGGCCGAGGCGTAGAACCTTGCAGTTAATTGCGCCTGGTCAGTTTCGCTCGCGCAAAGGGCGTAATCTTGCCGTTTTCTTCATTGTCCATCCGCCACACCCATGTATCTGCCTTTCGGTCGTAGAGGAAGGTGGTGTGAAAATCGCTTTTGCCGTCGTTGAAGAGAAAGCGGATCTCATCCCCGCTGCGGGGAGCGTAACCAACCGTGGCCTTGCCGAATCCTCCCCAGATGTCGAGCCAGATGGCGAGGTAACGACTGGTTGGCTGATCCCAGCCGACAAAGACCATGGCTTTATACGCCGGATCGCCTTGGGCATTCTTTTCGCGCGAGACCTCGTGGATTCTCAGATATTGGTGGTTGAGAACCCAGTCATTGATGAGATCGTGCGTTGTTTCTTTCCCGGCAATCGTGCCTTGAAGAACCCATGAGCCTTGGAA
Organism: Occallatibacter sp.; assembly: GCA_049522975.1. Taxonomy (GTDB): domain Bacteria; phylum Acidobacteriota; class Terriglobia; order Terriglobales; family Acidobacteriaceae; genus Telmatobacter. Next base: position 58,766 of record JBEKNI010000018.1, on the reverse strand, counting down.
GTGATCGAGGAGTTCGTCGTGAAAAGTGGGCTGGGGCTGTTGCCCAACAGCGACTGCGCCGAGGGCCAATGAGAACGCGGCTGATGCAAGGAGCTTTTTCATGGCACCGATTCTACAAGAAAAAGGCGCCCATTTTCTCCACGGTTCTTTGAGGAAATATGTCGCAAAGGTGGAAGATCACGCTATGCTATCTGCCATGGAACTGATCTTCGAGGCGCGCGAAGCGGAAGAGGGCGGCTACACGGCGCGCGCGCCGGGCCATTCGATTGTGGCGCAAGGCGGCACGTGGGAGGAGTTGCGCGAAGATGCGCGGGCGGCCATGGCCCGGCACTTTGAGAATGCGCCGGCGCAGCCCAAGTTGATCCGGCTGCATCTGGTAAAGGACGAGGTGTTGGACGCCCGTTCCGGCAAGCCGGTCCGCGCCAAGGCGCAGGAATCCTGGATTCAAAAGCTGGAGCCCGCTCTCACCACCGCGCCCGAGTTGGAAGGCGTCCTCGCCGAACTCTCCTTGAGAGAGCCCATCTTTCATCGCCCGGAGTTCGGAACCACGCGCGCCGCCTTCGAGCAGATGACGGCGGAAGATTACTGGGAGACCGGAGCCTCCGGCCGCCGCTACTCCCGGCAGGCGGTGCTGGACGGGTTGGAGGAACGCTTTTCCGTCCCGCACGAAGATGTTTGGGAGACGCGCGACTTCCATTGCCACAGATTGTCCGAAGATACCTATCTGCTGACTTACACGCTGCTCCAGGACAATCAACGGCTTACCCGCCGGGCCACGATCTGGCGCAGCACCGCCGGCGACTGGAAGATCGTTTACCATCAGGGGACGATTGTGCAGGACGCTTGAGAAAACTCTGCCAATCGGTATGAGTCTAGCTGCCGGGCGCAAATATTCTCGATATGGTTCGCTTCAGAAAATACCCCACTCGATGCAACAGATTTCGGTCAAGATAAGCGGCTGGGTCGGAAATAATCAACCCCTCCGCTTCCACTGAAAGGCGCAAAACACTCGGTTGCAGAATAACCGCGGGTCCGTCCTTAGTTGGATAGGGAGGGTCGTGTAGCCTGAAGTCCGCGATTACCAGAGTCTGGCATAATTCGTTGCCGGATGCGTCTGTTCTGATTGTCCATCCCTTCATCTGCTCACCCATTGCGTTCGACAGCATAACTGGACCCGAAATAGGCTCAAGGTCTTTAACCTTTCCTGTCGGCCAATAGAGGATTCGGCTGAGGACAGTCCCATGAACCCACGCCGCACGCGCGATAGGCGGATAGTACAAGCTATCGTTAGGGCCGCGTCCAACAATCGAACACCATCGCGCTTCAGCGCTACAGAAAGGCGCAAGAAATCCCACGATGAGCAGAATTGTGAGACTATTTCTCAGAAGCTCTCCTTTCGTTTGTCCTACTTCTCCCGCGCCACGACGAAATCCGGGACCCAGAGCAGGGCGCGCTTGAAATCGGAATCAGCGATCGAGGCCAGCGCTTGGCGGCTCTGCTCGGCGTAGCGGTCGGCGACGCTCATGGCGTACTCGACCGAGCCGTTGCGCGCCAGAATCTGCTGGATCTTCTCGCGGCTCACATTCTCAAAGCTGCGGTCGTCCAGAACTCGCTGGATGGTCCTGCGCTCGGCGGCCGTGCCGTGGTCGATGGAGTGGATCACCGCAAGCGTGGCCTTGCCCTCGCGCAGATCGCTCGCCACGGGCTTGCCCAGGACCTCTTCGGTGGCCGTCAGGTCGAGCACGTCGTCGACGATCTGAAAGGCCAGGCCCACTGCGCGGCCATAAGCGGCCAGGCTCGACTCCTCGGCCTCTGTGGCGCCGGCCAGCACCGCGCCCAGCCTTACGGAGACGGAAAACAGGCAGGCGGTCTTGCGATAGATCAGGTCGTAGTACTCGGCCTCGGAGACGGCGCGGCCCAGCTTCTGGATTTGCAGGAGTTCGCCCTCGACCATCTGCTGGGTGAGGCCGATCAGATGGTCCAGCACGCGCAGGTTCTCCTCTTTCATGGCCACTTTGAAGGCCTGCATGTAGAGCCAGTCGCCGGCCAGCACGCACTTCTCATTGCCCCAGGTGGTATTGGCGGAGGGCCGCCCGCGCCGCAGCACCGCGCCGTCGATGATGTCGTCGTGCACCAGCGTCGCTGTGTGGACCATCTCGACCACCGTGCCCAGCCGGACGGCGGCGGGACCGAAGTAGCCCAGCGTGTGCGCGGAGAGCAGCAGCAGCGACGGCCGGATGCGCTTGCCTCCGCCCCCGCGCAGGTATTCGGCAATCTCCGTGATGGTGCTCACGCCGGAGGCGGCGTCGCGCCCCAGCTCCTGCTCGATGGCCACGAGATCGTCCCGCAGCAGATCGAAGACCTCTCTTGCCGTTGCTCTCGCCAGTGCGCTCAAAGTTCTCCGGATCTACCGATGCAGTATGCAAAGCCTGAGTAAGAGCATACCTCAGGGGCTAAAGCCGCGTTTATTGTGCGGTATCAATTGTCGGGGCTAAAGCCCCGACCTACCAGCCCTGGCCTACCCGTGTAAATTTGCGGTCAGTTGGTACGGTAATTCGTAAACTGCAGCTCCAGGCCAAACTCCTTGCCGCGCAGTTGCGCGATAATCCCTTGCAGTACGTCGCGGTCCTTGCTGGAGATTCTCACCGTATCGCCCATGATGGTCGCCTGCGCCTTCTTCTTCGAATCCTTCACCAGGCGCACGATCTCCTTGGCCTTTTCCACCGGAATGCCCTGCTGCAGCTTGATCTTCTGGCGCACGCTCTTGCCGGCCGCCGGCTCGATCTTTTCGTAGGTCAGGTTCTTCAGCGAGACGCCGCGGCGGACCAGCTTCTGGCCGAGAATCTCCTTGACCGCTTCCAGATGGTACTCGCCGTCGGAGGCAAGCTGAATGGCGTCGCTGCCCTCCAGGTTCACCTCTGAGTGGGAGTCCTTCAGGTCGAAGCGCTGGCGAATCTCCTTGAGCGCCTGGTCGATGGCGTTGCGAACCTCCTGGATATCCACCTTGCTGACGATGTCGAACGAATTATCCTGGGCCATGGCTCTTCCTCAATCTGCCGGCTGCGCCTTCTCCGACCTCAATCGCCGGCGGGGTTCACCGGAACACCTTTATCAGTTTCCCACGTCCGCCCCAAGGCCAAACAACCGATGGAAGTTTTTCGTCGTTGCGGAGGCGATTTCCTCCAGCGTGAGGCCGCGGAGTTCGGCCAGAGTCTGAGCGGTCTGCGCCACCCAGCCAGGCTCGTTTCGTTTGCCGCGATTGTGCGCCGGAGCCAGCCACGGCGCGTCGGTCTCGACCAGAAGCCCGTCCAGCGGCAGCCGTGCGGCCACATCGCGCAGGGGCTGGGCCTTGGGATAAGTGAGATTGCCGGCGAACGAGATTAGAAAACCCAAATCCAGCGAGCGCCGGGCCTGTTCCCAGCCGCCGCCGAAGCAGTGCATCACGCCGCCCAGTCCGGTGGGCTGCCAGTGCGCATCGAGAATCTCGAAGAGATCGTCCCAGGCATCGCTCGTGCCTTCCTTTGGCCGGCAATGAATCAGAATCGGCCGCTCGCGGGCGGCGGCGACCTCCTGTTGGCGGATCAGCCCTTCGCGCTGCGCCGCGTGAGGCGCGCCCTCGTGGTAGTAATCCAGGCCGATCTCGCCGCAGGCGATCACCTCAGGCTCCGCCAGCAGCCGGTCGAGCTTGGCGAGCAGGCCGTCGTCGATCTCCGGCGTGTTGTGGGGATAGACGCCCGCGCTGGCGTATAGCTTCGGAACCCCGGGATGACCGTTGAACTCGCGGCAGATTTCGAGCGCCCGGTCCATCCCGGCGGCCTGCTCGCCAATCCCGATGGCCAGCACCGCGCCCACCCCCGCCTCCCATGCGCGGCGCAGCATCTCTTCGCGGTCGCTGTCATAGCGCGGGCTGTCCAGGTGGGCGTGGGAATCGATCAGCATGGTATCTCGGCCGGAAGAGCAAGGAAACCTTCTCTCGCAAGAGTCTCTGTCTAGTTTAATGCGATAGCCGGGGGATCAAGCGCGCGCGGTCTCCGGCGCTCCTCGACGGTGTTGCTGGCTCGCCCCTTCATCTGAAAACATTGTTTCAATGAACGACCAAGTTTATCTGCTCTATCACATTCGGGATTCCGGTCAGCTCCTGCTTGTGGGGATATATCGATCAGAGGCGGACGCCGAAGCCGCTATCGAACGCTTGAAGGATAAGCCCGGCTTTGTACAATTCCCGGATGATTTCGAAATCCACACATACGAGTTGGGCGTGGAACTCTGGCCAGACGGCTTTTCCGTCGAGGAAGAAGTGTTCTCCGACGACGATCTCCCGGAAAACCCGCCGAAGCGGCCGAATTAGCCTGCCGGAGCCTACTTCAGCCGCGCGCCCAGCGGCACATCTTCCAGGAATCCGGCCAGGACCGGCGCGCCATCCGGTGGCAGAGAAGCGGCCAGCAACATGCCGTTGGACTCGAGGCCGCGCATCTTGCGCGGAGCGAGATTCGCCACGATCACGATCTTGCGGCCGATGAGCTTGTCCGGCTCATAATATTGCGCGATGCCGGCGAGAATCTGCCGCTTCTCATAGCCCAGATCGACCTCCAGGCGCAGCAGCTTGTCGGCCTTGGGCACGCGCTCGGCGACGAGGATTTGCGCCACGCGCAGCTCGACTTTGGCGAAGTCGTCGATGGTGATCTGCCGCGGCACCTGAGCCTCAGCTGCAACAGGAGCCGAGGCCGCTGCGGCCACTGGCGCATCGGCAGCCTTGACTACTGTTTCGTAGGCATGGGCTTCTACCGCGGGATCAACGCCAACTGAATCTACCGGGGCGCTATCCCAGAATCTTTGCTCTTCGGATTCCTCGCTCACGAGTTCCTCTTTCTTGTTGGTCTTTGCATCCGGGGCTAAAGCCCGCGTCAATTCGATTGGCTTTACAAGGGGGTTGAAACCCCCGTCTCCCTCCGCGTCGGAGCCGCCTATGACCGCACCTCCGCCCGCGGCTTCAATCGCAGTCCTGCTGTTCTCGTCTTCGATGTTTTGCATCCGTTCGACTGCGTCCTTTTCCGCGCGGGGGAAGAGCGGCGCTGGCTCGCCAAAACGAGTCCCCGCTTTCAATCCGCCCCACGCGAGTTCCGCTAAGAATGCCTGCTTTGCCGCGTCGGCGATTTCACCCTGGCCAAGCTGCCGCCAGACCTTCGCGGCTGAATCCGGCAGGACGGGATAAACCAGCGCAGTGATAATGCGAATGGCCTCGGCTGCCGTGGTCAGCACGCGGGCTTGAAGCGCGGTGTGATCTGCATCGGAACGCTCGGAGGGTTTCTTCCATGGCGTATTGGCGGTCAGGTAGCCGTCTGTCTCGGCGACCAAAACCCATAGAGTTTTGAGCGCTTCAGAGAAGTTCATTGCATCAAACTCGGGAGCAAAGGCGGCGATGACGCGAATGGCGCCTTCGCGCAAATACTCTTCCGTAGCGGTGGGAATGCCAGCCTCTGGCACAACTCCGCCGAAGTACTTGTGCACCATGTTGACGACGCGGCTGACGAGGTTACCGTAGCCGTTTGCGAGGTCGGCGTTGTAGCGCTGGACGAGCGCGTCGAAGCTGAAGCCGCCGTCCTGGCCGAAGGGAATCTCGCGCAGTAAGAAGTACCGCAGAGCATCGGAACCCAAAACCGTGTGAACGGTCTCGGCGCGGACAATGTTGCCGCGCGACTTGGACATCTTTCCCTGGTCGAAGAGCAGCCAGCCGTTGGCCCGGACCGAGCGCGGCAGTTCAATCCCCGCGGCCATCAGGAACGCCGGCCAGTAGACGCAGTGGAAGCGGCTGATCTCCTTGCCGATCAGGTGCATGTCGGCCGGCCAGAATTTAGCGAAGCGCGCCTGCTCCGCCGCCTCCTCCGAGCCGTAGCCCAGCGCAGTAATGTAGTTGGCCAGCGCGTCCAGCCAGACGTAGATCACGTGCTTTTCGTCACCGGGGACCGGAATGCCCCAGGAAAAACTCGTTCGGCTCACTGAGAGATCGCGCAGCCCACCGCGCACAAACGAGACGACCTCGCGGCGCGTGGACTCGGGGCCCATGAAGCCGGGGTTGGTCTCATAAAACTCCAGCAGCCTGCGCTCGAAGGCCGAGAGCTTGAAGAAATAATTCTCTTCGCTCACCGTCTCGGTCACGCGGCCGCAATCCGGGCAGACCGTGCCGGGAGGGCCGTCCACATAGAGCTCGTCGCTCACGCAGTATTGGCCGGTGTACGCGCCCTTGTAGATGAAGCCGCGGTCGCGCAGCGTGGCAAAGAGCCGCTGCACGCCGCGCTTGTGACGCTCCTCAGTGGTGCGGATGAAGTCGTCGTAGGTGAGGCCGAGACGATCCCACAGGCCGCGAAACTCGCCCGAGACGGCGGTGGCGAACTCCATCGGCGTCTGCCCGGCCTGCGCGGCGGAGCGCTCGATCTTCTGCCCGTGCTCGTCGGTGCCGGTGAGGAACCAGGTCTCGATGCCCAGCGCGCGCTTGCGCCGCGCAATCGTGTCGCAGACGATGGTCGAGTAGGCGTGGCCCAGATGCGGGCGCGCATTGACGTAGTAGATCGGCGTGGTCAGATAATAGCGGGCTTGGCTGGATGCGGAAGTCGTCATAGGTGGGGTGTTGCGCTCACGTTCTTCCCTTTACGGCAGGCGAAAAACAGGAGGCATCTACTCTCCATCTTACGGCATTTTGTTTGGTTTCTCTCCCGGTGCTCAAGGCAGGGCTGGACTGCCCTCAAAAGTGAGACAGTCGAGTCATGCGCAGTTTGCAGGGAATGGGGGAGTGCAAATGGAGAGGTCGTCCCGCGGGCAGGCTCTGGTGCCTCCAGCTTGTTTTGGGAGGCCGTTTATTCCTCTGCCGCAGTGACGGATTCGACGAAGAGCCGGTGGACGCGGCGGTCGCGCGAGAGCTCGGGATGGAAGGTGGCGGCCAGGACGCGGCCCTGGCGGACCAGAGTGGCAAAACCATCGCGCCGGGCCAGCACCTCGACGCCTGGGCCGACTCCAACGATGCGCGGAGCGCGGATGAAGACCATCTCCAGCGGCCCGCCGGGCAGGGCGGTCTCGGCGGTCACGATGGCCGAGTCGATCTGGCGGCCGTAGGCGTTGCGCTCGACGATTGCATCGAGCAGCCCTAAAGACCGCTGTTGCGGATTGCGCACCTCGCGGGCCAGCAGGATCGTCCCGGCGCAAGTGCCGAAGACGGGTTTTTTCCCGCAGAACTCCCTCAATGCCTCAAAGAAGCCGCGCTTTTCCAAGAACTTCAGAAACGTGGTCGACTCGCCGCCGGGCAGAATTAACGCATCGAGGCCGGCCAACTGCTCCGGCTTGCGCACCTCGACGGGGTCTGCGCTGGAGGCGGTCAGCGCTTCTGCATGAGCTGCATAATCGCCTTGGATCGCCAGCACGCCGATCAAGGGATGTTCTTGTCGATAGAGCCGCTGTGCCTCTGGCAGGCTTTTCGTCTCCTGCTCGGCTTTGAGCCCTTCCACGAAGCGTCGATTCCGCTCGCCGCGGATGGCCAAAAACTCGTCCCCAAGCTCCGGACGGTCCGGATCAGGCAAAGGGTCCTTGAGGGATCTCCGTTCTTCCTCCGTTTTTGTCAACCGGATGCTCCGCCTTTCACCAAAGAATCTCGACAACGCACTCGTCGGCAAGCTACGTCGTTGAATATTATCTTATCCACCATCGGCAGAGGGGGCGTCCGCCCTGGGGATGCAGGGCAATCGCATGAACATGATCGTGATAACAATTTCGCCGTTTGCGCCGCCCCTACGGGGCTGGCTGGCTATTGCTGGCCCCTTTCCCCACGCTGAAGCGCGGGGCTAATAGCCACTGCGCCTCCGGCGCGACGGAAATCGGAACCAGTCTGGCCAACAAAATTGTTTCATGCGATTGCCCTGGCTGGGGATGGGGCAACTATGGGCTCAGGTTTAGGGGCTTAGGCTCGAAGTGCTTCGACTCGCGGAAGAGGCATGATCGGGGCACCCGTTCCTTTTGGTGCGGTCGGATCTCCGCCGCCCGCCCCCAGCGACGAAGAGCTGTCGTTGGAGGCTCCAAAGCCGCAAAGTCAACGGCGCGCGAAGGTGAGGCACCAAACCTTTAAGGTTGGTTTGAGGGGGGCGCACGAGGCCGGCTTCGAGTCTCTTGAGGTGCTGCGTTATTGAGTGAGCAGCTCCATCTGACGCGCCGCCAGAAGAAAAGCTCCCACACCAAAGTCCTCCGTGGTATTGGCTGTCGTCGGTCCAGGTCCGGCGCCCGCGGGCTGCACATAACCCAGCAGGCAACAGGACGACGAGGATGAAGGCGGCTGAATCGCCGTGTTGGCGAGAAAGTTCCAGGCATTCTTGACGACGGGCAGATACGAAGAGTCCAGGACGCCGTTGTTCATGCCCCAGGCAAATCCGTAGAGAAAGAAGGATGTGCCGCTGCTTTCGGGCCCAGCGTAGTCGGTTCCGGTCAGATCGGCGTTCCAGTAGCCATAAGGCTGCTGGCCGGGCTGCACCTGTATATTGGCCAATTCTTTGGCCATGGCCTGGAAGGTGCTGAGATATTCCGCATAGTGAGGGTCCGACTTAGGAAGCACGGAGAGTACTTTGGCATGGGCCGCAAAGGCCCAGCCGTTGGCTCGCGACCAGTGGATGGTGGTTTTGACGTACGTGGGATTCTCCCACCAAAGACTATCCGCGGAGTCATAGAGCCCCAGCGTGCTCTTGGTATAGTGGTAGAGTGAGTACATCTTGCTGTAGTAAGCGGTATTGTTGTCGATAGCTCCCAGCTCCGCGAAATCGGGCATGGACATGTTGATCGCATCGGTCCACGTCCACTCGTTGTCCGAACTGCTCTTGACCATTCCGTTCAAGCTTTCGGTGAGTCCGGCAAGATCCAACTCTACGGGATTCAATTGATATAACCGGATGTAGACCTGCCCGCAGGCCTGCGAGTTCGCATAGTTGGTCGTGTTGCCGCGGTACATTGAGTAGTCGTGTTCGCTTGCCCAGGAGACCGCTGCTTGCAGATAGGACTGCTCGCCGGTGGCGTCGTAAGCCGCCAGATCGCCGGTAAAGTAGGTTGCCTCCGGCCAGTCGCCATTTCCCGGCTTATTGTTGGCAAGCCAATAGTTATTCACATCTTCGATTGCCGCGATGACCTGGGCGCGCGAAGGCAAGCCTGGAAGAGGCTCGACAGTGAAGGGCAAACCGTTGCTGGCCACTCCTGCCACCGTCACAGTCACGTTGCCCGTAGAGGCTCCGCCGGGAACCGTGGCAATAATCGTGGACCCGCTCCAACTTGTAACCGGCGCGGCGGTTCCGTTGAACGCAACGGTACTGTTTCCCTGGTCCGCGCCGAAGTTTGCGCCAGAGATCGTGACCTCTGTGTCGATTGGTCCGCCGGGCAAGCTCAGAGCTGTGATGTGCGGCGGTTGCGCAACACTGCCGGCAGGCAGTAAAGCTGCGCCAAGGAACAAGATCCCCGCTAGGGATCTGTAGGCCAAAGTTAGAAAGTTGAACGGCAAACGGCTGGAAAGGCGATTGAGCATGGGGGGAGCTCCTGAGTTAGTTTCCTATTCGCAACGACTTTCATCGAAGCCTTCAGGTGCATCGAAGTATACACCGGCAACAGGAGCCGAGTCACCCGCCTCATCGCAAACAAAAAAACAAATCGTTTCGCGCAATTCGATCCTGACCTTGGTTCCGCCGGCTAAGAGCTTATCCGTAAATGGCCGGGCGCCCAACCCTTGATCCAGCGACAACGGATCGGGCACCCAGAGTTTTGAGACTGATTAAGGAGGGGTTCACCCACCTTTGCGAGCGGATAGTGGGGCGCTCGCGGTGCGACGAACCGCCTTCGGCGTGGAACTACCAGCCTCTTGTTTGCAACTGGTCCTTTAATTCTATGCCGGCGGCGGCGAGGCCTTTCATGGTGCCGGTGACCTGCTCACTGACCTCGGCCAGGATCTTCGGATCGTTGTAGTGGGTGGTGGCTTGGACGATGGCCTTGGCGCGGCTGACGGCCTCTTCGCGCTCCTCGGGGTTGCGCGGCGTGCCGACCTCGTCCTTGGAGCAAAGACCAACCTCGGCTTCACTCTCGTCCCAGTTTTCGACCTCCAGCGGCGTGGCGCGCTCCTTCATGAAGATTCCCGAGCCGACAAAGATCGCCTCGGCGCCGAGCTGCATCATCAGAGCGGCGTCGGCTGGGGTCGCGATGCCACCCGCGGAGAAGTTAGGAACGGGCAGCTTGCCGGTCTGCGCGACCATGCGGATCAGCTCGTAGGGAGCCTGATGCTCCTTGGCGGCGGCGTAGAGCTCCTGCTCGGTGAGGACGGTGAGGGCGCGCATCTCGCGCGTGATCTGGCGCATATGGCGGACGGCGTGGACGACGTCGCCGGTACCGGCTTCGCCCTTGGTGCGGATCATGGCCGCGCCTTCGGCGATGCGCCGCAATGCTTCTCCCAAATTGCGCGCGCCGCAGACAAAGGGCGTGGTGAAGGCGTGCTTGTCGATGTGATGGGCCTCGTCGGCGGGGGTGAGGACCTCGCTCTCGTCGATGAAGTCGACGCCCAGCTCCTGCAGGATCTGCGCCTCGGCGAAGTGGCCGATGCGGGCCTTGGCCATCACCGGAATTGAGACGGCGGAGATGATCTGCCGGATGAGGGCGGGCCGGGCCATGCGGGCCACGCCACCCTCGGCGCGAATCATCGCGGGGACTCGCTCCAGCGCCATCACCGAGGTGGCGCCGGCTTCTTCGGCGATGCGCGCCTGCTCGACGTTCATCACGTCCATGATGACGCCGCCTTTGAGCATCTCGGCCAGGCCGATTTTGAGGCGCAGGCTGGCGGCGGGCTGGTTTGAATTCGATTCCGGCATGGATTTGGACCTCGCTGACGGGCGGATTCCGGGCTTGAACCAGACTGGATCGGGGCCGGAAGACCGCGCTTTGGTGCTGTTACCAGTGTAGCAGCGATGCTGCCGGCGGGATTCGCGGGGCGGAACGGAGTCGTTCTTAGCTTTTCCCAATCCGCACTGTTCCGCTTCTGGTCACCTTTCTGCTTGATTTCTCACCGAATGGCCACCACCCGTCCGCTGCCGCCGCCTCCTCCGCCGCCCCCTTCGCCTGAGGCGGCCAAGGCGGTCGAGATTGCCGCCGAGCAGGCGCTGGTGCCGACGCCGCACACGCCGCCCGAAGGGGCGGGAATTGAGCTGACCGCATCGCTTGCGCGGCTGCCTGTGGAGCTGGATGTGGCCATCCCGGTGCGCGAGTTCCGGGTGCGCACTTTGTTGGCGCTGGAGCAAGGCCAGGTGATTGAAACCGACTGGGCGCATGGCGAGGATATGCCGCTGGCCGCGGGCGAAGTGCAACTGGCCTGGAGCGAGTTTGAGGTGGTCGAGTCGCAGTTGGCGGTGCGCGTGACCCGGCTGGCGTGAAGAACAGGGACTAGGGACTAGGGACTCAAATGGCGGCGAGAGAGGCCGGGCGATGAAGCAGAGCGAGAACGCGAAGAGTTGGGCGGTGGGCGGATTGGCGGGCTGGCTGCTGGGGCGGCTCAGGGGCGGTGGGCGCAGGACGCCGCGCCTGGAGCTTCTGGAACGGATTGCCCTGGCGCCGCGGCAGTCGCTGGCGCTGGTCGAGGCCGAGGGAAGACGCTTTCTGGTGGCCACTTCGCCTGAGGGCGCGCCAACCTTCTATGCGCTGGATGAGCGTGGGCGGCCCAACGGAGCGAGGAGTTCGGCGAGGGTCTCATGGTAGCTTCCTGGGCGCTGCTGGCCCTGGCCGCTCCGGCCTCCGTGCCCTTGCTGCCCGATCTGAATGCCCGCCTTCATCCCTCCGACTCGACGCCCTGGACGATTCTGCTGATCCTGACGCTGATTACCCTGCTGCCGGCGATTCTGATGGCCATGACGCCGATGGTGCGCCTGTTGGTCGTCTTCCATTTCCTGCGCCAGGCGCTGGGGACGCAGACCGCCCCGTCGAATCCGACGCTGATGGGCCTGGCGCTGATGATGACCTGGTTCCTGATGACTCCGGTTTTGAATCAAGTGGACCAGCAGGCGGTCGAACCGTATCGCCAGGGGCTGGTGACGGGCTGGGAGGCCATTGACCGCGGCGCGCAGCCGGTGAAGCACTTTCTGCTCAAATACGCGCGAGAGAAAGACCTGGCCTTGTTTACCGCCGCCGGGCAGATTCCTCGCCCCAACAAGCCCGACGATCTGCCCATGCGGGTGGTGGTCCCGGCCTACATTCTCTCCGAGCTGAAGGCCGGCTTCGCCATCGGCGCGGTGCTGTTTCTCCCGTTTCTTTTGATCGACATGGTCACGGCGGCGATCACCACCTCGATCGGCATGTTCCAACTGCCGCCGGTGGTGGTTTCGACGCCCTTGAAGATTCTGCTGTTTGTGATGGTGGACGGCTGGAACCTGCTGGCCAACTCGCTGTTGAAGAGCTTCTGAAAGGAGCCGAGATGACGCCCGACCTGGTTGCCGAACTGCTGCGCCAACTGATGAAGGAGGCGTTGATTCTGGCCGCGCCGCTGCTGATTGCGACGATACTGATCAGCTTTGCGCTGAGCCTGATCCAGACCTTGACCAGCCTGCAGGAGCAGTCGCTGACATCGGTGCCGCGGCTGGGAGCCATCGCCGTGATTTTGCTGGTGGGCATGCCGTGGTTTTTGGGCCGGATGGCGGCATACACGGTGAGGCTGCTCTCGGATTTTCATCGGTATGTGGGGTAGGACAAGCAGCTAGAGGTTAAAAGAAGATGCCGGATTGGACGAGTTTTCTGAGCGCCATGACGCTGGCCCTGGTAAGGGTGAGCGGGATGGTGGCCTTTGCGCCCTTCTTCTCTTCGACCTCGCTGCCGATCCGCACCAAGGCGGTCTTCGCCGGCGCGGTGGCCTACCTGCTGGCGCCGCTGGTGGCCGCTCTGCCCAACTCGCAACTCTCCCTCAGCTTTTCCGCCCTTCTGGGCGAGCTGGCGGTGGGAATCGTCTACGGTCTCTCCTTCGCCCTGCTCAGCGAGATGATGCTCTTCGCCGGCCAGATTCTGGGCGTACAGTTCAGCTTTTCGCTGGTCAACCTGCTGGACCCGAATTCGGCGATCCAGACGCCTCTCTTGGGCGACCTCTTTCAACTGATGGGCACGCTGGTGGCGATCGGAGCCGGCCTGGACCGGATTCTGCTGGCCTCGATGGTGCGCAGCTTCCGTGTCGCTCCGCTGGGCAGCTTTGCGCTGGCGCCAACCTCGGCTCTGGAGATTGTCCATGCCGCCGGGGGCGTCTTTCTGGCCGCGGTCGAGCTGGCCGCGCCGGTGCTGGCCGCCACTCTGCTGGTCGAGGTGTCGGTGGCCCTGCTGGGCAAGCTCAGCCCCAGCTTGCCGGTGATGATGCTGACCGTGCCCATGAAGACCCTGACCGGCTTCGCCATCCTGGCCGGTTCTCTGGCCTTGTGGCCGCGCTTCATCGAGGCCCGCTTCGCCGGTCTGCTCGACTTGGCCGAGAAGCTGATTGCCGCGCCTAACCACGCCGGGCTGGTCTCGGCTGTGGGGCTGGGAGGATAGCCGATGGCCGGAGAGCGCACCGAACAGGCAACGCAGCACCGCCGCGAGAAGGCGCGCAAGGAAGGCGACATCCTGCACAGCCGCGAGCTGTCAGCCGCGGCCGGAACCCTGGCCGGGGTGATGGTGCTGGGGGCGCTGGGCAGTCATCTGCTGGTCGCCTGGCGCAACGACTTTGCGGCTTTTCTCGCTCTGGGATACCCGGCACGCTGGGAGCCGGCCGAGATCCAGCCCACGCTCCACGCGCTGCGCCGTCTGGCCTTCGAGATTCTCTCGCCGGTGGGCGCAATGATGGCGGCGGTGGCCGCGGGGGCGCTGGGCGCGGGAGTTTTGCAAACCGGCGGCGTCAGTTTCTATGGCGGAGCCGTGGGCTTCAAGCTGGACCGCATCAACCCGGCCTCGAATCTGAAGAACCTGTTCTCGCTGCGCGCCGCCGCGCGGCTGGCGAAGTCGCTGATTCCCGCCAGCATCCTGGCGGTCTTCGCCGCGCAGCGGATTGGCAGGCAATTGACCGTGCCGCCCTTTTCCATGACGCGGCTTGAGCTGCTGGCCGCGGATGTCTACGGACTGCTGCTGGCCGCCGCGTGGCTTCTCTTCGCATGGTCGCTCATCGACTACCTGGTCGAGTGGCGGAGCCGCGAGTCGCGCCTCAAGATGAGCCGCGAGGATCTGCGCGACGAGTTCAAGGAGACCGAGGGCAACCCGCAGATTCGCGGGCGCATCCGCAACCTGCAGCGCCAGGCGCGCCGCCGCCGGGTCAAAGCCGATGTCTCCAAGGCCGCCGTGGTGCTGACCAACCCTACTCACTATGCCGTGGCGCTGGGCTTCGACTTCGCCACCATGGAAGCGCCGAAGATGCTGGCCAAGGGACGCAACCTGCTGGCCGAGGAGATCAAGGCCGAGGCCCGCTGGGCGGGGGTGCCGATCATCGAGAACCCGCCTCTGGCCCGCTCGCTTTACCGCTCGGTCGAGGTCGGCCAGCCGATTCCGGTCGATCTCTACGCCGCGGTCGCCGCCATTCTGGCCTATCTTTACCGCCAGCGGCTGGAGGCGGAGATGCGCGAGCGCCGCGCCCGCGAGGCGTCGGCCAGAGCGGCCCAGTCTCGCCGTCCGGGCGCTGGATTGAGTGGAGGTCCGCAATGAGCACGACCGCCCTGCCCGCCAACACCCTCGCCGCCCAGTCCTTTCTGGAGCGGCTGCGCGAGTACATCCTGCCGATGGTGGCCATCAGCGTGATCTTCGTCATGCTGGTGCCCATGCCGGCCTTCGCCCTGGACTTCCTGCTCTCGCTCTCGATGGCCGCCTCGATCATCGTCTTTCTTTCTTCGGTGCAGATTCGCCGCGCGGTCGAGCTGAGCGTCTTTCCCACGCTGCTGCTGCTGCTGACGCTCTTCAGGCTGGCGCTGAACATCGCCTCCAGCCGCCGCATTCTGCTGCACGGACAGGAGGGCACGGCGGCGGCGGGAAAGGTCATCGAGGCCTTCGGCCAGTTCGTGGTGGGCGGCAATTACGTGGTCGGCTTCGTGCTCTTTCTGGCGCTGATCGCCATTCAATTCCTGGTGGTCTCTCATGGCGCGGTGCGCACCGCCGAGGTGACCGCGCGCTTCACGCTGGATGCCCTGCCGGGCAAGCAGATGGCCATCGACGCCGACATGAACGCCGGACTGATCGACGAGCAGGAGGCGCGGCGGCGGCGCCAGGCGATTGCCCGCGAGGCCGAATTCTACGGGGCGATGGACGGCGCGGCGCGCTTCAACCAGCGGGATTCGCTGGCCACGATCCTGATTACCGGCATCAACATCATCGCCGGCCTGCTGATCGGGACCTTGCAGCAGGGCATCGAGCTGGGTGAGGCGGCGCGCACCTATACCGTGCTGACGGTGGGCGACGGTCTGGTGACCATCATTCCCTCGCTGCTGGTCTCGATCGCCTGCGGGATCACGCTGACCAGGGCCAACTCGGCGGGCCTGCTGGGCGCCGAGATTCATCAGCAACTGCTGGCCAAGCCAACCACGTTCTACATTGCCAGCATGGTTTGCGGGGCGATGTGCCTGATTCCGGGCTTGCCCAAGCTGGTTTTTCTCATCGTCGCCGCGGTCCTGTTCCTTGCCGGACGCCGGGTGGCGGCCCGTCCAGCGGCCCCCGCGCCGGCCGAGGCTGGGGCGGGCGAGAAGAAGAAGCCGGGCGAGGCGGCAAGCTCCGATCTGGCGCAATTGCTGCGCCTGGAGGAGTTGACCCTGGAGATCGGCTTTCAACTGATTCCGCTGGTGGACGAGAAGCAGGGCGGGCAACTGCTCGCCCGGGTGCGCGCGCTGCGCCGGCATCTGTCGGCGGAGATGGGCTTTCTGGTGCCCCCGGTGCACATCTCCGACAACTTACGCCTCAAGCCGCGCGAGTACCTATTCAGCCTGCGCGGGATGGAGATCGGCCGCTGGCAGACCGAGGGGGCGCAGTTGCTGGCCGTATCGAGCGACCCGGGCCGCCGTCCGCTTCCCGGCAAGGAGGCGCGCGAGCCGGCCTTCGGAGTGCCCGCGATCTGGATCGCTCCGGCTCTGGAAGACCAGGCCATCGCCGCCGGCTACTCGGTGGTGAATGCGGTCACGGTGATTACAACGCATTTGGGAGAGCTGATCCGGCGGCACGCCTATGAGCTGCTGGGCCGGGCCGAGACCAAGCGGCTGATGGATGCGCTGAACGAGAGCCATCCAAAGTTGCTGGAGGAGCTGGTGCCCAAGCTGCTCACCCTCGGCGAGGTGGGCCGGGTGCTGGAACAACTGCTGCGCGAGCGGGTGACGATCCGCGATCTGGCCGCGATTCTGGAGGCGCTGCTGGAGACCGCGCCGGTGAACAAGGGAGTGGTGGCCCTGGTCGAGGCCGCCCGGCAGGCCTTGGGACGGCGGTTGATCCAGCCGCTGCTCGACGCCGAGGGCCAGTTGCCGGTCCTGTTGCTCGATGGCGCGCTTGAAGAGGAGATTCTGGCCACGCTCGCGCCGGAGACCGGCCAGAGGATGCTGGCCGCCTCGGCCGCGCCGGGGGTGCCGGTGGTCCGCCGCCTGGCCGATTCTTTGAGGCGGCTTATCCCCGCCGCCTCCTCTGCGGCGCTTCCCGTGCTTTTATGTCCTAGTCCCGCCCGTTACCACGTGAAGCGCTGGCTGGAGCCGGTTGTGCCTCGGCTGGCGGTGGTCGCCGCCAGCGAGATTCCTCCGGAGATTCGCCTGCGGCCGGTGGGAACGGTGCGGTGAGGCGATAGGGATTAAGGGACTAGGGATTAAGGGACTAGGGACTAAGGGTTGGCCGGAAGTTGAGTAGGGGGCGGGGATGGGAACCGAAGCTGCAAACGTGGCGGCAAGCCAGAGGGTCGAGCGCCGGCGCGCCGGGGGGGATGGCTATCCGCCCGGCGGCGCGCAGCTTCCGGTGTTGACCGGCGAGCAGGAGCGGGTGCTGCTCGACCACCTGCCGATCGTGCGCTTTCTGGCCCGGCGGATTCACGAGCGGCTGCCTCAGCACGTGGACATCGAGGATCTGGTCTCGGCCGGGGTGGTGGGGCTGATGGACGCCTTCTCGAAGTTCGATCCGGCCAAGAAGGTCCAGTTCCGCTCCTACGCGCAGTTCCGCATCCGGGGAGCGATCCTGGATAGTCTGCGAACGCTTGACTGGAGTCCGCGCGAGCTGCGCCGCAAGGGCCGGGCGGTCGAGGAAGCCATCCGGCAACTGACCAGCCGGCTGGGCCACGCGCCGGGCGAGGCCGAGGTGGCCGCCGAGATGGCGCTGGAGCTCGATGAGTACCAGCAGTTGCTGGGCGATCTGAAGGGGCTGGAGATCGGCACGCTGCACCTGGCGCGCAACGAGGACTCGGGCGAGGAGGAGCTGGCCTATGTGCCGGGCCGTCCGGAGGAGGACCCCCTCTTTCGCTGCCTGCGGGGCGAACTCGAAGAGCGGCTGGGGGAGGCGATTCAGAATCTGCCCGACCGGGAGCGGCTGGTGATGAGTTTGTACTACTACGAGGAGATGACCATGCGCGAGATCGGGCTGGCGCTGGGGGTGGTCGAATCGCGAGTCTCGCAGGTGCATGCCTCGGCGGTGGTCCATCTGAGGGCCGCGCTGAAGGATCTGGCCTCGCGCGGAGCCTTTGACCGGCCGCGCGCCCGCAAGCCGGTGGCGCGGGCGGGGGGCTGAGCGCAAAGACTGGGACTAAGGGATTGATGGACTGGAGATTGCCCTTGCGGAGAAACGAACGCCGGCCGCTGACAACTGACTGAACGGGTAGGGAACGATGATGGAAAAGACGCTCAAGCAGAACGAGATCGACGCCCTCTTTCAGGCGGCGCGCAGCGCGACGCCCGAGGCCAAGAAGACCGAGGTGCGGGCCCGGGTGGTTCCTTACAACTTCTCCTCGGCCGGAGAGATTTCCAACGACCAGTTGCGCGCCATCAGCATGTTGAACGATCTGTTTGCCCGCAACCTGACGCATAACCTGGCCGCCTGGCTGCGTACCCGCTTCCAGGTCAACCTGGTTTCGGCCGAACAGATTCCCTTCAACGAGTTTCTGCTGCGCATTCCCGAGATCAGTTACGTAGCTTCAGTCCGCATGGAGCCGCTGGGGGCGCTGGCGGTGCTGCAACTGGATCTGGGCCTGGCGCCTCCGATCATCGATCTGCTGCTGGGCGGCGAGGGCCGGGACGGCCCCTTGCGCGAGCTGACCGACATCGAGGAGGCGATTCTGGCCAGCCTGGTCGAGATCATCTGCCGGGAGCTGACCGCGGCCTGGCAGCCGGTGGGGCTGAGCTTCAACTTCGAGCGCCGCCAGATGCAGACCCAGGCGGCGCGCATCATGTCTGTGACCGAAAAGACGCTTTGCCTGAGCTTTGAAATTCGCATGCCGCACAGCTCGGGTCTGCTGAATCTGGCCTTTCCGGCGGTGGTGGCCAATACCATTCTGCGGCGGCTGACCTCGGACTGGGGCCGGCGCCGCCGCCATGCCGGCGAGACCCGGGCGCGGATGGAGGCCACCTCCCGCCGCATCCGCTTCGGCGGCAGCCTGCAACTGCCCACGGTGCGGCTGGCGGCCAGCGTCCTGGAGAACCTGGAGCCGGGCTCGGTTCTCCGCCTTGACCTGGCCGCCAACACCTTGCCCGAGTGGAGGGTCGGCGGCCAGATGCTGGCGACGGCGCAGGCCATCCGCCACGGAGCGCATCGCGGGGCGCGCATCGAACGGCCAGTCTCCGAGGTGGAACCATGAAAAGCTATCTGGAGTGCTGGACCGGGGTTGCGTCGGCCCTGTTTTCCCAGGCGCTGGCCGGAGAGCCGGAGTTGGCCGAGTCGCTGCCCAAGCCTCTGACGGCGGGCGGCTTCGGCTTTGCCGCCACGATCACAGGCGACGTGGAGGGGCGATTTGCCGTCGTCCTCGATGCCGCGATTCTGGAGTTCCCGCTGGTGGGCGAAGGGGTGGACCAGAAGGCCGGCTGGGGGGAATTGCTGCGCGAGACGGCCGATGCGGCGGCTGGGGAACTGCTGGCCAAGACCGGCAAGAAGTGCCGCGTGGAGAAGTTCGAGGAGATTGGCCCGGAGAGCAAGGTCTCCTGCGCCTTCCAGTTACGTTCCGGCGAGCGCGGTTGGACGATTCTGGTCCGGGACGAGGTGCGCGCCCCCAAGCCCGCCGCCCAGCCATCCGCGCCGCCAGCCTCGGCTCCGGCGCCGGCCCCGCCGCCAGCCATGAGCCCGGGAATTGAGTTGCTGCTCGATGTGGAGCTGGAGGCCGCCTTGCGCTTCGGCTGCAAGGAGTTGCCGCTCTCGGAGATCCTCGATCTGGGTCCCGGCGACGTGGTGCAACTGGATCGCAACGTGGCCGACCCGGTGGACCTGATCGTGGGGGACAAGATCGTGGCGCGCGGCGAGGTGGTGCTGGTCAACGGGAATTTCGGCTTGCGGGTGACCGAGGTGGCCTCGCCCCGCAAGCGGCTGGAGAGCATACGATGCCTATTCTGATCGAAGACCGGGGCCGGGAGCCGGGACGGGCGCTGATGGCTCCGCGCCGTCCGGCGTTGATCGAGTCAGCCCTCGACAAAGGGCTGCCGGACGCGTTGAGCGCGGGAATCGAGGCGGAAGAAAAGGCCCGGGGGCGCGCCCGAGGACACGGCGGTCTCTTTGAAACCTGCGCCAACCCCGATTGCGGCTCCGGCTGGCTGCATCTGTGGCGCAGCCGTCAGGCGCCGGTCTTTGAGGGCGGCTGGAGTTGCTCGGCCGCCTGCACGGCGGCGCGCCTGGGATGGGCGGTGCGGCGCGAGCTGGAGGGAAGGGGAAAGGGGCTGGAGAGCCATCGCCACCGTATCCCGCTCGGCCTGATGATGCTCGAACAGGGCTGGATCTCGACCATCCAGTTGCGTCAGGCGGTGGAGGCGCAGCGCATGACCGGAAGCGGGCGGCTGGGCTACTGGCTGGTGAATCGCGGGGGAGTGAGCGAGCAGTTGGTGACCAGGGCGCTGGGGTTGCAGTGGAGCTGCCCGGTACTGGGGGTGGAGTTTCACGACGCCGAGGCGCTCGCCGTGCTGCTTCCCCGGCTCTTTGTGGACGGCTTCGGCGCGCTGCCCCTGCGAGTGGCCGCGGGCAAGCTCGTGTATCTGGGATTTGAGGACCGGCTGGACCCGGTCGTGGCGCTCGGGATCGAGCGGATGAGCGGCCTGAGGGTGGAGAGCGGGCTGGTCGAGGAGTCGCTCTTCGGCCCGGCGCACGCTCGGCTGCTGGGCGCGAAGTTTCCCCCGGTGGAGCTGATCGAGGCCGTCTCGGAGCCGGCGCTGGTTCACGCGCTGGCCCGAGCCATCGAGCGGGCGCGCCCAGTTGAATCCCGCCTGGTGAGGGTGCACGACTGCCTGTGGCTGCGGATATGGCGCCAGGCGCAGAGCGGTCCGCTGCCGGAGCGCGGCTCGATTCAGGATCTGATCGGTTCGATCGGGGCGCATTGAAAGGCCGGCGGGGCGAGAGAAGATTTCCCTCTCATGGGTTGAGGCGGAGAGCCGATAAGGACAGCAGCAGAGGAGCCTGGGCATGAGTGAAGTGAGAACCCTGATCGTCGATGATTCCTCGGTGATGCGCAAGATTGTGGAGCGTTCGCTCCGCCAGGCGGGCCTGGACCCGCTGGTGGTCTTTGAGGCCGGCAGCGGCACCGATGGGCTGGAGTTGTTGAAGGTCCAAGAGGTGGACCTGATTCTCTCCGACATCAACATGCCCTCGATGGACGGGCTGGAATTCCTGCGCCAGATCCGGGCGAAGGGGCTGGCGCCCGGCGTGCCGGTGGTGATGATTACCACCGAATCGAGCGAGGAGCATGTCAAGCAGGCGATTCTGTCCGGAGCGCAGGGATATATCCGCAAGCCGTTCACGGCCGAGCAGGTGAAGGAGCGGGTGCTGCCGTTGCTGAATGCGGCGTAGCCGGGAGGCGTCGGAGTGTTGCTGAACGGAGTGCGTGAGGCCTCTATTGCGAACCAGCGAGGGGGCGGCGGAAAAGAAATGGAGCGTGCGATGACGCTATCGTTGCGAGAGTCGATGCACCTGGTTACCGATCCAAGGAACCTGGATGCCAGCGTGGAAGAGGTTTTTCAGTTGATGCTGGGGGTCAACTGCCGGCGCTGTTCGGGGCCGGTGGAGATCGTCGAGCCGGAGTCGGTCACCGCGGTGGTCGGCTTTGGCGGCTTGCTCAGCGGGGCTTGCGTCTTCCGCTCCGGAGCCTCGGCGGCCATGAAGGTCGCCTCGCACATGACGGGCATGGAGTTCGCCGAGGTGGACGACACCGTCAAGGATGGGATCGGCGAGATCTGCAATATGCTGGCCGGATCGTGGAAGAGCAAGGTGCCGGGCCTGGCGGCCAACACCGGCCTCTCGGTGCCGGCCGTGATTACCGGGCGGGACTACTTCCTGCACGTGCAGGCGCCCGAGTTCAAGCTCGACCACACGTACAAATTCGACGACGCCAGCTTCGAGGTCACCATCATCTGCGACGGGCTGCAATAAGGCAGGGACCAGGGACGTAGGGACTAGGGACTAGAACGCCCGGTCCCGGGAACTCCATCGCCAATTCCCTTACGACAGCTTGATCCCTGGTCCTTTTTCATTGTTCTCTTGCCTCTTGTCTTGCCCCTAGTTCCTACGTCCCTTGTCCTTTGTCCCTTTCTTCTCCCAATTCTGATCTTTCTCCAATCCATCCAACTCGTTTCCGGTCCTCTATCTGCATCCTCCCTTCCGCGGCCCAGGAGGCTTGTCCGATGGACAGTGGATATTATGCGGCGTTGACCGGACTGGTCGCACGGACCCAGGCGCTGGACATCGCGGCCACGAATTTGGCCAATGCCGGGACGCCCGGCTACCGGGCCGAACAGGAGTACTTCCGCTCGGTCCTATTGGGGCCGGATGCCCAGGACTCGCAGTTGGGCCAAGTGGTGAACAACTACGGCCTGATCGGCGGCGACCGGCTGAATCTGGGCCAGGGCGCGCTGGAGCAGACCGGCAATCCGCTGGATCTGGCCATTGAAGGCCAGGGTTTCTTCATGGTGCAGACGCCCAACGGCCCGCGCTACACCCGCGACGGCGGCTTTCATCGCGCGCCGGGCGGGCTGCTGGTAACGGCCAAGGGCGATCCGGTGCTCTCGGCCGCCGGCCAGACGATTCCCGTTCCGCCGGGCGAGGTCTCGGTGGGCGTCGATGGGGCGCTTTCGGTGGCCGGCGGGGTGGTGGCCACGGTCGGGGTCTTCACCTTTCCGGCGGGCGCGGAGTTGACCCCCGAGGGCGCCAATCGCTATCTGGCGCCGGAGGGCGTCGAGCCGGCGCTCGCCAAAGATGCCGCCGTGCACCAAGGGGCCATCGAGAACGCCAACCAGGGCCTGATTCCGGGGACGCTGAATTTGATTCTCGTCCAGCGCGAGGCGGAGATGATGCAGCGGGCGCTGACGGTCTTCCACACCGAGTTCAACAAGATCGCCAGCGAGGATTTGCCGAGAGTTTGAGAGGCAGATGACAGGTTGCAGATGACAGATGACAGTTGAAAGAGAACGGATGGGCGTCAATGGCGGCCGAAATCCCTCGGACAACCAGCCGAGGGCATTCACGGGGCACGCTGTTTGCTGTCATCTGTAACCTGTCATCTGTAATCTGCCTTGCAAAAGGAGCCAAGATGATTCGAGCTTTGTACACAGCGGCCAGCGGGATGAGCGCGCAGCAATTGAACCTGGATACGATCGCCAACAACCTGGCTAACTCCTCGACCACCGGCTTCCGCCAGTTGCGCCTGGAGTTTCAGGATATGGTCTATCAGAACCTGGTGACGCCGGGAGCCGCGCAGAGCCAGTCGACGGTTTCTGCGGGGTTGCAGATCGGCCTGGGCACCAAATCGGCGGCCACCGAGGTGATTCAGACCCAGGGTTCGTTGAACCAGACTTCCAATCCTCTGGATGTGGCCATCGAAGGCAGCGGGTTCTTCCAGGTGCAGCGGCCGGACGGATCGATCGCCTACACCCGCGCCGGCCAGTTTCAGTTGAACAACCAGGGAACGATCGTGACCACCGACGGCGACCCGATCATCCCCACCATCACCATTCCCCCCAACGCGACGGCGGTCACCATCACTCAATATGGAGTGGTGAATGCCACCTTGCCCGGCCAGCAGAACCCCTCGCAACTGGGGCAGTTGCAGTTGGCCACCTTCCCGAATCCCGGCGGCCTGGAGAGCATGGGATCGAATCTGTTGCAGGCCACTCTGAACTCCGGCGACCCGGTGCTGGGCAACCCCGGCGGGACCGAGGGGCTGGGAACCCTTCAGCAGGGGTATCTGGAGAACTCGAATGTGGACGTGGTGACGATGTTTGTGCAGATGGTGCTGGCGCAGCGGGCCTACGAATCGAACTCCAAGGTGATCAAGGCCGCCGACGACATGTACTCCCAGGTCAACAATATGGCGCACTAAAGCAGTGTTCAGGGATCAGGGGTGGGAGAACGGCGTGAGAACGGGGCTGAGAGTGGCGCGGGGCATTGGGTTGCTGGCTTTGGGCGCGGCTTCCATGGCCTGCGCTCAGTCGCCCGCCGCTCCGCATCGCGGCAGGCAGGCTCTGCTCTCCTCGGGCGGGCTGAATGCGTTTCCGGCCGCGGTGGCAAGGCCGGCGGCCGGGGAGCTGGCACAAGGGGAAATCCTTCGCGAAATCGATGATCCGCAAAACGGGGACCGATGGCTGCTGATGCGCAATGACCAGGTTCCGGGTGGGCCGGGCCGTCTGGTGCTGGCGGCCTCCAGAGAAAGGGCGGCTGCTCCGGCGCCATTGCGAACTGCGCGTTCAGCAGAGCAGATCAGGCCGCTTCCCGTCATTCGCGCCGGGGACCGGCTGACGGTCGAGGAGCACACGGCGCGCGTCGATGCCATTCTGGAGGCGCGCGCGCTGAGCACGGTCGCTCTGGGCTCGGCGCTCGAAGTGCGCCTCGCGATTGGCGGCCGGGTGGTATGGGCCGTGGCGCTGGGACCGGGCCGGGCGGCTCTTCAGCCGTGGACGGAGGGACGGCCATGAGAAGAACAACGGGATCGGCATTGTTGTTTGGGTGGATTCTTTGCGCGGCGATTGCGCTGTTGGGATCGCTGACCGCATATGCCGGGGAGAAGAAGCACATTCCGCTGCTTCCGGGATCCAAGCCAACCCCTCCGGAGGCGGCTCTGAAGAGCTACATCGAGCGGGTGCGGGCGCAGCAGGCGGCCGAGGTGCTGACGCCAGGCTCGATCTGGAGTCCCGAGGGGCGACTGGTGCGCCTGTCGACCGACGCCAAGGCCTTCCGGCTGCATGATGTGGTCTCGATTGTGGTCTCCGAAAGCCTGGAAGCCTCGACCGACGGCCAAGTGAAGAATTCGCGCTCCTCGACGGCTAACTCCGGGCTGACTTCGCTCTTCGGCGCTCTCAAGAGCTCGAACGCGCTTCAGAATCTGGTGGGCATGACGGCTAGCTCGGGGCTTTCGGCGCAGGGTCAGAGCACGACCAACTCGAGTCTGGCGACAACCTTTGGCGGCGAGGTGGTGGATGTGCTGCCCAACGGAATGTTGGTGGTGCAGGCGACGCGCCAGTTGACCTTCTCGCAGCAGACGCAGTTGATCAAGCTGCGCGGGCTGGTGCGCCCCGAGGATGTAAGCGCGCAGAACCAGGTCCTGTCGACGGCCATGACCGATCTGGAGCTGGAAGTGACCGGCAAGGGGATCGTCAACGACTCGACCTACCGGCAGAACCCGCTTGTGCGCTTCCTGGAGAAGCTGCTGGTGTTCTAATAGCAGCCTCTAGCTCCTAGTTTCCCGCTGGCCCGATGGGAGGATGAGCAGGGTTGCCGGGACCAGAGGGAAGGACTGAAAGCCAAGAGCATGGCTAAGAGCTAGAAGCTGACAAAGGGATCGCAGATGCGAATCGGTCATAAGAGAGCGGCGAGATGCGAGAGGGGCGCGAGCCTCTGGTGGTGGGTTGCGCTGGCCCTGGCGCTCATGCTGGCCTCGGCGCTGGCCCGTACGCAGAGCGCCGGCCAGTTGGCGCGGATCAAGGACGTAGCCTCAATCGAGGGGATTCGGGACAATCAGTTGGTGGGCTACGGCCTGGTGGTGGGGCTGCGCGGCACCGGGGACAGCTCGCAGACAGTCTTTCCGGCGCAGACGCTGATCTCGACGCTGGAGCGGATGGGCATCACCGTTCCGCAGACCGGGTCGAACAGCGCCAGCAACATGCAGGTAAAGAACATGGCCGCGGTCTTTGTGGTGGCCACGCTGCCGCCCTTCAGCCGGCCCGGCTACAAGGTGGACATTACCGTCTCTTCGGCCGGGGACGCGCGCTCGCTCGAAGGCGGCGTCCTGCTGATGACTCCGCTCTACGGCCCCGACGGACAGATCTACGCCCAGGCCCAGGGCTCGCTGGTGGTGGGCGGCTACATGGCCTCGGCCGGGGGCAATACGAAGCTCTCGAACCATCCCACCACGGCGCGGATTCCCGGCGGAGCGCTGGTCGAGCGGCCGGTGCCCTTCGAGCTGAAGCAGATGCATGTCGTGGGCGTGGTGCTGAACGATGCCGACTTCCATACCGCCGAGCGGATGGCCGCGGCCATCGACAAGGCGCTGGGCAGCGCGCGGGCGCACGCCGTTGACAGCCGTCGGGTGGAGATCGCCCCGGCGCCGGGCGAAGACTTGGCGGCGCTGCTGGACAAGGTCGAGGCGGTCGAGGTCGAGGTCTATCCGCGGGCGCGGGTAGTGGTCAACGAGCGCACCGGCACGGTGGTGATCGGGGGCACGGTCCGCCTGCAGCCGGTTTCGATTCTGCATGGAGGCTTGAGCGTGAACGTAATCACGGTCAATGAGGTCTCGCAGCCCAACGCGCTCTCCTCCGGAGGCACGACGCAGGTGGTGCAGCAGACCACCGTCGAGGCCCGGGACAAGCCGGTCAACCGCATTGACTTAAAAGAAGGAGCGACGGTCGAGGATCTGGTCCAGGAATTGCAACGAACCGGAGCGGGAGCGCGGGATGTGATTTCCATTCTCCAAGCCATGAAGGAGGCCGGCGCTTTGGAGGCCGACTTGGAAGTATTATGAGGAGGTTCCAATATGCTCTCGATAGCGGCAACGGCGGTTGGGGCAGGCGCGGACTCAATCCCGTCTCGGTCTGCGCCGCCGCCCCGGCTGGTTCAAGCGGCGCACGAGTTTGAGGCGCAGATGATGAAAGAACTCTTAAAGCCGCTGACCGCGACGAATGGCCTGGATGGCGATGAGGGCACGGGCTCGCGCTCGGCGCTGGGAGAGTTTGCGTCCGAGGCGCTGGGCCAGGCGCTGAGCGAGCACGGAGGCTTTGGGATTGCCACCAGCATTGTGCGGGAGCTTTCCCCGCGGGGTAACAAGCCTGCGGCTGCCGAAGTAACCGGGAGCTTGCACGGCAATACCGTCATCAACTCCCTCAAATGACTAGAGTGATTAGTAAAGACGCCGATGAACCGGCCAAGGAGTAGAAGCTATGGATATTCGCAGCAGTTTGGAAGGGTTGAAGTCGATTTTGGGAACGCCCGCCTCGGCGCCGGCCGCCGCGCAGCAGCCTAAGGGCAGCGCGCCGGCCGGCGGAAGCGGTCTGGGCGCCGACCGGGCGACATTGAGCAGCGCGGGGAACGAGGTCTCGCAGATGGCCGGTGACGCGGCGGTGCGGATGGACAAGGTTGCCGGGATTCAGGCGGCGCTGGCGGCGGGAACCTACAATGTGCCCGTCTCGGCGGTGGCCTCCAAGGTGGTGGATTCGATGCTGGGCGGCCAGGCATAGCGCGGGCTTGAATCCGGCCAAGGCTTTTCCGAAGTGTGCGGATTGGGTGAGTGGTTTCCTATCCTATCCGCATGAGACTGCGGAACGGAGCTTGCCGGGAGTTCGGGGAACGAAGGGAGCGGCATTGCAAGGGATTGGAGAGCATCGCGGGCATCCGAAGCTGAAGGAGCTGGTCGTCGAGGCTTCGCGGGCGCTGGCGCGTCTGGACGCGGCCCGGCTGGAGGAGTTGGCGCTCTCCTGCCAGGCTCTGAACCGCGACCTGGAGTTCGATTTGGCGCATGGAGATCATGGAGACGGGGACGGTCGCGCGGCGCTGGCCCGGGAGGCCAGGGAAGCCAAGGGCGATATGGCGGTCCTCGCCCGGGTGCTGGAGGCGACACAGGACAACCTGAATGTGATGAACCGGCTGCGGGAGTTGCGCGAAGGCCGGTTGGGACGCCTCGCAGGCCGCTTGGAGTATGGCGTGCCGGAAGCGCCGCAATGGCGGCCAACGGGGAATCGCAATGGGGACGATTAACTCCGCATTCAGCATCATGTCGCAGGCGCTGGACGCCAACCAGGAAGCCCTGAATGTAGTGGCCAACAACGTGGCCAACGCCAACACTCCCGGTTACACCGAGGAGAAGCCCGACTGGCAGGAGAATCAGCCGCTGACGGTCGGCGGGATCGCCTACGGGCAGGGAGTCACGGAGACCGGAGCGACCTCGGAGCGGGATCGCGTACTGGAGTCGCGGCTGGATCAGCAGCAGCAGTTGGCTTCCTCCTCCGGTTCGCGTCTGACCGCGCTCAACACGCTTCAGGCGCTTTTCACGCCGGATTCGGGTTCGTCCAGTGCGACTGCCGGGGACATCGGCAGCGACATTACCAAATTCTTCGATTCGTTTTCGTCGCTGGAGGCCAATCCGACCGACAACGCGCTGCGCCAGAATGTGCTTTCGACGGCGGGTACGCTGGCCGGGGACATCTCCAACGCCGCCTCCAGCATGAACTCGCAGCGGGCGGCGCTAGACCAGGAGGCGGCCGGGACAACCAGCCAGGTGAACGCGCTCACCGGCGCAATCGCCCAGCTCAATCAGCAGATCATGAGCACCTCGCCCAACGCCGACGCTGGAACGCTGGAGGACCAGCGCCAGCAGGACCTGAGCCAGCTTTCGCAGTTGGTCGGGATCAACCAGATTACGACCGAGCACAACGGCCTGGCGATCACCACCACCTCTGGGCAGTTACTGGTCTCCGAGGGGACAAGCTACCGGTTGACTTCTGGAATGTTGAACGGGGTCACCAACTTTTTTGTGGGCAACACGAATATCACCTCGCAGTTGGCCTCGGGCGGCGGCTCGCTGGGCGGGATTCTGACGGCCCGCGACCAGGACATTCCCGGCGCGCTCGCATCGCTGGATCAGTTGGCCTACGGAATCTCCACGGCGGTCAATGCGCAGAACAACGCGGGCACGGACCTGGACGGGAAGACGGGCACTGCGGCCGATCCGCTCTATATCTTCACGCAGCCCACGGCAGTGGCGGGCAGCGCCAAGACGATGAGCGTGGGGATGACCGATCCCAACCAGGTTGCCGCAGCCGGCGCGGGGGATGGTACGGGCGACAACTCGAATGCCGTGGCGATGGCCAGTCTGGCCAGCCAATCGATCGTGAACGGCCAGACGCCGACCGACTATTACTCGAGCTTCGTGACCACGCTGGGCGCGACAGTCTCCAATGTGCAAACGGAGAATACGGCCCAGAATGCCTCGGTGACCCAGTTGCAGACGCAGAACGATGCGCTCTCCGGGGTGAATCTCAACGATGAAGCCTCTTCGATGACCACCCTGGAGCGCAGTTACCAGGCGGCCTCGGAGGTCTTCGCGATGCTGAACACGGTGATGGCCTCGGCATTGAACCTGGGAGAACAGACGACGGTGTCTTAAAGACAGGGAAAAGGGAACAGGAAACAAGGAACAGTGGTCAGGGATCAGGGACTGAATTGCAGGAGCAGCTTTCTGTTCAGGCTCGATGTACTGCAATGATGTAGAAGTGTGACTCTTTCTTGACACGCCGCCGATTGCTGCAATGCTCTCTTTTCTATTCCCTGTTCCCTATTCCCTGTTATTACCGGAGGAGTGCGATGCGCGTGGATCCCTTTTACATCACGAATCTGGTCGGTTCGCTGGACCAGGACCAATCCACCGAGCAGCAGTTGACCTCGGAGTTGTCTAGCGGGGTAAGCATCACGTCCCTGAGCCAGAATCCGGTGGGCGCTGGGGAGAACGCGCTGCTGCTGAACCAGATTCAGCAGGACGATTCCTTCACGCAAAGCTCCAGCCTGGTGACGGGGCAGTTGCAGGTTGCCGATTCGGCCTTGAGCAGCGTGGTCACCGAGCTGACCTCGGCGATTTCGCTCGCCACCAGCGCCAATAACGGCACCATGAACGCGAGCGACGTCAAGTCCGTCGGGAATCAGATATCCGGCATTCTCGACGAGGTAACTTCGCTGGCGAACTCAAGCTACCAGGGCCAGTACATCTTTGCCGGCGGGCAGACAACCACGGCTCCGTTCGCTACCTCGACGGCCACATCGCCGGCGGTTACAGCCTATAACGGCGATGGGGGCGTGAACTATCTGGAGACGCCCAGCGGCCAGAAGATTCAGTTGAATGTGCCGGGCAGCCAGATCTTCCTCGGCTCGGGATCGAACAGCGTCTTCGGGGCGCTGAACAGCCTGATCGCCGACTTTTCCAGCGGCACGGTGAACAGCGCCCAAGCGGCAAGCGACACGGCGGCGTTGAACACAGCGCTGAATTACGTCTCGCAGCAGCGGGTGACCATCGACAACTCGATGACCCAACTCTCGGCCGCTTCCGGCGCAGTGACCAGCGTGCAGACCCAACTGACCGCCGCGCAGACCGATCTCATGCAGGCCGACATTCCGGCTGTCTCGACGCAGCTTTCCCTGGCCGAGACGCAGCAGACGGCCCTCGAAGATGTGATCGCGCAACTGAATTCGACCCAGAACAGCCTCTTCAGCAAGCTGCCTGCGTAAAGACGAGGGACTAGGGAACAGTCGCTGGTATTACAGTTGCAGATGGGAGAAGACGGAGGGGCAGGGGGCGTGTGGTCCCCTGAAAAAGTGCTCATTTGAAGGACCATTGTCTCTTTCCGATAACTCTCGCTAAATACTAAGTAAGTAAGACAGTTAGCAATGGTCTATGACGGCGATTTGGTGCTTGGCAACAGGTTGCCGCCCGCTTCAACGATACGGATACTTTGCTACTCTTACGCGCTCCCGCCGGGAAATATTCCTTGCCTATCTGCTTTGATCGTGCTTATAATCTCTGTGCCTCTCCCTGACATGCAGACACGTTTTATCGCGTGATTGTGAATTGCGATTCACAGGAGTGATTCAGCCATGATCTCGATGCCTTTGTCCGTCCGCCCGGCGATAGACGCCGTTGCCTCCACCCGCATCTCCAGCGCACCGCGGAAGCGGGGTTGGCTGGCTGTCCTGTGCGCTGTTCTGGCTGTGCTGCTCTGCGGCGCAGGGAGGAGCGCGTCTGCCCAAACCGCCCACTTCAACTGGGCGCAAACCACGATCGACGTCAATTTCATGGATATCCCCGTCGGCGTGGCGGTTGACACCAGCGGCAACCTCTACGTCGCGCAAGCCAACAGCGGCGGTGCGGTTGACGAGATCACGGCAGTCAATGGCAGAATTCCGGCCTCCCCCACTGTCAAAATTCTAGGTAGCGGATTCAGCGGACCCTGGGGTGTGGCAGTGGACAGCAGTGGCAACGTCTACGTGGCCGATACCGGCAACAATGTTGTGAAGGAGATTATGGCGGTCAATGGCAGCATCCCCGCCTCGCCCACAATCAGAACGCTTGGCAGCGGTTTCGGCCCTTTTTTCAGCGTAGCTGTGGACCGAAACGGGGATATTTTCGTCCCGGATTATTACAACCATGCTGTAAAGGAAATTCTCGCAGTCAATGGTAGTATCCCGGCCTCGCCTACTATCGTCTCGTTGGGTAGCGGCTTCGGGTTACCCTGGGGCGTGGCAGTGGACGGCAACGGTAATGTTTTTGTCACCGATTCTAGCAACAACGCCGTCAAGGAGATTCTAGCGGTTAAGGGCAGCATTCCCGCCTCGCCCACAATCATTACCTTAGCCAGCGGTTTCGGTCAACCCACGGGTATAGCAGTGGATAACAGTGGCAACGTCTTTGTCACCAACTACTATGACAGCACAATCAGAGAGATAGTGGCTGTCAATGGTAGTATTCCTGCTTCGCCCACGATCATCACAATCGGTAGCGACATCCTTGTGCCCGAAGGCTTGGCAGTTGATGGCAGCGGAAATGTCTATGTTGGTAACTTTTCAGGTTATGTAATCAAGATATCGCCATCGGGCGAGAACTTTGGGTCGGTCAACATTGGAACTACGAGCCCGGCAATCCCCATGACGTTCACCTTCGATACGGCCGGAACACTAGGCTCGACAACCGTGCTGACGCAGGGCGCAACCGGGCTGGACTTTGCCGATGCCGGTTCGGACACTTGCACACCCAATACCGCATATACCGCTGGCCAAACCTGCACCGTGAACGTAACCTTCACACCCAGGTTCGCCGGAACTCGCTATGGCGGGGCAGTTCTTAACGGCAGCAAGGGAAGTGTAATTGCCACTGGATACGTGGAGGGCACGGGCGTAGGGCCGCAGGTCAACTTCCTGCCAGGCACCCAGAGCGTACTTCCCTTCACCGGGCTTTCCTTCCCGGTAGGGATTGCAATGGATGCGAGCGGCAACGTCTACATCGCCGACGGAAGCAACAGTTTATTGAAGGAGACATTGTGGGCGGGCAACTACATGCAAAGCACGATCGCTTCCGGACTATCGGAAATATCAGAAATCGCGGTGGACGGCAGCGGCAACGTCTATGTGGCCGATGGAGACAATAGCCGGGTGGTAATGGAGATGCCGGTGGCAGGCGGGTATTACTATTTCCAGAGCATCATTGCCAGCGGCGTTGGCCCCTTGGGGGTCGCCGTGGATGGCGGCGGGAACGTCTATTTCACCGATATCGAAAACGGCGAGGTGTTGGAAGAAACGCTGTCGGCAGGCAGCTACGCACAAAGCACGATCATACGCGGACTGAGTAGGCCTTTTGGAATCGCGGTGGATGGGAGCGGCAACGTCTACATCGCCGAGAACGGCCACGACAGAGTGTTGAAGGAGACACCGTCGGCAGGTGGCTACTTACAAAGCACGATCGCTTCCGACCTATCGGACGTTTATGGGGTCGCGGTGGACGGCGGCGGCAACGTCTATATCGAGGACTCCCTCCACGGCAGAGTGTTGAAGGAGACACCGTCGGCAGGCGGCTATGTCGAAAGCACAATAGTCAGCGGGTTGAATGCAAGCGCCAGTCCCTTCGGTGTCGCAGTGGATGGGAGCGGAAACCTGTACATAGGCTATGCAAGCAATAATCAGATATTGAAGGAGGACTTTTCAGACCCGCCGAGCCTAAGTTTCGCCAGCACCGCTGTAGGCGCAACCAGCGCAGACAGCCCGCAAGTGGTCACGGTGGAGAACATTGGCAATGCCGCGTTGAGCTTCCCGATTCCGTCATCCGGCAACAATCCGAGCATTGCGGCGAACTTTACTTTGAATGGCAGCGGAGCCTCGGATTGCCAGGTGGTGAGCGCCGGTTCTTCGACGGCGGGGACGCTGGCGGCGGGCGCATCCTGCCTGTTGCCCATCAGCTTTGTACCGACAACAGAGGGTGCTCTCAGCGGCTCGCTCGTGCTCACGGATACTAACCTGAACGCCGCCGCTCCAGGCTACGCCTCGCAGAGCATCGCGCTAAGCGGAACAGGAATCCAGGATTTGCCTAGCTTCACCCTCGGTTCCGCACCTGCCTCTCTGAGTATTGCCCAAGGCACCGCAGTCACATCCAGCATCACTGTGGCCGGCGTGAACGGATTTAACGGCAGCGTAAGCTTAGCTGCCCCGAGCCTGCCCAGCGGAGTAACCGCAGCGTTCTCGGCGAACCCGACAACCGGAACCAGCGTACTCACCCTGACGGCAAGCAGTACCGCTGCCACCGGAACCTACTACGTGACCGTCACAGGAACCTCCCAGACACTAACGGCATCCACGAACCTTGCGTTGACAATCAATCCCGCTACAGGCTTGCCGCCGTCGAGCGCGAACTACGGGGCTGTGAACATCGGAACCACAAGTCCGGTGCAGACGTTTACCTACACCTTTGGCTCTGCGGTTACACTAGGCTCGACAGCCGTGCTGACGCAGGGCGCGACCGGGCTCGACTTTGCCGACTCCGGTTCAGACACCTGCACGGCGAGTACCGCGTATACCGCCGGCCAATCCTGCACCGTCAACGTGAGCTTCACGCCCAAGTTTGCCGGAACCCGCAATGGCGCAGTGGTGCTCTATGACAGCAACGGAAAAACAATTGCTACTGGCTACGTTCAAGGCACAGGTGTAGGACCGCAGTTGAACTTTTCTTCTGGGACACAAACGACACTGGGCAGCAGCTTCAGCTTCGCTGCAGGTATTTCAGTGGACGGAAACGGCAATGCCTACATAATCGACACGATCAATAATCTTGGAAATGTACAAGAGATCATGGCGGTCAATGGAAGCATCCCGGCCAACCCGACCATCAAAACCTTGGTCGGCGGACTTGACTGCCCCAGAGGTCCAGCATTGGATGCCGCGGGCAACCTCTACTTTTTCGATGTGTGCTACCACACGGTGAACGAGATTCAAACGGTCAATGGCAGCATTTCAGCCTCGCCCACAGTCACGACACTGACAAGCCAATTCGTCGCGCCCGCGGGAATCGCGGTAGATGGCAGTGGCAATGTCTATGTTTTGGATGCTAGCAACAATTCGGTGAACGAAATCCTCGCTGTCAATGGCGCTATCCCAGCCTCGCCCGCGATTGTAACTTTGGCAAATGGTTTCAAAGAACTCGATGGCATAGCGGTGGACAGCAATGGCAATATCTACGTGTCAGATGACACCAGCCGTGAAGTATTCGAAATACATGCGGTCAATGGCAGCATCCCGGCATCGCCTATTATCACCACGCTGAGCAGCGGATTTGTTATTCCGCGCGGTATCGCGGTGGATGGCATCGGCAACGTCTATGTCGCCGAATACTTCTACGGTACGGTGTACGAGATTCTCGCGGTCAACGGAAGCATTCCAGCCTCGCCTACCATCCAGTCCTTGGGTACCGGACTTCATTATGCGAACGGCGTGGCAGTAGACGGGAACAGAAATGTATTTGTTGCCGATTACAGCGACGGTCGCGTAGTGAGATTGGATTATGCCGACCCGCCGAGCCTGAACTTCGCCAGCATTGCTGTAGGTTCAACCAGCCCTGACAGTCCGCAAACAGTTACGATCGAGAATGTAGGCAATGACGTGCTGAATTTTTCAGCGGTGAGCTATCCCACCAGTTTCCCGGAGAGCAGCTCGGAAACGAGCGACTGTGCCGCAACTACTACGCTATCCGCGAATCAGGCTTGCACCCTAACCATCAACTTCTCACCATCGGCAGCAGGCGCTTTGAGCGGCTCGGTGGTCCTCACGGATAACAATCTGAATGCTGCTGCGCCAGGCTACGCTGTGCAAAGCATTGCCCTGAGCGGTACGGGCACTCAGGCTACGCCAACGATCACCTGGGCGACGCTCGCGGCCATCACCTATGGCACGGCGCTGAGCGGGGCGCAGTTGAACGCCAGCTCGACGGTGGCGGGAACCTTCACCTATTCTCCGGCAGCAGGGACCGTGCTGACCGCGGGTTCGCACACTTTGTCGGTCGCCTTCGCCCCGACCGACACCACGGACTATACGGCCGCCTCTGCGACTGTCACGCTGACGGTGAACCAGGCTACTCCAACGATCACCTGGGCAACGCCCGCGGCAATCACATACGGCACGGCTCTGAGCGCAACGCAGTTGAACGCCAGCTCGACGGTGGCGGGAACCTTCACCTATTCACAGGCAACTGCGACGGTGCTGGGAGCCGGACAGCAGACGCTGACGACGACTTTCGCCCCGACTGACACCACCGACTACACGACAGCTACAGCCAGCGTCACGCTGACGGTCAGCCAGGCTACTCCGACGATTGCCTGGGCAACGCCGGTCGCGATCACCTATGGCACGGCGCTGAGCGCAACGCAGTTGAACGCCAGCTCGACTGTTGCCGGGAGCTTCACCTATTCGCCAGTTGCTGGTACGGTGCTGACCGCTGGAGCGCAGACGCTGACTGTGACCTTCACGCCTACCGATTCGACCGACTACACAACAGCCTTGTCCAGTGTTCCGCTGACTGTGAACAAGGCAACGCCGGCGATTACCTGGGCGAATCCGGCGGCGATCACCTACGGCACGGCGCTGAGTGCAACCCAACTGAATGCTACCTCGACGGTGGCCGGCAGCTTCACCTATTCGCCAGCCGCTGGAACGGTGCCGACCGCTGGAGCGCAGACGCTGACTGTGACCCTCACGCCTGCTGATTCCACGGACTACACCACGGCGACGGCGGCGGTGACTCTCACGGTGAACCAAGCTACCCCAACTTTGACATGGGCGACGCCTGCGGCGATCACATATGGCACAACGTTGAGTGGAACGCAATTGAGCGCCAGCTCGACGGTAGCGGGCAGCTTTACCTATGCGCCGGTGGCGGGAACGGTTCTAACCGCCGGAATGCAGACACTCACGGTCACCTTCACACCCACCGATTCCACCGACTACACGACAGCTTCGGCAAGCGTGACTCTTACGGTGAACAAGGCAATGCCAACAATCACCTGGGCGACGCCCGCGGCCATCACATACGGTACAACGTTGAGTGCAACGCAGTTGAACGCCACTTCGCCAGTGGCCGGCAGCTTCACCTATTCGCCAGTTGCCGGGACGGTTCTGAGCGCCGGAATGCAGACACTCACGGTCACCTTCACACCCACCGATTCCACCGACTACACGACAGCCACAGCAAGCGTCACGCTCACGGTAAACAAAGCCACGCCGGCAATCACATGGGCCACGCCTGCGGCAATTACCTACGGCACAGCGCTGAGCGGAACTCAATTGGATGCCAGCTCCACGGTCGGCGGAAGCTTTACTTATTCGCCTGTCGCTGGAACAGTGCTGACCGCGGGTTCGCAAACTCTGTCGGTCACCTTCGCCCCAACCAATACCACCGACTACACGACAGCAACGGCAACTGTCACGCTGACGGTGAACAAAGCTACGCCAACCATCACATGGGCCACGCCTGCGGCAATCACCTACGGCACTTCGCTGAGCGCAACCCAGTTGGATGCAAAGGCAAGCGTGCCTGGCACGTTTGTTTATAGTCCGGCGGCGGGAGCCGTACCTTCGGTCGGTACGGATACGCTGAGTGTAACCTTCACACCCACCGACGCCACTGATTACACAACAGCGACCGGCAGCGTGCAGCTTAAAGTCAATCCCGCGCCGAGCTTCACACTCAGTGCTTCGCCCGCTTCACTGACCATAGCCCAGGGAGCTTCAGGAAAATCCACCATTACGGTGTCCGGTCAGAACGGATTCGCCGGCAGCGTAACGCTTGCGGCCTCCGGCCTGCCTAGCGGCGTGACCGCGGCCTTCGCCACCAATCCCACCACTGGAAGCAGCGTACTCACGCTGACGGCCAGCGGCACGGCCGCCGTTGGAACCGCCACGGTGACCATCAAGGGAACTTCCGGCAGCCTGACCGCCAGCACGACCGTTGCCTTGACGATAAGTTGCACACCCACAGCGATCGTTCCGTACATTTCTGTGAATGGAGGCTCAACCTGGACGGAGGAATCCAGCGCCACTGTGAGTTCCCCATCCACGGCAGTGGACCTCGGCCCGCAGCCGACCAGCGGCGGATCATGGAGTTGGACCGGTCCCAACAAGTACACGTCTACCTCGCGTCAAATCAACAAGATTCCTTTGACCGTAGGCACCGACTCATACGTGGCCACCTATACCAACGCCAGCGGATGCAAAAGCACGGAGACATTTACGATCACCGTGAAGTAAGCTGATCGGCCGGCAGCGATCCGATTCATCCGCCATTCGAACTGGCCTCTCGCGCGGCCGGTTCGATTTCGCCGGCACGTTCAGGGAGCTCCAACGGGCTACGCCGCTCACCCACTCGCTATTTCTCTCGCAGCCGGTAGTGACCCTATAGGATGGTTGGCACAGCGTGTACTTGTGGTGTACTGCAGGAGCGTGTATTGGCCGTTTTCTGAGATTCGATCGCCCTGTGTTTTCAGTAACGTACTTGTTTTCAACGCACTTTTCTAGCCTTACTCCCGCCGCCTCCACCGTATCTACTGTAATATCAATTATTTACAGTCTGCATTGTTGTTGGGTATGCGGTTTCCGCCAGCTTCCTTATCCATTGAATAACACCGCGCACCATCTTCGTGAAGAATATTCTTGCCCTGCGCAAAACGGGATGCTTATACTTGCTTGATTCCTCTGGAGTTGCAGCAACACGTTTGTTTTCCGTAGTTCCCAACCCAACCAACGAAAAGGAGGCAGTATGGGAAAAATCAACTTGGGCCGCGTCATCCTGGGCGGCATAGTTGCCGGGATCGTCGTGGATCTCCTGGATTTCGTCGTGGATGGCTGGCTGCTGGCGCCAACCTGGACTGACCAGATGCAGAAGCTCGTCCATTGCAATCTCTCCTCAACCCAGATCCTGTGGTTCAATCTGCTCGGACTGGTCACTGGCATCGCCCTGATCTGGATCTATGCGGCCATCCGTCCTCGCTTCGGCGCAGGTCCGAAGACCGCAATCTGCGCCGGCCTGGCTGTCTGGGTGGTGGGCGTGGTCCTTCCGAACCTCAGCTTCATGTGGGTTCTCGGCCTCTTTGGGCGCCGCCTTATGGTCTATTCAACGCTCGGAGGCTTGGTCGAGATCGTCGCCGGCGCGATTGTCGGCGCTGCTCTTTACAAGGAGTAGGCATCCAGCCGGAGATTGGCGCGAGAAGAGCCTCCGGAGCGTGGCGGAAGGCGCTTCTCGGTTATGGCGCGCTGCGGGGTGATCCGGCGCCGCTACGGGGTTGTTTGCCTCTTGGATGAGCCTCAGCCTTCGGCGCAAGCCTATCGAGCTCCATCCACGCGAGCTATTCAATCTCCACGGGCGTTGATCTTCCTCGATAGGGTGCTCGGACAGGCGTGCTATCCTTGAGCCGCGGAGCAACGGCGCGCGCGGCTTCGCCGCCTGTCCTCGCTGGTCCCGGTCAATCGTATGAAGGACATTTACATCGCCGATCTGGCCAACTTCGACGAGGGCAAGCTCTTCGACGGCTTCTTCAT
The DNA here is from genome assembly GCA_049522975.1 of Occallatibacter sp. GTDB lineage: Bacteria > Acidobacteriota > Terriglobia > Terriglobales > Acidobacteriaceae > Telmatobacter. The sequence goes on along the minus strand of JBEKNI010000018.1, from coordinate 20,543 downwards.
CGTCCTGGCCAAGCAGCAGCGCACCACCAAGAACAACAAGCCCTATTTGAATTTGATCCTCGGCGACAAGACCGGCCAGCTTGAAGGCCGCGTCTGGGAGCCTGGCGACCCGCGCATCGCGAAAGACTTCGAGAGGGGCGACATCGTCAAGGCCCGCGGTTCGGCCTCCCGCTTCGACGACCGCCTGCAGATGAAGATCGACCAGCTTCGCGTGGCGCTGCCAACCGAGGTGGACAAATCCGACCTGCTCCCCTCGACGACTTATGACGTGGCCGATCTCTGGCGTCAGCTTCTTGGCTTTGTCGAGAGCTTCACCAACCCCGACCTCAAACTGCTGCTTGATACGATTCTGGCCGACCAGGCTATCGCGGGCGCTTACCGCGAAGCTCCCGCCGCCAAGCAGCTCCATCACGCGTGGCTGGGCGGATTGCTGGAGCACGTCGTCAGCCTGCTTACCCTGGCCGGCCGCGTCGCGATTCACTACCCGTTCCTCGACCGCGATCTGCTGCTCACCGGCGTCATCCTGCACGACATTGGCAAGACCCGCGAACTGAGCTGGACGCTCGGCTTCGAATACACCGTCGAGGGCGTTCTGCTGGGCCACATTCAGATGGGCGCGGCGCTGGTGGAAAAGACCATCGACAGCCTGCCCAACTTTCCGCCCAAACTTAAGCTGCTGGTGCTGCACATGATTTTGTCACACCACGGCAAGCTGGAGTTCGGCTCACCCAAGCTGCCCATGATTCCCGAAGCGCTGGCTCTCAGCTTCCTCGACGACCTCGACGCCAAGATGCAAGCCGTGCAGGGCGAGTTTGACAAGTGCATCCGCGAAGGCAAAGGGGCGGACGAGCTGACCGGGAAGGTGTGGGCGCTGGATCAGCGGCAGTTGCTGAATACGAAGCGGTGGCTGGGGGAAGGCAGGGAATAGGGAACAGGGAATAGAGAGATAATCCACTAAGTTCGTCATTGCTGCCGCCGCCAGACCCTGGAAGTTCGGTAAGGTCCAAAAACAATAGCGAAATATTCGACTAGGAGGGCGAGGAATGAAACTGATATTGGCAGCCGTACTGTCCATTGCTGCGGCGCCGGCGGTCGCATTCGCAGCCAGTCAAGCGGATCTGGCGAGAATTGCGATGGACGAGCGCAATGATGTCGCAATACGAGTGGCCGCCGTGAATCACTTGAAAGATCAGGCATTACTCGAGCAGGTGGCCTTATCTCCATCTAAGATTTGGACGGTCGATTACTACCAGAATGGACATCCAAGTCCGCCGCGATATACCGATGATGTTAAGTGTGGTCCTGGATATTGGCAGTGTATTGTAGGTCAACTCAGGGAGCAGGATGAATCTGTGAAAAGAGCTGCAATAGCTCGCCTCACGGATCAGCCGCTTTTGATGAAGATTGCGATGACAGCCGATGATAATGAGGTCGGGTATGCTGTCCCGTACGAGGCTGTAAACAAACTTACAGATCAGGCGGCGCTGGCGAATGTCGCGCTTAAAGCAAAAAGCAGTTATGCCCGGAATAGTGCAGTAAGGCGCGTGACAGACCAAGCGGTGTTGGCTAGGGTCGCGTTGAATGCCAAAGAGGAATATCCGATCAGAGATGGCGCCATAGAGAACCTTATCGACCAAGCCGTTCTTGCACAAATCGCGATAGACCCTCTGAACAATTTTAATGTGAGAAATGAGGCAGAAAAGAAGTTGACAGACGAGACCGCGATCGAAAAGTTCGCGTTGGAGGATGTGCCGCCACAAGGGACCGAAGGGGGCTATTTCCGCGCGGACGATGGACCGTGCGGTTGGTGGAGCCGTAGAGATGCGATTCAGAAAGTGGCGAATCAAGAGGTTTTGTTGAGAATCGCCCAGGACACAGAGGCTGAAGCTTCTTTCCGGACAGTAGCCGTTGCGTCATTAGAGGATTCGGCTTCACTAAAGCTTCTGGCAGAAGATGAGACTTTGGAAATTAATAGCCCCATCCGAAGCATAGCCCGGCTAAAGCTGGCGATCACGGAGCCTCGGATGGTTGCAAGACTGGGCAAAATCCGTGCTTCCGTCACCGTCGAAATGATCACACAACCCTATGTAGACAATAATAAACTCACACAGTCGACCATGGCAGGCGAAATCATTGAGGTGTCGCTCGTCGGACCGACAGAAACGCTAGTGCAACAGTCCTGGCGGACCGAATTTCCACAGGGCGTCTCCAGTCTCGAACATAGGCATCTCATCGAAGCCAATCTTTCAATCGAAACAACCCTGGCCAGGCTTTTTCAGTTGCCTGCGTTCACCCAGGAAGATTTAGTTGAACTGTCTGCGTCTGCGATGCCAGAGGTCCGCAACGCAGCCCTAGCGAGCCGGAAAAAACCATGGATTCGCTCGTTTTGAGATAGCAGGAAAGACTGGCTGGCTGACATGCTGGCTCTCGCGAATACGCTTGATTCGCCGGATGCACCAGGTCTCGATTCTGAGACCTGGTGCACCCGGCTCGGACAATTTGATTATGTCTTCTCTTCGCCGCCGAAGATTCTGCGCCGATAGTCTTCCGGCGCTTCGATGAGAAACGCCGTCTGCCCAGACAGCGCTAACAAGTCCTTATCGCCTTTCACCAGCACATCGGCCTTGCCGTTTTGCGCCAGGTCCAGCAGGGGCTGATCCTTGGCATCGCGGCAGAGAACCAGGCAGAATTCCGCGATCTCGACCGCTTCGCAATAAGGGATATAGTTGGCCAGGGCTTCCAACTGTTCGTCACCTGTGAGCTGAAACTTCGGGTACGCGAGAATTTTCGTCAACTCCACTGCCGTCGCACGCGAGACGAGCGGCACGCAATTTCCGACCTGCCAGTGGCCAACCAGCCAGTTCAACCGCCCATGAAACAGGAGCGCGGAGAGAACCACATTCGTGTCGAAGACAACTCTCGCTTTGGCGGCGGCGCTCACTGGCTTTGGCGTGCCCAGGCAATTGCGTCGGTTACATCCTGCTCGGTGATGCCAAGCCGTTCGAGTTTCTCGCGTATCTCATCCAGGCGGCTTGGCCGCAGCGGCTTGAGCGTAATCGCGGAGCCATCCGTGCTCACGTCGAAGTATTCGACCCCGGTGAAGTTTTTGACCACCGCCTTGGGGATGGTGAGTTGGTTTTTGACGGTCAGTTTGGCTAGCACGATTCACCTCGTTCAAGGAAAAAAGGAAACAAGGAAATCTTACCATGATTGCGCTGTCTTGTCGGCAAAAAACGGAATACGAGGCAAATTTGCCCTTGACATATTCCTATATAGGCATGTTAATTTCTCTACATGGCACGAGCAGCGACCACTTCCGACGCCTTCAACGCGGTAGCCGAACCGCGCAGACGGGAGATCTTGAGTTATCTTGCGCTGCGGGAGCGTCCGGTGGGGGAGATTGCGGCAAATCTGAAGATTGACCAGCCGTCGGTCTCCAAGCACCTGCGGGTGCTGCGTAGCGTCGGTCTGGTCCGCGTGCGCTGCGAAGGCCGCCACAAATACTATCGGACCGACGCCGAGGCGATCCGTCCACTGCACGAATGGACCGGCACTTTCGAGCGCTACTGGCGCCATCAATTGCTCAGTGTCAAGAAGCGGGCCGAGGAAGAAATGAGCAAAATGAATCCGGAGTCCAATCCCGAAAATCCAAAGAATCCAAAGGAGAAAGCATGATCCAAACAGCGAGGAGCATAGAGGACCTGACGCTAAACATAACCCAGGAGATCCAGGTCAACGCACCCCTTAGCGTGACCTTCGATGCGTTGCTTGAACAGTTGGGGCCGGGCAACGAAACGCCTGACGGCAAATCCCTGTCTATGAAGATTGAGCCGTGGCCAGGCGGCAGATGGTATCGCGACCTGGGAGACAACAACGGCCACTTCTGGGGCCACGTGCAAGCCATCAAGCGGCCCACACTGCTGGAGATCAGCGGTCCCTTGTTCGCTTCATATCCTTTCGTTTCCAACCTACAATACCGGCTCTCGCAGGTGGATGGCGGAACTTTGATTGCCTTCCATCACACTGCTCTCGGATTCATTCAGGACGATCACAGAGGCGGGATCGTCAAAGGCTGGGCGTGGATTCTGGAGCGGGTCCGCAAAGACGCGGAATCAAGATAATGCAGTAGGAATCGAACGATCGTCCCCATCGTGCAACGAAGGAGGTTTCCATGTGTCCAATGTGCTTGGCGTCCGCGGCGCTGATCGCCGGCAGTATCGCCACGGCTGGCGGCCTGACCGCGCTCGCATTCAAGAAAGCCGCAACCGGCAAGTTCGCGAACAACATCCCCACAAATTCCCCATCCAAGGAGGATCGCCATGGGTAGCATCACGACAGAACTCGAAGGTCCGAAAGTTGCCTCACACGAAGAGTGGATTGAGGCGCGCAAGAAGTTCCTGGCAAAAGAGAAGGAGTTCACACGGCTGCGCGACGAGCTGAGCCGGCAACGCCGCGAACTGCCCTGGGAGAGGGTTGAGAAGCAGTATGTCTTCGATGGGCCGAAGGGCAAGGAGACGCTGGCCGAGCTCTTTGACGGGCGCAGCCAACTGATCGTCTACCACTTCATGCTGGGTCCTGGGTGGAAGGAGGGCTGCCCGAGCTGTTCGTATCTGGCCGATCATTTCGACGGCCCTGCTATCCATCTGGCCAACCGCGACGTAACTCTGGCGGTGGTTTCGCGCGCGCCGATCGCGGAGATTGCAGCCTTCAAAAAGCGCATGGGCTGGAAGTTTCACTGGGTTTCGTCCTTCGGCAGCGAGTTCAACTACGACTACCAAGTGTCATTTACTCCGGAAGAACGGGCTAAAGGCAAGGTGAACTATAACTACGATTTGATGAGCTTTCCAAGCGAAGAAGGCCCTGGCCTGAGCGTGTTTCTCAAGGGTGACAACGGGGAGATATTTCACACCTATTCGAGTTATGCGCGCGGCCTGGATATCGTCGTTGGCGCCTATAACTTTCTCGACCTGGCGCCGAAGGGCCGCGACGAGGAGGGACTGGCCCATACGATGGCCTGGGTCCGTCACCATGATAAGTATGGGCAAGGTTACTTCGTCGATCGGACACAACCCTATGTGCAACCTGAGAAGGTTGATGGCGGGTGCTGCTCGGGCGAGCATCACAGCTGAGCGTTCGAGTTGTGCAGAGCGGCGCAGCTTTCGATTTTGAGAACTGCTCCGCCCGAGCCAGTTTCCTCATGCTGGGAAGCCTCCAGTTATCACGCCAGGAACCACTCCCACTGCTCCGGGGTCAGCGGCACCACGGAAAGCCGTCCGATAAGGACCAGCGGCGACTGGGCAAAGAGCGGCTCGGCCTTGATGGCGGCCAGGGTCTTGGGCTGCTTGAGGCGCCTGCCCACTTTGACCTTGACGATGGGCGCCTTGGGGTTGGCGGGGTCCATGCTGAGCACTGTTCCGGTGCCGACCGCGGCGCGTTCCTCGCCGGTGTGGTAGAAGATCCACTTGGTTCCCGGCTTCATCTCGCGCAGGTGCTTGACGGCGGTGGGGTTGGTTACGCCGTCCCAGACGGTCTCTTTGTCGCGCAGGAAGTCGTCGAAGGAGTAGACATCAGGCTCGGTCTTGAAGAGGAAGTAGCTCATGGGGTACATGGTAAGCGAGAACCGGCAAGAAGGAAATAGCGAGTCCGTTACAATGGAGAAGCTATGATTCGTTTTTCAACTGCCGGGGAGTCGCATGGGGAGGCGCTGATCGCGCTGGTCTCCGGACTGCCGGCCGGCGTGCCGGTCGATCTGGACTTCGTCAACCGCGAGCTATGGCGGCGGCAGCAGGGCTATGGGCGCGGCGGGCGCATGAAGATCGAAACCGACAAGGCCCACGTGCTGAGTGGCGTGCGCCACGGCAAGACCATCGGTTCGCCGATTGCGATCGAGCTCGTCAACCGCGATTGGAAGAACTGGGAATCAAAGCTGCCGGTCGAGGCTGGCGACCCCGCGCTGCACCAGGCGGTCGCCTCGCCGCGCCCCGGCCACGCCGATCTGGCCGGCGCCCTCAAGTTCAACTTCCCCGACGCCCGCTATGTGCTGGAACGGGCCTCGGCCCGCGAGACCACGGCGCGGGTGGCCGCAGGAGCCGTGGCCAAGTTGATGCTGCGGCTGCTCGGCATTGAAGTGGCCAGCCATGTGATTCGCGTGGGCCGCGTCGCCCTCAACCGCTCCGCCGCGTGGGAGGAGATCGCCGCCCTTGCAGCCCACGATGAGGTTGTGCTGGGCTGCGTGGATGAGGCTGCCGAAGCCCGCATGCAGGAAGAGGTCGAAGAGGCCGCGCGCACGGGCGATACAGTGGGCGGCATCTTCGAGGTGGTGGCGCATGGCGTACCCGCCGGCCTGGGAAGCTACGCCAACTGGGATGAGCGGCTGGACAGCCAGCTTGCCGCGGCGCTGATGAGTATTCAGGCGGTGAAGGCGGTAGAGATCGGCCGCGGCGTGGTGGCCGCCGAGAGCTTCGGCTCCACGGTTCACGACCCGATTCATTATGCCGCAGGGGAGACCGGCAAACCGACGCGCTTCACCCGACCGCAAAACAATGCCGGCGGCATCGAGGGCGGCGTCTCAAACGGCGAAGAGATTGTCGTGCGCGGCTATCTGAAGCCGATCTCGACCCTGCGCAAGCCGCTGGAGTCGGTGCGCTTTGATACGCGCGAGAAGACCAGCGCCAGCTACGAGCGCAGCGACATTTGTGTTGTACCGGCGGCCGGCGTGGTGGGCGAGGCCATGGTGGCGCTGACCCTGGCGCGGCTGGCGCAGGAGAAGTTCGGCGGCGATTCGGCGCTGGAGTTGCAACGGAATTTCGCTGGATACATCGAACAGATACGGAGCTATTAGCGGGCGCATGATTCTGAAAATTGTCAAATATCCCGATCCTGTGCTCTCGCGGCCCGGCGAACCGGTCAACGAGTTCGACGCAGAGTTGCGCAAGCTGGCCGACGACATGTTCGAGACCACCTACGCCTCGCAAGGCATCGGCCTGGCCGCGCCGCAGGTCGGCGTGTCGAAACGCTTGACGGTCATCGACCTGAGCGTGGGCAAGGAACCCAAAGATAAGCTGGTCCTGGCTAATCCCGAGATCATCTTCACCGAGGGCAAACAATACGAGGAGGAAGGCTGCCTGAGCTTCCCCGAGATTCGCGAGAAGGTGGTGCGCCACGCCAAAGTGCGCATCCGCGCCCAGGACGTGAATGGCAAGTGGTTCGAGATGGACGGCGAAGAGCTGCTGGCGCGCTGCTTCCAACATGAGATCGACCACGTGGACGGCATGTTGTTCATCTTCCGCATGAGCGCCCTGAAACGGGATCTGAACCTGCGCAAGATCCGCAAGCTGCAGCGCGAAGGCAAGTGGTGAAGGCGTGAGGCTGGTTTTCTGCGGAACTCCGCGCTTCGCCGTACCCACGCTGGAGGCTTTGCGCGCGGCAGGCCATGAAATCGCGCAGGTTGTCTCGCAGCCCGACCGGCCGGCGGGCCGCAAAGGAGAACTGACCGCTCCTCCGGTCAAGCTGGCCGCGCTGGCCGCCGGGCTCCCAGTTACACAGCCTGAGAAGATTCGCAACAACGCGGAGTTTCGCGAGCAACTGGAAGCCATCGCCCCCGAGGCCATCGTCGTCGTGGCTTACGGGCGGCTGATTCCGCTCTGGATGCTCAAGCTGCCCCGGCTGGGCTGCATCAACCTGCACGCCAGTCTGCTGCCGCGCTACCGCGGCGCCGCGCCCATTCAGTGGGCGGTGGCCATGGGCGACGCTTTCACCGGCAATACCACCATGCTGCTCGACGAGGGCCTGGACACTGGGCCGATCTTGCTGCAGCGGGCCTTCGCCATCGCACCGGAAATGACCGCTGTGGAGTTATTCGAGGAGTTGGCCATCGGCGGCGCTCCGCTGGTGGTCAAGACGCTGGCCGGCCTGGACGACGGAAGCATCGAGCCCCAGCCACAGAATCACGAGGGAGCCACCTTCGCTCCGCTGCTCGACCGCGAAGACGGCCGCATGGATTTTGCCGCGCGCACCGCGCACGAACTGAAGAATCGCTGGCGCGGCTTTCAGCCTTGGCCGGGCGCTTTCACCACGCTGGAAAGCAAGAAGTTGGCCGTTCACCGGCTGGATGTGGCAGACTCATCGAGTTTTACGGCATTCGCTCCCGGCGAACCCGGCTGGATTCACATCGAAGGAGACCGCATTTTTGTTGCTTGCGCCGGGGAGACTTGGCTGGAGTTTCTCGAAGTCCAGCTAGAGGGCAAGAAGCGCTTGACAGTAGCCGAATTTCTCCATGGGCACAGGCTCGCCAGTGGCGCGCGCCTCGGAGCTCTTGCGCAATGAACTCCCGCAAGAAGGCGGACGCAGCCAAGAGCGCGCCGAGGAATCGCGCGGCAGGGATTTCTCCCGCGCGCCAGGCGGCTTTCGACATCCTCTTGGCCGTCGAGCGCGGGCAATCTCACTCGGATGATTTGCTGCGCGGCAAGGCTGTCAGCGCGCTCTCGCTGCCGGACCGCAATCTGGTCACGGCGTTGGTGTTGGGCGTTCTCCGCTGGCAGATTCGACTCGACGGAGAGATGCGCGGGTTTCTGATTCGCCCCAACGCCAAGCTCGAGCCTGAGGTTTTGATCGCACTGCACCTGGGTGCACTCCAGATTCTGCAGATGGACCGCATTCCCGTCCGGGCCGCGATCGACGAGAGCGTGAAGCTGGCCAAGCAAGCGGGACACCGCTTCGCCTCCGGCATGGTCAATGCGGTGCTTCGTAAACTCGCCCAGTCTCTGCCATCCGGCGCAGCCTTGAAAGAGCACGACTTTAGTCGTGCCACGAATGCCGCAATAACACCGCGGGCTTTAGCCCCTGAGGGGAGTCTCTCGGAAGAACTAGCCCTCGCCCAAGCCCACCCCGCGTGGCTGGTCGAGCGCTGGACCAGCTTCTACGGCCTCGAAGCTGCGCGGGCCATCTGCCGCCACGGCCAGAGCCAGCCAGCGCTAACGGTCCGCCTTGTTACTCCGGCTGTCGAGGTCGAGCTCCACGCCGCCGGCATTATCCTGGAACCCGGCCAACTGCTCACCGCCGCTCGCATCGTCGTCGCCGGCGACGTGACTGCGACCGAGGCTTTCCGCGAGGGCCACGTGCGGCTGCAGGACGAAGGCTCGCAACTGGTGGCCGAGCTGGCTTGTTGGGACGGCGAGAGGCTCAACCAAGACGAGAAGAAGATCCTCGACGCCTGCGCGGCGCCCGGTGGCAAGACGCTGATCCTGGCCGAGCTCAACCCGCGAGCCCGCATGGTCGCCTTTGAGGCCAGCGTGCCGAGATTGGAGCAGTTGAGGAAGCGGCTGGCCTTCCTCGGGGACCGTGTCGAGTGCCGGCTGGCCGATGCGACAACGCTCAAGGAAGAGGCGGTCTTCGATCTTGTGTTGGCCGACGTGCCGTGCAGCGGCACCGGCACATTGGGCCGCAATCCCGAGATCCGCCATCGCCTGCGCCCTGAAGATCTGAGCCGCCAGGCTGAGCGGCAGAAAGCCATCCTCGCCGCCGCATTGCGCGCCGTGCGTCCCGGCGGGCGCGTTGTCTACTCCACCTGTTCGCTGGAGCCAGAAGAAAACGAGCAGGTGGTAGCCGCAGTGCTCGTGGCAACTCCGAACGCCCGCATTGTTCCGCTCGAAGCTCGCATCGGCGAACTGCTGAGCGAGAGCATTCTCACAGTCTCCGGCGCGGAACGGCTGCGCGGCGCGCTCACTTCTGAGGGGTTTCTGCGACTGCTTCCTGGCTCATTTCACACCGACGGATTCTTCATCTGCATGATCGAAAAAACCTCTTGAAAGGCAGCGCCGCCCAGCTAACTCCGTTCACTTCGCCACGGTCAGCGTCACTTGCGCGTTTTGGAAGACGCGCGCGCCGGCGAAGGGCTGTTGGGCCGTCACCGCGCCCGGCCTCACCGGCAGCGTGGGCGGCGTGTTGCCAGTGCCCATCGGCGCCACCGGCACATCGACAAATGCCGCCGTGGACTGGATGCCCACCCGCGCCAGCTCCGCCTGCGCGGTGACCACCGGCAGACCGATCAGTTCGGGCATCACAAAGCCGTCAGACGTCTGGTTGCCCGCGGCAGCCACCAGCAGGTTGATTGCGGGACGTTCGATGCCCTGGGCGTGGGCCGGCGGGTCCTGGGCGAGCACTGTTCCCTCGGCCGCTCCGGCCCAGGGCAGCCGCGCCGTCACGCCTACCTCCAGGCCCACACGCCGCAGCCGCAACGCCGCCACGCGCTCCTCCTGGGCCACGGTCTCAGGAACCTCGACCTTTTGCGGCCCCAGGCTCTCGGCCACGCGGACCCGCCACTCCTGCCGCACGACCGTTCCCGGCGCGGGCGACTGCGAAAGAATGTGTCCGGCGGCCACATCCCCGGAGTAGTAGCGGTTGTCCACGTCCAGGTCGAGGCCGAGGCCCGAGGTCTGGCTGCGCGCCTCGGCCACGGTCATCCCCATCAGCTTCGGAACCTGCACCTCAGCGCCGTGAATGGCGAAGTGCATGGTGGCGATGGCGGCCAGCAGCGCCACGGCCACCAGCAGCATCACCAGCGACGCGACCTGAAAGAAGTTGACTACGGGACGATGCAACATGGGTTGGGCTCTCCGCTGGAAAAAGAAATCTCGTATCCAATCATAGGCTTCTCCTCATGAAACATTTCCAGCCATTGATGAGTGTATACAAAATGTGTATTCTTGAGTTGGAAGGATGCGCCGCAATGAACAGCCGGGAAGTCATTCGCCGACTCCAACGGGACGGCTGGTTCGAGGTTGCGCAAGCCGGGAGCCACAAACAGTTCAAGCATCCCGTCAAACGAGGACGGGTTACGGTTGTTTACCCACAGAGAGATGTTCCCGAAGGAACGCTCAGGAGCATCGAAAAACAATCTGGCCTCAAGCTCAGGTAAAGGAGCAACCATGGAGTATATCGCCTACCTTCACAAAGACAAGAACTCGGACTACGGCGTGAGCTTCCCCGACTTTCCCGGCTGCATCACCGCCGGTTCCAGTTTAGAAGAAGCGCGCAGCATGGCTGCCGAGGCCCTCGCGTTCCATGTGGCCGGAATGCGCGAAGATGGCGAGATGCTTCCCAAGCCTTCCACACTCGACGACCTGCGCGGCGATCCGGCGATGAAGGGCGCGGTAGCCTTCCTGACCGAATTGCACGAACCGGAGAGAACCGTCCGCATCAACATCACCGCACGCCAAAGCCAGATTGCCGAAATCGACCGCCGCGCCCGCGCCAAGGGACTTACCCGCTCCTCATACATCGTGCAAAGCGCGCTGCAAAAGAATGCCTCTGCGCGTTAGCCAAGTGCGATTCCCGTCAGTTCGACTATCACCATATATGTAATCATCAGCGTGACTCCAAGAGCGGACTTGAGCTTTTCAGATGCAGGCAGGCTGATTTGGCCCACCTTTGACATCTTGCCGATACGGATTCGAAACAGGAAACTCACAATGCCAGGCAACATAACGTATATTGGGATTTCGCATCGTCTGACAATATCGAAATGTGGCTGCGGCTTGAACCATAACCCATGGACTGCTAACACTTCCGAAAAGCACATGAAGAGCAATGCAAGGAACCACATTAGCTCGGTCGTATGTCGACTTATTGGCTCCAGAGCCAAAGGTCCGATAGGCTCTTGTTCTTTCGTCACCATCGATCTTCCCTCCAAACTCCAATCTCAAGCAGTCATCATACAGCAAATACGTCCCGCCCTCACCGCAGATTATCCGTCACCGGCTCGGGGTGGATCGTCACTCTATACACTTCCGGGCACTCCAGCTTGAAGCGGTCTTCGAGCGCGGTGATGACCTCGTGCACGCGCCGCATCGACAGATCGTCGGGCAGGGTGCAGTGGCAGGAGAGATGAATGTGCTCGCCGGCGCGGCCCACTTTGATCTCGTGCACATCCACAATCTCCGGCAGCCCGGCGGCCGTCGCGCGCAGCGCCTGCTCGATGCGGCGGTCCACCTCGATGGTTTCTTCGGGAGCCTCGATGGTGGCCGGCTCGCTTTCGATGTGAGTGAGCACGCCGTCGATCTCCGGAACCTCGCGCAAGATCTCCGCCTCCAGAGCGCAGACAAAGTCGTGCGCCTTCAGCAGCGGCTGCGCCTCGTCCAGTTCCAAGTGCTGCTCGACGCGGAGCTTTCCCTGGTGCGAGCGCACGCTCAACTCATGCACGCTCACATTGTTGCGCGCGGCCACGGCGCGGACCCGGTCGAAGATGCTCTCCGCCCGCGCCTGGCGGGGCACGGTGCGGATCACCACGTCGGCCTCGGGCAGAGCGCGATGCACGGCCTCGGTTGCCGCGTTCACCAAGTCGCCGGTGTGCTCGAAGGTATAGCGCCGGGGCAAGGCCAGCGTCAGGTCGGCGAAGTAGCTGGCCCCGGCGCGCCGCACCCGCGCTTGCTCGACGGCTAGCACGCCCGGCACGCGCTCCACCTCGTTCAGGATCTGCCGCCGTGTCTCGGCTGGAATCTGATCCAGCAGCACGCTGACCGCCTCGTGGCCCAGCCGTAAGGTCAGGCGCAGAATCAGCAGCGAAACCACCACCGCCGCGAGAGGGTCAGCGTAGCGCAAAGCGGAGATGCTGAGATGCATCCCCGCCCAACTGGCGCCCAGCCCGCAGAGCACCGCCAGCGACGACCAGATGTCGGAGGCAAAGTGGAAGGCGTCGGTCGCCAGCGCCGTCGAGCCGGTGCGTTGGGCCACTGCCCGCAACCGCCGCGACCGCCAGAAGTCCACGCCAATCGAGGCCACGACCACCGCTGCCGGCCAAGCCAGATTCTGCAACTCGCGTGTGGGGTGGATAATCCGCTCAATCGCCTCCCAAATGATCCACGCGCTGGAAGCCGCCATCAGAATGACTTCGCCGAAGGAGGAGATGTTCTCGAATTTACCGTGGCCGTAGGTGTGGTCCTCGTCGGCCGGCTTGTCGCTCACCCGTACGGAAAAGAAGGTGAGCGCCGATCCCACCATGTCTAGCCCGGAGTGGGCCGCGTCGGAGAGCACGCCCAGCGAGCCGGAGACAAGGCCCGCCGCCAGCTTGAGCAGCGTCATCGCCCCTGCCGCCAGCATCGAGTGCAGGGCCACGCGCCGCTTCTCGGCGGAAAAGCCTCCGGGGTTGGCAAGGTCAAAAGTCATGGCGCTTTTAGGCTACAGCGGCGCGCGTAGCCGTGTACAACCCGGCGATGCCAAATGTGTATGGCTGCCACGCGCATTGCTCATAGCCCGTTGCCCGCATCAGCCCGAGCATCTCCGGCGGCGGCGGGAAGCTGCCCACCGAGGCGGGCAGATAGCTGTACGCTCCGGAGGCGGCGCAGATCGCTCGCCCAATGGCCGGCAGCACGCAGCGGAAGTAGAGCGCATAGACCTTGCCCAGGAGGCCGCTCGGCTCGCTGAACTCCAGAATCCCCAACTGCCCGCCGGGCTTGAGGACGCGATGGAACTCGCGCAAGCCGGCCTCGTAGTTGGCGAGGTTGCGGAAGCCGAAGGCGCTCACAATCAAATCCAGCGACTCCGAACGCAGCGGCAGATGCAGCGCATCGGCTTCCAGCGGCACTGCATACGGCTGGTCAGCTTTACGCGCGCCCACCCCCGGCCCGCCAAACTTTTTTGCGCCGCGGCTCAGCATGGCGCGCGAGAAATCCGCCGCCAAGATCGGGCGCGCACCGCGTGGGCGCCGCTTCAACAGGGCCATGGTCATATCGCCCGTGCCGCAGCAGATGTCGAGGATGGCCGCATCGGGATTAGCGAGTGTCGCGCGGAAGCGCCGAGCCGTCCGCCGCCACCACAGCCGGTCCACATTGGCCGAGAGCACGTGGTTTAGCAGGTCATAACGCGGAGCAATCGAGTCGAACATCTGCCGCACAGCCTGCGCCGCGCTGGCTTCGTCGCTTGCTCCGGGCGGTTTGGCGCCGGTGGTCGTCATCTAAGCCCGCACTTCTCCAGCCCGCGCCAGCACATACCCCACGGCCGCCTCCAACTCATTCGGCGTCACGTCTTCCACGACGCACGCGTCGCCGATGCCGACCGGCAGCACGAAGCGCCTTACTCCGCCGACGTTCTTCTTGTCTCTGCCCGTGGCCGCAACGACTTTGGCGACCCGCAGCTTCAACGGCGGCAGCGGCCCGTAGAGATGAATCAGTTTCTCCAATCGCGAGAACTGCGCCCCTGAGATCGTCCCCCGTTCGCGCGCCAGATAAAGCGCGGCGACCATGCCCCAGCCGACCGCCTCTCCATGCAGCAGCGTCTTATAACCCGTGGCCTGCTCCAGCGCGTGACCGACCGTGTGGCCGAAGTTCAGAATCATGCGCAGGCCGCTCTCGCGCTCGTCGGCGTTCACCACCCCGGCCTTCATGCGGATCGACGCCGCAATCACCTTCTCCAGCGCCTTGGGGTCGCGCGCCAGCACCTCGCCGGCGTGCTCTTCCATGTAGCGCACCAGCGCCCGGTCGCGGATGATTCCCGCCTTCACGCTCTCCATCAGCCCGGCGCGCAGTTCGCGGTCCGAGAGCGTCCCCAGCAGGCCGATGTCGGCAAAGACCGCCAGCGGATGGTGGAAGCTGCCCACCAGGTTCTTGCCCTCGGGCAGATTCACGCCGGTCTTGCCGCCCACCGACGAGTCCACCTGCGCCAGAAACGTGGTGGGAACCTGCACATAAGGGATGCCGCGCATGAAGATGGCCGCCACGAAGCCGCCTACATCGCCCACAATGCCGCCGCCAAAGGCGATCAGCAGGCTGCCGCGGTCCCCGCCCGCCTCGACCATCTGCCGCAACAGGCCTTCCACGCTCTTGAGCGTCTTATATCTTTCGCCGGGCGGGAGGAAAAGCGCAATCGGCGGCTCGGCGAAGGAACTGAGGAAGGCCTCGCCCCACAGCGCCCATATCGGCGCCGAGGTCAGCACAAAGACCCGCCGCGGCAGCTTGCCGTGAACTCTCTGGATGTGCCCGGCCAGCGATTCGATCAGCCCGCTGCCCGCCATCACGTTGTATTTCGCCGAAGGTGTCTCTACTCGTATCGTCTGCACGCTGCTTCCATCCTAAAGCCTCAAGGCCGGAGGGCCGGGTATGAAAGCCCCTGACGGCCGTTCCGGGGGCATGAACAACCTCAATCAAAACTTTTACTTGCCAACGCTCGGAATGAAATGGTAATTGTGAGATGCTGCATTCTCGTTCCCCGTTCCCCGCAGCACTCGCAAAAAAACTGGCAAGGAGGATTCATGGATGAGTGATCAGTATATCGGTGAAGTACGTTTGGTCGGATTCAACTACGCGCCCATAGACTGGGCGATCTGCAACGGCGCGGTACAGTCCATCTCGGGAAACGAAACGTTGTTCAGCCTGATCGGCACCACGTACGGCGGTGACGGTCAATCCACCTTCAATCTCCCCAACCTTCAAGGCCGCATCCCCATCCACCAGGGAACGAACAGCTTCGGAACTACCTATGTCATCGGGCAACCGGGAGGGGTGGAGAACGTCACCTTGAATATAAGCCAATACCCACACCATAACCACGTCCTGGCGGCCTCGACCAACACTACAGGGTCAAACAATCCGAACAACAACGTGGTGAATAACGGTTTGACGGCATACACGGCCGACACGCCGGCCAGTGCGATGCTTTCGGCAATGGTGGGGCAGAGCGGCGGCAATGTGCAGCACAATAATCTGCAGCCTTACCTGGCGCTGAACTGGATCATCGCGCTCTATGGAATCTACCCCAGCCAGAACTGACCCCACACATCAGGAGCACAAAAGGAAGGAGAGTCAAGAATGTCACAACCGTATGTTGGCCAGCTTCTGCTGGCATCCTTCAATTACGCGCCCAGGGGCTATGCGCTGTGCAACGGGCAAACGATGGCGATCCAGCAGAACGCGGCGCTGTTTTCGCTGATCGGAACGACCTATGGCGGGAACGGGGTACAGACCTTCGCGCTACCCAACCTCCAGGGCCGCACCCCGGTGGGCGTCAGCAATGGCATTGTTTACGGTGAGATGAGCGGCGAGGAGTCGCACACGCTGCTCTTCTCCGAGGTACCCACCCATACCCACCAGCTGATGGCCAGCACCTCCGCTAGCACAGCCAAGCCGGAGGGAGGCATTCTGGCGGGCGGCGGGGCGAACTTCTATACCGGCGCAGCCAGCCTGGTGGCGATGAACCCGGCTGTTCTCCCCTATGTCGGTGGAGGCCTGCCTCACGAGAACCGCCAGCCTTTCCTGGTGATGACCTGGTGCATCGCCTTGTCAGGGATCTTCCCATCCCGCAGCTAGAAACCAGAAGGTCAGGAGAATGCAAAGATGTCACAACCATATCTCGGTCAATTGTCGCTGGTCGGTTTCAACTTCGCTCCCATCGGATGGGCGCTCGCCCAAGGTCAGATTCTGTCCATTTCTTCGTACTCGGCGCTGTTCTCGCTGCTGGGGACGTACTACGGCGGGAACGGGACGAGCAATTTCCAACTCCCCAACCTGCAGGGCAACGTCGCCATCGGTTACGGGCAAGGCCCGGGGCTGCAGGATTACGTTATCGGGGAGGCGAGCGGCACGCAGACGGTAACCCTGCTCCCCAGCGAGACTCCCAGCCATACCCACACCCCCTACGCAAAGAACCTGGTGAGAGCCACGGCAAATCTACCGCCAACCAACCATGCCTTCGCCGAATCGGGTTCCGGGAACCTCTACTCGACCAGCACCTCGGCGCTGACGTCCATGAACCCGCTCGCAATTTCAACCTTCGGCAGCAACCTGCCGCACAACAACATGATGCCGTACCTCGGCATGTACTGGATTATCGCGATGTCGGGCATCTACCCACCGCGCTCGTAGTAAACTCTTCTCAGGCAGGGACCGGAGTTGAGGCCGGTCCCGAGCACCCTTAAGCCATGTCCACGCTCGCCGTACGCCCAGCCCTTCCACAGGATGAGATATTCCTTTACGAGTTGTATTGGGCGGTTCGCGCGCCGGAGTTCGCGCTGGCGCCGATCACGACCACGCAGAAGGAACATCTCATCCGAATGCAGTTTCGCGGCCAGATGTCGGCCTACACGCAGATGTACCCGAACTCCTGCTACCACGTGGTGCTGCTGGACGGGAAGCCGGTCGGCCGGCTGTGGGTTGCGCCCGGCGATAACGACTTCCAACTCGTGGATATCGCCATCCACCCCAAGCTGCAGAGCAAGGGGATCGGGACGGTTCTTGTCCAGCGGCTGCAACAGGAGGCGGCCAAGGCACGGCTGCCTATTCACTGCTACGTCTTCCGCTTCAATCCGGGCTCCCTGCGCTTCCACCAGCGGCTGGGCTTCACCATCGTGCGCGAAGATCCTATGTACTACTACATGGAATGGCGGCCGGTGCCGACTTTCTAGCCGCCCGAACCTGGCTATTGGCCGCGGGCCTCATCAGGGGTTACACCTGACGCGATGATCTTCCGCGCCCATCCTTCGCAGACCTCTGTGAGTTGCGCTCGCAGTTCGTCCAGGCTGGCGTAACGGAGGACGCGAAGGTCGCTCCGCCCTTCGAGCTCCCTGCGAAAGGCCAGAATCTCGGGGTTGGTTTCGTGCGGCGCATTCTTGAGAAAGACCACCACGTCGCGCATCGGCATGGACGAGTCGTCCCGGCACTCGACGGCCAGCAGAAAGAGCTTGCGGAAGAGGTCGCGCGGCCCCCAATCGTCCTCGAAGATCTGAAGGAAGAACGCGCTCCATCGGACATTGTCCGAGACGATGGCGCGGCTGCCCTCGATCTGGCCGTTCTCCCGCAGGCCGATGGAGACCAGCAGAACCTTGGCCGGCATGGCGGTGTTTTCGTTCACCTGCGCGATGGCGTCGTGACAGGCCTGGCGATCCTGCTCCAGATCGCCAGGGGCTGAGATGAAGACGCGATACGAGTCGAATCCGTGTGGCATGGTGGAACCCAGCATAGCGGAAGCGGCGGGATGGCCACAAGCTGTACTCTCACTGTCCGCCCGTCACTCACCCCAACCAGAACAAGGGAATGAGGCCGATCGCGGCCAGAGCCAGCAACATCGCCAGGGCCTGGATGCCGGTTTTGCGGTCGGCCAGGCTGTAGGCGTAGATGCCCTTCACGACATTGTTGCTGGAGGCGGCGATGGCTACCGCAGCAGCCGCTTCTTTCAGAGGCGTCAGCGCGCCGGCAGCCTGGGTCATCCCCATGATGAACGGGTCCACGTCGCTGACCCCCATGATCGCCGCCAGCGTGTTGACGCCCGCTCTTCCCAGATACGTGACGGCCAATTGGGTGGCGACGAGCATAATCAGAAAGAGCCCGGCAAAGAAGAAGGCCGTCAGCAGGTCCAGCGGATTCCTGGGTTCGGACTCGCGCTGGACATCCTGACTGTTCTTGTCGGCACGGAGCGTCCAGAGCCAGCCGCCCAGAATCGCCAGTGCGGCCGCGGCAAGAAAAGGCACATAAAGCTGGAGCATCAGTCCCCGGTTGAAGAGCGCCAGCAGGATCACTATGCGAAGGTACATCATGCCGCAGGCGATCAGAATTCCTCCGGCAAAGAGATGCGGACGCAGCTCGCGCTTTGCCCGGCGCGCCATCACGACGGTGGTCACGGTGGAGGAGTAAGCGCCGCCCAGCAGCGCCGCCAGCACGATTCCACCCTGCCCCTTGGTCAGCTTCTGCAAGACATAACTGGCGTACGAGATGCTGCTGATGGCGACGACTACCAGCCAGGTCTTGAAAGGATTGATGTGGAACTGGGTGAACTCCTGATTGGGCAGGATGGGCAGAATCACTCCGCTCAGGAAGAGAAACTTGCCGAAGGTGAAGATCTCGTTGGGAGCGATGCGCGAGGCCAGCTTCTCAAGAGCGCCCTTCAGATCGAGCAGCAGAAGGCTGGCGACGCCAAGTGTCGTGGCAATCCAAAGATGCCCGTAACAGACCAGCGCCCCCACCAGGAAGGTCGCCAAGCCGGAGATCTCGGTGGTGACGCCGGCGTTCTCGACGGTGGAAATCTTATGCCAGTAAGAGATCAGCAGAAATCCGGCAACGACCAGCAAGCCAATCGCCACCGGCAGCACCTGCTGGCCCGCCACCAGGGCAATGGAGTAGCCGATCAGGCCAATGAGCGGGAAGGTGCGCACGCCGCCGAATGAGTAAGCTCCTCCGGGCGTCTTGCGCTCCTCCCGTTCCAGCCCTATCAGGAAGGACAGGAACAGGACAAGTAGGATTTGCACGGCTTGCGGCGGCAGATTCTTGTAGATTTCCATTCGATTCGAACTTTCCAGGCTTCTTTTCCCGCGGGAGGAAAGAAGCGGCCACCTTGAACGAGGCCAACCAGCATCCAGTATCCACGGTTTCGCGCGAATCCGCCAGTGCCGCCAGCCCGGCTCGACCTCGAAGGGATTCAGTTGGTTCGTCTAAGAAGGCAAGTCATTTCTGGATTGATGGGGCCTGAAGGCGCATGAAATCCCGGTTTTTTTTGAAATCTGTAGCTACAAAATAATCTATTCTTCGACTGTGGAATTCACAATTGAGTTGACCATATCGACGTGAATTCGTAAGATTCCGCAGCCGCCGTGATCCTGTCCGCCCTGCTTGACCGGGAGAAACGTCCAGCCCTTCACGGATTCCACTACCGATTGTTGCATCATCGCTGGGCCGGAAAGAATGCGGATATCCGTAGCCTTGCCCTTCCACGAAAAGCACAAACAGGCCACGACGGTTCCGTGGCTGTTCATGTGCGGTTCATTCATCCCGGGCGGTCCGATGGGTTTCTGGGCGGCGATGTGTGCGGTCAATTCCTTTTCCGAAAGGCAAACATCGTGCCTCTGGTGCGAAGGCGTAGATTGAGCGGCAGGGCAACTCGTGCAGGGCGAGTTCTGTGCCTGAAGCAGCGCGCTCAAGAATAAACAATGGAAAAGAACACAAAGAACCCGCATACCAACTCCTCGCAAATGGGGGGCTTATAGTGCGATTCTTGCACGCTGGTCTGAGGCTCCGCAAACCCCAACATTAGCATGAGTCAGCGTTATTGAAGGCGCCGCGTCTGGCGCCAGACCCAGACATCGATTTGAGCGTCACGGCGGAGGTCCCTGTTTTGTTTTCCACCCGGCGCGTGCGCATAGTACCCTTCGCGCGCAACCACGGTCAGGCCGTCTTTGTTCGCCTGAGAGCGATCTTGTGGTAGCCGCCTTCCTTGCCCACGACATCCGGCGTGTAGGCGAGCAGATACTGGCCGTGCAGCTCCTCGGCAATCTGCCCGTAGATCTCCGTGAGGCTGCCCTTCCTCAGCCGTCGCGCGGCTCTTCTCCGTCTGGCTGGAATCCACACGCCGGGGAGCGCGTGCCGCGCGCTCCCCGGCGTGTGTGGGTTGTCAGCTAGCCGCCTTCACCGCAAAGCTCTGCGCCGCCGCCGGCGCGGCGGCATAAATATCGCTGCCCGCCTGCGCGGCGTGAAGCACGCAGGTGCCCTTGGCCAGCAGCGATAACGTGCTGCCCGAGACCGTGCAGACCGTCGTCGTGGTCGAAGAGTAGCTGACCGCAAGCCCGGAGG
>JBEKNI010000017.1:0-76969 GCA_049522975.1 Occallatibacter sp. | reverse complement strand
ACTGTCGTGGAGTAAACGCAAGATGAGCAACTTCGGGCTCCGCCCGAGACACAGCAAACCTCTGCCTCGGATCAACATCCAAAAGGCCATCAGGATAGTTAAGTGAACAGTATTAGGGCTAGCAACCTCTGCGCCTACGGCGCGGGCGGGATGCGTCGGCGCGGCGGAGATTCTTATTTCGTTTCTCCGCCCGGCGCATAGTACCCTTCGCGCGTCACCACGGTCAGGTCGTCCTTGTTCGCCTTGAGGGCGATCTTGTGGTAGCCTCCTTCCTTGTCCACCAGATCCGGCGTGTAGGCGAGCAGATACTGGCCGCGCAGTTCCTCGGCGATCTGGCCGTAGATCTCTTCGAGGTTGTCCTTCTTCTTGGCCTCGAAGTAACGGCCTCCGGTGCGCGTGGCGATCTTCTCCATGATCTTCTTGCCGTCTACCTCCGGCTGGCTGGAGCCGCCTCCACCACCGTGCCGTCCACCGCCTCCGCCACCACCTGGCCAGCCGCCTCCGCCACCGGGATAGCCGCCACCGCCATGGCGACCGCCGCCCATGCCGGGGTTGCCGCCCTCGGCGCGCTCCTGCTCCCCTTTGAAGTAGATGGTGTACACGGTCACATTGGCCTTCTCCGCCGCGTCCACCGCGTCGTTCAGATCCATCTTGCTGCCTCGGTCCACGCCGTCGGAGAAGACCACTAGAGCCTTGCGGCCGGTTTGCGTCTTCATCAGTTCATCGGAGGCGAGGTAAACCGCATCGTAGAGCTGCGTGCCGCCCCGGCCGCCGCGCGACTGGCCCTGGCCTTGTCCTCGGCTGCCGCCACTCCCTCCATTGTCATCCCCGCTGGTTTCCGGCCCCCGCGAGTCGTTCTGCTCCCGGCGGCTCGGCCCCATCTCGTCCAGTTCGTGGTACAGCTTGTCGCGCGACGCGGTGAAGTCCTCCAGCAGCTCGACCTCATGGTCGAAATGGATGAGGAAGGCCTGGTCCGGGCTGGGCTTCGGCTTTTCGGGCAGCATCGTGTCCACAAACTTGCCCGCCGCCTTGCGCTCGTTCTCTATCGCCGCGGAGACGCTGCGGCTGGTGTCCACCAAGAGGCCCAGCCGGAAGGGCAGGTCGGTCTCGCGCGTGAAGCTCTTGATGGTCTGCGGTCGGCCATCCTCGGTCAGCGTGAAGTCGCTGATCTTGAGGCTGGTGACCAGAGAGCCCTTCTTGTCGCGCACGGTGACGGGCAGCACGACCTCGCGGGCCTGAATCTTCACGGTCGGGGCAGGTTGACCGGAAGCAGACTCCTGGGCAGGGCTGGCCGTGGGCAGGCAAGCCAGCGCGAGCATAGAAGCGGAAAGGCTCAAGACGAGTCGATTTCTCATGGCTGTCAAAGTGTATACACCTTCATTCTCTTAGA
Organism: Occallatibacter sp.; assembly: GCA_049522975.1. GTDB lineage: Bacteria > Acidobacteriota > Terriglobia > Terriglobales > Acidobacteriaceae > Telmatobacter. The sequence goes on along the minus strand of JBEKNI010000017.1, from coordinate 75,579 downwards.
CGCGGGTCGTCGGGGAGGGTTGACTGGGACGCGGCTGCTGACAGAATAGGCGACCTTAATGGCCATGCGCCATGGCCCGCGCGGCCAGGCGCCAGCCGGAACGAAGGGTCTTCCAGACCAGCAGGCCGAGCCACCAAAACCAGGCGAGTCCGGCAAACAACGCGGGAAGCCGCGAGAGTACACCGATGCCGGGAATCAGCACCAAAATGAACGCTGCTACTGTGCAAAGCGTTATGAAAGCCCCAGGCTCAGGCCACCAGCGCTTTGGCCGAATCAACGGGAAGCTGCCAAAGAGGAACCACTGAAGCGGAACGAGTGCACAAAGACTTATGGCAACACGCATTTCAGTTTGTTTCGTGTTACTGCCACAACCGGCATGAAGAACTCCAGCCACTGTCCATGACGCCGGGCAATCCTCCAGCCATCCGGAGAGAGTCGCTGCAGGAAGTTCACCCATCCCGACAATCAACTCTTGAAGCGGAATCGGGCCCCACATTCCGCAAGGACTGAAAGTGACAGTCTCCTCTTCTCCGTCCCACGCTGTAAGGAGGAGGCTTGCGGATCTCGAAGAAGCCATTTCCGCTTTCAGATATGGCCACTTTAGGGCTTCTTGCCACACAATCAGCGTCCCAGCCACGGTCAAATGGATTCCCGCCAACAGCATTCCCCGCCGCCAGTTCATGGCAGCAAGAGTACATGTAGACCCCAATGAGGATCAAGAAGAAGGGAAATTTTGAAGAAAGAGAGGATTTGGTAGCGCTACCGGGAATTGAACCCGGGTTTTAAGATTGAGAATCTCACGTCCTAACCCCTAGACGATAGCGCCACTTGGTTGCGGGGAACGGCCGTTTCCGGCCACTCCTTTACTTTATCAAAAACCCGGAGCGTTGCCAAAGGGCGGCATTGCGGAATGGCCGCATCCCGAAAAGCAGGTCCTTCGACTTCGCTCAGGATGACAGATTAATGGGAGCCGTTGCTCAGATCCCCAGCTTGCGGACTTCGTCGTTGTAGTACTTGCGGTAGAGGATATCCCACTCTTGCGAGCCTTCGACGATGATCTTGCGCTGGGAGGCGATCTTCTGGCGGGCGGAGGCATCGATTGCGGCCTCCTGGGCGAGCAGGGTGGTGAGCGCCTTTTTCGCCTCCTGGCGGATGGTGTTGCGATCCTCGAGGAAGCCGACCTCGTCGATCTCGGCCAGGGTGTCGGCCACGGTATGGGCCAGCTTGTTGAGCTTGTCGGGGCTGATCCTCATAGCACCGCCTTGTACTTCTTGGTAAGCTCGGCCTTCACCTTCTTGAACATCTCGGCATACTGCGCGCCGTGCCTGCGCATCTCCTCGGAGTAGGCGTCGAGAATCACGCGCACCTCCTCGTTGATGCGATCTTCGAGGGACAATTCCTCCGTCAGCCCTTCGGCGACGCGTGCTTCGGTCACCTTCAAGTCGCTGGTAGTAATCATCTTGGCGTCGATGAGATGCTTGACGGTCCGGCGGGCAAGATACCCGATATAGTCGCGGGAGAAGATCATGGATTAAAGTCCAGGATAGCGCATCCGGCTACCTGCTGTACACCTTTCTATTCCCATGCGCGGCGGAGGTAGTTTCAGAAGGCCTGTTTGAAGCTGAGCCGCGCGGTCTGGACCGTCCAGGCGAAGGGAATCTCCGCCGCGCAAGCAACTGTCGAACCGGTGACCGTAGTCAATCCGGCCCCTGTTGGAGTCGCGGCAAGCTGCGGATTCCCGAGGCCAGCCCTGCGGGATTGGGGCAACCCGCGCCGGCAGGTGATCGTTGTTCCCGCCGGGAACGTTGGCGCAATGGAGATTGAAAGTGATCGAATAGATTTCGCTCAGCACCACGGGGCTGCTCCTCCGCGTGTTTCCGCGGCCGGAGCAGCCCCTACAACGGCGGATGCGAGCAGCGCGGCAAGCAGAGTCTGGGATATGCGCCTGCGCCTCGTAGGATCCTCCGCAGTCTGTCTATCGGAGTTCAGAGCGGAGAGATTAAGAAAAAACGGATCACTTCCCGCACGGTTTGATTACCGGGGTCACGTGCCGCCGTCGAGTTCGAGTTGATCGGAGTGCGCTCCTGGCGCTTTCGGGGGGATGCGCATATCGCTGGGAACTGGAGGCAGTTCGCCGGCGTGGAAGAGTTCGCGATTGATGATTTCCTCCAGCAATCTCGCCTGTTCGGGATAGCCTTCCACGGTCGCTTCAAGAACCCAAAGCAACTCAAGCAGTTCGGTCGTGAATTGCCCCGTCCAGTATGTGGGGTGAATGTGATTGAGCGGCGACGAGCTTTTGCCAGCGCCATCTTTCATGCGGTATTTCAGCCAGGACTGCACCACCTTGAGACCTGAAACCTCAAATTCGTAAACCTCCGGACTCACCGGCGCAAACTGGCCTCCGCCGACATGCAGCGTTTTTGTGGTCGCTTTGTATTCGAACGATTCTGGATAGCTGTCGGCATCTCCGGGAACTGCTTTCGTGCATTTGGTCTTTCCCCGCGGAATGGAACCGAGTAGTTTCCCCCGCGGTACAAATCGTTCGCCATAAGTATGTAGCCAAAGCAGACGCGCGCCAGCGTCGCGTAACTGTTCGAAGAGCGCGGCGTCCTTTGTGATCGGTACGCGCAACTCCCGCGTCTCCAGTTCCCTCGCAAATCGCGCGGTGAAGAACGGTTGCGCCAGCGCGCCATAAACGTAAGCCAGGAAATCTTCCGGGGTAACGGCGCTTGAGTATTCCTTGCGGAGCATCTCGAGCAGACCCGTCAGGATATTAGCATCCGAAGCGCCGGAACTGCGGTAGAGGGGCATAACGACCTTTGCTCCGTATGATCCACGAAAGTGGTCAAGGTCCGGAATATACGCACATGCCGTTGTTGCTGGCCCTTGACCAAGCGGATGGCTAAGTAAAGTAGTTAGATAGACCTGCCGTGTGCTTTGGGTGCACCACAGGTCTGGACGGGGCCGTGACATCAACCGCCCATCAGCAATCACGTATTGTCGGTCGAAAGATCGGTACGCATATCTTCGCGCCGGTGGCATTGGAGCGTTATGGGGAAGTTGCGAGACTGGAGTTGAATCGCTGCCTTCTGTCAATGAGATACGGTAGGTGCCATTGATTATGCGGTCTCCAGATTCATGAAAAGCTGTCCGCCGGTCATTTGCACTGAGTAGCCCATGCCAACGGCGCTCCAGAGTTCGCACGTCAGGGCCGATAGGCCATGTTCGTTTTAGCTGAACTCCTGAATGTTGCCACGGCATAAGGTCTATCAAGAGCGGCCAATCGAAATAGTTACCCTTCCCTGCCGGACGAAAAGCCGCCTGCCAGTCCTCGGGACAATCTTGCCACTTCATATCCGAAAAATCTTGGATTGCATCGAGTGCATCAAGTTTGGCTTCGCGTGTTCCTTGAATAAGTGTGTAATGGACCTTCGCGGCCTTGCCTTCCTTGACCTTCTTTGAGCGGAGAGCCACTGCGATGGCGACGGGCGTCTGTATGGCAAAGACGTTTTCACTCTGGCGCGTTCCCCGGCCCTCGCCGCCAAGATCGAGAATCCAGATGCTATCGCATTTGCGGCGCATATCTTCCCGCATCCCGCAAAAGGCGTCTCCGTCGAGATAGCTTGAGGCACTGATGAAACTGACTACTCCCGGCCCTCTCGATGGATCGTGTTCAAAGACCTTCCACATCGCCCAGCGCCAAAAGTAGATATATAGGTTATAAAGATTCTTAAGGTCACCCCCGTGACCGGCGGCCTTGGCAGGATCAAGAAAATCGTGCAAGATAGCTTGCTCGCCCGTTCCTTTGTCGCCCCAGCGCACCCACCCGCCCGTTCGAGTCTTGTTGTCCACCGTCGCAGCTTCGTGACGATCATAAGGCGGGTTGCCCAGGCAAACAATGACTGGCACCTTGCTTTTGACCTTCAGCGCTTTGGAGTGCTGCTCCGCAATGGGACGCAGGAAGAGCGGCATTTGCGGCGGCTCGGCATTCGGGCTTTCAAGCGTGTCGGTCAGGTAGACATGCGTTCCGTCACCCGGCAACTGCGCTCCCTTATCGCGCAAAGCCCGGCTCACGCGCAATTCCGCGACGGCATACGAGCTGACCATCAACTCGAAACCGTAAAGGTTGTTCGCCAGTGCGGTTGCCTGGCCCGCGACAGCGCCGGGGCCTTCCTCCGATTCGATGCGCTGCAGAGCGTGGTCGATAACGCCAAGCAGATAGGTTCCAGTACCGACAGCGGGATCGAGAGTAATGACGCCTGGATCGGCGAAGCCCAGAGGCTTTCCGAGAAGATTGACGAGCAAGTCATCGATGAGGCGGACTTGACACCTAACAACCTGAACCGGTGTGTAGTAGGCCCCGGCATCCTTGCGGAGTTCCGGATCGTAGGCGGCAAGAAAGTCTTCGTAGAAATACAGCCACGGATCCTCGGGTCCGGCAAGCGTAGCAAGAGGTACCATTCCGATCACACGCAAGAGCAGATCGGCAGAGGCAGCCATCTCTGGGCGCGCCCCTGGATCGGTGAGGACTTGCAAAGCGCGGGAGAGCAGGTTGTGTTGGTCTTTAAGGGCAGATTCTGCGCTCTCCAGGGTTAGCGGGTTGGCCCCCTCGCTACGCCCCAGCAGCAGCGCGAAGGTGACTGTCTGCGCATAGGAGTCGGCAAATTGCTCATCCGAAGCATCCGGGAAGAGGAGTTGCCGCCAATCCCTAGCGAGCTGTACCAGGGGGGAATTCGAGTTCTTCAACGCGTCCGTCACGTCATCACGAAGCATCCGGCACAATGGCGCCAACAAGGCAGCAAGTCCCTTTAGGTCAATCTTGCCTTTGCGGTCAGTTGGGATAGTGGGCTGCCAAAGGAAGAAATCACGCAAGAGGTTTTCGATTGCGCGTGCATCATTGGGCCCAACAGCCCGCTGGCCCTGAGTCGCAATATCGCCCGAGAGACGAACAACCTCGCCGACAAGTTCGCCATCCCGATAGAGCGCCCAATCGTTGCCGTCCGCGTACAGGATGTTTGGGATGGCAGAGAAGCGCTTGAACTGGTTGCGGTTGTGGCCTTTGAAGCGCGTCGGGGTCACGCCGACTCCTGGGGCCTTAAGTTCGACGTACCCTGCCAGGAGTTTGTTGAGGTGAATGGCGTAATCGGGGCGTCCCAGACGGTCGGGCAGGGGCGTTTCACCGGTGCAGACAACATTCCATCCCAACGCCGCGGAGATTTCAGTTATCAAGTTCTCGAAAGGTCCGCGAAGCTGGTCCTCGGGCTCGCCGATGGTCAGTTGCGTCATCTTGGCGGAGACGCTGGCGGCGAAGCGTTGCAGAGCGGTATGGATTGAGGTGTCCGTACCCATTCCTTGAGGCGCCATGGATGCCGTTTCAGATTAAGCCTAGCATCTCATCCCTAATCTTGATCTATGTTTCCAACGTGGTGAGTGTCCACATCTTGGAGTTCCCGTGCCGGAGCGGACACTCCAAGTCTTGCACTCGAAGCTGACCCGCAGATCTGTGGACGCGCTGTTCCAAGATCCCGGCTCTCACCCCCGGTGCGGGCAAGTCTTGGTATTCAGGCACTCCTCGGCAACGCGCAGCCGCTCGACCGGCCGTCCGGCGACCAGGTGCTCAGCTACAATGGCCACCGCGTCTTCGGGGCGCACATTGCCGTACCAGACTGCTTCGGGATAGACCACCACCATCGGGCCGTGCTCACACTGGTCCAGGCAGCCGGACTTGTTGATGCGCACCCGCCCGTCAAGCCCGGCGGCCTTCGTCAGTTGCTGCAACTGTGCGTGCAACTCGCTTCTTCCATCGGAGGTGCAGGATTGCCGCGGCGCGTCCGCCGGGCGGAAGTTGTGACAGACGAAGACATGGCGCTCAAATCTGGGCAAGCGATGATTCTCCTGCACCCAGAGTACAAGCCGCGGACTCCTGTCAGGAGATCTTCCGTTGTCAAGTTTCCACAATTGGTAACCCCCACCCCGCCCGCATCTGAGAGAATAAGAACTTGACTATGAGCATCGACAACCTTCTCCCGCTGAAAGACGACATGGTGGCCTTCATCGAGGGCCACGGTCTGCAACGCCTGCCCGGTTACGTCACCGAGGAGATTCCCTCCATCGTGTGGGAGGGCCAAGGCAACCCCGACGCATGGAAAGACTTTGTGGAGATGGCCAAGCACGTGGGCGCTCCCTTTGTCACCTTCAGCGAGATGACGCTGGAGCGCGAGGAACTCGACGCGCTGATCGAGGAGGCCGGGGAGATGAACTTCCCCGACGAAGAATCCACGGAACTGGTGGAAGCGCAATGGCTGCGCAAGTACGCCGGAAACATTGGCTACATCCAGCTGGGCTTCGTCTACCAGGGACTGGTCTTTCTGCATGAAACCACCACCGAGTGGTATGAGCGCTTCCAGGCGCTGCTGGAAGACGTCGAGACCTTCCAGGACCTAGTCATCGGCGGCCACGAGCACGACGACGAAGAAGAGGACGAGTAACCTCGGTGAGCCGAGCGGGCGCCGAAGCCAACGGGGGTACTGCGCCGGAGGACCCGCCGCGGAGTTCGCCACGCCAGCGCTGGATACTCACAGAGCCGCATTCAGCCGAGGCAGCCGCATTGGCCAAGGCAGCCCGCCTTCCGCAGGTGCTGGCCGAGTTGCTGGTAGCTCGCGGGGTCACTGAACCCGCTGATGCCTTCGCATTCCTCAATCCGGAGCTCGGCCATCTTCACGATCCCCATCGGATGCTGGGTATGGACTTGGCTGTTGCCCGTCTGGAGCGGGCTATCGCCGCCCGCGAGCCGGTGCTGCTCTATGGCGACTACGACGTGGACGGCACCACCGCTGTCGTGCTGCTCAAGACGGCTATCGAGATGCTCGGCGGGGTGGCCCGCTTCCATGTTCCGCATCGGCTGCGCGAGGGCTATGGACTGCAATCGAGCGTGGTGGAAGCGGCACACGCCGAGGGCGTGCGCCTGGTCATTACCGTGGACACCGGCATGAGGGCCTTTGCCGAGGCTGAGACCGCGCGCAAGCTGGACCTGGACCTCATCATCACCGATCATCATCTGCTGGAGGCTGGCGATGCCGTGCCTCACGCGCTGGCCATTCTCAATCCAAACCAGCCCGCCTGCGCCTATCCCGAGAAGTTCCTCTGCGGCGCGGCCATTGCTCTTAAGCTGGCTCAGGCCGTGCTGGAGCGGCGCGACCAGGCACGCACGCTAGAGAAGACGCTGCCCAGCTTTTTGAAGATGGCCGCCATTGCCACCATCGCCGACGCTGTGCCGTTGAGGGGCGAGAACCGCGTGATCGCGGCCCTGGGATTGAGGGAACTGCGCCGGCCAGCCGGACTCGGACTGCGCGCGCTCTTCGCCGCCGCGGCGCTCGATCCGGCTGCCAGGGCGCTGACCGGCTTCGATGTGGCTTTTCGCCTGGCCCCGCGCATCAACGCCGCCGGGCGCATGGACGTGGCCTCGGAGGTCATCGAGCTTTTCACCACCCGCGACCGGACGCGCGCCGCCGAGTTAGCCGCCAAGCTGGAACGGCTCAACAGCGAGCGCCGATCGACCGAAGCCGCGGCGTTGAGCGCCATCGAAACTCGCCTGGCTGCCGACGGCGAGTTGGCCGCGGACCGGCTGCTGGTCATCGACGGCGACGGCTGGCACCGCGGCGTCATCGGCATCCTGGCCTCGCGCGTGGTCGAGCGCACCGCCAAGCCTGCCATCGTGGTCAGCGTCGAGGACGGCGTCGCTCATGGCTCCGGCCGTTCCGTCGATGGCTTCCAGTTGCTTAACGCCGTCGAGAGCTGCGCCGATCTCTTTACCCGCTTCGGCGGCCACGCCTTCGCTGTCGGCTTCGCCATGCCGGCCGACCGGCTTCCAGAACTCAAGCGCCGCCTGCGCCTTTACGCCGAGGAACATCTGGCAAGCCGCGAGGCCGAACACTTGCTGCGCATCCACGCCGAGTTGCCGCTGGACCGCATTACGTCCGTGCTGGTTGGCTGGCTGCGCAAGCTCGAGCCCTTCGGCCACGGCAACCCCGAGCCGGTCTTCGTGGCGCGCAGCGCGCGCCTGTTGGCTCCGCCGCGCGTGATGAAGGAGCGCCACGTTCGACTGGAATTGGCACAGGATTCAGTCCAGCCGCTGCCGCTGGCCGGATCGAGCGGTGCGGTGCGCGCCGTCGGCTGGGATTTGGCTGGCCGCGTACAAGCCCTCGGCCTCGCGCAGGGAAGCCTGATCGACCTGGCCTACCGGATCCGCGAAAACGAGCATCCAGAGTACGGAGGTTTGGAAGCCGAGATCGCTGGAATTGAGTTGGCTTGAGTTTGCTTTGCGGCTGATCAGGCTTTCAAAATACGCGGAAACGAGGGCTTTTTCGGGGTAAAACGGCGGATTTAGGGTCAAAAAAGGGGCAAAAGGAGGGGTTTCCAGTTACCGATCAGTTACTATGTAGAAATTACAAACGATTGATTCTATGAATGTTGCAAGCAATAGAACTTCATTACAAAGATTTCCACAAGGTGGGGGGTGGGGTCAAGCGGCTTTTCGGGGCATTTCCGGCCGGCAAGGGTTGGTCCCTTACCTTCCATTTACCAGCTTGCGCCAATGGAGAATAATCTTTTGCAATTGTTTTGAAGCGAGTCACCGGGCTCGCACGCGTGGGGGCGAGATGGGCTTTGGCAGACGCCCCCCGGTGTTGGGCGGACCAGGATCGACAGGATGTTGCCGCTGCCGCCAGGCTATCCTCATTCTTTCCACAGCTTTTCCCAATTCCAGAGCCCGGAGGTCACTTCGCCGGATAACGGGAATCCGAGTTGATGCGCGAGCATGCAGACCTGCCCGCGATGGTGAGCTTCGTGAGCGAGCATGTAGCAGAGCATCTCCGGGCCAACCGGCCAGGGCTTAGCCCAACCGTCTCTCAAAAACCTCTCGATACGGTCCCCACCGCCGAGCGCTTCGGCGAGCATCTCCGCGCAGCGAGCGGCGCTCTGGGCCAAGGCCGCGCGGGCCTGAGGCGGGGTGCAACGCGCGCGGTTGAGCTGAGCCGGAACCTCCAGGTGCGGAGCCGTAAGCCTGATCCACTTGCAGCGGACATTGTGCATATGGGTGAAGATTGCGGCAATGGTGCGGACGTTGCCGGGCGGCTTGGCCTGCGTTTTAGCCGACAGCTTTTCTGGCAGTTTCGCGTTCCAGGCGGCAGGGTCAAGATGCTCAATGAGAAGCTGGTTTATGCGCTCATTGGCGGCAAAGATCCGGACTGCGGCTGGGCCGAGTTGAATGGCTGCGTTGGGTGGTTGCGTGGTCACGGCTCTCTGCTTCATAACCCAAGAATACTTCCGGGCCGACGGCATCTCAGGACGCAGCAGGTCCGATTCCAAATAGAGATCTTCCTACAGGAAAATAACGTAGCGATAACAAATCTTTATGCGAAGTGCGGTCCAATAGAGTTAAGGAGAAAACATGTTTCATCGCACTATCAATCTTCCTCCCGAGTCCCACGACTTCGTTCGATCTAAAGTAGAGAGCGGACGCTACGAGGACGCTGGGGAAGTGCTGCGGGCCGCTTTGCGCGCGCTGCATCGTGAAGAAAAGAGCGCAGAGCAAGAACGCCCGAAGAGCATTGCCGAAGGCGACGTCTTCCGGACACTGTGGGAGGCTTCGGCTTCCTCCTCTCCACTCGCTCGCCGCGGCGTCGGCAGCTCCGTCTCCCAGCAGTAGCTATTTATTTGTGTGGCAGGTCGAGCTCTCAAAGAGCCTGGCCGCCTGCCTCCCGCCGCGCTTGAGTTCATTTAGCTGGATAGTTGAGGTTCATCGTTTCCCAACTCCGAGAATCTGGCCCCTTCAACCTCGTTCCGGGCAGGCCCTGAGGCGCGCGGCCATCCGTCGTCACTTATACGGAATCAGAATTGTCCCACGCATCCTCCGGGGACGGAGGTTCACCGCCCTGGCGATTGAGGATGCGGCGGAAGGCCTCGCGGTCGGCGCGGTTGCGGCGCTGCGAGAAGAATTCCTCGGTCTGCATGGCCGCAATTTTTTCGGCGGCAGCGACTACGAGAAACTGGTTCATGCTGGTTCCGTCGCGGTCGCTGATGGTCTCAAGAGCCGCTTTGAGAGAGACCGGCAAGCGCAGGGGGAAGGTGGCGGTTTTGGTGGTCATGGTTTGATCCTCCTTACCCGGCATACACGGCCGTGGAGACATCGTAATCCGGCAGATGCGCCCGCAGCTGACGGGGCATCTTCTCGTCGAGCAGAACTCTCACGGCTGTAACTGGGGCTGGTGGGAGTGGCCGTATGCCCTGACGCGGCGAATTGTGTCTAGCGAGAGACTTGGGAAGCTCTCCTGCGTCTCCTCGGCCGTCGCGCCCAGTTCTTCGCCGGTCAGGATCGTCTCGGCAGGGATGCGCGTGCCCTTCGCGACAGGCCTTCCGCCTACCTTTCCGGCAACGCTTTCAACCTGATCGCATTCCGACCAATCTACGGTCATTTTCGCCTCCACGGCATCTTTCATCTTAGTGCGGTCTCCCATCCTTCGCTAGAAAACGAAGGAGGGGGCAGCCGGCGGCCAGTGTACAGACTTGGCGATTTCCAAACGCTGAATTCCGATTCGCGCTATCCTAATGTAAAGAGAGCGCCATGCAGACCACCATTGAATTGCCCGAGCCGATTTACCGCCAAGGGGAGCAATTGGCGCGGTTGCGCGGCGTTACCGTTGCGGAACTGGCGATTCGCGCGCTGGAGCGAGAGTTGCTTGCCGCGGAAACCCTTCCCGTTGGGCGGAAACGGGTGAGTCTTCCTTTGGTTTCCTCCAAGGAGCCGGGCATATTGGATTTGAAGGACTTCGACTTCGATGATCTGCTTGCCTGACGTCAATCTCTGGATTGGGCTTACTTCCAACCGGCATATCCACCATGCGCGGGCCAAGGCTTGGCTGGAGAGCATGGAAGACACACGGATCGTCTTCTGCCGCATCACCGAGTTGGGTTTGCTGCGCTTGCTCACGAACCAGCATGTCATGGGCGAAGATGTGCTTGCGCCGCGACCGGCATGGCTGGTCTACGATGCGTGGCGCATGGACCCGCGCGTCGATTTTCTTGCCGAACCACCCGGATTGAGCGAGCGCTGGAGAGAACTTGGCGAGAGAATCGCCGGAGGGACGAATGCCTGGACGGATGCTTATCTGGCCGCCTTTGCCGCCATCTCCAATGCGACTCTCGTTACCCTCGACCGCAAGCTGAATACGCTGGGTGCGGCCAAGGTGCAGTATTTGCTGTAAGGCTTGATCATTTAATGGTGTGCTATTCCAGGTCTGAGAATCCAGACCCGGGGGGCACCTACATTTTCTACTTGTTGAGGCGGGGGGCGCCCGGCCCGCCCACCTTTCGGTTCAAAGAAATCGATTGCACTTCCACTGCGAAAGGCCGTATGATTCGCTTGTTGTTCCAAGTTGAGGAGGGGGGATTAATGAGAGTTCAATTGTGTGTCTTCACCGTGTTTCTTTCAAGCTCGCTTCTGGCATTTAGCCAATCGACCGACAGCGGGGTCATTCTCGAATCTTCATATCCTAACTACCAAGCCAACGGTGCGAGCACAATCGTTCCAACAATCAATAATGGGACGCCAAACGTAGGATTCACGCTAAACCATATTTACCTGAGTCCGAGCTTCAGTGCGGGCACCCAATCAATTCAGGTCGGTCACGTCGATGTTGCAATTTGTTCGAGCGCTCCGCTCGGGTCGGGAAATGTTCCTTGTTTTAATATCAATCGGATTCCCTCGACCTCCTTCGGAATTGCAACTGCTCTTTTGCCAGCTCAAATACCTGGAAGCCTGCAAGAGGTCTGGCTAAACATTCTGAACGCTAACCCGAGTGCCCTTGGACAGACCCCACCGCATGCAGAGATCGGCGGGGCGAGATCTTTCTCAGTCATTTTTCCGATCAAGACCAATTCAGGGCAGTGCGGTTGCCAACTTGTGTGGGATTCGGAACTGGTGCGAATATATTTCCTCCTAACCGGAGCCCAAACTCAGCATTAGCCGATGCCTAATTAGCTTAAGGCCGTCACACTGAATTGGCGGCGGCATGCAGGGCGCCCCGAATGCCCCCAGGTCTCGTTTTTTGAGACCTGGGTCGTTGCGCTGATTTGGGTCTGGAATTGAGCTACGCCTTGGCGAGCACGCCGCCGGTTAGGCGCTCTTTTAGCAACTCGTGGCCGTGGGTCAGGAATTCTTTCAGCGGCAACTTGCCGGCGTCTACTTCGGCCAGGAGGGCGCGCTGGGCGGCGTATTCCTTGTTGACGATACCGGCTTTGGATTGCAACATGCGCCAGGCCTTTCTCCGCTCTACGCAAAACATGACTAACTGGCGGCTGATGGCGTAGTGGGTGGTCTTGCCGGCTTCGTCGCTGACGGTGATGGCTACGCCGAAGTCGGGGATGAAGGCGCGGTGGGCGGGATCGAGGTAGCGGCGGTAGACGACGTCCTGCTGGGTGATGCGGACAAGCATGTTATCGAGCGGGATTAACTTGGCCGCGGCTTCGGGCTTGATCTTCTTCAGGTGATTGCGGAAGCGGGCTTCGGTGACGCACCAGTGGGCTACGGTGTAGCGGCGGGTCTCGCCGGTGAGCTTGTCCTTGGTCTCGTACCAATCCAAATCAATGGAGGGATTGCCTTTGAGGTCGAGGGCTTCGGCGTAGGTTTCGCCGAGGCGTGGGTTGAAGACAAACTCCGGCACGCCGCGGCTGTCGCGCACGCGCTGGGCCTGGAAGAGGGCCATGTCGTCGGCGACGCCGTGCTCGGGCTGGCAGGTGGTGAAGGCCTGGATGAACATGGTGCCGCGGTACTCGAGGCCGTCGAGAATGGCGCGGTAGAGCTTGGGGGCGTTGGCCATTGAGACCTGAGCGACGAAGGGCGAACCGTGGCCGGCTAAGAAGGTCTCGGCTACGGTCTTCTTCTCGGTGTTCTTGCCTTGCGTGGCCGCGCCGAAGACGTTCATGTCGTTGCCGCCGAGCATGGGCGTCGAGTCGCTGTTCTGGCCGCCGGTGTTGGAATAAACCTGCGTGTCGAGCATCAGGACCTTGACGTTGGGGCGGTTCTGGAGCATGACTTTGGAGGTGTTCTGGTAGCCGATGTCACCGATGCCGCCGTCGCCGCCGACGACCCAGACCTTGGGGAGTTCGACGATCTCCTGATCGGTCATCAGCGCGTCAGTGAAGTGCGTGAGGTGGTAGTACTGCTCGGCATTGATGATGTTTTCGTCGCGGGTGAGGATCGAGTCGGCGAGGCGCTCGGGGATGACGGAGCGGCGGGCGTGATCGACGATGAAGCTCTCGCCCATCAGCCAGCCGACGGTGACGCCGTCCTGGAAGAGGGAGTTCATCCAGGGGTAGGGGTGGGGGTTGTTGGGCGCGGTGGAGCCGTAGACGGTGTTGCAGCCGGTGTGGGCGGCCATGGCCATGACGGACATGCCGTTGGCCAGGCGGCCATCGACGGCTTGGAGGTTTTTGTGGTTGAAGGCCTCGGTGAGCAGGACGGCGGCGATGGCCTCAACCAGCTCCGCGTCGCTGAGGAGGCCGTGCGCGGCTTCGTAGGCGGCAATGCGGGCGCGGGTGTCGGCTTCGTCTTCGCCGCCCAGGCCGAGGACGAGGTGGGCAATGGCCTGACGAAGGAGCGCATACTCAGCGGGGCTGGTCGCTTGGAGCTTGGCCAGACGAGCCGCGCCGTTCTTTTCGAGCTCGCCGGCTTTGGCAAGGAAGCGGTCGCTCTTGGCGTGATAGACGGGGCGCATGTAGGCCTCGGTGACGGCGGCGATGGAGCGCAGGACGGATTTTTCGCCGCAGCCTGCGCAGGCGCCGTCGCCGGAGACCAGAGCGTCATACGTCGAGCGGACCATGAGCATGTTGCGCAGCGTGGCGGTCTTCGAGTCGACGGGATTGGCGGCGTTGAAGAGGCCGAGGTACTTCTGCGAGGTGTCGGGCAGGAGATCGAGGAATCCGGTGCCGGTCATGTGCATGGCGTTGACGTCTTCGGTTTCCGCGACCATGCGGAGGGCATTGTGGTCGCCGCAGGCTGTGACGCAGGCCGCGCAGCCCTTGCAAAGATCGGAGACAAAGATCGAGAAGATGCCGCCAGAGCCGGGAGCTTTGCGTTCCGGCGAGGAGAAGATGGCGTTCACCTTCTGATAGGCCATGGGGACTTTTTCGAGGATGGCGAAGAACTGCTGCTTGGATTCGGCGGAGAATCCGTCGACTGCTTCGGTGACTTCGCGGAGGATGGTTTGCAGCGGAGTGCCGGATTTGGTGTCGGCGACCATGCGCTGGCGGGTTTGGCGGTCGATCTCGGGGAGCGCGGCGATGAGTTGGGCGCGGTCGGCGGGGTTGACGACATAGTGGGAGACGGCGGTGCGCAGGAGTGTGCTGAGATCCTGCGCGGTGTTGGGCAGCGCGGTGTCGGGGCAGACGGAGATGCACTCCATGCACTGGGTGCAGTTTTCCGGGATGAAGAGCGGAGTCTCGCGGCGGGCGACATATTTTGAGGCGGTGTCGCCGGTGGCGGCGGCGATCAGGCCCATGGCGGCGAGCGGGGTGGCCGGCTGATTGTAGCCGAAGTGGGCGCGGAACTCGGCGTCGAATTTGGCGACGGTGGCCAAGGGCGCGCGGTGAGACTGGCCGGCGGGGAGTGCGTGAGAGCGGCAGCCCAGGCCGACGGATTCGCCGGCGGGAACCGTCTCGAGGATGGGCAGCAGCGCATGGCCGCGCAGGGTGGAGTGGTCGGCGGCGGCGAGTGCGCCGATTTCAATCTCCTTCACCTGTTCGAAGCCCTGCATCATGACTTCCATGTTGGACTCGACGACGGCCTCGCCGAGCTTGCCGAATTTCTTGACGTATTGTTCGCGAACGACGGCGCGGTACTGATCCTGGGTGATGCCGAACTCGCCGAGGAGCGTGCTGACGGCGAAGAAACCGCCGAGGAAGGCGTTGCCTTGCATGCGCAGTTGGAGATCACCGCGGTCGGTGGCTTTCTTGGCGATAGCGAAACCGGGCAGCGTGAAGACGCGAATCTTCTTGTCGATGATCTGCTTGCGCGCCCAGATGGGAAGCTGCTCCCAGGCCTGCGTGCCTTGCTGATCGGATTCCCAAACCAGCGAGCCGCCTTCGGCCATGCCGTCGAGCGGGTTGGTGTGGGTGAAGGCCTTGGGGTCGCAGCACAAAACCACAGTTACGTGACGCAGATCGCAGTTGACGCGAATGCGGTCTTTGGCGGCGACCATGAAATAGCTGGTGGGCGCGCCCTTCTTTTCCGAGCCGTACTTTGGGTTGGCGCTGACGTGGATGACTTCCTTGGGGTAGCCGAACTCGTCTTTGAGGCCGTCGCGCTTGAAGATCAGATCGTTGAGGTCGCCCAGGATCGCGCCCAGGTTCTTGCCGGTGGTGATGGCGCCCCAGCCGCCGATGGAGTGGAAGCGGACGGCCACCGCGCCTTCGGGAAGGAGCGACGGGGTTTCGTCGCCGAGGACCGCGTAGGGGTGGTCGATGCCGACAACGAAGAAGGAGACTCCGTCGGCGGCTGTCTTGCCGTCTTTGCGGGCACGGCCTTGGGCGGCGAACTCGTAGGCGCCGATGATGTGCTCGGGACGGAAGTCGCGGGAGCCGAGGCCGTAGCTGCCGCCGTAGATCTTTGGAACTTCGGCGAGCGTGATGGAGGGAAGGCCCTCGACCGATTGAACGGCCTTGGAGAATGCGGTGCGAATGTCGCGGCCGAGCGGGTTGTCGCCGGCGAGAGCCTCGTCGGTGCGCTCGAGGATGATGACGTTCTTCTTGCCCTTGAGCGCTTCGACGATGGCGGCTTCAGGGAAGGGGCGAATCACGTTGACGTGGATGGAGCCGACACTGGCATTGCGCGTCTGGCGCAGATAATCGACGGCGGCCTCGATGTTTTCCGCGGCTGAGCCGAGGGAGACGAAGACCGTTTCGGCGTCGTCGGTTTTGTATTTGTTGATGAGGCCGTAGCGGCGGCCGGTCAGCAGAGCAAATTGCAGGTAGGCGTCTTCAAGGAACTCGAGAATCGGCTCGGCGAAGTTGTTGCGCCGCGCGACGACGCCGTTCATGTAGTGTTCTTGATTTTGCACCGGCCCAAGGAGGACGGGGTTGGTGAGGTCCATCATCCTGGGGACGCGGCGGCGGGTGGGGCCAAAGAGCGCGCGCTGCGCCTCGGTGGGGCAGTCGATCATGTCTTCGGGAGAGCCGAGATACTCGCGGATCAGGCCGGATTCGTGCTTGTAGAAGGTGCGCTCGAGGTGCGAGGTGAGGAAGCCGTCCATGATGTTCATGCCGGGAGTGAGCGAGAGTTCGGTGACGCGGCGCAGGATGAGGGCCTGGTCGGCGGCCTGCTGTGCGTCCTTGCCGAAGAGCATGATCCAGCCGGTGTCCAGCGCGCCGTAGATGTCGTCATGGCCGCAGTGGACGTTGAGGGCGTGCTTGGTAAGCGCGCGCGCGCCGACTTCGAGGACCATTGTCGAGGCTTTGCCGGGGGCGTGATAGTACTGCTCGACGCCGTAGACGACGCCCTGGCCGGATGTGAAGTTGACCACGCGCTTGCCGCAGACCGAGTGGGCGATGGCGCCGCCCTGAGCTGCATGTTCGCCCTCGGCCTCAATGGCGATGGTGTTTTGCCCGAAGACGTTCAAGTGGCCTTCGGCATAGGCCTGCTGGAAGAGCTCGCCGCCCTCAGTGGAAGGCGTAATCGGATAGAAGACGCCGGCGTCGGCGATGCGCGTCTCGGTGTGGTAGGAGACGAGCTGGTTTCCATTTGCGGTAACCCGAATGCCGGGATAGCGAGCAGCAGTCATGAGTCCCTCTCTGTTCTGTCCATTCTTGCGGATCAGTTTCTTCGGCGTGCGGTGGGAGGCCGGCCAGACGGACGAGTTCGGGGCTGGCTGACCTCAGAGAAAAAGCGGCACGGCGGATGTGCGGCCCGCCGGGGGAAGCTGCTTATCTACCAGTATGCACCAAAAAAAGGGACGAAATCCCATCAGGCGGGATTTGCGGTCTCCGCCCGCTGGCGGCCGGTTTCGGCTCCTACTAAAACGATAGCAGGATGGCGGAGAAGCGGCATCTGCCCTGCGATGCCAGGGGGGATTCTCATGGCTTAGCATGACGGGGAGGATTGTGCGCGATGAATTCCGCTTTGAAGGTGAAGTTCGCTTGTATTGCCTGCCTGGGTCTGTTTGCCATTGCCACGCTGTTTGGGGGCCGGGTTAGCGCTCAAAGCGCCGCTGATGCCGCCAAGATTGCCGCCGTGCTGCCCGCCGACGCGAACGCGGTGATCGGCCGGCTTTCAAGCCTGCGCGAGCTGCCCGATGGAGTCTGGAAGATGCACGCCGGCGATCTGGCTCACGGAGAGGCTGTAACTCTGGACGAGAGCGACTGGCAGCCCATTGCCGTGAGAAGCAAGGCGCCCAACGACGCGGTCTGGTTTCGGCAGAGCTGGCAGGTTCCGGAGACGCTGAACGGCTACGATTTGAGCGGCGCGCGGATCTGGTTTCAGTTTCATGCGACGGCCAACGGGCCGATGCCGGAGATTCTCTACTTCAACGGCCGCCGCGTGGCGATGGGCGATGACCTCGAACCCGTTCTCCTCTTCGACGGCGCCCGCCCCGGCGACAAGGTGACGGTCGCCATCAAGCTACTGCACACCGTGGACGTGAAGACCTTCCGGGGCGCGACGCTGAAGATTGATTTTCCGGAAGGCCGGCCAAATCCCGAGGACCTGCGGGAGGAGTTTTTATCGGCCGCGCTGCTGGTTCCATCGCTTGCGCCGGGCGACGTGGCGCAGACGGCTGCGCTGACCGACGCCATCCGCACGGTGGACTTGGCGGCGCTGGATGCGGCCGAAGCGCCCGGCGCGGAGGCGCGGGCTCAAGCTCAGGCGAAGTTCGACTTGAGCCTGCGCGCTGCCCATGCCAAGCTTGAAGCGCTCAAGCCGCTGCTGCAACAGGCGACCTACCATCTCACCGGGAACTCGCACATCGACGCTGCGTGGCTGTGGCCGTGGACCGAGAGCGTGGATGTGGTGAAGCGCACCTTCGGCACCGCGCTGCAACTGATGTATGAGTATCCCGATTACACATTCACGCAATCGGCCGCGGCTTATAACGAGTGGCTGGCTGAGAAGTATCCCGAGATGAACGCCGAGATTGCGCGGCGGATCAAGGAGGGACGCTGGGAGATCGTGGGCGGGATGTGGGTCGAGCCGGACCTGAATATGCCGGATGGCGAATCGCTGGTGCGGCAACTGCTGGTGGGCAAGCGCTGGTACAAGCAGGCTTACGGCGTGGACGTGCGGATCGGCTGGAATCCGGATTCGTTTGGGTATACGTGGCAGTTGCCGCAGATCTACAAGAAGAGCGGCGTGGATTATTTTGTAACTCAGAAGATGACTTGGAACGACACGAATCAGTTGCCGTTCAAACTCTTCTGGTGGGAGTCGCCGGATGGGTCGAAGGTGCTGGCGTACTTTCCGCACGACTACGGCAACGAGGACCTGAGCCCGGTGCGGCTGGGCAGCGATCTGGCCGCGGCCCGGCAACGCGCGACCGGCATGACGGAGATGATGGACCTCTATGGCGTCGGCGACCACGGCGGCGGACCGACGCGGGCTGTGCTCGATGAGGGCTTGCATTGGGAGCAGGCCGGGCATGTTACGCCGAAGTATGAATTCGGCACGGCGCAGAGTTACTTCTCTTCGATTGAAAAGCAAGTTGCGCCGGAGAGTCCGGTGTGGGATTACGCCTCGATTGCCAAGGGCTACACCGCGCCGCCGCCGGTTCCCGGCAAGGTGAACATTCCTACCTGGAAGAGCGAGCTTTACTTCGAGTACCACCGCGGCGTGATGACTACGCAAGCCAACCACAAGCGGAATATGCGCGAGGCGGAAGTCGAGGTGCTGGACGCGGAGAAATGGGCGTCGCTGGCCTGGGTTCTGCCTGGATGGCAATCGATTTCATATCCCGGCAACGAACTAACCGAAGACTGGAAAAAGGTCCTTTTCAATCAATTTCATGATCTGGCGGCTGGTTCGGGAATAGGTGTCATCTATAAGGACGCGCAGAAGGACTGCGATCAGGTTCGATCTTCCACGAACGATATAACAAACCGTTCCCTGAACCGAATTGTGGAATCTATGGACGCGTTCCTTGGTAAACCGAGACCGACAAGCCGCGTGCTTGTCGTCTTCAATCCCCTTCCTTGGAAGCGTTCGGGAACCGTGGTCGCACACATCCCCGGCTATGACGGCTTTACGCTGGACGATATGGAGACCGGAGCTCATTTTAGGAGCTACGGAATCACTTCGCTACATGAAGTAGATAGTGTCCACGAAACCTATAATTATAAGATTCCCGTCACAGATGTCCCAGCATTGGGATACAAGGTCTTCCGGATTACCTCGGGCTGTAACGAAAAGCTATGTAGCTGGATGGACGATACCATGCTCATGAATTTTGACGATTTCAAACCAAACGCACCATACCGCTCAATTACAGTAGAGAACAACCTCCTCAAAGTGAAGATCGACCAGGATACTGGATGCCTTCGTACTATCGTCGAAAAGTCCACAGGCTTTGACTACATCGCCCCCGGCGGGTGCGGGAATCAGCTGCAATTCTTCAAAGACACGCCGAAGGATTACGATGCGTGGAATATCGACCCCGGGACGCTGGATAATCAGATCGAAACGCCAGTCAAGGCCGAAGAGGTCACTGGCTACGGGGACTACGGGTTCCAGATCACGCGACATTTCGGTAACTCCAAGTTTGTGCAGACCATCGAACTCGACGGCGATCAAATCGACATCGACAACGAAATCGACTGGCACGAGTCGCATGTGTTGCTGAAGGCGGCGTTTCCGCTGGCGGTGACGAGCGACTTTGCTACTTATGAGATTCCTTATGGGACGATCGACAGGCCGACTACGCGGAATAACTCTTGGGAGAAGGCGCAGTTTGAGGTTCCGGCGATGCGCTGGGCCGATCTTTCCGGCGTGGGGCCGGATGACAAGGTGCATGGGCTGAGCATTCTGAACCAGAACAAGTACGGCTACGACGCAGTGGGCAACACGCTGCGGCTGACGCTGCTGCGCTCTCCGAAATGGCCCGATGCCGAGGCCGACATGGGGCACCATCACTTCCACTACGCGCTCTATCCGCACGCGGGGACGTGGAAGGAGGCGCTGACCGTGCGCAAGGGCTACGAGTATAACTACCCGCTGACGGCGGTGGTGACGACGGCGCATCCCGGTTCGCTGCCGGCCAGCCACTCCTTCGCTTCGGTCGGGCCGGAGAATGTGGTGCTGACCGCGGTGAAGAAGGCGGAAGACGCGAATGGCCTGATTTTCCGAGTGTATGAGTGGGCGGGCAAGGAGACGATGGCCGAGTTCCATGTGCCGCCGGGAGCGACGGGCGCAACCGTGACCAACCTGATGGAGACGCCGGAGGGCGCGCCGCTGGCCGTGACTGGCGATGTGGTGAAGACGCCGATTCATGCTTACGAGATTTTGACGATTCGGGTGGATTATCCGAAGGGCGGGCCGAAGCAGTGAGGGATGGGCGGGCTGGGGGTCGTGGTATCCCACCCATTCCGCGAAGAGCGCGGAATGGATGGGGCACTCAGGCTGAGTTTCTTCTTTCCTGATAATCTACCGGGTAGGAGATTGCAGAATGGAGATTTCTTCCCCGTTTGTCGTCGTTTCAGTCATCGTTCTGGTTTTTGTCGTGGCGATTTTCTTCGCCACCAGCAGCAAGGAAGACGGTCCCTCGGCGGATTGATCGGCGTGGCTTGGGAGACTCCCGCAGGGGCTAAAGCCCGGCATATTTTGGGGCTCTTTGCGGCACGACTGAAGTCGTGCCCTGACACGGGGCCGGCGCTTCGGAGGATCGTTAGCCCGACTCCTGGAGAATGAAGGCACCAATCCGAAGGCCAGCAAGTCCTCCAAGCGTGTGAAGGGCCGCTGCTCTCTGGAGCAGCGGCCCTTGGTTGAGCCAGTTCGGAGTTCCGGACTAACTCTGTGGCTTCTTTTCGTCTTTCTTGTCCTTGTCGGTCTTCTTCTCCTGCGGCTTGGCGCCGGCTGGGGCGGTTGGCTTGGCTGGTTCAGCCGCAGGCTTGGCGCTGGCTGGCGGGGCCGGCTTGGCGGGCGGCTCTACTACCGGTTTGGCGGCCGGCGCTGGCGAAACGGGCGCGGGGGGCTTCACACCCCTCTCCATCGGCTTGGGGGCTGGAGGCTCAACCGGCGCGGGCTTGGCTGGCGGCACTGGAGGAGCGGGATGCATCCCGACCGGGGCCTTGGCTCTCGGAGGTGGAGCAACCACGGCGCGGCCCGGCAGCGCCTTGACCTGCGGGGCGGGCCTGACCGGCGGCTCGAAAGGCTTGGCGCCGGGCTTGGACGAGACCAGCTTACCGGATTCGTTAATGAGAGCCGGGCGCTCGGTGCTGACGCGCACCGGGCGTAGCGGCGGATGGCCGGCAAACGGATGCGGGCTGGGCTGCGCTTCCGGACGCTCAAGCACCTGCACGTGGTCGAAGAGGTGGACGTCCACGACGACAGCGGCACCGTGAGCGGAGCGGCCGGCAGCAAAGTCCTCATGGCGCATGGCGGTGACGCCGATGCTCCGGTTCACATAGGTGACGTTGACAACGTTTATATTCACGTATGTGGTTTGAACGTGGACGCGGCGGCTTTCGCCGATGTTGGTGATGTTGATCTGGTCAATGTAGCCGGGACTGGTGTGATACCAGGGGCGGTAAGGCTCGCCGGGGCCGAGGGGGAACCAGGCGGAGACGCCCGCGCCGCCCACATGAATGCCACCGGCAAAGACCACCAGCGCGGGAGCCCAGACCGGATGGGAGGCGGGAGGTCCGGGAACCCATCCCCAGCGGCCTTCGTAGGAAACCCAACGGCCGTAGTGGAATGGCGCGTAGCCCCAGGGCTCATCCTCGACCCAAACCCAGCCCCAGGGCGCGTGGTTTACCCAGTGGCCGTAGTGGTAGGGCGCCCAGCCGGCAGGTACGTTATTGGGGAACCAGACAGCGCCGTAATCGGTTCCCGGCTGCCATGTGCCGGCCGCGTCCAGTTCGGAAGCGCCGGGAATCTCGGGGCTGACATAGCGGTAGGATGCGGCGTTGGCAATCTGCTGATCGCGGGCATGGCTCCATTGGTCGAGGGCGTCGAATTGCGCCGGTTGCAGCCACTGGGGGACGACCGGGTTGGAGCCGACCAGTTCCAGGGCCTGCCCGCTTTCGATGTACTGGCTGAACCCACCCGCGCCGGAGACGAGCGCGCCGATGGAGTAGTTGGTGAAGATGGCAGCGCCTTGATCGGGCAGCACATCCACGCGAAACTCTCCCGACTTGGAAAGGCCAAGGCTCCCGCTGGGAGTGTTCACGTGCAACATCTGCTCCGGCCACAGGGCGAGGCAGCGGATGTGGATCGAGCCCTGAGCGACGCCGAGCGCAAGCCGATACTGGGTATCTTCGCCAAGACTCACGTCCGAGTTTGATCCGATGCGTATGAATGTCTGGCCAACCTGGATCTCGGCGCGGCCATCGGAGTCGGTGACGACGCGGTCGCCGGGACCGAGCGGGAGATTGGGCAGGGCCTGGCCCCAGTCGTCGGAGCCCACCTGCTGGATGGAGACGGCGCCGGAGATGTAGGAGAGCCGGCCTGCCTGGGCGGGCGGGTCATCCTGGGCATTCAAGGGCGTGGAAGCGAGCGCGAGGAAGGCTGCAACGGCGATTGCCGCCAGCAGTCTCCGGGCAGAAGCAAGAGCAAGCAAATACATAGAGTCATCCTTTCGTGCGGCGCTCGAAATTTCCCGACCGGGCGAGGCCGAATGCTCGGGGAAGCGGGAACCGGGCGCATTGCTCGGTGATCTTCGCGATTCGCAATGAACACGAACCGCCGCGGCCTTGCGCGCGCAAAGCCTCTCATGCTGGATAGTACATCGCGGGGCCGGGAAAGGGGCAACAAAGTGCTAGCGCGAAGAGCATTTTTCGAGGAACCTCGACTTCGATTCAGGCGTATAACGGAGCTGGAGGGCAATTGCCACCATGCGAAGGATGACGCGGGAGAGGGTACGGAAAGCGGCGACGCTGGCCGCGGGCCTAGCTTTGGCGGCCGGATTGGCGGGATGCAGGATTCATACGGAAAGGGACGCCAACGGCGAGGACAAGAAGGTCCAGGTGGATACGCCATTCGGCGGCATCCACGTGAATACTAACCAGACCACCGCGGCGGACCTGGGATTGCCGGCCTATCCGGGCGCGGTGGCCGTGATGGACGACGACAAGCACAAGTCGGCGGATGTGCATCTGGGCTTTGGCGAATGGGAGCTGCGGGTGCGGGCGGTTTCCTACGAGACCTCCGATTCCGAGGAGAAGGTAACCGCTTTCTACAAGAAGGGGCTGGGCCGCTTTGGGGTGGTGATTACCTGCCAGGGAAATGCTGCGGTGGGCACGCCGGCATCCACCTCCGAGGGGCTGACCTGCGCCGATGACAATGGCAAGAATGTACAGGTTGACCAGGGGGACTACCACATGGGTAAGGGCAACCTGGAACTGAAGGCCGGCTCGAAGCGTCACCAGCACATCGTGGGCTTCGAGACTCCCAAGGACGGCAAGACCCGGTTCGCCCTGGTGGCGCTGGATTTGCCCGCCGGGGCGGATTCGGGGTCGAATTCGGGGTCTGGGAAGAGCGATTGAGGGGATTCAAACTGCTGGGACCGGGCGGTGCGGTATCCCACCCTAGCCGCAAAAACAAGAACGCGGCGGGGGTGGGGCACCCGGCACAACAAAACCCCGTCCAGGGTGGACGGGGTTCGCGACCATCCTGAATTTCCCTCTGAATTCCGGTTCTGAATCAAGCCCGCGCTGCGGGTTCGCGTCTGGCCAGCCTTACGCCTTGGCGATCTTACCGCTCTTGATGCAACTGGTGCATACCCTGAGCCGCTTGGGATTGCCGTTTACCAGCGCTTTCACTGCCTGCAGATTGACGCTCCAGCGCCGGCGGGTGACGTTGTGGGCGTGTGAGATGTTGTTGCCGAACTGCGGACCTTTCCCGCAGATGTCGCATACCTGTGCCATGAGCTTGCTCCAGAATCCAGTGTTTCTCGCCGCGTTGCCAAGTTTGCGCTCTCCTAAAGCGATGCACGCAATCCGGGCCAGCCAAACGGGACGACCGACAGGGTACACATAATGGTGACCCCACCGGCTTGCCGAATCTCCATTATACCCGGAACCACCCCCTTGGCCAAAACTCCGCCCTTGGGTCTGGTGGGTCAGTTTGGAATACGAGTCCCGCAGGGGCTGAAGCCCACGCTGATTCTGGAACGCTTGCGACCCGACTGAAGTCGTGCCCTTTTACAAAGCCATCCCCTATCGAGTTTTCCGCAGCCTGTGCGCTCCCGGATTCCTGCGCCAGTTCCAGAAGAAACCATCTCCGGATTTCAATCCCGCATCGCGGAGGGGAATTGTGGCGTATGCTTCCACTGGGGAGCTCCAGTTGTGGTTTGGGCTTCCGCCTCTTGACCGGAGGCCGGTTTCTCCCCAAGAATAGCGGAGATGCACTGCAAATCCGTCATCCTGCAATGTGAAATGCCCTGGAAAGAGAGGAGGCCGCCATGCCGAGCTGCCCTGAATGCGAGAATGAACTAGACATCGAACTGGACGAAGTGGAAGAAGGCGACGTGGTCGCTTGCGATGAATGTGGA
Organism: Occallatibacter sp.; assembly: GCA_049522975.1. Lineage (GTDB taxonomy): Bacteria > Acidobacteriota > Terriglobia > Terriglobales > Acidobacteriaceae > Telmatobacter. The sequence continues at coordinate 50,836 of JBEKNI010000017.1, read as the reverse complement.
ACGGAGTACGAGGTGGTCGGCGTTGAACCGTTGGAGTTGACGCGGGTGGGCGACGACCTGGACGCGGACGACGAGGATCTGGTCGACGAGGAAGAGGAGTAAGAGTGAGGTTGAATCGCACGAGTTTGGCAGCCGGGATGACATTCGCCGTTCTTGCCGCCGGTTTGGTTCCCCTGGCTTCTCGGGGCGGGCTCACGGGGCCGTTCTGCGCTCAGGCGCAAAACCTGGGGGAGCGCGTGGTGATGGGCGCCGTGGTGGACGCCAATTCCGCCCCGGTGGTTGGCGCGACTGTCTTTCTCAAGGACCTGAAGTCGAAGAACATTCGCAGTTACACGACCACCGAGAAGGGGCGCTTCCGCTTTGCCCAGGTGAATATGGCCGAGGAGCATGAGCTGTGGGCGGAGAAGGACGGCAAGAAGACCGCCGTCAAGACCGTCAGTTCGTGGGACACGCGCAAGGAGTTCGAGGTGGAGTTGAGGCTGAAGTAGGGTGAGGACCGGTTTGCCCAGTTTTGAGGTACTCTCTGGCGGGGTTCTAGTGGGTCACTTCGAGATGGAGCATGGGGACCCGCCAATGGGGGTAGCCTCTGGAAAGTTTTTTCCGTTACCAGCCTACGATTCTATTCCGACATTCACCGTTAGAGATATTGCAGAAGTTGAAGTCGCCTCCCAATCACATCCGTCTCTAATCGTTCGCGATGTTGATGGCCGAGAGCTTGTTCCTTCGGGCGGAGTCCAAATATCCGACTATTCTGCCGAACTCGGTCCCGATGGGCTCACGGTGGAGATTGTAGGTATTGGCTATCCAATGTACGCCGAGCTATTCCCTGAGCACGTCGTACTTTACAGGAATCATTGGGCCAAGAAGATAAAGGCGAGCGGAGACAGGCAAGGAACCGGCTAAGAGCAACCCGCAGGCTCCAAAGGCCATGCGGCTATCCCTCCAGCTTCTTCGTCACCAGCGCGTTGAGTAGCGCGGGGTTGGCCTGGCCCTTGGACGCCTTCATTACCTGGCCGACAAAGAACCCCGCCATGGTCTTCTTGCCGGCGCGATACTGTTCGACCTGCTTGGGGTTGGCGGCGATGACCTGGTCGATCAGCGCTTCAATGGCCGAGGCGTCGGTGATCTGCTGGGGCTTCTCGCGCTGGTAGACGGCAGGGAAGTCCTCGCCCTTTTCAAAGCACAGATCGAATAACTGCTTGAGCTGCCTGGAGCTGATCTTGCCCTCGTCGAGCAGATCGGCGGCTAGCACGATGCCGGCCATGGAGACGGGCGACTGCTCCTGCTCCAGGCCCAGCGCCTTGAGGCGTCCGCCAACCTCGCTGAGCAGCACGTTCGCCACGCGGCGGGGATTGCGGGCGGTCTTTGCGGCGGCCTCGAAGCGGTCGGCGAAGGCGCGCTCGGCGGTGAGCGTGAAGGCATCTTGAGAGCTCAGATCGTACTCGGCGATCATGCGGGCGCGGCGGGCTTCGGGGAGCTCGGGGAGCTTGGCTTTCGTCTCGCCCAGAAACTCAGCGGAGACGATCAGCGGCGGCAGGTCCGGCTCGGGGAAGTAGCGATAATCGTGGGCCTGCTCCTTGGAGCGCATCGAATAAGTGCGGCCCTCGTTCGCATTCCACAGGCGGCTCTCCTGCATTACGCGGCCGCCGGATTCGAGGACCTCGATCTGCCGCTCGATCTCGTATTCCAGAGCCGCGCGGACAAAGCGGAAGCTGTTGACGTTTTTCACTTCGGCCTTGGTGCCGAACTTTTCCGCGCCCCTCAGCCGCACGCTCACGTTGGCGTCGCAACGCAGCGAGCCTTCCTCCATGTTGCAGTCGGAGACGCCGCAGTAGAGCAGGATTTCTTTTAGGCGAGTAAGGTACTCGAATGCCTCGTCCGGCGTGCGGATATCGGGATCGGAGACGATCTCGGCCAGCGGCGTACCGCAGCGGTTCAGGTCGAGATAAGTGCGCGTGGCAGAGTCGGCGAAGCCTTCGTGCAGGCTCTTGCCGGCGTCCTCCTCCATGTGCAGGCGAGTGATGCCGATGCGCTTTGTGCCGCCGTCCGCCGTGGGGACTTCGATCCAGCCGTGCTCGGCCAGGGGCTTGTCGAATTGCGAGATTTGATAGCCCTTGGGCAGGTCGGGATAAAAGTAGTTCTTGCGCGCGAAGATGGAACGCTCGCGGACCTGGCAGTTGAGCGCCATCGAGGCCAGCGCGGCAAACTCGACGGCCTTGGCGTTGAGCACCGGAAGCGCGCCGGGCAATCCAAGGCAGACCGGACAGATGTTGGTGTTGGGCTCCGAGCCGAAATGATTGGCGCAGCCGCAAAAGGCTTTGGTAGCGGTGAGCAGTTGCACGTGGACTTCGAGTCCGATAACGGGCTCGTATTTGGCCAGGACTGCGGGAGATAGCGTGGCGGCGGGCATCTTGACTTTGATTTTAGCGCGGAAGAGGAGACAGGGATGGCGCGCTGGCTTGGCAGCTTATTCGGTCTCTGCTGGTTGGGCAGTCTCAGCCGAAACATCCGTTGCCGGATTAAGGAGGCTGACACAACGTATTCCACTGTTTTTGGTCAAAAGGATTCCGGGGCCCGGGATAGGAACCGTCTGGCCATTTGCATCGACCCAGGAAGCTTGGGTCAGATAGAGAGACCCGTCTTCAGAAGCATCTGAGTAGTACAGCAACACGCCCAGTACATTCCTGCCATCTGCCAACTCCACCTGGACCGGCTGATCGTTGATTGCCTCGCGTTCAAATATGTCATTCCAAATGGAATTGCGAGTAGTCCGTTCGGTCAATCGCACCCAGCGGAATAGTCGATTGCCATCGAAGCGGATATAGGCTACTGCGAGCAGAGCAAAAGCGGCAGTCACAGCCGCAAGCCAAGCCAACTGCGCTGGCTCCCACAAAACGGTATCGTCTATCTTGCCTGTTGGATCATGTTCAATATGAAACGGCAGTCTCCCGCCGTTCAGAGGGATGTAGCAGACATAGATGATGAAGCTGAAAACTAGAGCCTCGACCACTCGTTCGAAATCCGACTGAGATCGGCGCGTGGCCAAAGCTTGGACCACATACGCAGCCGAGAAGCCGGGCAGGAGAATGAGAAAGACTTGTAATGCAAGAAGCGTTGCCGGCATCGGAAACAGCTCCCTTCGTTCCCCTTACTGCTTCGGCGAACTCGATTGGGTTGGTGGCGGCGGAACCTTGACTGGGGGCGGGAGTTTGACCGGTGTCTGGGACACAGGCTTCTTCCCCCTATCCTCATAGCCTGCACCCCGATATTTGGAGCTTCCGATTTCGCCTACGTATCCCATACCTTCCTCCACTTTCAATATTATGGCCTTCCTGTCAAACAAAGTCCAATGGCGCTATTCCGCCGGATCGTCGGCCGTGAACGCCGAGCAGCAGGGCTTTTCCGTGGCGTGGAAGTTCATCAGTTCGACGCGCACGCCGTCGGGATCGTAGAAGTTGAATTGGCCCTTGCCGTCCTTGCCCATCTGCGTGTGGTCCTGGGCCTCCACTCCGGCCAGGCGGTTGCCGTCCTTGAGGGTCTTGAAGGCCAGGTCTACCGAAACCTCGCCGATGGAAAAATGATCGAGCACGCCCAAGTCGTGCGCTGAAATATCCGGCTTGGCGTTGAGCATGTACTCCAGCCAGTCGTGGCCGTCGGGAGTCTGCTGGCTCACCCAGTCGATTCTGCCCTCCACCATGCCGCCGAACCAATAGGGGCGGAAGCCGAGCAGATCGCGGTAGAAGGTGTCTTCGACGGCGCGGCTGTGCACCAGGAGTCCCATGTGGATGATGTGGCGGCCAATGGCGTTGGGAGCAGCCACGGCCTGGGGAAGATGGGGCAGCTCGACAAACTCCACTTTGTTGCCTTCCGGGTCAAGCACGGTGAACCAGCGGCTGCCGTCGGCACCCTTCTCCACTTTGGCCGGAGTCTTATATGCCTTGACGGCAAGATACCTGCGCAGGCCCTCGGCGTCGTCGGTGTTGTAGGCGGTATGATCCAGCCGGTTGATCCCCGCGCCGGGCGGCAGCGGCAATACCTCGATGAACTGCGTCGCGCTGAGCGCATAGCGGACGCCTTTGGGATTCTCGGGGTCGGGAAGTTTGACCGCGCCAACAGTCACGCGATAGAAGCGGTCGGCAGCTGCGGGGTCCGAAGTGTAAACAGCCAGATGCGAGATTCCGGTGATCTTCGGACGAGTAATGGCCGGGTCCGGCAATTGAGCGGCGGCGGCTACGGTTAAGGCGGCTAGAAAGGCGGCGGCAAAGATTCTGAAATTCATTCTGCACCTCAAAGGTTTTGGCCGGACTGCGATAAATCGATTTTACGCGGTTCGCAGGCGAAGCAGGCCACTGCGTCTGTCGTCGAGTCGTCATTTTGCGGCGCCTTGCGCGGAGGAGTCGATGCCCAGCCCGGCATCGACGGCATCGAGCAGCGCGCGGGTGGAATCGGCTTCATAATCCCAGAACATGATGCCGTGGAGTTTGTGCTCCTGCACGTACTTGCACTTGGCCGCCAGCGATTGCGGATCGTCATACGACACCCAGACCTTCTTCTCCGAGTTATAGAGATAAGGCGCCGAGGCGATGGGGTCCCAGTAACGGATGAATCCATTCTTCAGCATGGCATCGGGTGTGTTACGGGCCTGCGCTTCGGTGGAAGGCTTCCCCGGCTGAAAGAGGCCATGATTGGCACCGGGAACTTCGCTCCATACATGACTGTAAAAGGGTACGCCCAGCACGATTTTCCCGGCGGGAACCCCGGCCCGCTCGAACTCCCGCACGGATTGATCGGCCGAGCACTTCTTCGGGTCGGCGGGATTGGTAAACAAAGGTGCGTGATGCCCGGTGAGCGCGTCGGAAGAACCTTGATAGTAGTCGTAAGCCATCAGGTTCACTGTATCGAGATACCTCTGCGCTTTCCTCATCTCGGTGTGTTCGAGGAATTCGGTGGAGGATCCGGCCGCGACACTGAGATGGAGCCGCCGGCCGAGTTGCCTTTCCAACTGATTGAAGCGCTGGCGCAGTTCCTTGAGCAGCAGCGTGTAAGTCTGCTTGTCCTCGGGACGAAAGTTGTTTGTGGCTCCGGGAAGGCCGGGATACTCCCAGTCGATGTCCAGCCCATCGAGTTGATGGCGAGTTATGAACTCGGCCACGCTGTCAATGAAGACGGCGCGGCTTTGTTTGGTGAGCGCGATGTCGGAGAAGCCGCCCGACCAGAGCCATCCGCCCGCGGAAATGAGCACGGTCAGCGATGGATTCTGCTGCTTGAGCGCAACGAGCTCGGCGAGATTCTTTTCGTCGTTGGCGTAACCGGTCGCTATGCGTCCGTCCTTGAGATTAGCGAAGGCGTAGTTGATGCGTGTCAGCTTCCGCGCGGCAATCTCTCCGGGCGGAATCAGGCTGTCTTTTGCAAAGATGTAGGCGACAACAACAGGCCGCGGCGCGTGCGCCTGCGCTTGCAAAGGAGAAGAAAGGAAGAGGCAGGCGGCAATCCGCAGACATGATTTCGACAAGAGACGCGTTTTTGATACTAGGAGTCGAGTTCTGGAATCTCGTTTCCGCAAATTCAACATGGTACACCTCCCGTGCACTGTGCCTTCAAGCCGATTCGCCACAGGGAGCGCCAACGCCAGCTTGCGCCTAGGCCCCCAGTCTATCAGTTAGTCCTCGCTGTTAAACTGTAAGCACATGATTCTCCCGTTCGTCCGCGAGATCTTTGCGGAGCTGGAGCACTCTTCGGGATTTGAGCGCGTACGAAGGCATCTGAGCCTGGGTGCGGGGCGGAGACGTGTCTCCGGATTGACGGCTACGGCGCGGGCGGTCTATCTGCCGTTGATAGCGCGGGCCGCGCGGCAGCCGGTGATTGTGGTGGTGGCCGACAACAAGGCTGCCGAGGCGCTGGAGCCGATGCTACGCGCGGGGTGCGAGCTTACCGGCGCGGTGGATCCTGCGCAGGTGGTGCGGCTGCCGGCTCACGATGTGCTTCCCTTCGAGAATCTATCCCCACATCCGGATGTGCAGGAGCAGCGGGCGGCGTCGCTGTGGAAGCTGGCCACCGGCGCGGTGTCGATTCTGATTGCTCCGGTGGAGTCGGCGGCACTCAGGCTCTTTGATCGCAACTACTACGCTGGCTTGGCCGTAACTCTGAAGCGCGGCGACGAGGTGGACGTGGAGGTGCTCACCGGGCACTTGGCCAGCGTGGGCTACACGCAGATGGATCTGGTGGAGATGCCGGGGCAATTTACGCGGCGGGGCGGGATTCTGGATGTGTATTCGCCTGAGTCGGACCGGCCAGTGCGCATCGAGTTCTTCGGCGACGAGATTGAAACGATTCGCAAATTCGATCCGGAGACGCAGCGCTCGCAGTCGGGGCTCGACGAAGCGCAGTTACTACCGCTGACCGAGACGCCGGTGACCGAACGGCTGCTGGCCGCGGTGCACGGACGGCTGAGCCGGCAGCGGGTGGAGTTAGCAGGCGAGGATGAGGATGAAGAGATGGCCGCCGAGTTGGCTGCGGCTGGCGGGGTGAGCGTCTTTCCGGGCTGGGAGTTCTTCTCCGCGGTGGCCGGGGCGGATAAGTCGCTGCTAACTCTGCTGCCTAAGTGCGCGCTGTTCGTAGACGAGCCGGCGATGGTGCGCAACCAGATCGAACGCTGGTGGAACAAGGTCGAGCAACGCCATGAGCGTTCGGCGATAGGTTCGCTGATGATGCCTGAGGATATTTATTTACGGCCGGAGGCGTTGACTGCACAGTTAGAAGCACACATGGGCCTTGACCTCGATCAGTTAGGCGTGGTGGACGTACTGGACGAGGACTCGACGCTGGGCGAGATCGAGCTGAACACGCGGCCCACGCTGAGGTTTCATGGATCGATTCCGGCGCTGACCGAGCAACTGCGAGCGCTGATGGCGGCCGAGGCGCGAATTGTGCTGGCCGCGTCGCACCAGGGCGATGTGGAGCGGCTGGCCATGTTGCTGCGCGAGTATCAGATTCCTTATCGCCTGGGCAGCCGCAATCCGCATCCCGGCGAGACGATGGTGGACGAGGCGAGTTACCTGGCAGGCGATCTGCGCGTGCCGGTAATTGTGCGCACGCCAATCGCGGCGGGAGTCAGTTTTTCCGACTCGAATGTGATTCTGTTTGGAGCCAACGATCTTTCCGATGAGGCAGATGTGGCGGCGCGGCCGGAGCCAAGGCGGTCGAAGACGGCGGCGTTTGTCTCCGATTTTCGCGATCTGGGAATCGGAGACTATGTGGTGCACGTCGAGCATGGGATTGCGCAGTACCAAGGCCTCAAGGAGATTGCGCAGGACGGGCTCTCGATCGAATTCATGGTTCTGGAGTTTGCCGAAGCGGCCAAGTTATATGTGCCGCTGACTCGATTGGATCTGATTCAGAAGTACCGCTCGACGGATGCGGGGCCCGCGCCGGTGCTGAATCGGTTGGGCTCGCAGCAGTGGACCAAAACAAAAGCGAGAGTTCGCAAGGCCATGCAGGATATGGCCGGGGAGTTATTGAAGTTATATGCGCAAAGGACCACCGCGCAAGGAACGGCCTTCTCCAAGGACGGCGAGTTTCAACAGGAGTTTGAGGAATCTTTTGACTATAGCGAGACGGAGGACCAGTTATCGGCGATCCGGGCCATCAAATATGACATGGAATCAACAACGCCGATGGACCGGCTGCTGTGCGGCGACGTGGGATACGGCAAGACGGAAGTGGCCATGCGCGCAGCATTCAAGGCCGTGCAGGACGGCAAGCAGGTGGCGGTGCTGACGCCGACAACGATCCTGAGTTTTCAGCATTTCGAGACATTCAAGCAGAGGTTTGCGCAGTTTCCCATCAATATCGAAATGATCTCGCGCTTCCGCACGGCGAAGGAACAGAAAGAGATCGTGGAGCGGGTTGAGACGGGGCGCGTAGACATTCTGATCGGCACGCACCGGCTGCTTTCCAAAGACATCAAGTTTCAAGACCTTGGCTTGTTGGTGGTGGATGAGGAGCAGCGCTTCGGCGTGCGTCACAAGGAGCGGCTGAAGCAGATGCGCAAGGAGATCGATGTGCTGGCCATGAGCGCGACGCCGATTCCGCGCACGCTGCATATGTCGCTGGTGGGTTTGCGCGACATGAGCGTGATCGAGACGCCGCCCAAGGATCGCATGGCGATTCAGACGGTGGTGGCGAAGTTTGATGAAAAGATCATTCGCTCGGCAGTCGAAGTGGAGTTGGAGCGAGGCGGACAGGTTTATTTTGTGCACAACCGCGTGGAGTCGATTTATGAGATTGCCATGCGAATTCAGGAGTTAGTTCCGGCGGCGCGCGTTTGCGTGGGTCACGGGCAGATGAGCGAGACCGAGTTGGAACGGGTGATGCTGACGTTCATGCGGCATGAGTACGATGTCCTGGTGGCGACGACGATCATCGAGAACGGCCTCGACATTCCGCTGGCCAACACGATTCTCATCAATCGCGCGGACCGGCACGGGCTGGCGGAGTTATACCAGTTGCGGGGGCGCGTGGGCCGCTCGAACCGGCGGGCTTACGCGTATCTGCTGATTCCGCCGGAGCAGGAGTTGACGGAGATTGCGCGGCGCAGGCTGGCGGCTCTGAAGGAGTTCAGCGATCTGGGCGCGGGGTTTAAAATTGCGGCGCTGGACCTGGAGTTGCGCGGCGCGGGGAATATGCTGGGCGGCGAACAGAGCGGCCACATCGAGGCGGTGGGATTCGAGTTATACACGTCGATGTTGGAGGCCGCGGTCAGGGAGATGAAAGGCCAGACGAGCGAGGAGCGTCCGGCGACGCAGCTTAACTTGGGGCTGTCGCTGCGCATCGACGAGAGTTATGTGCCGGAAGAAAATCAGCGGCTGCGGCTTTACAAGAAGATAGCCGGTGCGTCGAGCGAGGCGGCGGTCGCCGAAGTGCGCGCGGAGATGGAGGACCGCTATGGCGCGCCGCCGGATGCGACGGTGTACCTGCTGGAGGCGTCGCTGATCCGGCTGGAATGTGAGCGGATCGGCATTGCACAGGTGGATCGGAAGCGCGGGGAGCTGCACATACGCTTCGCTGAGAATGCAGCCATCGAACCGCAGCAGTTGATGCGCCTGGTGGCGCGGAATGCGAAGCGCGGAGCGCAGTTCACGCCGCAGGGGCTGTTGAAGTATCCTTTGAGTGCGGCGCGACCGGATGAAGTTCTGCTGGAGATTCGCGAACTGATTGCCGAACTGGCGCCTGCGGCGGTGAATTCATAGTGGGTCTTGCAGCTGGAATGAAAAGAGATGCGATGAAGAGTATTGTTGCGCTGTCGGCGATTGGAGTCTGTATGGTTGCTTCGATAGATGCCCATGCCGCGAATGAGGACTGGAAGCAGCAGTTCGCGAAGGTTTCCGACGAGTACTTCGACCAGGTTTACTTTCACTATGGGCCAACGGGCGGAACTTTGGCCGGGTATCACCAGTACGACGCGCAGTTAGAAGATTACTCGCGCAAGAAGATCGACGCGGAGATTGTTGCGCTCAAGAGTTTTGAGAAGCGCATTGAGGCGATTCATCCCGATGTCGCCACAGCAGATTTTGTTCCGCGAAGCGACCGCGAGATAGTGCTTGCGAATATCCGCTCGCGGTTGCTGACGCTGGAGGTGATTCGGCCGTGGGAGAAGAACGCAGACAACTATTCGGGCACGTGCGCGAATGGGGCCTTCACGCTGATGGAGCGCAAGTTTGCTTCGCCGGATGAGCGGTTGCGGTCGCTGGTGGCGCGAGAGAAGCAGATGCCGGCGCTGCTGGCAGAGGCGCGGGTGAATCTGAAGAACCCGCCGCGAATCTTTACCGAGATCGCGATCGAGCAGTTGCCGGAGATTGTGAGTTTCTTTGAGCATGACGTGCCTCTGGCGTTTGCCGATGCGCAGGACATGGCGCTGAAGGCTGAGTTTGTGCGGAGGAATGCGGCGGTGGTTGCGGCGTTGAAGAGTTATCTCGGCTGGCTGAAGACGGACCTGCTGGCTAACTCGAACGGCGATTTCCGCATTGGCGCGGAGACATTCTCGAAGAAGCTTCAGTATGACGAGATGGTGGATTTGCCGCTGGACAAGTTGTTGGAGATCGGCTGGGCAGATTTGCGTAAGAACCAGGCTCACTTCAAAGAGGTTGCGAAGGAGTTGGAGCCGGAGAAGACGCCGGGCGCGGTGCTGGAGGAGTTAGGCGAGAGTCATCCGGCGCCGGATCAATTGCTCGATGCATTCCGCGCTACATTCGACGGTTTGGTGAGATTCATTCGCGCACACCGCATTGTGACTATCCCTTCGGATGTGCGGCCCATCGTAGAAGAAACGCCGCCGTTTATGCGGGCGACGACCTTTGCTTCGATGGACACGCCGGGAGCGTTTGAGACGCACGCCACAGAGGCTTACTTCAACGTGACGCTGCCGGACCCCAAGATGACGCCCGCCGAGGTTGAGGGCTACATGCATTCGTTCAATGTTGGCACGGTGATTTCGACGGCGGTGCATGAGGCGTATCCGGGGCACTATATCCAGTTTCTGTGGCTGCCGCAGGCGCCGAGCCGGGTGCGCAAGCTGCTGGGCGCGAACACCGACATCGAAGGCTGGGCGCACTACACCGAGCAGATGATGCTGGACGAGGGGTACGGCCAGCCGGGCGCCGGAGCGAAGGATGAACGCGAAGCCAAGTTCCTGCGGCTCGGCCAGTTGCAGGATGCGCTGCTGCGCAACGCGCGATTCATCGTTGGCATTGAGATGCACACGGGCAAGATGAGTTTCGACGAGGCGGTGGAGTTTTTCCAGAAGGAAGGCTATCAATCGAAGGAGACGGCTGTCGTTGAAACCAAGCGTGGGGCCGGTGACCCGACTTATCTTTATTACACGCTGGGCAAGCTGGAGATCCTGAAGCTGCGCGAGGATCTGAAGAAGAAGCAGGGCGCGGCTTTCTCGCCGGAGAAGTTTCACGATGATTTTCTGCGGCAGGGATTTCCGCCGATCAAGATTGTGCGGGAGGCGCTGCTGGGAGACGGTTCGCCGGCGCTGTGAATTCCGGATTTCCAGGTCTCAGAATCGGGGCTTGGGGCACCAGCAGTGATGAACGGGGCCGGGCGGGGTTCGAGGAATCCCACCCTAGCCGCAAGAACAAAGACGCGGCGAGGGTGGGGCACTCGGATTAAACTCTTTTCAGGACGAGGCTGGTGGAATGAGCAAGCGGATACGGAAGGCGGTATTTCCTGCGGGCGGGCTGGGCACGCGTTTTTTGCCGGCCACCAAGGTGATCCCCAAGGAGATGCTGGCACTGGTGGACAAGCCCGTCATCCAGTATGGCGTAGAAGAGGCGATCGCGTCGGGGATCGAGCACATCATCATCATCACGGGCCGCGGCAAGGGGACGATCGAGGATCACTTCGATCATAGCTTCGAGCTGGACGCGACGCTGGAGTTGCGCGGCAAGCGCGAACTGCTGGCGGTGTCGCGCGGGGTTTCGTCGCTGGCACAAATCAGTTACGTGCGGCAGAAGGAGCCGCTGGGGCTGGGCCACGCTGTGATGTGCGCCAAAGATGTAGTGGGGGATAAACCGTTCGCCGTTATTTTGCCCGACGATGTGATCGAGAGCGAGACGCCGTGCCTGAAGCAGCTCATCGACATATTCGATGAAAAGGGCGGCTCGGTGCTGGCGACGGAGACTGTGGAGGGGCCGGCGATCAGCCATTATGGCGTGTTGGCCGGCTCAGAAGACCCGGATAACTGGCGAATTCTCAATTGCACTGGGATGGTGGAGAAACCGAAGTTTGCGGACGCGCCGTCGAAGCAGGCCATTGTCGGCCGCTATGTGCTGACACCGCAGATCTTCGAGTTATTGGAGCAAACCCGGCCAGGCGCCGGCGGCGAGATTCAGCTTACTGATGGCATCAAGGCGCTGGCGAGGGAAGAGAAGGTCTTCGGTTACACCTTTGAAGGCAGGCGATTCGACGCCGGAGACAAGCTGGGGATGTTGCAGGCCACCGTGGAGTTTGCGCTCAAGCGCGAAGATCTGGGGCCGCGGTTCCGCGCGTATCTGAAGGGGCTGGCGCTGTAGAGCGGGGTTAGCGGAGTTGGCGGGGTTAGCAGAAAGGCTATTGATTCCGGTAATAGAAATGTCCTGCACCGTCCCTACGGGACTCCGGAGTTCCCATGTGGAATCCGCTTTCCCCACGCTGAAGCGCGGGGCTAATAACCACTGCGCCTACTGCGCGGCTGCTAGGACATTCCATATGCAGCGGTCAATATACTCCGTCAACTTCGCTAACTCGCTAGCTCCGCTGAATCGCTTTTCTACGCTTTCCACTTGATATTGCAGCCGATGGAGGGGCGCTGGTCCTTGATCGGAGGCTTGCCGGCTAGCGCAGCGTCGATGGCGGCGCGCAGGTCCTTTCCGGTGACGGGGATGCCGTTGCCGGGACGGCTGGAATCGAACTGGCCGCGATAGACGAGGCGGAAATCCCTGTCGAAGAGAAAGAAATCCGGCGTGCAGGCGGCTCGGTATGCGTGAGCCACGGCCTGCGTCTCGTCGTAGAGGTAAGGAAATCTGAAGCCGAGCGCCGTCGCCTGCTGCTTCAGTCCGGCGGGGCTGTCGGCGGGATGGGTGACGGCATCGTTACTGCTGATGGCGACGATGCCGATGGGCTGGCCGGCATAATCCTTGCCCAGCGCCGCCAGGCCCTTCTCGACGTGCTTCACATAAGGGCAATGGGCGCAGATGAAGATGACCAGCAGAGCCTTTTGGCCGCGGAGGTCGTCGCGGCGGACGGTTTTGCCGGTAACAACGTCGGGGAGCGCAAAGTCCGGGGCCGGTGCGCCCAGTTCCAGCATGGTGGATTCGGTGAGTGCCATCAAAAAACCTCGCGGGACGGATTTGTTCAGGTTCGCCGTCTTCCATAGTTTTACCAGAAAGGCGGGAGGCAGGTCCCCTTCGGCAGGCTCGAGGCAGGCTGTCGGCTCCTTTAGAGCATTTTCCCTTTTTGGTCTTGGTGCGGCGTGGACCGGAAGGTCCACGCGACAGCCGGCCAGGAGGCCGGCGCTACATTCCGGCAAGTACAAAATAACGCGGTCTCGGTACCAGCAACTGAGAACTGCGCTTCAGAGCCGGTCGTAGAGCGTAGAGTTGCGGTAGCCCAGCAGCATTACAAGGGTCCAGATGCCCATGGCGGTTCCGAAGGGGAACCTGAGCAGGCTGAAGATCGCCGCCACAATGGCCACGATGCGCCCCCACGGCGCCTGCTCCAGCAGGCCCCATCCGGCAGCCAGCGCAAGGCCGGCGCGCAGCACCAGGAAGACCCAGGCAAAATGCAGCAGCGCGGAGCCGAACCAGAACGGCGGCATGCCGCCATTCGCCCAGGGGCCATGCATCCAGGGGCCGAAGCGCCCGGAGAGAAACGCATTGGCGAAGGCCAGTCCGACGATACCGGTCAGCAGGGAGAAGGCGGCATAGATGAACCAGACGATGGCTAGCGTTCTCACCTTGCCCGCGTAGTTCTGCAGTTGAAACTCGAGGCCGGGCACGGGGGGAACCGCTATCGCCGCCGGACGGCCGCACTGCGGGCAGAATCCCTGCCCCGGCGCCAAAGGCTGACCACATCCGCTGCAAAACATGACTGCCTCCTTGAAGAATCCGTTCTGAGTTTACTACGCAACTGTGACGCGCCGGGTTCCGCGGCTTGCCGGGTCGGTGGCGCGTGAAGCTGCGGAAAAGGCTGGCTTTGAGGCAAGAGGCCCAAAGAAGATGCCTCCGGGGCTAAAGCCCGCGCGGATGGGGTCGGCTTTGCGCGGAGGTTGAAACCCCGCCTCCCTCGGGACAAGAGTTCTATCGCTGCCCGCGGTTTCCGCCGATTTTTTCCCGGAAGTTTGTACTTTGTGCGAAATTGCTCTCACGTTTTCACGCGAAACTGCGATAAAGAGGATGGAAGATGGTGTAAATGTCAAGGCAAGCGGCAGAGGCCAAGATGACCGGTTCAGTTTTGGAGCAGACGGGCGAGCTTCGTTATGTGGCCCGCCAGCCCATTTTGGATATGCGCGGCAAGGCGCACGGCTACGAACTGCTCTTCTGGAACGGGCGAGAGCCGAACTTCGGCGTGGACAGGAACCTGGCTACCCGCACCATGCTGGACAACGCAGTTGTCTTCGGCGTGGAAGAGTTGGCGCGCGGCCTGCGGGCCTTTGTCAACTGCACGCCGGACTCGCTGACGGAGGAATGGGTGCAGGTATTGCCGCCGAAGCTGACAGTTCTGGAGCTTCCCTCCGGCGCGGAACCGACGCCGAGCCTGTTGGCAGCCTGCCGCAAACTGAAGGCGCTGGGCTTCCGGCTGGCGCTGGCCGATTTTGCCGGAAGAGCGGAGTGCAAGCCTCTGGCCGATCTGGCCGACTACATCAAGGTGGATATCGTCAAAGTGGACGCTGCCGAGCGGCGGGCGTTGCTCCGCCATTTGGACAGCTTGCGGGCACGCCCGGTGGCGCAGAATGTCGAGACGCAGGAGCAGTACGGACAAGCCTGCCAGGAGGGCTTCGAGCTGTTTCAGGGGTACTATTTCTGCCGCCCGGAGGCGCTGGAGAGCCACCGGATTCCCGGCAACCGCCTGGTGCATCTGGAGATACTGGAGGATTTGCAGAACGATCCCGTCGATCTGCAACGGCTGAGCCAGTTGGTGGCGTGCGACGCCTCGCTGACGTACCGGCTGCTTCGGCTGGTGAATTCGCCGATCTGCGCCATGCGCCAGGAGGTGACGTCGATTCAGTCGGCGCTGATGCTGGTGGGAGAATCGACCTTCCGGCGCATCGCCATGCTGGCCATCGCCAGCGACTTCAACGCCGACCAGCCCAGCGAGATTCTTCGCATGGCCTTCGAGCGGGCGCGCTTCTGCGAATTGGCGGCCAGCCTCTGCGGACTGGCTCCCGGCGAGCAGTATCTGATCGGCATGGTCAGCCTTTTCCCGGCAATGCTGCGGATTCTGATGGAAGATCTGGTCCGGCTGCTGCCCCTGCGCGAGTCGGCTCGCTATGCGCTGTTGGGCAGCGAGAACCCGGAGGGCGTTCTGCTGCATTGGATTGTCTGCGAGGAGCACGGGGACTGGGCGGCCTGCGACAGAATCGTCCGCTCCAGCGGCCTGCGCCATGAGCAGGTGATGCGCTGCCACGCCGAGGCGGTCGCGTGGGCCGAGGCGGCGCTGAGGTCCAATGCGTGAGCCGCTTAACCGAGCCCTCAAAAACGGGTGGTGTCCTATTTATGCGTTGCCGTTTTCCACAGGGCGACGGGAAGCCGTTTCGGAGCTTGAGGGGGTATATGTAATATGAATACCTCTATACTCAGGAGGCTCTTTGTGTCTGATCCGGTGAGCAGGGATTTTATGCCTTGGTTTATTGAGTTTTTTGCTCTTGCCTGTGCTTTCGGATGTATTGACTCCATCCGAGAGCACAGTCCCTACAGTCAATGCGCGAGTTTCGCGGCAGCATCGCTTCTTTTGGCTATCACCGGCTTTAAGTGGTCCTGGATTAAGACAAAAATCACTACGCTTGCCAAGTCTCGCGCTTTGAGAGCGGCCCTCGCCGAAAATGCCGAACTAAAGAAACAATTGGCGGACACTAGGAGCCAACTCGCCCTTCCTGTCCCTCCTGTACAGAGCCGTTTGGTTAAACCGCCGCATAATGTTCAATACGTCGAATTCAGGATAATCGAGAGCGAACCTTTCGTGATTGCTGCTCTGCGTTTTCAAAACGTGCCTATTCCCGGAAAAGTGATGGGTAAATTTGAGTGGCCGCGTTTGAGAGCTATCTTTTACGAGAATTCAACAGGTCAAGAGATTGCCGATTTGTCTTCTATACAGTGGTGGGATGAAAAAGACGGGATTACAGATATAAACGCAGAGGGAAGGGATGCGGATATTGCCTCGTATTTCGAGGGCAAATGGACGGCCAGCGAGACATATTCAGATGAGAATACATTGCAGACTCGGCTTCATTCCGTAGAACTCCCTTTCGGGGACACACGAATCATTGCCGCTCTTTCTGGCGGATACAGCAATTCTCCTGATGTGACCGTTACAGGGGTGTTGACTTTAGGCAAAGACGGAACGGCCTCATTCCAACGCACGAGCGATTAAATCTTCCTTGGCCTTCGCCCACCGTGCCGCAATAGCCTTCCTTGCAATCTCTTTCCGGCGCTCAGGGCTGAGGGCTTCGGCTCTCGCCCTGCCGCCCTTCAACCCGCCTAGCCGACCCAGCGCCACCGCCGCTTTATTCTTCTCGCCCATAGTGAATACAGGATAACAGATAATACTTGAGCGTACAAGAAAATAATGCTTGACATTTATACTTGAGCGGTCATATATTAAATGTAAGAAAGGAAACGCATGAGACCTCCACCATAAAGCAGCAAATGGGAAGGCCCGCCAGAGACGCCAATCTCTAACGGGCCTGAAACCAACAATCCGGCAAGCCAGACTGCTGATCCTCAAACTCCATTGTGGCTTGCCTTCACCGAAAGGTCAAGGCTCAATATGACATGCCACTATTGCTTGATCGCCTGCAAGCGTTTTGGACGCCACAGAAACGGCCTCCAACGCTTCCGCTGTACCAGATGCGGGAAAACCCTTACCGAAGATCACACCCGCCCGCTAGACGATATGCGCCTGCCGCTGGATAAGGCTGTATCTGTTCTCAAACTGATTCTGGAAGGAATGTCCGTCCGTAGTGTCGAGCGCGTGACCGGCGTTCACCGGGATACGATTCTCCGGTTGCTCGTGCTGGCCGGGGAACGCTGCCAAACCCTTATGGTTCAAAAGATCGTGAACCTTCCCGTCAAGGATGTGCAAGTAGACGAGATTTGGGGATACGTCTTTAAGAAAGAGGGTCACAAGTGGGATCACGAAAAGAACAATGACGAGATCGGCGATAGCTACTGCTTTGTTGCGATTGAGCGGGATACCAAGCTGATCCTTGCCTACCACCTTGGAAAGCGGGATGCGCCTTCCACAGACGCCTTTATAGGAAAACTCCGCTATGCCGTTTCAGACGAGAAATTTCAACTAACCAGCGACGGTTTCAAGCCGTACATCAAAGCCGTGGCAATGCTCCTGCGTGGCCGGGTTGACTTTAGCCAACTGGTAAAGGTTTATGGAGTGTCGCGGGAAGGGGAGCAGCGGTACAGCCCCGCTGAGGTTGTGGATTCTGTCCCATATATCGTCTTTGGCAACCCCGACCCTGACCGCATCTGTACCAGCCATATTGAGCGCCAAAACCTCAGCATCCGCATGGGGATGCGCCGCATGACGCGGCTAACGAATGGATTCTCGAAGAAGTGGGAAAACCTCGAAGCCGCCTACTCTCTATGGTTTGCGTACTACAACTTCTGCCGCGTCCATCAAACGCTCAAGGTGACGCCCGCAATGGAAAGCGGGATCGCAAACAGCGTTTGGGAGATTGCGGACCTGATAGCAGCTTAACCGGATAGGCGGAAAGCGGAGGCGCTAGACCTCCGCTTTCTGGGGAGCATACGTGTACTCTTGCTCTTCTTTGAATAAATACTCACTGATGTTCTCATTTAACATTCTCGATTTCTTCTGCAATGCTGTAATAGATGATGTCGATAACAAGCGTACTCCGCTTGCATCGCATTGAACAATATCCAAACCATCGACACCTTTTGAATTAAAGAAGTGAGCCGAGAGAATCAGATGAGCCGCAAGAGGGATGAGTCTCCCAGGTGATAGATACTCATCATGGTATTTATGCCAAAAAATAGCAGGGTTTGTGATTTCTCCAGCGAAGTCCCAACTGCGACACGGAGCGCAGGATACATCCCATTCGGCATTGGGAATTGCGCTGGCATTGAACTGTTCTTTGGTGCCGGTGGGCTGCCTAGTGATGGTGACAAGGCCAAGTTCGCTAACCACTTCACAAGGGGATAATATGCACTTCAAGAGATGCCAGTCAGGACATTTTAGAGCAATAAGCCATTGCGCCGTCTTCCCTTCCTCAGACGAGGCAACTCTAACAATCCTTTCAATTGCACCACTCGCACTGTATTCGTCGGCTAGATCGTCAGCTTCTAATTCAGCGATGATCTGCTTTGCAACCTTTCGCGCAAAGGTAAGGTTATCAGCACAAGAAATGGCTATATTTTTTTCTTGACTCAACTCGATTTTCGTTTCAAGTTTTCCAATGTATGCTGCGTAGCCAACGAGTTCCTCCCCCACCTTAAGGTCTTTCGCCGTTACGCGCCTATCACTCGCCAGGACTATACCGCCATTTCCTATCAAGCCGACCTGGATCGTCATAATGTTTTCTTCTTCGACAACGAGAGGTTGACATTGAGACACCATTGGAGTACCCTCTTTTCTGAGGGTATCTCTAGCCAATCCCCGGCGCTTCCGCCAAGAATGAGACGGGTGATTCTGGCCAACCTACCGATTTGACAAGGCCCCGCTAAGGGGCCTTTTCGCTTGCTTTATAATAGCGCAAATCGAGAAAGATGGCGTGGAGGCGTAGTGAACAATGAAGAAGTTCTTTTCAAAGAAGATGCTGGCCGCTTGGATCATAGCATTCCTAGTCGGGCTATACAGCACATTCGTTGCCCTCTGCCTATGGAACTGGTTCGCCGTTCCAATTCTTCATTTGCCTAGACTCTCGTTCTTGCAATTGTGGGGTCTGATGCTGCTTGCCAGCGCCCTCATGCGCGGCAATTTTCAGACAAGTTCGGGCACTGAAACAGGTAAATGGACCACACTATGCACTGCGATTGAAATGTGCATACCTGATGACAAGCAACAAACATGGAAGGAACATTGGCAAATGGAGCCAGTTCAGGCAGTCATGGACTCCATCGAGGCAATTCTTGGGACTTTCGCCACCAACACGCTTGTATTGATCCTCGGCTTCATTCTTTACGCAGCAACATTATGATGGTCTTTACGATCTTTACGCTTGCGGGTATCGGCCTATTCATAGCGAAACATCGCGGATGGGGTTCGCTGTGCTTCGTGATTGCTGGAATTTCTTTGCTGGCAATGCTTTAAGCAATTCCCTTGCCAAACTTTTCAGCGGCAACGCTCTATTAGGACAGTACCCAAAAACGAGGCTTGAGGCACCCGGCACGTGGCAATCAGGAAATGCGAACGTCTTAGCGTTTGGGCTTTTTCTTAGAAGGCTTTGCGCCCTTGGCTTCTTCGAGAGCGGCTGCTATCGGCGGACGATATTTCTTCGGGGTTTTGGGGTTGGCTAGTTCAGGCCCTGCAATCTTCGCAACTCTCTTTGACGTGGTCATTCCGTTCCTTTCTCCTTCCGCCAGTCTACCCTAGCCAGACATGGGACTCCCGCCTGGGGGTTACCAATTCTTGGATTCCTCGAAATTAAGCAGCGTCACGCTGTCATCGACCTGTGGATCCTCATTGCGATCAGCAAACCGCGGCACGGGTGGTGTATCCGCAAACTCGCCGGTATCCGGGGCGCAGGCAAATTCGACGAAATGCTGCCAGTTTGTTTGAAGCATGCCCTCGTTCGGTCTGATCCCTGGATATGCCCGACGAAAGCCGAGTTCCTGCTGTGCGAGGGCTTCGACTGCGGGCCGGAACCGATTCATTGCCTCTCGCATTTTCTGGCGCAGGGCTGAGTCCGGCGTGCGCCCACCATGCAGAACTGCGCTGCGAAGCTCGCTATACCATTCCTTAATGGTCCGGTCGAATTCGGCCCTCTGGAGCTGAGGTTCGCGAAGCTGTAGGATTCGGAAAGCCTCGTCGCGGTCGGCCCTGTCATAGGGAGCACGTTCTTTTTTACAGTATTCGCAGATTGGGGTGTGCTTTTTGGTTCCGCAGGAATTCTCGAAAGCAAGCCATGCAAAGACGAATTGCTCAAGAACGGGGACGAGGCGATAGGAGTAGCGCAGCCACCTAAAGGCGGCCCGAACCACCTTGCCTTTGTTGAGCGCGTCTTGCACCTCTTGAATCGCTTGATTGTTGATGTACACCGGTTGGAAGACGCTGTGGCTTTCTATCAGGACGGTCCTTCGGGTGCTTCCCGTCTCGGCCTTCACCACACTCTGCAAGTCCAGCAACATCGCCGGTGCCTTCGCATGGAGGGAGAGGGCGTCGAGCGCCGGTCCGAATGCATCCTCCATAGCGATGGCATTGGCCTCCCAGCACTTTTCCCCCTCGACAACGGTATGCGCAGGGATTCGTTCTTGGTCGAGCGGGCGCGAGAGTCCTAGATGCACGCTGAATTGGCCGTGCGTTAGGGTGACGTCGCGTTCGGCGCGTAGCGGGGTTTCGACCGAATATGTGAACTTGTAACGCGGCATATTGTGGCACCTCGGCGGAGAACTTTCCATATTAGGCGCAGCAGAATTACCGCGCAAGAGGCGGCGCGTCGTGGGACACCCAATCCTCCTTGGCTGGTCAGAGGTGGGGCGGGCGGCCCACATCTGACCCCAACCAAGATGCACGGATGCCCCATGTCTCGCCTTCTGGAGACATGGGATTCGAGAGACCCAACCATCAGACCTCGGCGGCAGACCAGCATTGGACATTCCAATCGCAGGTCTGGAGGTCCAGACCTGATTACATGACAGCGTAGGCTCCCGGACCCTCACGCAGGCAGCCGCTTCAGCATGGCGCTGGCCTTGCGGAACCACGGCCGCTCCCGGCGGCGCTGGTAGTCGGGCATTGCCCGCTGCTTGTCCAGCACCTTCTGCGCCCATTGGCGGGCTTCGGCGTTGCGTCCCTGCGAGGCCAGCAACTCGGCGAAGTTCAGGTAGGTCTCCGAGAGCGTCGAGATGACGGTTGCCTGGCGGAAGAGCGCCTCGGCCTTTTCCTTTTGCCCAATCCGCGCGTAGGCGTGGGCCAGCAATCCGGCGGCGCGATGAAAATCGTAGCCCGGTTCCTTGGCAATCACCCGTTCCAGATCGGCCGCGGCGGCGGGAAAATCTCCCAGCCGGATGGCGCAGAGACCGCGCCGGTAAAAGGAATCGAGCGTGCTGAATGGCGCGGCGATGGCCCGGTCGAAGGCGGCCCGCGCCAACTCCGGCTTGCCGTCGTCCAGATAGAGTTGGCCAAGCTCTTCAAAGTTTGACGCCGATGGATTGTCGAGGACCAAGGCTTCAAGCTGGCGGATGCGCTTGCGGCGCGGAATGCTCCGGAAGAGATCGGAGCCTCCTGAGCCTCCACTTATCTCGGGAAGCGCCACCATGACGAGGTAGACCAGCGCCCCGAGCCAACCGAGAAAGAGGATGACGTAGATCCAATACATATCCGGCCGGCGCCGGATGAAGTGGATAAGCGCGATCCCCTGGAGGATCAGGCTCCACGGGTAAAACATGTAGCCGAGAATTCCCATGCGGTTGTAGTCCTGGAGTCAGCTTACAGATTTCAGGGCGATCTGGAAAGCGATGCTGGCGGAAAGCCCTAAAAAGAGAAGTTTACGGCTGGGTTCGGCGGCTGCGCGGAGGCGGCCGGGAGCCGTTGCCAAGGCGCGGCTCGGATGGGGAGGCAGGCGAAGGCGCGCGGCTCCCGGTTCGGGCAGGCGCATTCCGGGCCGCGTGCGCTGGCCAGTGCGTCCCCCATTGCGAGAAAAAATCGGACAATCTTCATTATGGACTAGCACAGTCCAGAATGAATGTGGTACTTTGTTCAGTAATGGCGGTCCGCAGTCGGCGGGCGGCCAGAAAAGCGGCATCGGTTCCCCTCGCGCGGAGGTTCTCCCCAGGGGCATTTATTCGAAGGCTTACAAACCTGTGCCGCAATGGATTCTTTCCGAGTTCCACGAGTTCGATATTCTCGAAAAGCGCTCTCCGGCTGCTATGGTGAGTCTTTGAGGTTTTTCGCTTCTCAGGCGATATTTCCTAAAAAACAGGTTTTGCACAGAACATGTGTGACCGCCAGCACAGCGCGCACATCCAATAGAGGCCAACCAGGCAAGGGACGAACGCATGGCGCAGATATTCGACCGCAGCTCCAATGCTCTTGCTCGCGCAAGCCTGGTGTTGACAGGGCTGATCGTGATCTCCCTGGGGGTCACGCTGGATGAGCTTCAGCGTTCGCCCTGGGTGACGCGTCAGGGCCAGCGCCCGGAGCAGCCGGTGCCTTTCAGCCACAAGCACCACGTGCAAGGGCTGGGCTTGCAATGCCAGTACTGCCATGTGACGGTGGAGAAGTCGAGCTACGCCGGAATCCCGCCCACCAAGACCTGCATGAACTGCCACGCCCAGATTTGGACCAACGCCCAACTGTTGGAGCCGGTCCGCCAGAGCTGGCTCACGGGCCAGTCGCTGCCCTGGATCAAGGTCCACGACCTGCCCGATTACGTTTACTTCAGCCACGAGATTCACGTGAACAAGGGCATCGGCTGCGCAAGCTGCCACGGCCGCGTCGACCAGATGCCGCTGATGTACGCCGAGAACACTCTACAGATGGAGTGGTGCCTGGACTGCCATCGCAAGCCGGCCAAGTACCTGAGGCCGACGAGCGAGATCTACAACAATGCGTGGGAGAAGCCGTCGAGCGATAGGCCGGTCTGGTGCGCTGCGGGCGGCGAGGGAGCCGGGAGGCAGACGGCAGAGAGCGTAAGCTGCGTGACGAAGGAGCCGGTGGGCGAGGTGGCTTCGCTTGATCTTTCAGCGAGCGGCGCGCTTGCCGTGGCGAAGTACCAGAAGTTCATCAGCCAGGACGAGCTGGGCCGCTTCCTGCTCGATCACTACAAGATTCGCACCCCGAAAGATTTGGCCAGTTGCGAGGTCTGCCACCGATGAGCGAGAAGATGAGCGGACAAAAGAGGAACGAAGCCGAAGCGCCGGAGACGCCCCCGATGAATCTCGTGCAGATTCGGCAGGAGCTCAAGGGCGCGAAGGGCAAACGCTATTGGCGCTCGGTGGATGAGTTGGCTAATACGCCGGAGTTTCAGGCCGCGGTGGAGCGCGAGTTTCCCGGCTCGCCTCATGCCTGGGGCGACGAGGTATCGCGGCGGGGCTTCCTGAAGTTCATGGGCGCGTCGATGGCGCTGGCGGGACTGGCAGGGTGCACCAAGCAGCCTGACGAGCCGATTTATCCCTACGTCAAGCAGCCGGAAGACCTGGTGCTGGGCAAGCCGATGTACTTTGCCACGGCTCACCCATTTGTAACCGGCGCAGTCCCGCTGCTGGTCAAGAGCGACCAGTTTCGCCCCATCAAGATCGATGGCAACCCGGAGCATCCTTATAACCAGGGCGGGTCGGACCCGTTCACGCAGGCGACGCTGCTCGACTTATACGATCCGGACCGCTCGCAGCACGTGACCTTCCGTGGCGAGAACCGCGAGTGGGCCGAGTTTGCCGTCGAGTTTCGCAATAAGGTGATCTCGACCAAGGACGGGACGGGGATTTATTTCCTTAGCGAGACAATTACTTCGCCAACGCTGGCGCGGCAGTGGCGCGAGGTGCAGGCGAAGTACCCGAAGGCGACGCTGGTGCAGTATGATCCGGCAGTCGCGGGGACGCCTCTCGAAAGAGGGCTGAATGTTCAATACGATTTGGCCGAAGCTGATGTGATTGTTTCATTGGATGCGGACTTTCTTTCGGGCGCAAGTTATCCGGGCTTCCATAAGTTAGTTCGTCAGTATGCGGAGCGGCGCAAAGACCCAACAAGACTGAATCGACTCTATGCGATTGAGAGCACGCCGACGACGACGGGCATGAAGGCGGAGCATCGGCTTGGATTGAGAGCGAGTGAGATCCCTGCGTTCGCAGCGGAGTTGGCAAAGGCTGTGGGTATAGCCGGCGTTGAGCCACCTCCGTATGCCTGGACAGACGAGCAGAAGAAGTCTCTGGCTGCGCTAGTCAAGGACCTGAAGGCTCATGCGGGCAAGAGCGTTGTAATCCCAGGGCTCTATCAGGATTCGACCGTCAATTCTCTAGCCTTTGCGATTAACAGCGCACTGGGTAATTTCAGCAGGACTGCCTTTCTTCCGCCTCTCCCCCCAAAGGTTACGCTTCCTTCGGACCTGTTGGAGCCGTTCCCGTCGGATCAGATCGCCGACATGAAGGAATTGGTCACGGAACTAAATGCAGGCAAGGTGGGTTGGCTGGTCATTATGAACGCCAATCCGATCTACGGCGCGTCTGCCGATCTGGAGTTTGCCGCAGCATTTGAGAAGGCGAAGATGACGGTGCATCTCGGCTCGCATGTGGATGAGACAGGGCAGAATGCGCAGTGGCATATTCCGGCGGCGCATTTTCTGGAGTCGTGGTCGGATGCGCGGGCCCATGACGGAACGGTTTCGATCGTTCAGCCAATGATTGATCCGCTGTATGGTGGCAAGACAGCGCATCACATCTTTCAGGCGTTGCTCGATGAGCCGGGGTTGAGTCCATATGAAGCGGTGCGCGAAACTTGGAAGCCGGTCATCAAGGGCGACTTCGAAATAGGCTGGCGCAAGGCCCTGCACTCTGGTTGGATTGAGGGAACAGCATTCGACAGAACAGCTAAGGCAGGTACGGGCACTCCGGTTCCCAATGTACCCGCGCCATGCTCAAAGGATGCAATCGAGATTATTTTCCGTCCTGATCCGAATGTCTACGACGGGCGGTGGTCGAACGTGGGCTGGTTGCAGGAGTTGCCCAAGCCGGTTACTAACTTAAGCTGGGACAATGCCGCGATTGTCTCTGGCGCAACGCTGACCAAGTATGGGCTGGAAGAAGACGACATTGTCGAGTTATCCGTGAAGGGCCGCAAGGTTCTTGCGCCAGTGATTGTCGCTCCGGGGCATCCGGATAATTCCGTCACGGTGCATCTGGGTTATGGGCGCTCATTTGCCGGGCGCGTCGGCTCAGGCGCAGGCTTCAACGCCTATCTGATTCGCACCTCGGACGCGCCGTTCTATGCCGTGGGATCGATGAAGAAGGTGGAGGGCAAGTGGGGCGTGGCTGTTACCAAGAGCCATTTCCAGGACCACCGGCCGAAGGTCTTCGGCGGCCAGGGTGACGGAAATAACTCGCTCGAAGCAGACGAGGCGATCGGCGAGCGCGGGATTATTCGCTACGCAACGCTGGCTGAATACAAGGCCGATCCCGGCTTCGCCAACGAGGGCGAGACGCACAAGACGACCGACAAGAGTAACTCGCTCTTTCCCAATTGGGAGTACAACGAGGCCAACGCCTGGGGCATGTCGATCGACATGAACAGTTGCACGGGCTGCAATGCTTGCATCGTGAGCTGTTACGCGGAGAATAACATTCCGGTCGTCGGCAAGCAGCAGGTGCGCATCGGCCGCAACATGCAATGGCTGCGCATCGACACTTACTTCGAAGGCGATTTGGCAGCGCCGCGGGCGCACTTCCAGCCCATGGCTTGCCAGCACTGCGAGAACGCGCCCTGCGAGCAGGTTTGCCCTGTGGGCGCCACAGTGCATACGCCCGAGGGCTTGAACGCGATGGTCTATAACCGCTGCGTGGGCACGCGCTATTGCTCGAATAACTGCCCCTACAAGGTGCGCCGCTTTAACTTTCTGCTCTACGCCGACTACGAGACCGAAAGCCTGAAGCTGATGCGCAACCCCGACGTGAGCGTTCGATCGCGCGGCGTGATGGAAAAGTGCAGTTACTGCGTGCAGCGCATCTCGGCGGCCAAGATCGAGGCCGATAAAGACAATCGCGCCATCCGCGACGGCGAGATTGTAACTGCCTGCCAGCAGGCCTGCCCGGCTCAGGCGATCACCTTCGGCAACATCAACGACAAGACGAGCAAGGTGGCGAAGCTGCAGGCCGATGAGCGCAGCTACCAGGTGCTCGCCGATCTGAATACCCGTCCGCGAACAAGGTATGTGGCTGCGGTATTGAATCCTAACTCCGAACTTGAAGCAGCGCCGGTGGAGCATCTGCCGGCGAAGGGTTGAGAGGCTCGATGACGCCTAGCGAATTGAAAGACAACCCGAGGATCGATCCGACGACCGGAGAGTACCGCGTCATCGCGCCCGGCCAGACCTTCCGCTCGGTCACCGAGAAGATTGTGCGCATTGTGCTCACGCCGCGCACTCCGCTGGGCTGGTTCGCTCTCTTCGGCGTGGGCGGCGCGCTGGCCACCATGCTGATGGTGGCGCTGACATGGCTCTTCCTCACCGGCGTTGGCATCTGGGGCATCACGCAGCCCGTGGCCTGGGGCTTTGCGATTATCAACTTCGTCTGGTGGATCGGCATCGGCCACGCCGGCACTTTGATCTCCGCGATTCTGCTTCTGTTCAAGCAGAGTTGGCGTAACTCGATCAACCGCTTCGCCGAAGCGATGACGATCTTCGCCGTGGTCTGCGCGGGCACTTTTCCGCTGATTCACGTGGGCCGTCCCTGGCTGGCTTATTGGATGCTGCCGTATCCCAGCACAATGACTGTCTGGCCGCAATTCCGCTCGCCACTTATGTGGGATGTTTTCGCGGTTTCGACTTATGCAACCATCTCGATCGTTTTTTGGTACATCGGCATGGTTCCAGATTTCGGCACCATGCGCGATCGCGCTCAGAACAAGTATGCGCAGTACTTTTATGGCCTCTGCTCGCTCGGTTGGCGCGGCTCGGTACGCCACTGGATGCGCTACGAGACGGCCTCTCTGCTGCTGGCCGGACTGGCCACGCCGCTGGTCCTCTCGGTGCATACGGTTATTAGTTTTGATTTTGCCGTGGCCGTGCTGCCGGGCTGGCACACAACCATCTTTCCGCCTTACTTCGTCGCCGGCGCAATTTATTCCGGCTTTGCCATGGTGCTAACCCTGGCCATTCCGCTGCGCAAGTTCTATCACCTGGAAAATCTGGTCACCGAGCGCCACATCGATAACATGGGCAAGGTGATGCTGGCCACCGGCTTTATCGTGGCTTACGGCTACGCCATGGAAGTCTTCATGGCCTGGTACTCGGCCTCGCATTGGGAGGCCTTCATGATGTGGAATCGCATGTTCGGACCGATGGGTTGGTCTTACTGGGTTTTAGTTACCTGTAACCTTGCGATTCCGCTGACGACATTATGGTCGCGCAAGCTGCGCACCTCGATTCCATTCATGTTTTTCATCTCCATCGTTGTGAACACGGGGATGTGGTTTGAGCGCTTCGTCATTGTGGTAACGAGCCTTTATCGCGACTTTCTTCCCTCGGCGTGGGGCACTTACCGCGCGACTAAGTGGGACTATATGACTTATGTGGGCACGCTGGGACTATTTACGGCGCTGTTCCTGTTGTTCGTGCGCTTCCTGCCCATGATTCCAATGAATGAGATTCGCATGATGCTGCCGCAGGCGAAGATTACGCCCCGGAAGGCAGCGGAGGCTGCCGACTGATGCCCGCACGCGAAGGAACTTACGGCCTGCTGGCCGAATTCGATACGCCGGGCGACCTGATCCGCGCAGCGCGTCAGGCGCGCCAGGATGGCTGGCGCCGCATGGACTGTTACACGCCTTATCCGGTGGAAGAGGCGGCCGAAGCCATTGGCTTCCATCGCAACAAAGTGCCGCTGGTGACGCTCGTGGGCGCACTGATGGGCCTGGCGGCGATGTTCCTGCTGCAGGTCTGGGTCTCGGTGCTTGCCTATCCGGTGAATATCGGTGGACGCCCGACTTACTCCTGGCCGGCTTTCATTGTGCCCGCCTATGAGTGGACGATTCTCTTCGCCGGACTTTCGGCGGCCTTCGGCATGTTGGCGCTCAACGGATTGCCGGAGCTCTATCATCCGCTCTTCAACGCGCCCAACTTCCGCGACGGCGCAACGACGGACAAGTTCTTCCTGTGCCTGGAGGCGCTCGATCCCAAGTTCGATTTAGTGGAAGCAAAGAAGTACTTGGAGAGTTTTCAACCGGTCTCTGTGGTGGAGGTGGAGTACTGATGACCAGGGATCAGAGATCCGAGATCAGAGATCAGGAATCCGCCTCCGGGTATCGTGTGCATTGCATCGCCGCAATTGCCGGTCTCGCTGTCCTCCTGTTTGTCGCAGGCTGCCGGCAGGATATGCAGGATCAACCGAAGATCATTTCGCAGCGCGGTTCGGAGTTCTTTGCCGACCATCGCGGTGCGCGTCCGCAGGCGGCGAACACCGTGGCCCGCGGCCAGTTGCGCGAGGACAGTTACTTCTATACCGGCGTGGTTGAAGCCGCCGACGGCTACCGCGAAGAGAAGAACGAGATGCCTTTCCCGGTCACGCTCGACGTGCTCAAGCGAGGCCAGGAGCGGTTCAACATTTATTGCACGCCGTGCCACTCGCGCGTGGGCAACGGGCTGGGCGAAATTGTGCAGCGCGGCTATAAGTCCGCCGCCAACTTCCACGATCAGGTGAGGCTCTCGCAACCCATCTCACATTACTTCTACGTAATGACTCACGGTTATGGAGCTATGCCGGATTACTCGGCGCAACTCACTCCGGAGGATCGCTGGGCGGTGGCGGCATATATTCGCGCCTTGCAATTGAGTCAGGCGGCGAAGATCGAGGATGTACCGTCGGGCGTTCAGGTGCGGAGCCTCAAGGAAATCGCCGCCGAGAACGGACACTCCGAATTTGCCGAGCCGTGGACGCTGCCTTCTACGGCCATTCAGGCATATCCGCATGATATGAAGCAGGGCAACCCGGCGCTGGCTCCGGCCAATCCCGCAGATCCGGCAATCAAGATTCCCTTGAGTAATCCGGCCCCCGCGCACTAGGGACCAAGGGACTAGGGACTGACTAAGGACGAACAGAATGGCTCATGAGACGCACGCCAAGACGATTCCCGCCGATTTGGGCGCACCGGCCTTTGTCGACGGCTGGAGAACGCGCGCACTCGCCGTCGGAGCGGTCTTCTCAGTCACCGCCTGCGGCCTGGGCTTTCTCGATGGGCAAGGATTTGACATCGATCACGTTCTGCGCGCTTGGCTGCTGGGTCTGATGCTCACCTTTGGATTCTCTGTCGGTGGCCTAGCCTTGCTGATGGTGCAATACTGTTCGGGAGGCAAGTGGGGCCTGTTGCTGCGCAGGCCGCTGGAAGCGATGAGCCGCACGCTGCCGCTGGTCTTCGGGTACTGGGTTGTGATTGCATTCTCGCTCAGGAAACTCTATCTGTGGGCCGCGGTGAACGACGTTAGCGCGGCTCTGAAATCGGGATGGATCAACGAAGTCCAGGCCCACGCAATCGAATTCAAGCGGCCGATGCTGAACCCGGAGGCGTTTACCTGGGTCAGCGTGCTCTGCTTCGCTATCTGGGGCTTCTACACATGGCGGCTCAACGCTCTGGGAATCGAACGCGATGCTGCTTCTCCCGCGACCACGTCTGAGTGGATCA
Organism: Occallatibacter sp.; assembly: GCA_049522975.1. GTDB lineage: Bacteria > Acidobacteriota > Terriglobia > Terriglobales > Acidobacteriaceae > Telmatobacter. The sequence goes on along the minus strand of JBEKNI010000017.1, from coordinate 21,565 downwards.
AGAAACTGGAAAACATTAGCGGGCCAGGCATCGTCGTCTATGCCATCACCATGACCGCTGCCGCCATTTATTGGGTCATGTCGCTTGATCCTACCTGGTACTCGTCGGTTTATGGCTTGCTGTTTCTTGTCGGGCAGGCTTATGGAGTGTTGGCGCTGTCGATCATCGTGGCTATTTCGCTCTCGAAGGCCGAGCCGTTCAAGACGATTCTGCGCCAGACCGAACAGCACGACCTGGGCAAGTTCACGTTTGCTTTTGTGATGCTCAACATCTATCTCGCCTTCGGGCAATTTCTCATCATCTGGTCGGGAAATCTGCCGGAGGAGATTCCCTGGTATCTGGATCGCATCCGCGGTCACTGGGGAATCATCATCACGCTGGACTTTCTCTTCCACTGGCTCATTCCGTTCACGCTGCTGCTCTCGCGCGAGCTCAAACGGAATAAGAAACGCCTGGTCCTTGTTTGCCAGTGGATGGTCTTCGCCCGCGCATTCGATTTGTTCTGGCTAATCGAGCCTAACTTCAAGGACGCGGCGCGCAATCTTCATTTTAGTTGGGGAATTCTCGAATACGCAGCCGTGCCGGCAGCGATGGTTGCTTTCTGGGTTGCATTCTTCTGCACGCAGTTGAAGATGCGTCCGCTGGTGCAGACCAATGATCCGCATTTAGCGGAGATTATGGAGGCGGAGCATGTCCACGCATGACGATCACAATTCGGGCCAAAGGCCGGAGGAGATCGACGCATCCAAGGGATACGAAGCGACTGATGTGCGCGTCTCCGGCGTCCTGGTCTTTCTGGTCGCGCTGAGCATCTTTGCGGTGGTGACCGCGGTGCTGGCCTATGGCATCGGCAAGGTGATCAACGCCCGCATGGCTAGGGAAGACGGGCCTCCAAGCAGATGGGCCCAGACTGTGGATCTTCGTCCGCTCGGCGATATGCCCAACAGTCCCGAGTTACAAAACAAGATGGCCGAACTTACTCAGCGCTTTCCCACGCCGCGCGCTCAGACCGACGACGGCAATCAGGATGTGACCGACCTGCACGCGCGCGAGGATTTGCTGCTGGATAACTACAGTTGGGTCGATTCGTCGCAGGGCAAGGTCAGAATTCCCATCGAGCGCGCGATGGAGCTGCTGGCCCAGCGGGGGTTGCCGGTGGCACCAGCGGCGCCGCAGGCGCCGATGATGACCGGAGATACTCAGCCGGCGATTGCCGCTCCGCTGACCAACGGGTTTGCGCGGACGAGTTACGAATTGGATCAGATGGCAGCTGCAAAGGCCGCGAGCAGGCAGGTCGAAGAACACAAATAGAAAGTGATGAACGGCGCGGCGGAATGAGGTTCAAAGCTTCCCACCTTAGGCACCAAAACAAAGATGCTCCGAAGGTGGGGCACCCGCAATGAAAGAAGGAGTTATGCGGAGCACAGGCACAATCCGGAGAAAGTGGCGCAGATCGGCGATGGCCAGCGTGGGCACGATGGCGCTGTCTTTGCTCGCGGTTGCTTCGCTCGCGGCGCAGGTCTCAAGTTACGGCGACAAGCAGATGGCTCCGGTCAGCGACAAGCCGCCGGCGATTCTGAACGGTGTAGGCATTGCGCAGCGGTTGAACGAGCAATTGCCGCTCAATCTCACCTTCACCGACGACGCGGGCAAGCAGGTTGAGTTATCGAGTTACTTCGGCAAGAAGCCGGCGATTCTGGCGCTGGTCTACTACCAATGCCCGAGCCTCTGCTCGGAGGAGTTGAACGGATTGACGAGCGCTTTGCTGATGGTGGATGAAGTTCCGGGCAAGGACTTCAATATCATCGTGATCAGCATCGATCCGACCGAAGGCACGGAACTGGCAGCAGCCAAGAAGCGCAGCTATCTGAAGCGCTACGGCCATCCGGAGACGGCAGCGGGTTGGCACTTCATGACCGGCACGCAGCCGAATATCGACGCGTTGACGAAGGCGGTGGGCTTCGGCTATGTGAAGATTCCCGGCCCCGACGGACGGCTGACTCAGTTTGCCCACGCCAGCGCGATTCAATTAGTAACTCCCGAGGGCAAGCTGGCACAGTATTACCTGGGCGTCGAATATTCGCCCAAGGACCTGCGGCTGGGACTGGCTGAGGCCTCGGCCAATCGCATCGGCTCGCCGGTGGACAACTTTCTGACTTATTGCTACCACTACGATCCGACTACCAACAAGCATACTTTGATCATCGCCCGAATCGTGCAGCTAGGCGGGCTGATGACGGTATTTTCGCTAGGGGGCTTCATGCTGACGATGTTCCGCCGGGACGCGCGGAAAGACAATCGGCCAGACACAGAAACGAAGGTGAACGGATAACGGAATGAGCCATATTAGTCCGACAATCTGGCAGTTTCTCGTCAAATGGTTGACGAACTTCGCGCTGTTTCCGCCGGAGGCGTCGAAGATTGCCCCAGAGGCGGACGCACTCTTCTTTTTTATGGTTCTGGTGAGCCTGATCGGGTTGACGGTGGTGGTGCTTCTGGTGATCGGCTTCTCGATTCTCTACAGCAAGAGGCGCCATCCGGTGGCGGTGCAAATCGAAGGCTCGACGCTGCTGGAAACGACGTGGACCATTATTCCGCTGGGCCTGTTTCTGGTGATGTTTGTCTGGGGCGCGCTGATTTATTTCCGCGTTTACACGCCGCCCGCCAATTCGATGAATATTTACGTGGTGGGAAAGCAGTGGATGTGGAAGGCTGAGCACCCAGGCGGGCAACACGAGATCAACGCGCTACACATACCTACGGGGAAACCGATCCAGTTGACGCTGATCTCGCAGGATGTTTTTCACAGTTTTTCGATTCCCGCCTTCCGCGTGAAGCGCGAGGCAATTCCGGGGCGCTATACGACGGTCTGGTTCGAAGCAACCACGCCGGGCACTTATCACCTTTTCTGTACGCAGTATTGCGGAACCGAACATTCGCACATGACCGGCGACATCGTGGTGCTGACGCCGGAGGATTACAGGAAGTGGCTGGCCAGCTCCACATCGGGCGCTTCGCTGGCGCAGAACGGCGAACGGCTCTTCGCCAGTCTCAGTTGCGCAGCCTGCCACAATGCGCGGCCCGATGCGCGCGGACCGAGCCTAGCCAACGTCTACGGCGCAAAGCTGACGCTCGCCAGCGGCCAGGCCGTCACCGCCGACGAAGCCTATCTGCGCGAGTCGATCCTGAATCCCTCGCAGCATGTAACTCAGGGATACGCGCCTATCATGCCGACTTATCAAGGACAGGTGAGCGAAGAGGGAGTTATCGCGCTGATTGAATACATCAAGAACCTGAACTCAGACTATCGCATCGAGCAGACGATTAACACGACCGAGATGCTGCCGGAGAGCGAGGGCAAGGCACCGGCCGGGCAAGCGCCCGCCGCGAAAGGGAAGGTGAAGCCATGAGCACAAACACCATCGTCAGTCTTCCCGATCAATCGACGGCCAGGATTCCCAGGGATAACTACATTACCAGGGAGAACGGGCTGTTGAGCTGGCTGCTGACCGGCGACCACAAGCGCATTGCGATTCTTTATCTGATTTCGATCACCTTCTTCTTCTTCATCGGCGGCGCGCTTGCAGGACTGATCCGCCTGGAGCTGCTGACGCCGCAGGCGGATCTGATGGCCACCGACACCTATAACAAGGTGTTCTCCATGCACGGCATCATCATGATCTTCCTCTTCCTGGTGCCGTCGGTGCCGGCCACGCTAGGCAACTTTCTTATCCCCATGATGATCGGCGCGAAGGATCTGGCGCTGCCCAAAATCAACCTGCTGAGTTGGTATCTCTACATTGCGGGCGGCATGCTGGTACTCTACACGATGATCAGCGGTGGCGTGGATACGGGATGGACCTTCACCACCCCGCTCTCCACGCACTACGTCAACACCAATGTGGTCACCACCGGCCTCGCCGTCTTCGTGGCCGGCTTCAGCTCCGTTTTTACCGGGCTCAACTTCATCGTCACCATCCACAAGATGCGCACGCCGGGGATGACCTGGTTTCGGCTGCCGCTTTTTGTGTGGGGCCACTATGCGGCCAGCATCCTGATGGTGCTGGGCACGCCGGTGTTAGCCATCACTATTGTTCTGGTGCTGCTGGAGAGAACTATGGGAATCGGAGTCTTCGACCCGGCCAAGGGCGGCGATCCGATCCTCTTTCAGCACCTGTTCTGGTTTTACTCGCACCCGGCCGTCTACATCATGATTCTGCCCGGTATGGGGGTGATCTCCGAGACGATCTCGAACTTCAGCCGCAAGCGCGTCTTCGGCTACACCGCGGTTGCGTTCTCTTCGGTGGCCATCGCCGTCTTCAGCTTCTTTGTCTGGGCTCACCATATGTTCATCATGGGCATCTCCAACTATGCGATGCTGGTCTTCTCGCTGATGACTATGTTGGTCGCGGTGCCTTCGGCAATAAAGATCTTCAACTGGACGTTCACCCTCTACAAGGGTTCGATCACCTTCGAGACGCCGATGCTATACAGCTTCGGCTTCCTGGGGCTGTTTACCATCGGCGGATTGACCGGGGTCTTCCTGGGCACTGCTGGGACCGATATCCACCTCACCGAGACCTACTTCATCGTGGCGCACTTCCACTTCGTCATGGTGGGTGGAATGTTAATGGCCTTTTTGGCGGGCATTCATTTCTGGTGGCCCAAGATGACCGGGCGCATGTACCCGGAGAAAATCTCGCAACTGGCGGCTGTGATTACCTTCGTCGGCTTCAACCTGACCTTTTTCCCGCAGTTCATTTTGGGAGTGCTGGGCATGCCGCGGCGCTACGCATCCTATCCGCCGGAGTTTCAGGTGCTGAATGTTTTTTCGACGGCTGGGGCGACCATACTCGGCGTTGGCTATCTGCTGCCGGTGCTCTACCTGATCTGGTCGCTCAAATACGGCGAGATTGCGGGCAACAATCCCTGGCAAGCCACGGGACTCGAATGGCAGTCGCAATCGCCGCCGCTGACCGAGAACTTTGCCGTCATGCCTATCATGGATCACGAAGCTTACGACTATGAATGGCTGGAAAGCCAGCAGAAACAGGCCGGACAGCAGGAAGAGGTGACCAGTGCCGGATAGTCACGCGATCACCCACGACGCCGAAAATGCCGACTCGCTTCGCGAGGTGCACCCGCCCTATCTGCGCCATCACTTCAACTCCACGGAACAGCAGGCCGACACCACAAATTTTGCCATGTGGCTCTTCCTGCTCACTGAAGTGATGTTCTTCGGCGGCCTCTTCACCGCTTACCTGATCTATCGCAACTGGTATTACCCGGCCTTTGTCGCCGGCTCTCACCAGTTGAATGTGATTTGGGGCACGCTGAACACGCTAGTGCTGATCTGCTCCAGCTTCACCATGGCGATGGGGGTGTGGTGCGCGGAGACCCGGCGGCGCAAGGGACTGGTTCTTTGCCTGAGCCTCACCTTCGTTCTTGGCCTGGGATTTTTGGGCATCAAGACCATCGAGTACTCCGAGAAGATCGAGAAGCATCACGTTCCCGGCGCTCACTACAGCATGCAGTCGTTTCTCGATCCGGCGTCCGATCCCGAGATCTTCAAGGAATACCACGACAAGCCGCTCATGCCGGACATGGCGCGTCACACGGAGCTTTACTTCTCGCTCTACTTCCTCATGACCGGCATGCACGCGCTTCACATGATCATTGGCATCGGCATTCTGGGCTTCATGATATTCCGCGCGCGCGCCGGGGCATACACCTCGGGCCACGTCACATTTGTGGAGAACTTCGGCCTCTACTGGCACTTTGTGGACATCATTTGGATCTATCTCTTCGCGCTGCTCTATCTAATTAGCCGGCACCAGTAAGTTCAGAAACAGAGACTCAGGGACTAGGGACTGGTCGAGGGAATATCGCATGAGCGGACAAAACGAACACGCGCACCACATCGTTGGCCCCGGCGTATACGTGGCCATCCTCTTCGCGCTGCTTATCGGTACCGGGCTGACAGTATGGGCGTCCTTTCTCGAACTCGGCCCCTGGAATCCCGTCATCGCGCTGGCCATCGCCACCACCAAAGCTGTGCTGGTGGTGCTGTTCTTCATGCACGTGAAGTACTCGACCAAGCTGACCAAGCTCACGGTTTTCGCCGGCATCTTTATGTTTCTGGTCCTGATCTCGATGACCTTGGCGGATTACATCAGCCGCGCCTGGGGTAGCTGGTAACGCGCGGCTCTATGGCTAAAGCCCGTTTCCTGGCTTTGGGGGTGTTCACCGGAATCAACAGCCGCGTTCCTTCTGAATTACTGAATGCTCCAGGCCGCGACTGTGAGTCTTGGGATTCCGGATCTCTGGGATGCACTAAAATGAAGACGCAACGATCTTCGATACAGGATTCCCCACTCATGACCGATGCTCTGAAATCCACACTCGTCTCTTCGCTGGAAGTGGCCGCCGCGCAGGCTGGCCTGTTTCTTGTCTCCGCTGCCCAAGGCGCCGATTTTCACGGGAATCCCACGGCGGTTTTTCTGCTCGGCCTGCCGGGGGCCGATGCGGCCGGGCGGACGCTCAAGCTGGAGCTGAGCGAAGCTTTTGAGTTCGACAAGCCGGAGCTGCTGCCGACGATGACGGCCCACCTGGCGGCGCAGGCCAAGCGCCTGAAGAATCCGCGGCCGGAGTGTTACGTCACGCTGGCCGGGCTGCCGGTGGCCTTCGGGCAGTTTGAGTGGCCGGCTCACCGCTCGACCTCGGGGGCGGACACCTACATCGTCCACGGGGAGATGCACCTGGCCGACGGCGGGACGCACAACCTGCACGCCAAAGTAGCCTCTTCGGTGACGCTGACCTTTGCCGAGATCGTTCCGGCGATGGAACAGCCCTATGCGGAGACCTTTGTCTATAACGCCGTGCGCAAGACGGTGGACCTGGGGCAGCTTGAGTTTTTGAAGTCCGGCAACCGGCAGCCGGTTCCGGTGACGACGCGCTACTACAGCCGTTGGCAGAAGAAGTTTCTATTTACGGAGACCAACGACCAAGAGCGGCTGGAGTACCTGCTGCGCAAGGTCTACTGGCTTTCGGGCGTGCTGGGCGAGAGCAGGCCGGTGTGGATTGCCGACCCGCGGGATGCGCAGTACCTGAACACGACCGAGGGCGATCTGCTGCGCATGGCCGGTGATAAAGCGGGCGAGGGACTGCTGGTGCTGGAGGGCGAGTTTGCCGCCGCAACGCCGCTGCTGCTGGCCCGCGCGCCGGAGTACCAGGCGAAGCTGGAAGCCGCACTGAACTTCACCAAGCCGCAGTTCAACGAGTCGATGCGCTCGGGACACGCGAATATGTAGCTCATTCTGAGCGCAATTGGACGAAGTGGGATTCGCGTTGAAGTCTGTGACATTCCCCCTTTTCGCCGGAAAGGCAAGAAGCGGGTCCTTCGACTCCGCTCCGCTCAGGATGACAGAAAGGATGGGCACGGAGCGGACGACCCTTTGGAAGCGGGTGGGGAACTCGACTAGAATGGAGCCGTCGAGGATTTCTCCAATCATGAACGCGCATCCTAGTCTTGCCGGAGCTGGGCTCTTACTCTCTTTCGTCTTCCTTCTGCCGGGCGGGGCGCAGACGGCGGCTAAACCCGCAGACTCCGGCGCCGTGCTGCATGTTGAGACCCGGCGGGTTATTGAGGATATTACCGTCACCGACAGCCATGGGAAGCCGGTTCAGGACCTGACGCAGAGCGACTTTCGGATCTTCGAGGATGGCGCCGAGCAGAAGATTCTCTCTTTCGAGGAGCACCGGCAGCCGACTGCCGCGCCAGTGGAACTGCCGCCTCTGCCGGCCAACACATACTCCAACCTATCCGAACCGAAGGCTCCCGGCCCTCTGAATGTTATTCTCTACGATCTTTTGAGCACCGCGCCGGAGTACCAGCGCTATGCCCACGATCAACTGGTGACCTTTCTGAAGTCCAGGCCGCCCGGCCGATACGCGATCTTCGTGCTGGGCAACCGGCTGGTACTGTTGCAGGGCTTTACCGCCAATCAGGATGCCTTGATGGCCGCGGCCAACAGCCGCTATGCAACCATCAGGCCGAGTTACGTCGATTCTCCGGACACGGACATTCACGAGCAGAGCGACAAGGTGGCCGCGGATTTGAACCCGCTGGACACGGTCGGGGCTCAGGCGGCGGAGCTGCTGGCCCAGATGGAGAACAACGAGCGCGACTTCCGCCAGGATCAGGAGGTCGAGATCACGCTCGACGCCTTCACGGCGATTGCCCAGTTCCTCATGCCGCTGCCGGGGCGCAAGAACATTCTCTGGCTCTCCGGCTCGTTTCCGCTGGCGGTTTTGCCTGAGACCTCCGATTCAAATGCCTATCAAAGTCAACGGAACTATACCGCCGACCAGAAGAAGGTCGCTGACCTGCTCAACCTGAGCCATACGGCGGTCTATGCCGTGGATGTGCGGGGACTGATGAACAACACGGTCTTTTCGGCATCCAGCCGGGTTGATCTTCGGCAGCACGGAGGTGGAGGAGGAATTTACAACACCCCCGGATCCGTTAATCCGGCCGTGCACCAGCAGCAAAGGTTCGCTGCGTCGCAAGCCGCCGAGCACGATACGCTGACGAACATTGCCGCAGAGACCGGCGGTGCAGCGTTTTTCAATACCAACGGACTGAAGGAGGCCTTTTCCAAAGCCGCCCTGGAGGGAAGCGATTACTACACGCTGAGCTATGATCCTTCCGACAAGAAATTCGATGGCCGGCTGAGGAAGATCCGGGTTGAGCTAAGCCGGCACGGTTACGAAGTCTCCTACCGGCGCAGCTACTTCGCGGACGACATGGCAGGAGTGGCTCACGAGGTGGATTCTCTGGGCGTGGCGCTCCAGTTAGGAACCCCGCAGATCGGAGATCTGCCCTTCCTCGCGCGCCTAACTGCTGGCAAAGCAGCCCCCGCCACGCCGGAGCAATTGGCCGCGTTGGCCAAGTTTCAGGGCGCGCCGGAGGCGAAGGCGGTGGATGTGCAAGCGTATGCGGTGGATTTTGCGGTGCTCGGCCGGGATCTGACGTTGACTCCGGGCGAGAATGGAAGCCAGCATCTGATGCTCGAGTTTGCCGCGATGGCCTACGGGCCAGCCGGACAGAGCCTGAACGCTACGCGCACCCGGATCCAGCGCACCATCCCTGCGGAGATGGTTGCCGAGACTCAGAAGCGGGGCCTCCCTTACCGGCTGCAGGTGGATCTTCCGGTGACCGCGCGCTACCTTCGGGTGGGGGTGCGGGACAATCTGAGCAACCGGCTGGGCGTGGTGGAACTGCCGCTGCCGCTGGCCGCGCAACCCGCCGGCGCGAAGTAGGCTAGCCCAGCGCCGCCCCGCAGCCGGAGCAGAATCGCGCGCCCTGCGGATTGGTCAGCGAACACCGCCTGCAAGCCACCAGCGTGCCCGGCTGCGCCGCAGGCGGCACGTTCACCGTGACGTTGAAGGGCTGGCCCCACCCCGGCGCCGGAATCCCCAGCATCGCCGCAATTCCAGCCGCCTGGATGGCGTTGAACTCCCGCACCCGTCCGGGCATGAAGAAGCACTCGATAAAGCCCAGGAACGTGGTGATTCCCGTCCAGCAGAAGCAGCAGTAAAGGACTCCGAGGCCGGTCCTGCGCAGATAGAAGTGGTGGAGGCCAAAAGCGCCCAAGAACAGCGCAAGCAAGATGCCCACCACCTCGTCGCGGCGCACCATCTCATACTGCTGATAAAAGATCGCTTGCGCGTTCGGATAAGGTTGGCTGCTCATGCTGGTTTTCCTCGCTCTGAGGCCAATATACGCGATTGAGCCCTGGCGGGTTCCCCTGACCATAAGCGCCCGTGCCCCATCTTTGCGATTTCCTTCTGTTGCAAAGGTGAGAAACCGCGAACCTCAAACCGCACCTGGCACGCCACGACGCGCATCCAATCGAGAATGGACAGACCAACCTTCCCCGCACACTCGAGCGGCGTCTTCCTCATCGGAGGGGACTTGCCCGTCTACCGGCTCGGCTACGGAACCATGCGCCTGGTGGGCGAGGGGGCCTGGGGCGAGCCGGCCGATGCCGCCGAGGCCCGCCGCGTCCTGCGCCGCGCCGTCGAACTCGGCGTGAACCTTATCGACACCGCCGACGCCTACGGCCCGGAGATTGCCGAGCGGCTGATCGCCGAGGCGCTTTACCCTTACTCGCCTGGCCTGGTCATCGCCACCAAGGGCGGAATCACTCGCCAAGGGCCGGCCAAGACCGAGTTCGTGGGCCGCGCCGGCTATCTCATTCAATGCGTGGAGATGAGCCTGCGCCGGCTCCGGCTCGAGCGCATCGACCTCTACCAGCTTCATCGCATCGACCCGCAGACGCCGCTGGAAGAGTCACTCGGCGCGCTCGGGCGGATGCAGGAGCAGGGCAAGATCCGGCACATCGGCTTGAGCGAAGTGACTCCGGCGGAGATTGATGAGGCGCGCAAGATCGTCGAAGTGACGACTGTCCAGAATAGATACAGTCTGGCCGACCGGCGGCATGAGGAGACGCTGAACTACTGTGAGCGGGAAGGAATCGGCTTCCTGCCGTGGTACCCGATCAATGCGGGGAAGCTGCTCAAGGCTGACAACCCCTCGGCGCAGGCGCTGGCCGCGATTGCCGCCCGGCATTCAGCCACGGTGGCGCAGCTTTCGTTGGCCTGGCTGTTGCAGCGCTCGCCGGTGATGCTGCCGATTCCGGGGACTTCGAAGGTGGCGCACCTCGATGAGAATCTCGCGGCGGCTGAACTGAAGCTCAGCAAGGAGGAACTGGCTGAGTTGGAAGCGGCTGCCGGTTCCTGATCGGCATGGTATGGACTGATCCCATCCCTGGCAGATTGAATCGGTCCATGCAGTTATTCTGCGCTGTAGCGGAGCAATTCCATGCAAACGGGGACGGCGATGTTTTGCGGTTCGCGTGTCTGGCCTGCCGTTGCGGTATTCCGGCTCCAGAAATCCCGGATTGCGATACTTGCGAGCGTTCAAAAAATGCGAGAAAGAGGGCCTTTTTGACCGAAATGGCCTCCTTTTGGGCCGAAAAGGGGGCAAAAAACGGGGTTTGCAGTTACTGATTCGTTAACATTACCAAAATGCAAGCTGTTGATTGCGTGTAGGTTGCAAGATATGAAACGGTCGAAAACTGTGGCACACAGGATTTATTTGATTTTTGGGGCGATTTTGGGGAGAAGAAAGGGAGAAAAGGGAATAGGGAGTAAGCGATAGGGAGTAGGATTGCGCGGGTTGGAGATTGGAGGGTGGTCATTTGGGCCTCGGATTTGCGACTGGTTCTATTATCCGCGCGAGGAGGCAAATTATCTGCAAGACCGGCGCGGGCCTGGCGGATTCCTCCCACGCTAGCCGCAACGTGCGAAAAGGAGGTCCCCTTCGACAGGCTCAGGGCAGGCTTTCGACTCGCTGCGCTCGCTCAGGATGACAGCGGCGAGGGTGGGGCGCCCGGTTGCGGGTATGGCCTTTGTGGATCGGCTTTGGGGCGGGAGTCCACGCGCCCCCGACCCTGGTGTCCCGGTTCACGTCCCCTGCAACCCTGCCCGCGCTCCAATTACACTGAGATAGCCATGGAATTCCGCTCTGGAAACGAAATTCGCGAGACTTTTCTGCGCTTTTTTGAGTCGAAGGGCCACCGCCGGGTGCACTCTTCCTCGCTGGTGCCCGCCAACGACCCGACCCTGCTCTTCACCAACGCCGGGATGAACCAGTTCAAGGATCTGTTCCTGGGGGCCGAGCGGCGCGAGTACTCGCGCGCGACCACCTCGCAGAAGTGCGTCCGCGCGGGCGGCAAGCACAACGACCTGGAAAACGTCGGCTTCACGCGCCGCCACCACACCTTCTTCGAGATGCTGGGCAACTTCAGCTTCGGCGACTACTTCAAGCGCGAGGCGATTGCGTTTGCGTGGGAACTGGTGACCAGCCCGGAGTGGTTCGGGATTCCCAAGGACCGGCTTTACGTGACGATTTTTGAGGGCGCCGATGGCGTGCTGCGCGACGATGAGGCCGAGGGCTACTGGATCGAAGCCGGCGTCCCCAAAGAGCGCATCCACGAATACGGCCTCAAGGACAACTTCTGGCAGATGGGCGAGACCGGGCCTTGCGGGCCTTGCTCGGAGATTTTTTACGACATGGGGATCGAGGCGGCGGAGACGCCGGGGGTCGATTTGCCCTTCGGAAAGGACGAGGCACGGTATGTCGAGATCTGGAATCTGGTCTTCATGCAATTCGACCGCGCCGCCATCGTTGACCCCGCCACCAAGACCACCACATACAAACTAACCCCGCTCCCCAAACCCTCCATCGACACCGGCATGGGGCTGGAGCGCGTCGCCGCCGTCCTGCAAAGAAAAGTGTCCAATTTTGAGACAGACCTGTTCACGCCACTGATAGTCCGCGCCGCGGATCTCTGCAACTATCACCCTTTTGTCATTACCGACGCTGCTGCAATTCCGTTCGGCGACTGGGAGAAACGGCAGGAATTACATGAATCGAAACGTCTTGAAAAACTGCTCACAATTCCATCGCTGAGGATTATCGCTGATCATGCCCGCACCGCTACGTTTTTAATCTCTGATGGCGTACTTCCCTCGAACGAAGGCCGTGGTTACGTATTGCGTAAGATCCTTCGCCGTGGAATCTTTCATGGGCGTCTGCTTGGACAAGAAAAGCCCTTCATGCACGAGATGGTTTATGCCGTCCGCGACCTCATGAATAGCGATTCCAAGAATCCTGCATATCCGGAACTCTTTGAGTCTGCCGAACGCGTTGCAAAGACCGTCGAAGCGGAAGAAAGACAATTCGGAAGGATTTTCTCTGAAGGTGCCCGTCGCTATGACTTAGCAGTTTCGGAACTCATCCGCCCACTCGTCGAAAAATACAAACTCATCTTGGAGTCATTTGCAACGGCACAAACAGACTCATTCGATGAGATCATTGAGAACTTCGCCACAAACTCACCTGGAAAAGCAAACGCATGGTTGATCAGGAATCTCCTTCGAGTTCCTGCGCTTCGTGGAGACCCGATTCAGATTACCTTCCCTGGCGACAAGGCCTTCCACCTCTACGAAACTTTCGGCCTTCCCCTCGACTTCATGGTCGACGCCGCCCGTGATGCCGGCATCGCATTCGATCACGACGGCTTCGAAGCCGCTCGTGCCGAAGAGCAATCCCGCGCCCGCGCCAGTTGGAAGGGCGGCAGCCAGAAATCGGCCAGCCCGGCTTATCGCGAGTTGCCTAGGACCGACTTTCTCGGCTACAAGCAGCTCACTGCTGCTGGCGCTGAGGTTTTGGCGATTGTGAAGGATGGCGTGGGCGTTCCTGCGGCGGCGGCGGGCGATCTGGTGGACGTTGTCCTCGATCAGACCAGCTTCTATGGCGACTCGGGCGGGCAGACGGGCGATACGGGGTGGTTTACTTCGGCGGATGGGAATACAACCGTGGCCGAGATTGAGGGTTGCGTGCTGCCGGTGCAGGGCGTACGTGCGCACAAGGCTCTGCTGAAGGAGCCGCTGGCGGTCGGCGATCACGTGCGGACGGTGGTAGATGGCGAGCGGCGGGATGCGATCCGGCGGAATCATACGGGGACGCATCTGCTTCACGCGGCGCTGCGGCAGGTGCTGGGCACGCATGTGAAGCAGGCTGGGTCGGCAGTGCATCCGGATCGGCTGCGCTTTGATTTTTCGCACTTCGCGCAGGTGGCCGACGAGGAGTTGGAAGAAATTGAATCGATCGTCAACCGCGAGGTGCTGGCCAATGCGACAGTCGAAACCCTGGAAGACGTGCCGATTGATGTAGCGGTCAGTGAGTACCACGCCATGGCGCTCTTCGGCGAGAAGTACGGCGACAAGGTGCGGGTAGTCAAGCTGTCGGATGGATTTTCGACCGAACTCTGCGGCGGCACGCACACCACGGCTACGGGCGAGATTGGCCTGATCAAAATTCTGAGCGAGGGCTCGGTTTCGTCGGGTGTGCGGCGTTTGGAGGCGATTACCGGCTTCGGCTCGCTGGCTGCCTTCCGCCAGGACTACGCTGTCTCGCAGATTGCATCGCAACTGGTTCCCTCGGTGGAGAACCTGCCGGAGGCCTTCCGCAAAAAACTGGCCGCGCAGGAAGACGAGATGAAGCAGTTGCGCCGCGAGCTGGAAGAGGCACGGATGAAGTCGGCCGCCGGGGCGCTAGACGAAGCCGTGAGCCGCGCCGTCGAAGTGAAGGGCGTGCGGCTCGTCACGCTGCGCGCCGACTCGCTGGAGCGCGGCCAGTTGCGCACACTGGTGGACAACCTGAAGCAGAAGCTGGGCGAGGGGGTGGTGGTTCTGGCCTCCGCCCAGCCGGAGGGCAAAGTCGCCCTGATTGCCGGAGTGACGGCGGGACTCATCAAGCGCATCCAGGCCGGCAAGCTGGTGGGGGCGGTGGCCAAGCTCGTTGGCGGCTCGGGCGGCGGAAAGCCGGAGATCGCCGAAGCCGGCGGCAAGGACCAGTCGCAGATCGAAGCTGCGCTCCAGGCCGCTCCGGGGATTGTTGGGGAGTTGCTGAGGTAGGAGCGTGGATTGAGAGCCGACGCAAGCCGATGAAAAGAAACAAAAATATAAGTTCAACAAAACAAAGATCGAGAGAAAACAGGCCCGGGCCTGAAGGCCGTCCGATTTAGCCTCATCATTCATGGGTCTGAAGGCCCATGCTCCCTCCTCATGAACAAAATGGTTGTTGGGGTCAGTTTCTCCATTCTTTCGCCAAACTACAGAAGAACCGGGAGACTATTTAGCAAGTTGGCCCCGCTTCGCGGGATAGCAAGTTGGCAGGTTCATTTCATGCCGTAACTCGCAAGCACGGGTAGGGCTGCTCCCTATGAGCAAAGCCGGTTGGGATTCGTGGTATCCCACCCATTCGCCAGAAAAGCAAGAAGCGGGTCCTTCGACTCCGCTACGCTCCGCTCAGGATGACAGAATGGATGGGGCACGGAGCTTTTATGGGACTCAAGGCTTGTTCATTGCAGGCGTAACTTGCAAGGGCGAGTTGGGCTGCTCGGAAAGAACAGGACAACGTAAGCTCGTTTGATCCCCCTGGGGCGACGAAGCCGGTGGGGAACTAAAATGGAAGCAGGGGCGCTTCCCCGCAGAGAGTCGAGCAGACGCCGATGTTTGAAGTTACCGTGGAGGCAGGATTTTCCTCCGGACACTACCTCCGCAATTACAAGGGCAAGTGCGAGAACCCGCACGGGCACAACTACAAGATCCGCGTGACGCTGGCCGGGGCCGAACTGGACGCGGCGGGGCTGCTGCTGGACTTCAAGCTGCTCAAGCAGGTGCTGCGGCCAGTGATTGAGCGGATCGACCACCGGATGCTCAACGACCTGGAGCCGTTCATCGAGCTGAACCCCTCGGCCGAGAACCTGGCCAAATACTTCTACGACGAGACCAATGAGCAGCTCGCCGCAATGACCGAAGGGCGGGTGCGGGTGAAGGACGCGACGATCTGGGAGACGGATACGACTACGGCTACTTACTACGAGTAGGCGACAGTTCAGTTCATCTGGCCGGACTTGGACTTGAGGTACTTGTCGAAGGGAATCTCGAAGTAGAAGAATTCCTTGCCGTCGGCGTCGAGCAGCTTGCGCAGGTGCAGGCTGGCGCCCGCGAGCGGGTGGTCTAGGCCGGAGACGTCGTAGAAGAGGAAGCCGGCGCGGGTGGAGTGCGGCTCGACGACCAAGGCGCTGTACTCGAAGATATTGAAGTCCTCTTCGATTTCCTTGTTGCTGGCCTTGGGCTTGAGCTTGATGGGAGGCAGCGGGGTGGGCATGGGAATCTTCGTGCTTTCGCGCTCCCGGCGGGTCATCAACCGCTCGACATCCTCCGGCTCGGCAGCCTGGATCTTCTCTCCCTCGGCAGTATAGAAGAGTACCCGCGCCTCGCGCAGGTTGATGGGCCGGTCGCTGTTGTTGGTGACGATGAGGCGGATGGGCATGACGCCGTGACTGAGATAATCGACGCGGAAGATGGCTGTTTTTTCGCGCGTATCGTAAGGTTCGGCGGCGATGGAGACTTTTTCGTCAGGGTGCGTTTCGACGGCGGCAAAGGCCGTGGCCGGTTGGACTGCCGGGGGCTTGTGGTCGGCGGCCGCGGCGGGCAGCGCCAGCCAGAGCAGCAAGGGCGAAATTCTCCGCAGAGTTCTCATCGTGCTCGACTGTATCATCTGAGATTGGACGGCGGAAAGGCACGTTCCGTCACGCATGATTCTTTTTTTCTACAATCTGGCGTTGCTGGCGGCGCTGGTGCTGGGGGCACCGTGGTGGCTGTGGCGGATGGCCACTACGCAAAAGTACCGCGAAGGGCTGTTAGAACGGCTGGGCTGGGTGCGCCCAGAGGCGGCCCGGCTGGGCCGGGAGCGCGCGGTCATCTGGGTCCATGCCGTCTCCGTCGGTGAAGTGCTGGCGGTGAGCCGGCTGGTCACGACGCTGGAGGCTGCGCTGCCGGAGTACCTGATCGTAGTCTCCACCACCACGCGCACCGGGCAGGCGCTGGCCCGAGAGCGGTTTGGGACGGAGCGGGTCTTCTATTGCCCGCTGGATTTGCCCTGGGCGGTGCGGGCCTATTTGGAGGCGCTGAAGCCGCGCCTGTTCGTGCTGGCCGAGACGGAGTTTTGGCCCAACTTGCTGAGCGGCTGCTACCGCCGGGGGATTCCGGTAGCGGTCGTCAATGCTCGCATCTCGGACCGCTCGTGGCCGCGCTACCGGCGGCTGCGTTGGCTGTGGAGGCCGTTTCTGGGGCGGCTTAGCCGGGTGCTGGCGCAGAGCCAGGCGGACGCCGAGCGGCTTAAGGCCATCGGCTGCCAGCCGGAGCGGGTTACGGTGGCCGGAAATCTTAAATTCGACGTGCGAGCCGTGGAAGAGGCCGAGGCTACTCGGCTGCTGAGGGAAGTGAGGGAGGGTTTGCGGCTGGTGGTGGCCGGCAGCACGCTGGAGGGCGAAGAAGCCGCGCTGCTGGAGGCCTGGCCGCGGCTGTTGGAAGCCGATTCACGACTGGCGATGGTGCTCGCGCCGCGCCATCCGGAGCGATTTGGCGCTGTGGCCACGCTGCTTGAGAGGTCCGGCGTGGCCTGGGTCAGGCGCTCGGATTGGCCGGATGCCGAATCGCACGCGGGACAGGAGGGCGCGCCTAAGCCGCTGAAACCCGGCCAGATCATTCTGCTCGACACCATCGGCGAGCTGGCTTCGGTCTATTCGCTGGCGTCGGCGGCCTTTGTGGGCGGCAGCCTGGTTCCGGCTGGCGGACACAACCCGCTGGAGCCGGCGCAGTTCGGCGTTCCCATCGTGATGGGCCCGCACTACGCCAACTTCCGCGCCATTACAGAGGACTTGTTGGCTCATCAGGCGGTGCGGATTGCCGCCACGGAGGAGCTGGCCGGGGCCTTGATCGGCTTGCTTGAAGACTCAGCCGCCGCCCAAGCCATGGGCGAGCGGGCCAGGGAGGTCTTCGCCAGCCAGGCCGGAGCGACGGGGCGCTGCGTGGAGGCACTCATGAAACTGCTACTCAGACCTGCACCGATAATTAGGGATATGAGCTTGGTGGATCCAACTATCGCAAACAGTGTGCGTCGACTCGATGAGCAGGGTGCGGAGATTGAGGCAATTCTGGCTTTTCTTCGTCAAAATGGAAAAAAACAGATCGAATCCATTGTCATCCTTCGTTCCGTTCTGGGAGGGTCTCTGGCCCAGGCTAAGAAAGCCATCCAAGACAGCGCAACCTGGCGGGACTGCAACGAAGCAATGGATGCCGAAATCGACAAGCTTCAGGGAGAATTGAACGGGAAGGATGAGCCTGGCCATCCGAAACAGGTTTGAGGTGCGGATAATGTCGCCGGTCCGTCTACGCCGACTACTGCTGCCGCTGATTCCGCTCTACCGGCTGGCGCTGGCGGTCCGCGAGTTCGGGCTGAGGAACGGGCTGGAGCCGGTCAGGCGGCTGAGCTTCCCGGTCGTCAGCATCGGCAATCTCTCCACCGGCGGGTCGGGCAAGACGCCGCTCACCATCGCGCTGGCCAAGGCGCTCATCGCGCGCGGTCTGCGCGTCGATGTGCTCACCCGAGGCTATGGCCGCCGGAGTCAACTTCCCACCCGCGTGAATCCGGAGGGAAGCGCCGAGGAGTTCGGAGACGAGCCGCTGCTGATTGCCCGCGAGGCGGGGGTTCCGGTCTTCGTGGCTGCCCGGCGCTACGACGCAGGTCTGCTGGCCGAGGCCGGCCAAGCTATCACAGAGGAAGCGACCGGGCTGGTAGGCCAGGGCTTTAGCCCCGGCACTGAGCCAGCAGAATCGACGCGGGCTTTATTGATTCCCGCAAAAGAAATCTCCTGCACCGTCCCTACGGGACTCCGGAGTTCCCATGTGGAATCCGCTTTCCCCACGCTGAAGCGCGGGGCTAATGAACACTGCGCCTCCGGCGCGGCTGCCAGGACATTCCATATGCAGCGATCAATAGCCCCTGAGGTATGCCTTCATCTGCTTGACGATGGCTTCCAGCACCGCCAACTGGCGCGGGACGTGGAGATTCTGCTTTTGGACAGTCGGGATTGGCAGGACGGTCTGCTCCCGGCGGGCAATCTGCGCGAGCCGCTCAAAGCGATCCGCCGCGCCAGCATTATCGCCATTCCGGCAGACGAGACGGACCTGGAGGCTGAGTTGCGCGCCTGGGGCTGGCAAGGCCCGGTCTGGCGGCTCAGCCGCAAGATGGAAGTTCCTGCCGCCGATGGCCCCGTCGCCGCCTTCTGCGGCATCGCCCGCCCGAAGCAGTTTTTCGCGGGCCTCGAAGCAGCCGGGCTACGCCTGGCCTACCGTACCGCCTTTCCCGACCATTTCGCCTACACGCGCGCCAGCCTGGAAGAGCTGTTGGCCAAGGCCCGCGCTGCCGGAGCCGCCGCACTGGTCACCACAGAAAAAGACCTGGTCCGGATGGGGAAGCTCGCTGCGGCCTTCCCCAAATCCATGCCGCTGCTCGCCGCCAAGCTGCGTATCGAGATCGAGGACCAGGATGCCGCGCTGGATTGGCTGATCGACCGGCTTTCGACGGCGCGGGAATCGCAGTGACCCCAGGCCGGATTTGAGAGTGGCTGGCGGCCGCAGGGGGAGATGGACTAGCCTCAAGAGATGATCTGGACCAATCCCGCAGCTACGGCGCTGAACGAGTTGAGCCAGGCGCCGCTGGTGCGTTTTTCGGTGCTGGCTCTGAGTTCGATCTTCTTTCTAGTCGATCCCTTTGCGGCGATTCCTTCCTTTCTGGCGATTACCTCAGGCGCGGATGCCGCTCGGCGCAGGCGGATGGCGCGCAAAGGCGCTCTGACCTGCTTCATTGTGCTGACCAGTTTTGCCGTGGGCGGCCAACTGATCTTCCGGCTCTTCGGCATCACGCTGCCGGCCTTTGAGATTGCCGGGGGGTTGATTCTGCTGCTGATCGGGCTGGATATGCTGCAGGCCAAGCGATCTCCGACCCAGGAGGCCACGGGGGATGCCGAGGAGGCTTCGCAGAAGGAGGATGCGGGGATTGTGCCGCTGGGGATTCCGATGCTGGCCGGGCCGGGGGCTATATCCACGGTCATGGTGCTGGTGGGGCAGGCGCCGGGGCCGTGGCGCTGGGAGATGGGAGCGATTCTGGGCGCGATCGGGCTGACCAGCCTGGCGAGCTACTGGGTGCTGGCCGGGGCGGGAAGTGTGCGCCGGGTGCTGGGCGAGACCGGCATTCGCGTGCTGGTGCGGGTGATGGGCCTCTTGCTGGTGGCGCTGGCCATGCAGTACTTCGTCAATGGGCTGACGGATCTGGGGCTGATTGCACGGCAGTAAGGAGCATTTATGGATCAGGTTTTTAAGGTAATTGGTTATGTGGCGCTGTGCGCTAGCCCATGTTTGATTGTTTGTTCTTTCATTTGCTTTTTCCTGACGAGAAGCTTCCTTCTCCGCAGCATCGAGGTGGAAGGGAAGATTCTCCGTTTGGAACGATCGAAAGACTACTATGAGTTCGGCCACACCTTTGCCCCGGTCTTCACTTTCGCTGCGGTGGACGGGACGAAGTACACGGTGACTTCCAATGTCGGGTCCGACCCCCCTGGTTTCACCGAGGGTCAATCCGTGAGAGTGAGGTATAAACCGGAATGTCCCGAGAATGCGAGGATCAACACTTTTTTTCAAATCTGGGGAACAGTGATCGGGTTTGGTTACGCCGGTATGTTCTGTCTGTTCTTTGGTTGCTATGCGACGCGGATCTTCAACTTCGCTAAATAATGGAAGTGCCAAATCCCTCAATCAGCGTGCCTTGCCACGGTTCTCCACAGGAACGGGGGCTTTCCACAGGCGGCTGGCTTGCAATTCGGGAGCTGAATTGCTATTCTGGGGGAGTTGCAGGCGAGCTGCGCCGGCGAAGGTTTAGTGTCGCTTGCAAACGGGTGTAGCTTGTGCTACACTTCAAAAAGTTGGAAATGAGCAGTGGAGCCTCCCGGTGGCCTTTGTGGTCTGCCCCGTAGCGGGAAGTGGGAAGCTGGTTCGTTGGGTCAGGTGAGGCTTCAAGCCCCTGCGCCCCTGTAGGGAAACCCTCAGAGAACAAGCCATTGCAAGACCCGGGAGGAAACTCCCGCGAGCCTCAGCGGCTCGAATATTGGTCGCTCTTTGATATTTTGCGCTGCGCGACGCTATTGGACGGGAGGGTTCCCGGGTCGGACAGATGGAGATTCGCTATCACCGCATTTGCCATCGAGGAACAGCCGCCGACAACGAGTTCGGACGGCCTCGGGCGAATGGACGAGATTGGCCGGAGAGATTTGTACCGATTTGTCTTGACCTGAGGGCGAGAGTTTGATAAGTTTGAAAGGTTCGCGCAAAAATGGCGGCAAGCGTGATACTACGCGAAACCGGCAGGCGCAACAAGTTCGAGGACAACCTGGCTGAAGAGCCGGGCCTCGATCCAAAAAGGCCCCGCTCAGGCGGACAGCCTCAAGGATCTTTGACAATCAGGTTGAACATGCCAGTTATGAGAAGAGATCAGGTTTGGCTTGATCATTCTCACTAAGTAGGCGTCACGCCTTTCGAGCGCGTGGCGCAGCCGAACCTCTCCGGCCTCCGTCGGTTGAGGGGAAGCAATCAGGTTTCAAACGAGAGTTTGATCCTGGCTCAGAATCAACGCTGGCGGCGTGCCTAACACATGCAAGTCGAACGAGAAAGTGGCAGCAATGCCATGAGTAAAGTGGCGCACGGGTGAGTAACACGTGACTAACCTGCCCTGGAGTGGGGGATAACTGAGGGAAACCTTAGCTAATACCGCATAATACCCACGGGTCAAAGGAGCAATTCGCTCTAGGAGGGGGTCGCGGCCGATTAGTTAGTTGGCGGGGTAACGGCCCACCAAGACGATGATCGGTATCCGGCCTGAGAGGGCGCACGGACACACTGGAACTGACACACGGTCCAGACTCCTACGGGAGGCAGCAGTGGGGAATTTTGCGCAATGGGGGAAACCCTGACGCAGCAACGCCGCGTGGAGGATGAAGTACTTCGGTACGTAAACTCCTTTCGATCGGGA
>JBEKNI010000016.1:0-77319 GCA_049522975.1 Occallatibacter sp. | reverse complement strand
CGACGGGATTGGCCGCCTTTTGTCCGGCAGCGCATTCCAGCCACCGCAAGAATCGCCGCCCGACCCGCAACTCGATCTCGAACTCCTCTGGCCTGGCTGAGGTTTTTTGGGGAAAGTCCTATTGCTCTAACCGAAAGTCCTATTGCTCTAACCCTTGACAGCGCCGCAGAATCGGCCTAACATCGCGCTGCTTGTTGAATCTTCCCCTCACAAGCCATGAAAGGTAAAGGCATATGGCTCAAGGGGAGAGGAATGTGAATCAAACACGGTGGTTTCGTGCCTTCGGATTTGCTGCAATCGCATTGATGCTCAGCCTTACTCTGGCTGCCCAAGGTGACTTGACGGCGATTCAGCAGAAGCTCCAACAGCGCATCACTCTAGCCAAATTGGATAGTAATGGTGAGATTGTCACCGCTGGATCCGTGGTTACGCTGCAAAAGAATTCACTTCAAATGTGTGCCACGAGTTCTCCTGCTGCCGCCGGCGCTCCCGCCAATACATATAAGAACGGGAAACTTTCCGCCGGAATGTTTTTATGGAATTTGAACCTGAGCTTAATGAAGATAGACCCAAGTACGATTCCCATGCACACCTACGCGGCAGGAGATAAATTCTGGATTGTTGGCATGAATGTCAAGAAAAACGGCATTGAATTCAAATTATGGACCGATGCTGATGCCAATAATATCCGCTACTGGTCGTGGCTGGAGATCCCGTTTGAAAAGAAGCAAATTCCATCGCCTGACGAGTTAATGAACACCATCGCCGAGGTGCTGGCAGTGGCGCCCGTGGAGGATCAGGGTGGGGGGCCCGCACCGGCCGATGCGTCCAGTCCGGCGCAAGATGTGCCCCTCACAGTCGACGGGAAGTACAACTTGAAAACGGGGGGCGTGCAACTCAACTTCCTGTCCCTCAATCGATGCGTGATGCTTGGGCCAGGCTCCAAGCAAAGCGGCGGCGGATACAGCGTGAATGGGGACACATTGACGCTGGGTTGCACTGTGACTGGGGCCTCCTTCGATTTCAAGATACGAGGTGACACGCTGGTCTCCGCCAATGGACAGGTATGGGTCCGGGAGGGCAGCACGGCGGAGTCCGCTCCGGCTCCCATGCCGGATATTGCGCCTCCGCCTCCGCCGCCCGACACCCCGCCGCCGACCATTTCCCTTGGCCAGACCATGGATCAAGTAACCGCTATCCTCGGAGGACCGTTGAAGGTGGCCAATTTGGGAGGGAAGTCGATCTTCTATTACAAGGATATGAAGGTGACTTTCACGAACGGAAAAGTCAGCAATGTTGAGTAATACATCCGTGCTGCGGGGACGTGGCGCAGCCCCAAAGATTGAGAGAGAAATGAGGACACGATGACGATGACGATTCGTAACAGCACCATGAGGAATGTCTCCACAGCAACGATTCTCGCGGTGTTTCTTGGGTTGGGCAGCATGGCTGGCGCAGCCACCGATAAGAAGCCGGCCCCGCCGCCTCCGCCCCCTAGGCAGGCAGCCCCGGCTCCGCGCCCAGCTCCGCAGCCTGCCGCCAGGCCAGCCGGAAACCCAGGCGGCGCGCGTCCCGTCACGACTACGACGCCTGGCACGCGCCCCATCACCACGACCACAGGGACTACGGCTCCGGTGTCTGATCGGTCACGGCAGAATGTTCTAGGGTCTACCGCAGCCAGCTCGCATTCCAGAAACGCCGCCAATCCCACGCCGATCAGGGGTGGTCCCGCGCCCAAGGGAAGCAACGAGCGCGTCACAAAGGACGGCAGCGCGGTGCGCGTCGGCCCGAAAGGCAACGTGCGCGACGTGCATGACGCCAAGCGGGGAATGGACGTTCATCACGGGCTGAACGGCAACCGGAGAGTCTCGGTGGAGCGCCCAGACCACAGCCGCCTTGTTGCCGAGCGGGGCCGTCCCGGATACGTGCAGCGCGGGTATAGTTACCACGCCACGATTTTGGCCGGAGGTCCTACTACTACCATGGCCATGAATATCACCGCTACTACCGCGGGTATGGGTACCGGGGAGTGTATCTGGATGTCTACGCTCCGGGATTCTATTATGGCCCGGCCTTTTATGGTTGGGCCTACTACCCCTGGGGCGCGCCGGTTGCCTATGGATGGGGATGGGGGGCGAGCCCCTGGTACGGGTATTATGGCGGCTACTTTGCGCCGTACCCCGTTTACCCCAGCGCCTCGGCCTGGCTGACCGACTACATGATCTCTCAGGACCTGCAGACAGCTTATGCCGCGCATCAGGAGGCTGGCGAAATCAGTGGCTCCGCGGCTCCCGTGGGCGGCGCTCCCGAGTTGACGCCCGAAGTAAAGCAGCAGATCGCCGACGAGGTAAGGAGCCAATTGGCGCTGGAAAACTCCGAGGCGACGCAAAGCGCTCAACACCAAGACGTGGACCCCGGTTCCAGCGGGATTGCGCGTCTGCTGACCGACGGCAAGCCGCATGTCTTCGTGGCTGGAGGCGCCTTGGATGTGGTGGACGCCAACGGGCAGGAGTGTGGAATCAGTGACGGCGATGTGCTTGCGCTGAAGACTTCTCCGCCAGCCGACGCAACGGCGGCAGACCTAGTTGTCATGGCCAGTAAGGGCGGACAAGAGTGCCAGAAATCCAGCACAGTTACGGTTCAGTTGACCGATCTGCAGGAGATGCAGAACCAGATGCGGGCGACCATCGACCAGGGACTCCAGGAACTTCAGTCCAAGCAGGGCAAGGGTGGATTGCCGCAAGCTCCACCCTCGGCTCAGGCTCCGCCGGCTCAGACGGAGTATGCCGCGGTCGCGCCTCCTCCCGACCCCAAAGACGCGGCCGATATTCAGCAGCAGGGCCAGCAGGCCGACCAAGCTGAAAAGGAAGTGACCACCGCGGCGTCGCAGAATCAGTAACGCTACCGGTTATTTGGCAGCGTTTCGGGCACGACTGAAGTCGTGCCCTGATACAAAGCCTGCTATTCAGGGGCCTGAAGGCTCCTGCTCCCTCAGTTCGGGCGAAATGCCCGAAAAGCATACCTCAGGGGATAAATGGATGGGTTGGAACCCATCCCTACCAGCCCGCGCTGATTCCATTGGCCTTATGCCGGGGATGAATCCCCGGCCTACCGCCCGCAGGGGCTGAAGCCCGCGTTCTTTTGCGGCCCTTGCGGCACGACTGAAGTCGTGCCCTGACGCTGCTCGTCATCCAAGGGATTCGAGGTTCGCAGCGCACCTACGAGGCGCGGCTTTTCGTTGGGCTGCTTTCCCAGGGTTTCACCCTGGGCTATTTTCGATGGCTCCCTACGGGAGCGGCGCTCGGGGGACCTAATATTCTCGGCTCCCTCCTGCAGAGATAACCGCAGGTCCTTCGACTGCGTTGGGTGCAAAAGACGCGCCCAACTTCGCTCAGGATGACAGTGTTATTTGTTAATGAACTTTGCAGACAGGACCCGTGAGAAACAGGAGACCCGTCAGAGACAGGAGGCTCCTGCTCGCTGTGCCGGGAGCGTCGCTTTTGCGGTATGTGGAGGGGGTGGGAGAGAATGGAGGAGTCGCTATGCCTGACACTTCACGCATCTCCGAGCCAACTCCACGAACCTCCGAGCAAGCTCCACGCGGCTCCGAGGCAACTGCTCGCAGCTTCGCTCCTCCGTTTATTGACGTGCCTGGCGCGGTGGCGGAGATTCGCGCGGGGCGGATGGTGGTGGTGGTGGACGACGAGGACCGGGAGAATGAGGGCGATCTGACGCTGGCGGCGGAGTTTGTGACGCCGGAGGCTATCAACTTCATGGCGCGGTACGGGCGGGGGCTGATCTGCCTGGCGCTGACCGAGGAGAGGGCCGACTATCTGCGGCTGTTTCCGATGACGCAGCAGAACTCGTCGCGCTTTGGGACGGCGTTTACCGAGACGATCGAGGCGCGCGAGGGGGTGACGACGGGGATCTCGGCGGCGGACCGGGCGCATACGATTCGGACGGCGATCGATGGGCGCTCGACGGCGGCCGATCTGGCGCGGCCGGGACATGTCTTTCCGCTGCGGGCGCGGCGGGGCGGCGTGCTGGTGCGGGCGGGGCAGACCGAGGCTTCGGTGGATCTGGCGCGGCTGGCGGGGCTGAATCCGTCGGGCGTGATCTGCGAGATTATGCGGGACGACGGGGAGATGGCGCGGATTCCGGATCTGATTCTCTTCTGCGAGGAGCACGGGCTGCGGATTCTGACGGTGGCGGAGCTGATCCGCTACCGGCTGCGCCACGAGCGGTATATTGTGCGCGCCGGGGAGAGCCGGATTCAGACGCGGTGGGGCGAGTTTCGGATGATCGCCTACGAGAGCGAAGTCAACGGCGGGGAGAGCCACATTGCGCTGGTGCGCGGCGATCTTTGCGCGGGGTGCCCGGCGTTCCATGCGGGGCCGGCGGCGGCGGAAGACGCGGCGGATTTGCGTGCGCCGTGCGAGCATCCGGTGCTGGTGCGGGTGCATACGCGGTGCACGGCGGGGGATCTCTTTGCCGCCGACTGCCGCTGCCGGGAGACGCTGGACGAATCGCTGCGGATGATCGCCGAGGAGGGGTGCGGGGCGGTGCTCTACCTGCATAATACTTCGAGGGGATTTGAGATTGAGCATGGGGCGGGGAGCGTGGGATCCCCGGTCTCAGAATCGAGACCAGGGGCGCCCGGAGGCTTTGGGGTACCCGGAGTTGCGGAAGGCGGGCGGCTGGTTCTGCATCACGAACTGCGGGCGCGGGAAGGTTCGCAGGCTCGGAGCGGGAGGATTCTGCGGGCTATCGGGCTGGGCGGTCAGATTCTGTCGGACCTGGGAATACGGCGGATCCGATTGCTGTCGAATACGCCAATGCACATTCCGGCGCTGGAGGGCTTCGGGCTGGAGATCGTGGAGCAGGTGGCGATTCCGCTGGAGGAATGCGGCAGGGTAGTGTAAAGCGCGCCGGAAGGCAAATTCTCCGAAGATTCATCTTCTTTTTCCCTTTCTCTGGCCAAAACTGGTCAATATTGACCCCCTTCGTTCAAGGAAGCCTGATAGATTCTGAAAGTTCACAGGGAGTCATCGACGCCTGTAATCCAGCGGATCGCAACTCCGTCATCGAGTCGTTCTAAATCGACAACGCTCTTTGAGCCACCACACTCGTGCGAGGAAAGGTTGGATCAGTTGAGCGTTCATCTGGTCAATCCCAGCGACAATTCATTTGGCACCGCGGTGATAACGCCGCGATGGCTTTTTGTGCTGGCGGCGGCGACACCGCGAGCGGCGGGCGATCCTATTTTGGTTGACGAGTCGCTGGAGCAGATTGTGCCGGAGACGATTCAGCCGGGAGACATTGTGGGCATCAGCGT
Organism: Occallatibacter sp.; assembly: GCA_049522975.1. GTDB lineage: Bacteria > Acidobacteriota > Terriglobia > Terriglobales > Acidobacteriaceae > Telmatobacter. The sequence goes on along the minus strand of JBEKNI010000016.1, from coordinate 71,984 downwards.
GCATACGGGCAATGCGCTACGCGGCTATGCGGTGGGCAAGATGGCCCGCGAGCGGGGCGCTTGGGTTGTCTATGGAGGCATTCACGCGACGCTGTTTCCCGAAGAGGCTTTGAAAGAAGGGCAGGCGCACGCGGTGGTGACCGGCGACGGGGATGTGGCCTGGGGTAAGGCGGTGACCGATTGCCTGGCGGGAAAGCTGGAGAGAATCTACGAAGGCGGGCGGATTGGAGGGAGCGAGTTTCTGGCGGCGCGCTGGGATTTGATGGACCCGGCCAAGTATATGTGGGCTTCGGTGCAGACGATTCGCGGATGCCCCAAGCACTGTTCCTTTTGCAGCGTATGGCGGACGGATGGGCAGAAGCCTCGGCAACGAAGCCATAAGAGAGTCATTGACGAGATCGTGGAACTGCGGCGAATTGGATTCAGATTTATTGCTTTGGCCGACGATAACTTCTATCCGGTGACCTTCACCGATCTGCGGCTGGCCCGGGAGCAGAAGAATATGGCCAAGCTGGAGGAGTTAGAGGCCATTCGCGCCGAGCGCTTTCATTTAATGGATGAGTTGGCCAAGCTGCCGCGGGACATGGTGTTTTATACCCAGATGACGATGGAAGCGGGCGAGGACGGCGAGTTTCTGGATGCGATGCGGAAAGCTAACATCAAGGGCGCGCTGGTGGGCGTCGAGGCGGTGACGCCGGAGGGACTGAAGGCGGTCTTCAAGGACTGGAATTACTCCGGCGAAGCTCTGGCCCGGCAGTTACAGAAATTCAAGGCACACGGAGTTCATGTGCTGGGTTCGTTTATCTTCGGGCTGCCTACGGACCGGCCGGCGACCTTCGACGCGACGGTGGAGATGGCGCTGAAAGCGGGAGTGACATTCGCCCAGTTTGTGATGATGACGCCGTTTCCGGGGACAGTGGATTTTGGGCGCTGGGAGAAGGAACAGGCACAGAATCCGACCATGGTGGGCGATGTGCCGATTACCCGCTACTGGATGATTCCCACCGAGATCAGGCCCAAGATGTTTACGCCGCATCCTACGATGAGTTCGGATGAGATTCGGGAGCGCACGCAACGAGTGTGGGACAGATTCTATAACTGGGGAGCTATCTGGCAGCGGTCGACCTGTACGCCCAATCTGAAGTCCAGGATCGCCTTCATGTTCTTATCGAAGCTCTATCGGCAGATGTATGCGGGGACGGGAATCTCGACCGACAGCGCGCGGCGCAAGAAGTCAAAAGCCTGGGCGCGATGGACGGCGCACCAATGCAAGAAGCTCTTCCAGGCAAAGCCGATGCCGGAGTTGCCATCGCGCGAGTGGGTGCATGAGTTAGTGCCGTCGATAGCCCGTGCAGCGTTTGCCGGCGGCGATGGAGTGAAGATGGCAGGGGCTTTCGCTTCGACGCCGGCGGATTGAAGGCTTGGTGATCTGGCCCTGAGAGGTTCGTGGTTTTCTACCCTTTCCGCACGAAACGCGGAAAGAATGGGGCTACAGTGGGTTAATTTCTGAATAACAACCGCAGGTCCTTCGACTCCCCTTCGCTGCGCTCAGGATCGCTCAGGATGACAGGCAGTGTTGGGGTTCGTGGTTTCCCACCCTTTCCGCACAAAACGCGGAAAGTATTGGGCACACAGCGCCCGGGTGGAGTGAAACCTTAGAGCGTTCCACCCTATTGGACTAGCGTGCTACGTGGACCGGGAGGTCCACGCAACAGCCGGCCAGGAGGCCGGCGCTACCTGAAGCTTCAGCTAACGACAGCCTGAGCACGACACGAGACCGCGCAATGCCAGCGGGCAAAACGCTCTAACACCAAGGAATGATCTGGCCCTCAGGCTACGATTTCATCCGCATCATCCCCCTCGACGCTGTCTCCCTCGCCGGGGGCGAGAAAGAGGTTGGCTTCGAGGCCATGCTGGCGGGTGTAGAGGTCGTAGTAGCGGCCACCGAGGGCGAAGAGCGCCGCGTGGCTGCCGCGCTCGACGATGAGACCACCTTCGACAACAAGAATCTGATCGGCGCGGCGGATGGTCGATAGGCGGTGGGCGATGACGAAGGTGGTGCGCCCCTGCATCAACTGGCCGAGGCCGGCCTGAATCATGGCTTCGGACTCGGAGTCGAGTGAGCTGGTGGCTTCATCGAGGATAAGGATGCGCGGCTGGGCAAGCAGAGCGCGGGCAATGGAAAGCCGCTGGCGCTGGCCTCCGGAGAGCTTGACGCCGCGCTCGCCGACGATGGTGTCGTAGGCTTCCGGGAAGCGCTCGGCGAACTCGTCGACGCGAGCGGTGCGGCAGGCAAAGAGAAATTGCTCCTCGGTGGCATCGGGACGCGAGAAGAGGATGTTCTCGCGAATGGTGCCGTCGAAGAGGAAGGATTCCTGGAGCACGACGCCCAACTGCGCGCGATAGGTACCCAGGTCTACGTGGGCAAGGTCCACATCGTCCACCAGTACGCGGCCTTTGGATGGGGTGTGGAAGGCGCAGAGGAGGCTGATGATAGTTGACTTGCCCGAGCCGGACGAGCCGACAAGCGCCGTCACTGTCCCCGGCTCGGCTAGGAAGCTGAGGCCGTGCAGTACGGGCTTCTCGGGGTCGTAGGCGAATTCCACATCCTCAAAGCGGACTGTGCCCTGGATGGGCGGCATTTTGAGAGTGCGGCCGGGGCTTTGGTTCTCTTCCAGCTCGGCCATGATCTCGTTGGTGCGGTCCAAACCGGCAAAGGCCTCGGTCAGTTGCGTGCCGATGTTCACAATCTGGAAGACCGGCGCGATCATGAAGGCGAGAAACATGTTGTAGCTGAAGTAGTCGCCGACGGTCCAGGTGCTGGCCAGCACACGATGGCCGCCCAGCCACATGACGAGCGCCGAAACCAGGCCCAAAACCGTAGTGGATGCGGCAGACATGGAGCTGGTCATGGTCAGCGACTTCATCACGTTGGCCAGCAGGCGCTCGACGCCGACAGAGAAGACTCTGGCCTCGCGTTCCTCGGCGTGATAACCCTTGATGACGCGCACTCCGCCCAGCGATTCGGTGAGCCGGCCTGTAACCTCGGCGTTTATCTTGGCGCGCTCACGGAAGATGGGGCGGATGACTCTGAAAGCGTACTGCAAGACAAAGACGAAGGCTCCCAATACTGCGAAGACAGTCAGCGTGACCTCGACGCTGCGATGGAGCAGATAGAGGAAGGCCAGCACGGCGGTCAGCAGGCCGCCGACGAACTCGACCAGACCGGTGCCGACCAGATTGCGCACGCCCTCGACGTCGGTCATGATTCGGGAGACGAGCGTGCCGGTGCGGTTTTCGTCGTAGTAGGAGACGCTGAGCAGGCCGACATGGCGCTGGACTTGGCGGCGCATCTCGGCGATGAGCCTCTGGCCGGCTTTGGAGAGCAGTTGGGTGAGCGAGAACGAGGTAATGGCCTGCACCACCATGGCGGAGAAAACCAGCGCGATAAATTTTGGCAGCAGATCGGGCCGCGGATGGGCGGATGAGAGTACTTTGTCCAGCAGATCCTTCGACGTGTAAGGCAGCACCAGCCCGGCGACGCGGTTGATGACCATCAGGCCCATACCGGCCAGGAGCAGACCGATGCGCGGCTTGACCAGAGATTTGATCTGCGGCCAGAGCTTCTTCAGGCTGGGCTTGCGCTTGGGCAGGTCGGCCTGGCCCGCGCGCCCGCCGCGTCCGTGCGACGTGCGCTCGGCGCGCTGACTCATTCCCATTCCGCCGGGCCGCATTGTCCCCATGCGCTAGACCTTCTCCGAACGCCGCGCGACGGAGAACGCAATCACGCAGAAGAATAAGTAAAAGAACAGCAGCCACATCAGCGCGAGTTTCGCGCCCATCGCAGCCGGGTCGAACGGCTTTAAGGAGGCCATGTCATGGACAAGGTCAGCCGTTGTTCCCAGAAAGCCCAAGATGCTAATTGTCGCGTTGATGTGCATGAAGTGCATGCGCCGGCTCTGGTCAGGACTGATGGCCAGCCAGCCGAAGACGCCGAACGCCAGGCCGATCAAGGCGGGAATCAGAGCGGTGTAGTGTGTGTGGCCGGTGCCCAGAAAGCCAACCAGACCCAAGGCAATCAGAAGAACCGCAAAAAACAATGTTACTTTCGCCATGCGAGGCCTCCATCTCTTATTTGCAGGAAGGACTGTAATCCAGAGAAAGATTCAGAACGCGACGCGCCGTCCTACGTGCGCGGCGTAGTCAAAGATTGCAGGGAAGTCGGCAGCTTCCAACTCTGGATAGCCGGCGAGAATCTGCTCCTCGCCGATCCCGGGAGCCAGCCATACAATCCAGCCCCCCCAGACAGTGATGCGCAGACCGCGGATGCAGGAGTGGCCAGGGTGCTTTCCCGGCTCAACGTGATGCGGCTATCCTCCATCACAACCTCATCTCAAATCATACCGCTGCTTTTCAGGGGAAATCCGGGCCTGAGTCAAAAAATCTCCGGCACCAGCAGGTCGGCCATCGTTTCACGGCGGCGAATGAGCCTCGCCTTTGCGCCTTCCACCAGCACCTCGGCGGGGCGGAGGCGGGTGTTGTAATTCGAGCTTTGCGCCATGCCGTAGGCTCCGGCATCGAGGATGGCGAGCAGGTCTCCTGGCTCGACCGGCGGGAGCTTGCGGTCGTGGGCGAAGAAGTCGCCGGACTCGCAGATGGGGCCGACGACATCGACGATGCGCGGCTGCCCTTCCCTTGGCGCGACCGGCATGATCTCGTGATAAGCCTGGTAGAGCGCTGGGCGGATGAGGTCGTTCATGGCGGCGTCGGTGATGACGAAGGTCTTCCGGCCGGTGCGCTTGACTTGAAGGACGCGCGTGAGGAGCGCGCCGGCTTGGGCGACGATGAAACGCCCCGGCTCGATGAGCAGCCGGCCCTGGAAGTCGCCGAGGGCGTTTTCAAGGGCGGCGGCGTATTTGCGGACCTGGGCGGCGGCGTCGAAGTTGCCGGCGTGATAGTCGATGCCCAGGCCACCACCGGCATCGACGGTCTGGAGCTCGATGCCCTCGCGGCGGAGTTGTCGCAGCAGCTTGCTGACCCGCTCCATGGCCGCGCCGAAGGGGTCAGCCGAACGGATTTGCGAGCCGATGTGGAAGCTGACGCCATAGGCCTCGAGCCAGCGGCTGCCGGCAGCGCTCTTGTAGATGGCCAGCGCCTGGCGAATATCGACGCCGAATTTGTGCTCGCGAAGGCCGGTGGAGATGTAGGGATGGGTCTCGGCGAAGACGTCGGGATTGACGCGCAGGGCGAAGCGGACTTTGATCTTGAGGCGGGCGGCGCGGCGGGCGAGCAGTTCCAGCTCCGCGGCGCTCTCGACGTTGATCTGAAGGATGCCTGACGTCAGGGCAAGGTCGATCTCGGCCGCCGTTTTGCCGACGCCGGAGAAGACTACGCGGTCCGCGGCCTCGGGCGCGGCAGCCAGTACCCGCTCCAGTTCGCCGCCAGAGACGATGTCGAAGCCTGCCCCGCGCTCTGCGAGCAGCTTGAGAATGGCCAGCGCCGAATTGACTTTGACCGAGTAGCAAACCAGATGATCGCGGCCGGCGAAGGCCTGCTGAAAAAGCTCCAGCCGCTCGACAATCTGGCCGGCGGAGTAGACGTAGAGCGGCGTGCCGTGGCGACGGGCCAGGGCTTCTAGCGAGATTTTGCCGCAGTGCAGGGGGCTGCCCGGGCGGGGGTGGTGAAACGGACGGGATGATGAAGGCGAAGATTGGGTCGATGGCGACATTCGGAAGGTAGGTCTCTCTTTTGAGCCTACAGCATTGGCGGGAGGCATTCGAGCCTATAAGGGATTGGGTGGTGCAATCGCCAGTTAGCCGGTGGTACGACCGGACCCAGAAAAACCACAGCTTCTATTCGGCCGAGATGAGGTATAAAGGAATCGGAGCGCTCAATCAAGCATGAATCATATCGAAGAGATCGCAGTTGCTATTCAGGGCTTGTATGTGACGTTCGCTCGGTATCCGCGTCCTGCAACGATCGAGTATTGCCCATGCGGCTGTACCAAGCCGAACGAAGTACTACCGCTGCTCGCGGTGCCATTGAACGAGCTTCGATTTGAAGACCTCACAGGCTATTCTACTAGCGCAATGAGCACGCAAGGCTCTGTTGAAGACTTCAAATACTTCCTCCCACGATTGCTCGATGGAATCGCTCGAGAGCGATACGGGCTTTGCCCAGAGATGTTGTTTGGAAAACTGAAGTATGCAGAGTGGCTCAACTGGGATGAGGAGGAGATCAATGCGGTTCGCAGGTTTCTGATGGTCATGTGGAGGGTCGGAATACTGAGCTTTCCTTTGGAACAAGCTTTCCCTGCGTTCTTCGAAGTCGAGACACTGATCGCGTCAATCGCATGTGCAGGTGAAGGGCTTAAGCCATACCTTGATATTTGGACTCAGGCCGCGGTCGAAGAAGCCGATCAACACCTCATTCAATTCGTAACCATGTTCGGCAAAGATTTTGATGACGGCCGAACGCTTGGATTTGGTTTTTGGAAAGACATGCTGGAACCGGCTGAGACACTGCGTAGGTGGATTCTTCGACCTGAGACCATAGACCGCATAGCACGATCTCAGCATCTTCTCCCACAAGATGGCTATGAGCACCTTTTTGACCCGGCCTTCCAGATTCTTCAAGCAGAATCGATGGCTCGCAATTTGTGATTCCGGGCGGATGGTTGCCAATTCGGAGACTGGCCCACTGCCGGGGATTGAGAGGCGACCTCGCTTGTGAGCACCTCAACCCTCAAGCTGGCGCAGCCACTCGGCTAGTTGAGCGGCTACTTTTTGGGGCTGTTCGTAGGCGGCGAAGTGGCCGGCGTCGGGTAACAGGTGGAATTCGCATCCGCCGGGCGCGGCTTGGAAGGCTTCCATCTCGGCGGGAGAGACTGTGGCGTCTTCTCCACCGGCAATGGCCAGGACGGGAACCTCGATGGCGGCTACGGTGGGGACGGAATCGGGGCGCGTGGCTAAACCTGCCTGCACGGCGACGAGAGCCTCCGGAGTGAGCGTCATCTGAGCGCGCAATTGGGCGACGATCTTCGGGTGGCGCTGGCGGGCGGTCGCGCCGATGAGGGTTTGGGCCATGCCGTCGAAGAGCGCGGCGCTGCCGCCGGCTCGAGCCTGGGCGATGGTGGAGGCGCGCCGGGAGAGGTTGGCGGGCGCGTCCGGCTGCGGCTTGGAACAGACGAAGGCCAGGCCGCGGACGCGCTCTGGAGCCTGACGCCAGAGTTCCAGCAAGATGTAGCCGCCAATGGAGCAGCCGGCGAAGACCGCTTCCGGCACACTAAGGTGATCGAGGAGAGCTAGAACGTCCGCGGCCAATTGCGCGATGGTGAGCACGGGAGCGTCGGGAACGGCGGAAAAACCGCCGATGGGGAGGGTTCCCAGTTCGGATGCGCCGTGGCCGCGCAGATCGGGAACGATGGCGCGGACACCGGCCAGGTCTTCGATGAGCGGACGCCAGTATTCTCCGTCGAGCGGGGTGGGATGAAGGAAGACGACGGGCAAGCCAGCCCCGGTGTCGCGATAGGCCAAGGTTGCCCCGTCCGATTGATAAGTAGCGTTCATACTTAATGAGGATAGTTCACCGACGGGGCCGACTCCTCGGGAATGCCGATCCAGCAGGCCACGTAGGCGACGGCCACCAGCCCGCCGGAGAAGAAGAAGCCCAGGACGGTGAGGATGCGGACGAGCGCCAGATCCCAGCCATAGGCCTGGGCCAGACCGATGCAGACGCCGGCAATCTGACGGCCGGCAATGGGGCGGACGAGCGGCCTGCCGGGATTGCAGGTTGCGACGGGAATGACCGCGCCGCAGTTGGAGCAGAAGCGCGCGCTCACGGGCAACCCGGCGCCGCAGCGTTGACAAAAGACGGCCATTGTCGATTCCTCCTCAAAGAACCACACCAGGATACGCGGCCGGGGCGGCGGCGGTTCCGTTGTTAGGATTGCCGCAGGGGCTGCCGGGGTTTTCAAGCGGCCCGATAAGGGTTGCGCAGGTGCTTTCGCGCAATATCGGCGCGGGAGGTGTTAGGACCGGCATCGATGGCCCATTGGTAGTCTTTGATCGCCAGTTGGCGCTCGCCGTTCATGTCGCGGCATTCGCCGGCTGCTAAGAGCGAGCGGATTTTGAGCTCCGGGCCGACGTTTTTGGTCCAGGCGGCCTGCTCATAGGCCTCGGCCGCCTCGGCGAAGTGGCGCTGGCCACGCAGGGCGTCGCCCAAGCCAAAGTAGGCCAGCTCCAGCCGCGCCTCGGCAAAGTAGCCGGGCCGGGCGCCATTGGCCACGACCTCCTGGTAAGCCGTCACGGCGGCCATGCCCTCGCCGGCGTCCTTGCGCAGATTGGCCTCTTCCAGGCAGAACAAGTAGTCGCGCGGGTATTGGTTCTTGAGGTTGCGGACCACCTGGATGGCTTCCTTGTAGCGGGCTTCGCGGCGCAGGAAGAGGGCAATAACGGTGCGCGCCTCGACGCTGGTAATCACGCCGCGATCGGCGGCATCGTTAAGCATCTCCAGGCCGCGGGTTTTGGAGCCGGTAATCCCGGCAAAGCCGATCAGCAGCTTGAAAGGCCATGGGAGCGCGCCCACCACGTACTCGTAGACGCCCGCGACGAGCTTTGCGTCCACATAATCCGGGTCGAGTCGCAGCACGCGCTCTTCATCGTCCCTGGCCTTGGTGGCCAGCCGGAAGCCCACGCCATAACCGCGCTCGACCATGGCGATGTAGGTGCACTTGAGGCTGTACGCCCAGCCCCGAGCAAAGAGGGCGTCAATGTCGTTGGGATTGCGGCCGATGCGCCAGTCGGCCTCGCGGACGGCCTCGTCGGCCAGGCCCAGGATGCGGTCGCGGGTCTTGGGGTCCTCCTCGGTCGCGTGGCGGCCGGTGAGAAAGCCGTCGTTAGCGTAGAAGGTGGTGTCCAATAGGTCCTGCCGGTAGAGTTCCTGAAAGAGGACGGCGTCAAGCAGAAGCGCGGTGGCCTGCGGATCGCCGGGGTGCGCCGCATGAAAGCGCTCGAAGCGCTGGACTGCGCCGGGATAGTCGAGGTTGTAGAAGCGCTCGAAGGCCTCGCGCACCAGCGGGTCGCGGTTCAGCGGATTGGTATGGACTTGGGAGGCACAGGCGTGGCTGGTCCCCGCCAACAACGCTAATCCGCACCCGCAGGCGCGCATCCAGCTCGAAATGCGCTTCAAACCCAATTCCCCTCCCTGTTCACAGAATACGCCGCAGGATCTCGCGCCATGCGCGATTCGACTGGCAGCGGCGAACGACTCTCCGCGCGGAAAGCGGCCATCCTTTAGAATGGAGATATGCCCATCCCCGACCGACTGAATCCGAGCTTCGCCTCTGCCCGCCTGCCGGTGGTGGATTTTGTTGAAGAGGCCCGCAAACGGCTGATCGTGGCGCTGGACGTGCCAGACGCCGCTTCGGCGGCCAGCCTGGTGAACCAGATGGAAAAGAACTGCCAATGGTTCAAGGTAGGGCTGGAGCTGTTTGTGGCCGCTGGGCCGGCGGTGATCGAGCCGCTAGTGGCGCGCGGCCACTCCGTCTTCCTTGACCTGAAGCTGCACGATATTCCCAACACCGTCGCCGGGGCGGTGCGCTCGGCGGCTGTGCTGGGAGTGAAGATGTTGACGCTGCATGCTGCCGGCGGCCCGGCGATGCTGGCCGCCGCGAAGGCGGCCCTGGATGGGATTGCCGACGCGCCGCAGTTGCTGGCTGTCACCGTGCTCACCAGCATGGACCAGTCGCAGATGAAGGCGGTCGGCCTGGAGCGCTCGCCCGGCGAAGAGGCGGAATTGCTGGCGCGGATGGGCCGGGAGGCGGGGATTCGGGGATTTGTCTGCTCGCCGCAAGAGGTTGACAGTCTGCGCGCGCTCACCGGACCGGAAGGGGTGCTGGTAGTTCCCGGCATCCGTCCGGCAGGAGCTGAGACGGGCGACCAGAGACGCATTGCGGCCCCCGCCGAGGCCCTGCGGCTGGGGGCCAGCTATCTGGTGGTCGGCCGTCCCATCACCCAGGCAGCGGATCCGGCAGCGGCCGCCGAGGCGATTCTGACGGAGATGGCCGGGGCGCTCGAAGGGTAGCTCACGGACAGCGAAGCTCGGCTTATGTCGGGATTCGCCCTATGCCAAACTTCAGCTAAGACTTAAAGTTTCTCGTAGAAGTCGCAGACAGAACATGAAATATAGACGCCGCCCGGAATGCCGCGCTCGCGGTCCTTTACGCGCTTGACGATCCGCGTGGGCTTCTTGCACTTGGGACAGTCGGTCGATTTGGTCGTATCCATTACCTTCTTGCGGTCACCTGTTTTGGCAATCTTGGCCATCGGTCGGGTGTTTCTCCTTTTTTAGGTGTCTCTGCACACACGCGCAAAGCTCTCCGCGCGCGGCTTCAACGTCGCGGCCTCATGCTGCTTCTGAATTGCGCGGGAACAGCAGGACTCGCTCAGACCATTTTATATCACGGAACTCGCACCGGAGCCTTCGCCCGGCCTTCCAGCAGCGCTCGGCCGGGCGCTGCCGCCTCGGCGGCCGGCCGCGATTGAAGCCGGCCCGCCCGTGGCCGGTAGGTCTCGACGGCAGGGGGCGCCACTGCTTGAACCGCCTGGAGGCTGAAAGCCGGCAAAACCACGAGACCGGCAGAGAGTATTTCCGGGCTGCCGTGGTTCACCATCCTCCGAAAGGACGCAGGATGCATCAGGCGGGAGCCTGGCCAAGCTTCGCGACGCCAAGATTATAGGGGGCAAACAGACCTTCCGATATGCGCGGTGCCCGTTCAGTTCATTTATCGAAGGCGTGTACAGTTTCTTTCTTTTGAATTGCAGACCTCCTTGGTAGGCCTGCCTTGGGCCTCAAATCACCCTCGAAAGTTGTCTTCAAGGCAAGAACCGGAAATGGTAACCGGGAGGGGTAACCGGTGGGTACAATTCGCGGGGATGGGATCGGTATCATGGGTTTTTGGTGAGAATCTGACCAATTTGGGAGAATTACAAAGATTTCACTTGCATGTTGGACCTCTGTCTGCTTAGAATCCGTTCACAATTGCTCATCCCCCGCCGACCCAGTAGGCTTCCCCGCGTGTTGTGTTCCAAGCCGTCTGGCGTTTGTGGTGGATGTTTCTGGGTAGGGTAAGCCCAGCGCAGAGGTTATTCAAGCTGAAGATCGTCCGAAAGTTTCCTGAAACGCGTTCATTGAAATGAGCACTATCAGGGAAGGTCAAGTATCTTGCGCAGCCGGTGTCCCCCGTCGGGCGCGCCAATCGAATGAGAAGTGATGGAGGATTTTATGTCTGATCGTGGAATGAATCTCACGCAGAGACTGCTCGGTGCGGTTCTGCTCTCGCTGACCGCAATGTTCTGCCTGTTTTCTACGGCCTTCGCCGCTGCACAAACGACGCTTTCGACAAACGGGGTGCACTTCGGCTTCGTGGCGCTCAATGAGAAAAGCGCGATCCAGACAGTTACGGTCTTCAATCACCATCCTTCCTCCGTCAATATTTCCTCGCTCGTAGTGTCGGGTCCGGGATTTGCGCTGGATCCATCGACGACCTGCGCCAACCCCGGCACCCTCGGCGCGAACTCCAGTTGCATGATCGGGCTGACCTTCACGCCCGGCGCGATCGGAACATCGTCGGGCAGCCTGGTCATCACCACCACCGGCCCCAGCGCAACCCAGACGGTTACGCTAAGCGGGACGGAGATTGCTCCGGCAACGCTTTCGACGGCCGCATTGCAGTTCTTGTATGTGGGGATCAATCAGACAAGCCCGATTCTGACGACCACACTCACGAACCACCAGTTGACGGCCCTCGGGATTACTTCGCTGGTTGTTTCAGGCCCCGGATATGCCCTGGACCCATCGACGACTTGCGGCAACCCCGGCACGCTGGCGGCCAACACCAGTTGCACCATCGGCGTGACCTTTACCCCAACGACAACAGGGACTAAGGCTGGCACTCTGGTCATCACCACTACCAACCCCAGCGCCCAAATGACGGTGACGCTGGGCGGTACGGGAGAAGTGGCGACAACGCTTTCGGCGAATGGGTTGTCATTCGGCTTCGTGGCGCTCAACCAGACAAGCGCGGTCAAGACGGTTACGCTGATGAACAATCAGTCATCGGCGCTGGGTATCACGTCGCTGGTTGTTTCGGGTCCCGGATTTGCGCTGGATCCATCGACGACCTGCGGCAACCCCGGCACGCTGGCCGGTTTCCTTGCAAGTTGCACCATAGGCCTCACTTTCACGCCAACGGGGCCGGGAACGCAGTCGGGTACTCTGGTCATTACTACCACCAATCCCAGCACAGTACAGACGGTAACTCTGAGCGGAACGGAGACTGCCCCGACGTCGGTTTTGCCTTCCACTTTGCAGTTCGGCAACGTGGGGCTGAATCTGAAAAGCGCGATCAAGACGGTTACGCTGACGAACTATCAGTCGACGGCTCTCGGCATCTCTTCGCTGGTTGTTTCGGGTTCTGGATATGCCTTGGATCCATCGACGACCTGCGCCAACCCCGGCACGCTGGCGGCGAACAGCAGTTGCACGATCGGCGTAACCTTGACGCCAGGTGCGACAGGATTCGCGTCGGGTACTTTGGTAGTCACTACAACCGCCCCAAGCTCTCAACAGACGGTGACGCTGCAAGGAACGGGAATCGTCTCAGCCACGCTGTTGCCGGCAACAGTGAACTTCGGCAGCGTGGTGGTTGGCCAGACGAGCGCAATTCAGACCGTTACCCTGACAAACAACCTGTCGAGCAGCATCAGCGTCTCTTCGCTGGCGGTGACGGCGGGAACTCCATATGCCATTACTCCGTCATCGACGTGCCTGAATCCCACGCTGGGCGCGGGCCTGACCTGCACGGTCGGGCTGACTCTTACGCCCTCTTCCGTTGGAGTTCAGCCGGCAGGTACGCTGACGGTCACGCTCGGGGGCGGCATCAGCCCGCTGACAGTGGGACTTTCCGGGACGGGAGTTGCGTCGGTAACGCTTACGCCTGGGTCCATCGCTTTTGGCGGCGACGCGATGGGCACTACCAGCGCAGCAAAGACGCTGACTCTGACGAACAACCAGGCGAGCAGCCTGTCCGTCACCGGATCTGTTTTCAACGGGCCATTTGTGCTGGACACCAGCGTTGTGACGACCTGCCCGATGTCGGGCGGCGCGTTGAGCGGGAGCCTGGCCTCGGGAACGAGCTGCGTGATCGGAGTCGACTTCAAGCCGACAGCCGCCGGTCCCACGGCAGGCGGACAGATTACGGTGCTTGATTCCGCATCCAACAGCCCGCAGTTGGCGGCGCTTAGCGGCACGGGACTCCTGCCCGTCGGGATTTCGCCGACCACGCTCCCATTCGGCAATGTTGCGGTGGGCGCGACCAGTACGGCAGGGAACGTCAGTGTGACCAACAATCAGATGGTCGCACTGCATTTCAGCTCGATCACGGCCCCGGCGCCCTATGCCATCGTTCCCGCCACGACCACCTGCGTGGTTGGCACGCCCGTGGCGCCCGGCGGCAGTTGCACCATCAGTCTGACCTTTACGCCCGCTTCAATGGGCCCGGCGGCGGCCAGCGTTCTCAACATCAGTAATGACGCCCCCACAACGCCGCAGACGGTCAACCTGACCGGCGCCGGAGTCAGCGCCGTGAGTCTCAGCGCGAATACTCTGGTCTTTGGCACGGTGGTTGTCGGCCAGCCGGTGGTGAAGAGCCTGACGCTGAGGAACAATCAAGGCGTTCCGCTGAATATCTCTTCGATTACTGGTTTTACCGGCGGATATTCGCTGAGCAGCACCAATACGACCTGCCCGCTGACGCCGCCCGCTGTCCCGGCGAATTCCAGTTGCGTCATTGCGGTCAGTCTCACGGCAACCGCTACCGGGGCGCAGCCCGGAACGATCAGCATTAGCGATGATGCCCCGTCGACGCCGCAGGTGGTCACCCTCACCGGGAATGCGATCCAGCCCGTGGCGCTTTCTGCCAAGTCGCTGTCTTTCGCGGCCCAGTTTGTGGGATTCACCAGCGCGGCGGGTTCGGTCACGTTGACCAACGAGCAAAGTGTTGGGCTGCATATCTCTTCGGTGGCAATCGCGGGCGCCGACCCCAACGACTTCGCAATCGCGACGAACACCTGCCCGATCTCGACCGCCGCAACGCCAGTGCCGCTCCCGGCAAGCAGCCCCTGCTCGGTGTCTGTGACCTTCACACCCACCGCGTCGGGGACGAGAACGGCGACGCTGACGTTCACAGACGATGCTCTGGGCAGCCCGCAGACCGTGAACCTGACAGGCGCAGGCAACGCGCCCGTGGTGATCACGGCGGATGCGCCATTTACGGCGAACGTGGGCGCCACCAGCGCCTTCCAGACCTTCACGGTCACCAACGAAGTACCGAACACCCCGCTGCACATCAGCAACTTCAAGTACATCGGGCCGTTCATCCAGACAGCGACAACCTGCCCGACGGCTCCGGCGGCGCTGGGCGGAGCAGGCGCAGTAGCGTCCTGCACCCTTTCGATTCAATTCGATCCCACCGTTGGGGGCGTGATCGGCGGCCAGCTACAGGCCTACGACGACGCACTGACCAGCCCGCAGGTGGTGAATCTTACCGGCACAGCCACCAACCCGCTGACCATTTCACCCGCGGCCTTGTCATTCAGCGCGCAGACGGTGGGCACCGTGAGCCCGGCCAAGGTCATCACGCTGACCAATCACGAGTCTCAATCGGAGACCTTCTCGCTGGCCGCGGTAGGCAGCCTGGCGGCCGGCGATTACCAGGCCAGCAGCAACTGCACCGGGGGCGTGATCGCGGCCAACTCCAACTGCCTGATCTCTGTCAACTTCACGCCAACCTCGGTGACTCCCAGCACCACGCGCGGCGGCACACTGACCATCGCGAACTCCGCGACCAATGGCGCGGCAGCGCCCGGAGCTTCGCCGGTTACAGCGCCTCTTGCAGGATCGGCCACTGCGACGAATCCGGCCCCAGCCGTCTCAGTGGTTTCGCCGGGAGCCGGAGCGGCCGGCACTACGGTCAACGTGACCATTACCGGCAACGGGTGGACGCACTTCAGTTCGTCTTCAGCGATCAGCTTCAGCGATATCAACAGCGGCACTTATCCGGTGGACATCACCGTGCAGAGCTTCACGGCGCCCAACCCGAACACGATCTTGGCCACGTTAGTGCTCACCGCGAATACAGTAGCGAATCCGGTGACCTACGGCGCCCGGAATATCAAGATTGTGACCCCACTGAGCGGCGGAGGTTCTGAGACGGCCTCGCTGATTTCGGCCTTTATCATTGCCGACCCGAACAACCAGCACACCATCACCAGCGTGACTCCGGCCTTCGGCATCCAGGGCCAGACGCTGAGCGTAGCCCTGACAGCGACCGGCACGAACTTCTCGCAGGGCGTCACATACGCCAACTTCGGCGATGGGATTTCGATCAACTACCTGACGGTCACCGACGCAACCGATGCGGTGGCGAACATCACCATCAGCAACACCACTTATGTCGGCTATCGCACCGTCACGCTGGTGACGGGCGGCGAGTTTGCGACCTCCGGCCCGAATGCCTTCCAGATCGGGCCCAACTCCGCGACATTAACGGGAGTAACCCTCTACTCGACTGCGACAAGTAGTTGCACTTCCACGCCGGTCGTGGAGCCGCAAGGATTTAGCGGCGCGGTTTGCCTGACCGCTACCGGAACTCACTTCCTGCTGAATGCGACTCAGGTTTCGATTACAGGCGGCATAATTGTTGGCGATGTGCAGGTGACCAGCCCGACGACTGCCGTTGCCCAGGTCGCGGTCCAGGCCAGCGCTACGATCGGCCTGCAAAACGTAACCGTCTCGACGGGCGGCGAGATCGCGACCCTGAACAACTCCTTCACGGTGACCGGGGCGACGCCGTATCTGATTTCCGTTGCGCCCAGCTCCGGCCAACAGGGCCAGACGCTGGACGTGATCCTCACCGGCAACGCCTATACGACCTTCGCGCCCGGCGTCTATACGCCACCGTTCAACGGCCCGATCAATGCGGACTTCACCGGTGAGATCACGGTGAACAAGATCACCGTCAGCTCGGCCAGCAGCGTGGATGTGAACATCACCATCAGTCCCAACGCCAATGTGGGCGGGATTACCGCGACACTCACGCAGAATCCCAACGGCGGTGCGACACTCTTCCAGTTTGGCTTCTCGGTGACACCTTCGAGCGCCGCCATCACCAGCGTGACGCCCAGTTGCGTCCCGCAGGGCGGCCAGTTGACGCTGACTGTGGTCGGCTCGAACACGCTCTGGGTGCAAGGCACCACCACGGCTGCCTTCTACCCGGTTCCGGTTCCCGCGCCGAGCTTTGATGAGATCACGATCGTTAGCCAGACCAACGCATCGTTGGCGGTGGCTGTTCCCACCAACACACCGCCGGGAGCGTATGGTTTCTACCTGGCCACCGGCGGCCAAGTGGTCAGCGCCACGATGAACGTCTGCGCGGCGACGCCGACCTTGACGGTCAGTCCGGCCAACGGCCTGCTTCCCTCCGGAGCGGCTGTCAGTAATATTCCTGTCAGCTTTACCGGCCAGTTCACCAAATGGGGCGCCAGCACGGTACCGGTCATCAGCGGCGAGGGCGTCACTCTGACCGGCTTTAACATTACCGGCCCGACGAGCGCCACCGGAACAATCAGCATTGTCGGCGCCACGAATGGAACGCCGACTGCAACCGGCCCGAGGCTGATTACTTTCACAACGGGCGGAGAGATCGACACTACTTACTTCAATGTCACCAAGACCCCGGTTGGGATCATCTACATCTCGCCCTGGGAGGCGCCGCAAAGCACCACGCTGAACGTAGAGCTGACCGGATTGAACACGCACTGGACCAGCGTCGGACCGAACCCGACCACGGTCTCCTTTGGGCTGCAGATCACCGTCAACAGCGTCACCGTGACCGACGCGACCCACCTGACCGCAAACATTACCACCAGCTACATGCTGAGCGGTGTCCTGACGCCGTCTCCGGCCGGATGGCAGCAGATCTACGTCAACACCGGCGCGGAGCAGTTGCTGGGCGGCTTCCTGGTGGAATCGCCGGCACAACCGAGCCTGGTGAGCGTGTGCGTGACGGGGACGGGCCCACTTACGACGAGCACCGTTCCATGCGTATCGAGCGCGCAACAGGGCGCGAGCGTGGATGTGACGATTACCGGTTCGAGCAACCCATCGACGAACTGGGTGCAGGGCACGACTGAGGCCATTCTGGGCGCGGGTGTCAGCATCGGGAACCTGACGATTACCAGCCCGAACACGGCAACGGCGACGATCGCCGTTCTTCCGACAGCTCCGGTTGGCGGCAACAGCGTCATCATGATCACCGGCAACCAGATTGTGAGCGGGAGCGGTTTCAGCGTGACCCCGAATGCGGCGCTGATCTCCAGCGTCGGACCGGCGGGCGTCTGCAACGCCAATGCCGTCACGATTGCCAATTTCTGCGGCATCTCCGGAGGATCCGGAACGCCGTATGTGATTGGACAGCTACAAACCGCAACCCTGAATATCGTCGGCGTCGGCACCCACTGGCTGCAGGGCGAGACCACGGTGAACTTCGGGCCGGGCGTCGCCATCGATGTCCTTACGGTCAACAGCCCGACGACAGCGACGGTGCAGATCACCGTGCTGTCAACCTCTCCGGTGGGCTACGCTCCGCTGACCACGATCACAGGCGGCGAAGTAGTCACGTTGCAGCAGGCCATCGACATCGAAGAGGGCTTCCCTGCTCTGCTGGCTATGTCGCCTAGCACTGCACCGCAGAACGATACCTTCACTCTGCAGGTTCTGGGTCGCTTCACCAACTGGGGACCGACGACCACGGCCGCGTTCAACCAGGACATCACGGTCAATTCCGTCAACGTGATCGATTCTGACAACCTCCAACTGAACGTCACTGTAACTCCCTGGGCTTACGTCGATTACGGTACTCCTTGCGGCCATGTTCTTACTGTCACCACCGGAACTCAGCAGGTGGTGGGCAGCAACCCGCCCTCTGGCGTTTCACCGTCTTACTTCTGCGTCACCCAGGGCGGAGAGGAGATCACCAGTGTCGCGCCTCTGGTGACGATCCAGGGATCGACCGTGCCGATAACGATTACCGGATCGGCGACCAACTTCATACAGGGTGTCACCCAAGTCAGCTTCAGCGATCCCGGCTTCGCGGTTGGGCAGATCACGGTGAACAGCCCCACCAGTCTCACCGTGCCTGTGGCAGTTTCGACCGCCGCAACGCCCGGCTTCAAGACGGTCACGGTTACGACCTACGGCCAGGTTGCCTCGCAGCAGTACTCATTCACAGTTTCGCCAACCGTAGCCACGCTCAACGAGGCAATTCCCAACCAGGCCGAGCAGGGCGCGCCAATCATCACCAGTCCAACCTGCTCGACCCTCCCGAACTGCATGATCCGGCTGATCGGCCAGTACTCGCACTTCAGTTCGTTGAGCACGGCCACCTTCGGCGCGGGAATCACAGTGCAGTCGATCTCCTACGTCAGTTCCACGGAAGTGGATGCTTACATCACCATCGATCCGCTCTCCTACCCCGGCGGACGCCTGGTGACGGTCACGACGCCGGGAGTACCATGCAGCGATCAGCCTCCGGTCGCAGTGACGAATCTCAGCTATGCCGGCTGCACGCCTGGGGTTCCCACAGGCACCGGCAGCGAGATCGTCTCCAATAACATCTTCACGGTCATTCCCGGTCCGGCGATCATCAGCAATGTCTCTCCGAATACCGGCAATGAGGGCCAGGAGATCGTAGCCAACATCACCGGCGTCGATACGCACTGGGCGCAGAACTTCACCCAGTTCTACATCGCCGGCGGCGGCTACGACATCACCATCAACTCCGTGGTCATCAACAGCGCTACCAGCGCCACGGTTGACTTGAGCATCTCTCCGACCGCCAACCCAGGCGCGCGTTCGATTTACATGGTCACCAACGGCGAATCGCTGACCGATAGCGGCGCATTTGTAGTGACCGGCGGCATTCCGGCCATCAGTTACGTCTCTCCGAACAGCGCTGTGTATGGAACCACAGGGCTGGAAGTCACCATCGTGGGCAACCAGTATACGCAGTGGACCTCGGCCAGCACGATCAGCTTCGGCCCCGGCATCACGATTGAGAGTGAGCAGTGGCAGGATGCGTCTCACATCCAGGCAATTCTCGACATAGGCGTGGCCTGCACCAGTCCCGGCGTCCCCGCGGGTTGCGCCCAGGTGGGCTACCGGACTGTGGTTGTGCAGACCGGCGCGCAAGGCCTCACCGGCAACTTCCAGGTGACAGCGCCGCCTCCGCCGCCGACTCCGTATATCTGGTACGAGAACCCGTCCTCGGGCATTCCCGGCCAGACGCTCACCATCAACTTCGTCGGCTACTACACGCAGTGGAACCCTGGCTCGGGCGAGGCTTGCAGCCAGTCTGGCACAACCATCACGGGCTTCAATGCCGATGTCACGGTGGATTGCTTCCAGGTCACTAGCCCGACTACGGCCTATGCAACGGTCAGCGTCAGCCCGACGGCGCAATCTTCGTTCAGCACGCTCACCCTCACCACGACGGGCACTACATTCAATCCGAGCACGGAGGTCGACTACGGCGGGTTCAGCGTGGTTGTGGCCCAGCCTACTCTGAGCGTTGTCGATCCAGGCGCGGGGATGCAGGGCGCGCAGAATCTAACCGTCAACATCATCGGTCAGTTCACGGCCTTCGATAGCACGACGACCTTCAACTTCGGCCAGGGCATCACGACCAACGGTCCGCCGACGATTCTCGGGCCGACGATCGCGACGCAGAGCATCAATATCGCTCAACTGGCTCAGCAGGGTGGACGCAGCGTGGTTTCGACTACGCCGGATGCCAGTGCTGCCAACCAGGTCACGGTGGGCGGCGCGGGCTTCTCGGTCACGCCCAGCCTGGCGCTGATCCTCTCTGTCTCGCCCAACACGGCCGCGCAGGGCGGCACGATCTCTGTGACTGTTACCGGCCAGAACACGCATTGGGCTGGCTCAACGACCTTCCAGTTCGGCGCCGGAATCGTGGTGACCAGCACAAACGTGACCAGCAACACAACCGCCAATCTGACGCTGGCCATCCCGGCGTATGCCCCGGAGGGTCCGACCTACGTGCAAGCCACGACGCTGGGAGAGATTGCCACCCTCAACAACGGCTTCGTCGTGCAAGCCGGCACGCCGTATCTGCTCTCCTCCGGACCGGGTTCGGAGCCGCAGCAAGGCAGCGCCGTCTTCACCATCCTGAGCCAGGCTACAACTTGGCTGACAAATCCGCCCACAGTTTCCTATGGCCCCGGCATTGTAGTCACCAATGTCAACGTCACTAGCAACACTTCGTTGACGGCCGACGGCTATGTTCTGCCCACCACCCCTGTAGGCTGGTACCCCCTCACGGTCACAACCGGCTCGCAGGTGTTGGGCCTGACTTATGGCGTCTACGTCAGCCCCGGACCGGCGGCAATCAACAGCGTGTCGCCGAATACCGGCGGACAGGGCGCAAACCTGCCCAGCGTAACCATCACCGGGACGAACACGCATTGGTCCCAGGGAACCACAACCCTCAACTTCCCCGACGTCCTGCTCAACAGTTGGAGCGTGACTTCTTCAAATACGATTACCGCCAACCTCACGGTAAACTCCACTGCCCCGGCAGGCGAGATCTCTGTGACGGCGACGACGCTGGGCGAAGTAGCCACAGGGACCAATGTCTTCGACATCACCCAAACACAGCCGGAGTTGCTCTCCGTGGTCACCTCCAGCGGCCCCTCCGCAGGGACATCCACCGCGGCCCAGGGCTTCACCGGGACTGTCAACCTTACCGGCCAGTTCACCAGCTTCAACACCGCGGCTGGCTGCTCGCCCAACTGCAGCACGGCCAACTTCGGCACCGGCATCACCGTGAACTCGGTGACTGCCCTGAGCGCCACCTCCCTGCAAGCGAACATCACCGTGTCGCCCACCACGACGCTGGGCTACCGGAGCGTCTCGGTTACGACGGGGAGCCAAGTCGTCTCGCTCAACAACGCCTTCCAAGTCACCGTTGGACCGGCGGCGATTACAGCCCTTTTGAGCCCGGATTCCGGCCCGCAAGGCGCCTCCAACTTCACTGTGAACATCACCGGCAGCCAGACTCACTGGGTCCAGGGCGTTACGACGGCCAGCTTCGGCGGCGGGATTCAGGTTACCGGACTCACCATCAACGGCCTGCTCAGCGCCACGGCCACCATCTCGATTCCGAACGGCACGGCGCTGGGAGCCTACAACGTCACGCTGACCACGGGCGGCGAGGTCGCCACGGAATTGGGCGCCTTTACTGTGACCACGGGCAGTCCGTATATCTCCGCTGTCAGCCCGCCGACAGGCACTCAAGGCACTAACAACCTCAGTATCAATATCACCGGCCAATTCACGCACTTCAACACCGCTGCCGGCTGCTCGCCCAATTGCAGCGCGGCGAACTTCGGCGCGGGCATCAACGTCGTCTCAACGACAGCCAGCGATGCAACGCACGCCGTTGCGATCATCAACATCAGCCCGACGGCTACCATTGCCTCGCGCAACGTGTCGGTTGTGACGGGCGCGGAGACGGCCTCGATCACCGGCGGTTTCAGCGTGCTGGCCGGCGTGCCGCAACTGGTCTCCGCGGTCCAAAACTTCGCCCAGGCTGGCACCACGGCCAATGTCGTCATCACGGGCGAGTTCACCACCTTCCAGGCGGGCTTCCTGAGCGTGAGCTTCGGCTCGGGCGTCACCACGAACTTCATCTCCAACGTCAGCCTGACGCAGTTGACCGCCAACATTACGGTGGCTTCCAACGCGACAGTGGGCAGCCGCGACATCACGGTGACGGCCAACGGCACGCCACTGACTCTCTCCGGCGGCTTCAACGTAACGGCTGGCACACCGGTCATTACGCAAATCAATCCCAGCTTCGGCAACCCAAACACAACCGCTCTGAGCGTCACCATCACCGGCCAGTACACCAACTGGACTGCGGCCTCGACGGTCACCATCGGCACTGCCGCGGATGGCATTACCGTGGAAGGCGCTGCCGGCCCCGGCTTGCCTGGACCGGTCGTCGCGGCAAGCGCCACGGCGACTAGCGTGACCGTTTTGGTCGATATTGCATCGGGCGCTCCTCTCGGCCCAGCGGATGTGACCGTGACCACCGGCGGTTCGCCGCTCACCTATTCCGGCGGCTTCACCGTGCAGCCAGTGGTGATACCGGCGCCTTCGCTGCTCTCATTCAGCCCCGGAGTCAATGTTGGCGGCATCGTGCCCATCAACAGCAACTTCATCGCGGTCTTCAGCCAGCCGATGAACCGGACCACGTTCACCAACAGCGGCACCAGCGGCACGGTCGTTCTTTATCTGACCAGCAACCCCGGCGGCTGGACGCCAATATCGGCCACCCTCAGCGTGGATGCCGCGGGCAGAGTGCTCACCATCACGCCCAGCAGCCTGCTGGCTGTTAACTCGCAGTACTACATCGAGCTGACGAGCGGCATCAAGGACGCCACTGCCGCAGGCAATTCCTTCTCCGGGTTCTATCAATATCTGTACACGGAGTTCAGCGCCAACACGACGGTGCCTACGGTGGTCGAAACCAATCCGCCCGCCAACGCTACCAACGTCGGCACGAATGTGCCCATTCAGCTTGAATTCAGCACAGCGATGGATCAGGAGACCGCGTCTGGCCTGACCGTGAGCTCGGCCGGCGGCAATGTTGCCGGGACCGTTAGCTGGAACAGCGATCCGCCTTGCTGCACGTGGGGACCGGGCAACATCCTGTACTTCACGCCGACTGCGCCTCTGGCAGCGAACACAGTCTACACGGTGAGCTATGGCGCGCCTCTTGCCGATACGGCAGGCAACGCGCTGACTCCCGGGTCGTTCACCTTCACCACCGGCCCTGGCGCGGATACCGCGCAGAACTACACGGGAAGCGACATCGCGAACAACCAGACCAACATCGGCACGAACGTAGCGCCCGTGGTGACCTTCTCCAAGCCGATCAACCCGCTCGACATCAACACAGGAACGGTGCTGATGTACAACGGCTACAGCGGCAAGTACATCAACGGCACAGTGACGGTCGCACCGAACGGCCTGAGCGCAACCTTCACCCCGGCCTACCAACTGCTGCCCGAAACCTACTACCACCTCCACATGTCGTGGGGTAACTACGACATGGATGGCCAGTACCTGAACGGCATCGATACCTACTTCACCACCGGCAATGGCGCCGATCTGGTAGCGCCGGCGGTTGCCTCCGTCTCGCCGGCCAACAATGCCACCGCGGTGCCGTTGAACAGTCAGGTTGTGGTGCGATTCAGCTCTCCCATCAATCCCGACGTTGTCAGCGGCATCCTTACGGTCACGCCTTCGGGTGGCTCGCCCATCGCCGGCACAGCTACTTTGGCCAGCGACCTGGTGACGCTGACCTTCGTGCCAACTACGATTCTTCAGCCCGCCACGGTTTACACGGTGGCCGTTTCGGGCTATCAGGATGTGGTCGGAAATGTGGGCGCAGCCTTCAGCAGCACCTTCACGACCGCAACTTCCGTAGCGCCGATCAATCTGTCAACGGGCTTCAACGCCTCCGGCCAGCTCATCACCACCAACAACACCGCCGACGCGAACTGGGTGTATTACCCGCAAACAGGCACTCCCTCGGAAACCACCTTCGGCTCACCGTCGTTAGGGACGGCGCAGCCACTTCTCACTGTAGGACCGGGGGATACCGGCTGGTACAGCGGATGGGGAGGCAACGGGCCAGGTTCGGACTGGATCAATATCAATCCGAACAGCACGACTGGCAACACCTTTGGCCTGTACTACACGACCTTCAACATTTCCGGAAGTGTGCCTTCCAACCTCTGCCTGGTGGGCGGCATGTCCATCGACGACAACGGACTGCTGGCGATCAACGGGACTGCCATCACGGGCAATATCAGCGGACAATACAGTCTCTATCCGCTGAATATTCCCATATCGAGTAACCTGGTGGTTGGCCAGAACGTACTGGCGCTCGGATGGGGCTCGACCGATAACTACGACGAAGCCTTCCGCCTGCAGGCCTCCATTCAGACCTGCGGCGCCAGCCTGACCGGCAACCTGTCGCTGGTGAGCGCCACTCCGTCCAACGGCGCCACGAGCGTACCCACGAATACGACCATCACCCTTCAATTCAACAACCCGCTTAATGCGGCGACGGTCAACGATACCACGCTGCCGGTGATGATCGGCTGGAACAGCAATCAAATCATTGCCGGTACGTGGGCGGTCAACGGCGCCCAGGCAACCTTCACGCCCGATAGCCCGTTCCCGACCAGCACGCAGATTTATGTAGGCAACTGCAACGGGCCGTACGATCTGGCGGGAGATACCTATCCGGGCTGCTATGAAATCCAGTGGCTGAACTTCACTACCGCGAGCACCGCCACGCCGGTCGTTCCGCCCACGCCGCCGTTCCAGGTAATGGCGTTCACGCCGACCAACGGCTCGACAGGCATCGGCCTGAACGCTCCCGTGGTGGCCACATTCAACCGTTCCTTCAATCCAAACTCGATCAATTCGAGCGACCTGGCCTTGTTCGAGAACGATGGTCAAGGCCCGTGGTGCACAAGCTACAACAGGTCGCAGGACAACGCCACGATCCAGTTCAATTGCGGCACTATGCCCTCCAGCGCCACCATGACCGCGATCTTGAACAGCGGCATATCGGATTGGTCCGGCAGCGCGCTGACCAGCTTCAGCAGCCAGTTCACGACCAACTATTACGACTCGAACACCAACGGCTCGGTGATCGGCGAGCGGCCGGGCAACGGTGCCAGCGGTGTGAGCGCCAACTTGCCCTTCGTTCTCTACGCCAACCTGCCCATCAATCCCAGCGGCGCGAATGCCGGCATTGAGTTCGCGCAGAATAACGTGGCCGTCCCCGGCACAGTAAACGTGCTGGATGGCGGATACACCCTCGAATTCACGCCCAGTGTCCCATGGACGGCGGGCGCGCTTATCCAGTGGTGGATTACCGGCAGCCTGACCGACACCACTTACAACACTCCGATCAGCGGAGGAACCACATCGGGCTACTTCTATGTCGCCGCGAGCACCAGCACACTCGTGCCGGCCTTGCAGGTGGCGTCTCCCGCATACGGGGCGACCGCGGCGCTCAACTCATTCGTCGACCTCCAATTCAATACGCCGCTGGCAGCGAGCACAGTGAACAACTCCAACGTTTATCTGTATGACGCGAGCACCGGCTTGACTGTGTCCGGCACTTACTCGCAGCCGCAACCCAACGAAGTCCGGATTGTGCCGTCGGCCAATTTCGCCGTCAATCACTACATCTACGTGTACGTGACAACCAGCCTGACAAGCACGACCAGCGTGCCGTTTGGCTCAAACACCTGGGTGACTTACTTCTACACTGGCACGGCCGCTGACAGCACTCTGCCGACCATCACCAGCGCGGTGCCTTACAACGGAGCCACCGGGGTGGGCGTCAATGTGACACCGGGCGTAATCATCAGCAAGTCCATCGACCCGGTGAGCGTCAACAGCAACACCTTCCAGGTGACCAACGGCGGCTCACCGCTGGCGGGAGGCTTCTGGTTCAACTCGGGCGACACCAGGGTGGAGTTCGTGCCCAACGCTCCGCTGCCGGCCAACACCAACCTGGTCATGACCCTGAACGGCGTCCTCGACACGGTTGGCAATCCGATCACCTTCAGCTCCAGCTTCACGACCGGGCCGGTGCCGGACACCGCGGCGCCAACAATCGTTTGGACCAGCATTCCCAACAATGGAAGCGTTCCAACCAACTCGTCTCTTACGGTGCAGTTCAGCGAGTCGATGGACGTGACCTCATTCATCAACGGGCAACCGAACAATTGCGGCAACTTCTACATCCAGGATCAACTGTCGGGCGACGGCATCGGTTGCATCGCCACCACGCTCACCTGGAACGCGACGCAGACGGTGGCCTACCTGACGCCCAATGCTCCGCTGGCCGCGGGTCGCCAGTACTATCTCTACGTCTACGGCGGCACGGATCTCGCGGGCAACACCGTGCAGGGCACCAACTTCAACTTCTACGCCGGGTTCAACAGCGCCTCAACTGCTCCCACGGTGATCGACTTCAACCCGCTCAATGGGGCCACCGGGCTGGGCACCAATGTTCAGATCGAGGCGCAGTTCAGCGGGCCCATCGATCCCAACACCCTCTCGGGAGTAACCCTGTCGCAAGGCGGCAGCACCGTTCCCACTTCACCGTCGATGAGCGCGGCCAACACGATTCTGCAACTCATCCCGGCAGCACCGCTGGCTGCGAACACCATTTACACGATGACGATTGCGGGCGTGAAGGATCCGGCCGGCAACACCGTCGCCACCGTGACCAACAGCTTCACAACCGGACCGACCTACGACATCGCTGCGCCGTCGGTGGTTACTCTTGATCCGCCAAACAACGCCACGGTCGGAACCAATGTTGCCGTCAAAATCGTGTTCAACAAGCCGCTCAACCCGATCACCGTAAGCAACAGCAGCATCGCCATGGTTCTGAACGACACCGGGCAGTGGATTCCGCTGACCGTGACGCAGTCGGCCAATGGGTCGGAGATTACGCTGACGCCGCAGATAGCTTTGCTGCCCAACACAACCTACCGCTACTATGTCAGCTACAACAACTACGTTCAAGATCAAGACGGCAACACCATCTACGCAGGGTGGTATTACTTCACCACCAGCAGCGGCGCCGTCAGCACCGGTCCGACAGTCACCGTGAGCCCGATGAACGGCGCGACGGCTATTCCGCTGAATGCGCAGGTTCTGGTCTCGGTCAGCGCGCCGATCGATCCCACCAGTTGGTCTCAGAACTCGATTCAACTGCTGAACGGCGCAACGCCAGTGGCGGGAACGGTGAGCGAGCCCGACAACGAGGACTTCACTTTCGTGCCGACCAACCCATTGACCGCGGCCACCACCTACACGGTGAATGTCTCCGGCTTCAAGGACGCCAACGGCAACGCGGTGGTGCCATCCAGCACCACATTCACCACCGGCAGCGCAGCGGCTACCGGCGGGCTCAGCTTCACCAGTTCCAATATCACCAACGGCGCGACGGGCGTCTCGGCCACCCAGCAGATCATCATGACCTTCAGCCAGATTCTGGACCCGACGACGGTGAACGCTAACACCTTGAAGGTCATGAACTCCTGGAACAGCAACCTCGGCCTGGCCGGGACGTATGCGGTCAGCGGAAACCAGGTCACCTTCACTCCTCTCAGCCCATATCCGGCCGGAGCGTCGATTTACGTGGGCGAGTGCGGCGGACCCACGGATATTCTGGGCGATGTCTTCCAGAACGGCGGTTGCTATTACCAGCAACTGGTGTGGTTCACGGTTACCACCGGAACGCCGGATACAACGTCTTTGCAAGTGGTTTCGGTAAGCCCGGCCAGCGGCGCAACGAACGTGGGCCGGGATCAGTCGGTGACGGTCACGTTCAACAAGTCGGTCAGTCCGGGCAGCACGGGCGGCTACAACACGCAGCTCTTCGCCGGCCAGGGTCTACAAACCAACGGCAGCGTCACCATGTCGGCGGACGACCGCACGATCACTTTCAACATCGGCGCCCTGTACAACGGGACGGCCTACACCATCTCAATACCCGCTGGCGGCGTCACCGACATGTCGGGCAATGGGCTGCAAAACACCTTCATCAGCACCTTCACCACTACCGCCGATCCCGCCACCGGCAACGGCGGTGTGCAGGCCAGCAATCCGGGGAATACATCCGGAGTCCCGACCGATACGCTGTTGACGCTGTACATGAATCGCCAGGTCAATCCTTCCACGCTGCCGGGCCAGTTGACCGTCACGGTCAACGGACAGGTATACGCAGGCAGCGTAACAGCAACGGCTGGCAACTGGGAGATCCAGTTCACGCCCACTGTTGCGTTCCCGAACAGCGCCACGGTCCAGTGGTTCCTTTCGGGGGGCGTGCGGGATGTGTACGGCGATGCATTCAACGGCAACAGCGGCTACTTCTACACCGCGGCTGCCGCTCCGAATCCCGCGACCGCGCAGCCGCAGGTGATCGCGGTCAGCCCCGGCACGGGTACGAGCCATATGCCGACTAACGGCGAGGTAGACATTGAATACAGCCAGCCCATCGACGCAACCACGTTGAGCGGCAACGTGTATCTCAATAGCGGTCCTTCGACGCCGACGTTCAGCGTCGCCCTGGCATCTCCCAACGTGGTCCGCATTACGCCCAATGCTCCTTGGAACGAGCCGAACATCTTCTATGGCTTCTGCACCAATGCGTCCGTCAAGGGCACGAATGGAGTTGCAGCGCAGAGCGATTGCTGGGCGACGTACTTCTACACCGCCGCCGGTCCGGACACGACCCCCGGCACGGTCACCATCGGGCCGCCCAACGGCGTGGTGAACGTGGGCACCAACGCTTACATTCGCTTGCAGTTCTCCAAGCCGGTGGATCGGACCACGATCAATTCCACCAATGTGTCCGTCACCGCCAACGGCAACCCCGTCCCCGGTTCATGGTCCTTCAACTACAGCAGCAGCGACGTTGTCGGCGCCAACTTCTCGCCGGTCAATCCGCTGCCGCCTTCAGCCACGGTTGTGGTCGGCGAGAGCGGTCTGCTGGATTACGCGGGCAATACCTTCCCGTCGGCCAGCTCGACATTCACGACCGGACCAGCGCCCGACTATACCAGCCCGACCGTTACGCTCGACTTCGGATACTGGCAGAGCGGAATTGCCACGAATGCCTCCTTCAACTGCCACTACTCGGAGGCGATGGATCCGAGCAGTGTGACGGCATCCAACACCTACATCTACAGCTACGTGAACAACGGAAACATTCCGGTGACGTTTACGTGGTCCTCGGATCTGATGACGGTGACGATGACGCCTACCACGCCGCTCTTCGCCGACTCGCAGTACGTTTACTACTGCAACAGCGCCCTCGATCTGACAGGCAACGGTCAGCAGAACAACTCAGCCGGCTTCTACACCGGCAGCGGCCCCAGCAGCGCAGGACCGGTGCTGGTGAGCGCCAACCCGCCCAGCGGAGCAACCAACGTGCCAGTCAATTCGACCGGCGGCCCGTGGAACAACAGCAGCCTGATGCTGCTGTTCAATGAGCCTTTCGCCAGCGAATCGATCGGCAACATCACCTTCACGCCCTCCGGCGGCAGCGCAGAGCCGATCGGTGTGTATGCGGAGGATGGAAACTACATCGCCAATGTGGTACTGCCATGGGCCTTGCAGCCGAATACCACCTATACCTTCAACGTGGCGGGGGTGACGGATCTGAACGGCAACCCAGCCTCCGGCATCACCACCAGCAGCTTTACCACCGGAACGACCTACGACTACACCAACCCAACGGCAACGGCCGCCAGCCCGGCAAACGGTGTTACCACGACCGGCATTCCGGCGACGGTCACGCTGACCTTCAGCGAAGTGATGAACCCGGTGCTCATCACCTCCAGCCAGATCTACCTGCGCACCCATAATACGCAGACCACGGTTCCGACCACGCTCTCCGCCGCGACCGTGGGAGGTGTCACGGTAGTGACTCTCACGCCGACAACGCCGCTGACGGAATCGACCATCTACGATCTTGTGTACTGGCCGAACAACTGGTACCTCTACGACATCGCCGGCAACTATGATTACCAGTACGGAGTGGAATCCACCTTCACCACCGGCACAACCGCGGCGGTAAACGGCGCCTGCGGCACGGCGAACGGCAGCACGTTCGCCGCACCGCCAACCGCCAACCTCTGCTCTGCAGGCACAGCCTCCGGGCTGACCAATGTCGCCGGAACATTTAGCTGGAGCTGCAGCGGCCAGTATGGAGGCACCGCGGCCTCCTGCTCGGCCACGGTGACTCCGGCGAGCGCGTGCTACGCGCAACCGGCAGGCCTGGTCTCCTGGTGGAAGGGCGACGATGACGCCACCGACCACATGGGCAACAACAACGGCACGCTGGAGAACGGCGCAAGCTTTGCGGTTGGCGAAGTCAATGACGCCTTCAGCTTCAACGGAAGCAACGAGTATGTGCTGATCGGCCAGCCCGTCCCGGCCGATCTGCAAATCCAGAACAACTTCACCTTGTCGGCATGGATCTACGTGACGAGTTATCCCGCCAATGTCGGATCAGGCCCATGGCAGTACATTTTCGGTAGCGAAGGCCCCAATGCCGGCCTTGGTCTCTTCCTCGCGGGGCCTGTCAGCGGCAGCTACCCCGGTGTGCCTCCAGGCGGCATCGATCTCGACATCGGAAAGGGAAGTGCCACGTACTCGGTCATAACCACGAGCCAGATACCGCTCAATCAGTGGGTCCTGGTAACTGCGACGGCGACGGCGAACAATCCGGCGCAGATTTACTACAACGGCGTGCTCCAGCCCGCAATGACCCCCTCGGGCGAGACGGTGTGGAACGGCACGGTACCCTACACCGGGGCTGCGTTTGCCATCGGACAATACCTGGGCGCCAATTACGCTTTCAACGGCCTGATTGACGAGGTTCAGGTCTACAACGCCGCTCTGAGCGCCGCGCAGGTCCAGGGCATCTACAACGCAGGCAACGCCGGTGTCTGCCCATAACGCAACACTGGCTTAACACCACAACGCGGGGACCGCCTTGGCGGTCCCCGCGTTGTTTTGATGCGTGCGCAAGCTCTGAAAAGGCCGCAATGAAGGTTCGGTCGTGACGGGGTTCACAGGCGAGCTTCAAGAAAGATCGGAGCTGGCTCAAATCGTTTGAGGCGGGTTCGTCCTGCCACTATTCACCAGGCGCATCGAAGGTGACTTCGAGGGGCGAGCGGGTGTATGAATACTCATGAGCGCCGGAATCTGCAATCAGCATGGAGGTGCAAATGGATTGGTATCTACTGGCCTGGAAAAAATTCGCCGATTTCAGCGGGCGATCTACCCGCAAAGAGTATTGGATGTTTGTGCTCTTTCATTGCCTGGTTTTCTTGGCGCTGGCTATCGATAGCCTCTCCCTCCTCAAAGCTGCGGCCCTTGCCGTGGGTGTGATTTATGGGCTGGCCGCCCTCATTCCCTTCTTGGCGGTTTGCGTGCGCCGGCTTCACGACTCCGGCAAGAGCGGCTGGTTGCTGCTGATTGAATTGATTCCGTATATCGGTATTGTGATACTGATTGTGCTCATGGCGCTCGACGGGGATTCAGGAAAGAATAAGTATGGTCCCAAGCCGAAGATAGCTTAGCCGTCAGTGGTGAACAGAAGTCTCCACGCAACACGCATAGAGCGGAAACTCCCGGCCGCCCGCCATGCGCCTGGTAGATGACTTGGAGCCGCTTGAGTTGACCGTGTATACTCCGGTGTGAGTTCCCATCGGCATTGTTGGAGTTGAAGCTATCCAGGTCCTGTAGGAGGAATCATGGCGGGATCGATGGTTGTACCCGCGCCAAGGGTAAACCAACAAGCAGCGAGTCTGCCCGAAATCGTTCGACTGTTGGAGACGCCGCTGACCTCCACTTTGCTGGGGGAGCGGCTTACCTTCGACTTTTACGCACGCAATGGCTTCCGGTTTCTCGGCCTCCCGGCCTGGGTAGAGAACGACATATTGGCCGCAAAATGGCAACAATACCGCGGTCTTGTGCGCCTGGATCCGCAGCGCGCGATCGCCACCCGCATCCGAGCCGTTCGCGACGGCCACTTGGACGCCGAGGCGGCCCTGACCGCGGTGGCTAGGCTGGAGAATCCACGGCACCGGCTAGTTGCCGAGTTGTTCTGGCCCCATGTCTCCGATCGGGAGATTCAGTTACTGCGAAAACAGGGCGGCCTGGCTTCGCCCGCGGCAGTCCAGCTTCTGTCGCCAGACGGCGCATCGGGAGCCGCACGCATGCAAAGAGCTCATGCGCGGGCTCTCGCCTCTCATTGCCTGGCTCTGGAAAAGGAACTCGACTACCTGGAAAACGAGGCGCCGGAGCCGGCTGGTTTATGGGAAGCGGCGATCCGCTGTTGGGGCAAAGTGCTGGCGGACGGCGATTTCTGGACTTACATGCGGTCCCGAGTCAACAAACTGGATGACCACCGGCTGCGAGCCGAAGATCTGGCCAAGGCGCACGATGAACTGGCGGGAGTGATTCTCGGCGTAAACGAAGTGCTTGCCGAGGCCTATGCGGCGAAACAGCGATTTGCCGATTGCGTCCGCCATCTGCGGCTGATTCTGAACTCTGGATTGGACGAGGGCGTGGTCCGCGCCGCAACCTGGAGCACGGCGAAGAAGGTGGCGGGAACCCGCCTGGATAATCTGCTTCGCCGAACCGCTGAAGTCTTCGATGGCGTAAAGGATCGCGTCAACCGGGGCAATTTTGAACAGTTAGCGGCGCCGCTGTTGAACGAGGCGCGCGAGATCCACGCGCTCTTGACGCGGCGCCTGGAGGTTCCCGACGAGCTTCTGGAACAGTCCAGCTTCGATCAAATTGCCGAGAAGCTACACGACGCGGTCAACAAGAAGATCAAGTACGAAGGCGACCAGCGCGAGCGAAATATTCTTTATAGCACGCTGATGAATGGGAGGCTGTTATCGCTGCCTCTCTCCGCCGTGGTGCGTCGGAAGATCGAGACCTCCATTCGGGATGACGGCCGCGTCCTATATTCGCGATTCGGCATGGACGCCAGCGCGTGTCCCGATCCCACAAAGTGCTTCTTTCTGGAGGGCGCCGAATCAGATCCGGAGGCAAGCCTGCTCATCGAGTTCTACAAGGTGACGGAACGGGAAGTGACGGTGGATCGGATTCGGAGGTCCGCCGGCGTTCGCGTGAAGTATGAAACGGCCAAATTGCTGGTGCCTCGCTCCAAGCTCGCTTCCACCGTGAGGAGCGGACCGGTGCAGGTGGAGATACCGGAGGCGGAGTACACGCCGCAGCAGCAGGAGGCTGCCCGCGAAATCCGTGCTATCGAGGAAGAGGCAAAGGTCACATTGGCTGCCTTGGAGCGTGAACGGGATGCTGAGACCGGGCGGGAGGAGCGCCGCCGCGAGGAAGAACTGCGGGTAATCCAGCAGCGCAACCGGGCACAGCAAGCTCCGGCGGAGGCCGAACTGAAAAAGGTGCGGCGGAGCCAGGAGGCCGATTTGCAGGGAGAAGAGCGCATCTACCAGGGAAAGCTCCAGCAATGCGAGGCCAAGTTTACGCCGCAGCTCGAGAAGGCGCGCCCGCTGGTTGAGGTTTCGCAGAAGGCGCTATCGGGATTCCCCGGGTTTCTGATGGTTGAAGTGCCGGCTTTCGCTGTGATTTCGCTGCTTATTTGGCTTCTGTTCGACGGATACTCGACCATTATCAGCGCGGTCCTGAGCGTGGTGCTGGGCAAAGCCGCGCGGGCGCTGGTGCGGGGACGGGGCGAGCGGCGCTTGCGGCGCATCGAGGGGGCGCACGACGCGGCTCTGGAAGCGATTGAGTCGGAGTGGGATCAGCGAAAAGACAAAATTGAGAAGAGCTATGCGCCGAAGCGCCAGCCGTTTGAAGCGATTCTTGCCCGCTTCGCCGGCGAAGAAGAAGCCGTGCGGCAGGCTTCCAGGCAGCGCGTGGAAAACCTGCGAGCCGAATGTGACAGGAAGCGCAAGGAGGTCGGCGCTGATTTCGACAAACGCGTCAAGAAACTGCGAAGCACGCTGGTAAAATCCGGGACGGTGAAGGAGGCTTCGAGGAAGACGCAATTCGCCGCTTACGCGGCGGCCCGCCAGAAAGGTTACAAGGAAGGAAGCGAACCTTCTTCGTGGGAGATGCAGATGACCGATTCGGAGACAGCCGAGGCGCGGATTCGGCTGATGATGATGTGATTGGGGGCGATATGGGTGGGGCATGGAATTGGTTCAGGCAGCGGATGTATCCGCCAGCGTTGAGAATTGAGCCGGGCGACCCGGAGACCGGTCTTCTGATACTGGAAATTGCGGCGATTCAGGAGCGGCTGGCCCAGTTGCCAGGGCAGCCCGCAGCGCCGGCGGCGGCGCTACCTGCCGCTCCAGACCAGGGCCTGGCGGTGGGGATCTGCAACCAGATGCTGCGGCTTGAGCGATCCGCGAGCAAGGCTCGCCAGCAAGGCTCCGCCGAAGCGGAACGGCTGCAGGGGCACCTGGAACGGCTGAAGACGACCCTCGCCGACAGTGGAATCAAGTATGAGGATCTGAGCGGCCAGGCCTACGATCCCGGCCGCTACGACTTCGAGCCGCTGGGCGAGCCGCAGGCGTCGCCCGACGTACGAAGGGCCACCATCGTTCAGTGCGAGCGGCCGGCTGTGATGCTGAGCGGAAAGCTGGTCCAGAAAGCCAAGGGGATCGTAGCAAAGCCGGCGCAGTGAAAGAGCGCGCCGCCAGTTGCGCCGGCGCTTCCGTCTCTGGCGTTCGCATCTCGATGAGGAGCTTTGTAGATGACCAGAAAGTATGTGTCGCTGGCAATCGATCATGGGACCACGAATTCCTGCATAGCCCGCATGACGGCGCAAGGGCCTAATGTGATTCCGGCGGAGCCTGGGGGCCTGCTGCTGCCCTCCGCGGTTTTTTACGACCGGAGCGGCAAACTGCTGGTGGGATCGGCGGCCCGCAGTGCCATGCTGACCAGCCAGGCAGCCGACGGACAAGGGTTCACGGGATACAAGCTGCAGATCGGCGGCGACGCGCAATACAAGTTCACCGCGGCGGGCAAGACGCTGAGCGCGCCGGAGATAGGCGCCATCATCATCCAGGCGCTGCTGCGCGCCAATCAGCGCGAAAGCGGAGAGGACGCCCAGGCGTGTGTGGTCACCATTCCCGCCAAGTTCAAGCAGAACTCCGTGGAGGGCACGCGCATGGCCGCGGAGATGGCCGGACTGCGCTACTGCCCGCTGATCATGGAGCCTGTCGCGGCGGCAATGTGTTACGGATTCAACACCCAGCAGCGTCGCGCGCAATGGATGGTCTTCGATCTGGGGGGAGGCACACTGGACGTCTCGCTGGTCTTTTCCAAACAAGGCAAGCTGATTGTTCCGGATGGCGGACACGCCGGCGACGACAACCTGGGCGGACGCTATTTCGACGAGCAGTTGGCCGGCTACGTCCTGACGCAACTCGAAGAGCGCTACAAGCTGACCAAGTTTCGCATGGACAGAGGAAAGTTCTCCAATGAGTGGGGCCGGTTCCTGCTGGCGGTTGAGGCCGCCAAGATCCAGTTGTCGGCGCGCGCGGAGAGCCTGGTCGAGTTGGAGACTCCGTTGTGTGTTGACGATCAGGGCAAAGAGGTCGAAGTCAAGATACCGGTCACCCGCAAGGCCTACGAAGACCTGATTCGCCCCCTGGCCGAGCGCACCGTGCAGATCTGCAAGATGCTGCTGAAAAGCAACCGCCTGAGCGCGGGCGATGTGGAGAGGCTGATTCTGGTCGGAGGCCCTTCGAAGACTCCCTTGATCCTGAGTATGCTGCGGGAGCGCCTCGGCATACCCCTGGAAAGCTCCATCGATCCCATGACCGCGGTGGCGGAGGGCGCGGCCATCTATGCCGGCACCGTCGAGGTCCCGGGTGAAGATTCTGTTACCGTGGCCATGAGCGCGGGTTCCTACCGGCTGAAAATCGACTGCGAGCGCCAGTCTCAGTTGCCCACATACCAGGCGGTTGGCCTCGTAGACGGGCCGGAATACGATGGCCTGCGCGTGGAAGTCGAACGTCTTGACGGCCTCTGGAAGAGCCCTAGCGTGCCCGTGGACCCAACCGGAGTCTTCATGGTTGAATTGCTGCTCAGCCAGGGGCCTAAGCCGATGCTTTCGGAGTTTCGAGCCGACCTGCTCGACCGTTACGGCAAGCGGCTGGCCAGCGTACAGGAACCGGCGATCTGGTATCCATCCCTGGCTGTGGAGAATCGTCTGGCGAATTCGCTGCGCGTGGCCCTGAAGGCTAACAAGACGACCACATTGATCGAGCCAGGCGCGGAACTGCCGGCAAGCGGGAAATCAGAGTTTGCGACAACCAAGTCACTGCGCAAAGGATCGAGCGACGATGTGCTGCGGATTCCGGTGCTGGAGTCGGTGACAGACCTTCTGGGCAAGGAGGGCGAGACGGCCGGCTCGTGCCTGCACGTGGGGACGCTGAAGATCAAAGGCGACGACAAGCGCGTCACCATGGACATTCCGGCAGGCTCCGAGATTGAGGTATCGCTGAGCGTCGACGAATCCCGCAGCATCAAGGCGGTGGCATATATTCCGCTGCTGGATCAAGACTTCGAGACAGTATTCACCGGAGAGAGCTTTCAGTACACGCTGACGGGTCTGGAAGAACGCGTGGATCGCGCGAAGTATCAACTGTCGGAGGTGGAGAGGTTCCATGGCGAGCGGCCCAGCCCTGAAGTCTCCGGCGTGCTGGAGATCATCCGGGAGACCAAGCTGGTGGCGGGCATCGACGAGGATCTGCGGCGGGCCAAGGCGGGCGACCGGGACAGCCAGGTGCGCGCCTACAAGCGGGCGCTCGAATTGGAGGGCACCATCGGCCAGATGCAGCGCTCCCAGCGGCGCTCCCGGATCGAGGTTTCCATCCAGACCTTGCGAGAGGTAACCAAAGACCAGGAACGCGCCATGCTGACCGACATCGAGCGGGATTTTGCCCGCGCGGGCAACGACGAAGAGATTGAACATTGCCTGGCATCGATTACCGACCTGGAGTTCGCGGTGCGCGGACGGCCGTGGCGCGAATTGCTCCTCGATCTGGCGGCGCTCAGCGGCTTGCGCGTCACCTCGCGGCAGCACGATGCATTCGTAAAGGCGTCGGAGTTGCATGATCGCATCGAGGCCAAGGGCGGCGTTGCCAAGGTCAGCGACGCGGAGATTGCCGAGTTGCAGGCCATGCATCGCGAGTTGGCGGAAGTTCATCGAGATCTTTTTGAACAGCGTCAGAAGCTCTTCGACAAAATGGGCAAAGGCGACCGAATCGAAGAAGGTGATCTGGAGGCTCGGCGAGCCGGCGCCATGTCAACCACGCCTGGGAA
Source organism: Occallatibacter sp. (assembly GCA_049522975.1). Lineage (GTDB taxonomy): Bacteria > Acidobacteriota > Terriglobia > Terriglobales > Acidobacteriaceae > Telmatobacter. The sequence goes on along the minus strand of JBEKNI010000016.1, from coordinate 34,901 downwards.
CGGCGACTAACCGGAGACCCTGAGAAGGTGGACCGACGATGGAATCGAATATGGAAGCGATCATTCGGTGGGAAGCGCAAAGGCAGGCGGCGGTGGGCCATCTGACGGCCGCGCTCGAGGTTTTGCATCTCGTTGACGCGGAGACCGGCGCCGGAACAGCCGTGCTGCGGGGCAAGATTCAGGGACAGCGAGGAGAGTTTTTGCTGGCGGCGGAGAGCTTCCGTCAGGCGCTGGCGGCAGAACCAGCGCGCGAGGATGCCCGCGCCGGCTTGGCGGCGGTTGAGCGGCTGGCGCGCGGACCCTTCGGCGGGTTTCGGCTGCGCATCCGGGGATGGCTGATGTTGGCGCTGACGGTGGCCGTGCTGGGCGGGTTCGCATGGCGGAGCGAGGCGGCTTGGCGGGCATCCAACCGGGAAGTAGTGGCATCCCTGGCGGGTTTTGAAGACAAGATCAGCGCCGCGGACGCGACGCGTCAGGCCAGCGCGGAGACTCTGGCGGCAAGGATTGCCCGGCTGGAGGCGGAGCAGCGCGAGCAGAGCCGCGCCTCGACCAAGGCAATCAGTCAATTGAAGTTGCAGTTGCAGCGCGTGCAGTCGCAATTATCAAATCTGCAAGCACGTTCAGCTACGCAGACGCGAAAGTAGCGCGGCGCGTAAATTTCGCTCATCTCCGGCTGCCGTGCGTCTCCTTGGCCGAGCGGCGCAGGGAGCGAACTTGATCCCCCAGGCCCGGATCGATGAGGCTGCGCTGCAGCAATTCTTCAAAGAGCGCGAGTTCGTCCTTGCCGGCGCGGCGGCCGTGCTGGGCCAGAATGGCGCGGGCGTGCCCGCAGTAGATGGCGCCGCAGTCCGGTTCGATTTCCGCGGCGGCTTCATAGGCGCCGCGTGCGCGCCGGAAATCCCCCGATCTTACCGCATCCTCGGCATCCTTCAGTTCCTCGCTCAATAGCCATCGCAGCGTCTGCTGACGCAACGCGCCCTGAGGAACAGCGGGAGCGCCGCCGCTCAATAGCCTGGTCAGGGAGCCGCGCTTCTGCTCGGCATATTCGCGCAGGCCGTCATAGTGCTCGTTGCCTTCGAGATTTCGGCAGGCGTCCAGATGCTCCAGCGCGGCCTTGGGATTGTGCTGGCGCAACATCATGCGGGCGGCTTCGACTTCGGACTTGAGCGATCCAAACGTGAAGCGGCGCTCCAGTTCCGCAATCAGGTCCACATTCTCCCTGCCGACATGGCGGCGCGCCTCGATCACGGCGCGTTCAGCGCTCTCGCGGTCGCCCCGCATCCAGTAGAGGTTAGCCAGATGGTGCAGCAGCACGATGCTGGAGGGCTGTTGGCGCAATCCATCGCGCACCAGTTCGAGAGCGCGTTCGATCTCGCCGGCCTTGGCTAGCCGCTCCAACTCGACTTCCAGACGCCGGCTAATGGCGCTGATGCAGATCGACTCCAGGCGAAGCACCATCACGCGGAGCCCGCCATCGGAGACCAAACCGCGCGCGCGGCGCAGCACGCGCACTCCGGGTTCGAAATGGCCGAGCTCGGTCAGGCATCTGCCCTTCAGCGCCCAGGCTTCGCCGGATGAAGGGTCCGCGGCCACCGCTTCATCGGCAACGGCCAAGGCCTCCCGCCATTGTCCATTCGAGATCATGCTCTGGACTTGTTCCAGCAACTGGCGGCACTTTTCGCTTTTTTGCTGCGCCAATAAGAGACCAACGCCGAAATCGGGCAGCAACCCGGCACTATCCTCGCTGTCGCAACTGCTTTCCAGAACCAGGCGATCAGCGATGGGGATGAAACTGGCAGATGCAGAGGCCGTGTCGGCCAGCGGCTCGAAGGCAAGCCCCTGCGTGGACGGTCGGCGCCGGCGCTCGTCGTCGCGCACCAGTCCGCCCGCATCTTCCTCGACCCGTTCCCGGAATTTGCCCTGCTGACCTGGGCGCTCATCCGCCATCGGCCCTACTCCTCAATCTCCGGCAGCTTGCCCAGCGCGTTGCGGACAACCTCGCGGACCAACTTCGACTCAGCCACATGGTCGATCTGCGCGATGGCCAGAACCGATTGCAGCAGTTCCGCCCGCCCCAGTTCGCGGTCCTCGGAGACATCGCCGGGATTAAATTCAATTCGCGGCAGCGATTCCAGCGCCTCGGAAGGCGTGATTGCGGGAGCATTCCGTTTGCGGTCGCTCATGGTCTCTCCTCAGGCATCCTTGAACAGTTCTTCGCCCGTCAGCGCGAGCAACTCCGACTCAGAGGCTTCCACGGTCTGGGCTTGAGCGGCAAGCAATTGACTCTGCCGTTCCAGGTCCTCGCTGCGCCGCGCAAGCTCCACGTTCTTGGCGGCGTCGCGCATCGACCGGATGCGATCCCGAAGCGTCTTGGAGCGGTCGAACATCTCCTGAACGGTGGGCGGAACGGTGCGGGCGCGCGACAGGTCGGGCGGCTTGTAGCGGTTCATGAGGCTGCGATGCGTGGAAAGGCGCTTCAGTAGGTCGCGGCGAATCTCATGGCGGACCGTCTCGTCGCGCAGATAGTGGTCAAGAACCTGCTGATAGCGGTCTACGGCATCTGCGTTCTCCCGCTCGATGCGCTCCCGGTTGTTCAGAATCTCCAGTGCGTCGGGATCTCGCATGCCGAGCTTGCGCGCCTCTTCGAGAAGATCGACCCCGGTGGTGCGTTCTGGGCCGGGCTGATGGAGGTAGAAGATCAAAAGGCCGGCGACCAGATAGACGTCGGAGAAACGTTCGTCGAGGGCGCGCGCACAGGCCAGACGAGAGAGTGTGGCCTTCAGCCGGTCGCCGATAGCCACATTCGCCGCCTTGCCCTCCATGCGTGCCCAAAGGCGGAGAACTTCGAGAGCGCGCAAAAGATGCAGATCGCGCAGGCAGCGCCGGATTCCCTTCTCTTCCGGCGGCAGGTTGAAGTTCTTGTCGGCGGCCTCCAGGGCGCGTTGCAGGGATTCGGCGTCTCCTTTGGCGCTTCCCGGCACGGGATCGGGCCAAGGCAACGCCTCGGGGCCCTCCGGGTGCAGCAGCCGGCAGGTTGCGCCGAGGGCGGCGTCGAGCCTGCCTCCGCGCTCGGCATCGTCCTCGATCCAATCGGCCAGAACCAGCCCAACCTCCGCCTTGGCCAGCAGCGGCTTGCCCTTATCCTCGGCCATGGCGGCTCCGGCGGCGCGCAGAGCCTGGAAGTGCTGCCGCGCTCCGGCCAGGTCCCGATCGAAGAGGGCGCGTGTGCCGAGACTGACGTGACGGTTACGAAGGTCGGCGGGAATGAAGCTGGCGAAGTCGCCGAGTTCCTCCACCTCGGAAAAGAAATCTGCGGCTGATTCGATATCGCCAGCGCGCATGGCCGCCGTGCCCCGGCGAAACTTGACTATGCCGAGCAGGCGTTGCGCATCGCGAATCTTCAACTGTCCATTCTGCCGCATCTGCTGCAAAACAGGCTCAGCCTCCACGTCCAACTCGCGCTGCACGCAAAGATGAGCCAGAAGGTAAGCTGCATTTCCATTCGAAGGCTGCTCGCGGTGCAGGCTGGCAGCCAGATGTTCGGCCTCGGCAAACTCTTCCAGGTGGTAGTGGCACAGCGCGATGAAGAAGCGGGCGTCATCGCGCAGTTCGGGCGGCAGCTTGGATTCGACGCTGGTCAAGTCGGGGAGAGCGGCGCGAAATTGTCGGTCGCGGATGTTGGCCAGAGCGCGCCAGTATGGAGCGAGTTCGCGGCGGGGCAAGACGCGCCGGAAATAGTAGAGCAGCCCGCCCGCGGTGAGCGCGCCTACCAGGAGCATCCCCAGAACAGCCCACGCCCACAGCGGGATCCCCGCAACCGGAGCGCGCAGCGGCGCCGGCGACGGAACTTGACTGGTTGCTGCCGCAGCGGCCGGCGGCTGGCTCGCCTCGGCCGGCGCGGCTCCATTCTTCCCGGCGGCGGCCTTGTCTGGCGTCTCCTTGCCAGTCGCGGCGCCAGGGCCGCTCTCAACATGGAAGGTGCCCTTCACACGCTCTTCGCCGACGGTGACCTCAACCGGATAGGCCTGCGAGGGATCAAGCCGCTGGCCATCGGGAAGCGCAAGCGCCCCCTTGGTCTCATTCGCCTGCGCCTTTGGCTCCTCCGGCAAAACCGGAACAGAGAAGCCAAGCACACAGGCCATCAGGAGGGCAGCAGGTACTGGAATCTTCCGGTCCATTCTCTCACTTCCTCCTCGTCCAGCCTTCCGGCCTCTTTGAGCCTCTTCAGGCGTTCCCGGACTGTATCGAAATACTGGCGGAGCGTGGTGAGCACTTGCTCGCGGTAATCTCCGGCGGCGTCTTTTTGATCGGCCATCTCGCGCAGCGCCAGTCCATACAGGAAATGGGCTTCCATATCCATGTAACTAAGTTTTGTCAATTCATAAAACGCGGCCGCGCGCGCGTACAGGTCGCCTCGCCGGTCATGGATCATGGCGGTGCATAACCAATAGTCTTTCAACGCCTCGGCGCCATCATCCTCATCGAGGAAAGCGGAGACGCCGCGAAGCCGGTCCAGTTCGGCCAGCAGCCAATCGCCTTCCGCTTGATTCGCTTGCGGCGAGTCCTGATGCCGGCTCAGGTAGGCCTCGTAGCGCAGGCGGCAACGGCGGCGGGCGGTTTTGTAATCTTGCGGAGCGTAGCGCAACACGGCATCCAGGTGCTGCATTTCTTTGACGGGCGCCCCCAGCTTGACGGCAAGGGACGCGGCCATGCGGCGGCTTTTCTCGTCCTCCGTTCCCGCAGCAAAGGACCACTCGAGAAACCGCAGGGCGTCGGAAGGCTGACCGCTGGCCTCCAGCTCCGCCGCGCAGGAGGCCGGGGCGGCGAAGGCCAACACCCGTTCGCAGGCGGAGCGAAGCTCCTTGAGCTCCGCCGGCCGCGCCAGCGGTTCGAAGTTGACGCACTCGCGCGCCGCCTTTTCAAGACGGACAAGCCGTTCGAGCGCGCAAGGAATCTGGCGAATCGCTCTCTCCTGGACGGTCTCGCCGTGACGGGTCGAAAGCAGTTGCGCGCGCGCCTGCTGTTCGACATATTCAGCGGGCGAGAATCCAGGCTCCGGGCGGAAACCAAGAGCCAGCAGAACCAGCGCTCCCGCCGCATATACGTCTTCCGGGGCTCCGGCGGCCGAAGCGCCGCGCACACTCTCCGGAGCGATGCCGGCCAGCACGCTCAGATCGGCTTGCAGAAGATGGTAAGCCGAAGCCTGCGGCACCCGCGGGCACGGAGCCAAATGCGCCAGCCAACGCCCAGCGATGCAGCAGGCGACCAGGCGACCGGCATGAAGGCCTACCGGCATCGCCAGATGCTGGCGCCACTGTGCATAGATAGCCAACGCATCGGCGGCGAATTGCAGCCGCTGCAGCCAGGAAGCCAGCCGAAAGAATTGGGGCAGAGTCCGGATTTCCCCATCGACGCGGTAATCGATGAAATAGTGGTCGCCGACCTGCTCGTGGTGCAGAATCGATAACACACAGGGCGGCTTGGCCAGGTCGATGGAGGAGGCGAGCTCACCCACAGAGCGGCGAAACTCCCGGATCGCCAGTTGCGAGCTCAGGCAGCGCCGCAGCGTCGCGTCCGTTCCGCTCACCGCCGATGAGAAGTCCCCACGATCCGTATTGAGTAGCTGGTGCAGAGGCATGGCGCTTTCGGCGGTTCTAGGACGGTTTGCATTTGATGTAGACGTCGCCCAACGCGTCGCCCAGGTCTTCCACGTCGCCGCCGCTATTCACGGCTGCAAGGAAAGCGTTGTAGGCTTTCTCAAGTTCATCCCGCAGAACTGGATCGAGCGGCTGCTGAAGCAGTTTGTACGCACGCCGGGCAATGGAGCGGAATTCCGCGGGCGTGTTCTCTGGAGGCGCTTCCACTGCGGATGCCGAAGGCGGAGGCGGCGCTGCGGCCATCGCTCCTGCCGCCGCTGTGGCCGCGGCTGCCGGAACCGGAGGCGGGGGGATGGGCGGCGGCGGCACCACTGGGGGTTGTTCCTCCTCGCCGGAAGCCATGACCAACTTCAAGTCCTTTGCGCCTTCCTTGATGAGCGCGGGCGAAGAGCGCACCGAGCACTGCACGTTGACGCTGAAGCTCTGCTCGTCATTGAGCCGCTTGACCAGCACGTGCAACAAGCCGCCGGTATCCAGATTGAATGTCACCTCAAAGCGCCAGTAGCCGCGCGGCTTGGGCTCAGAGAGAGGAATGGCGAGCTTGCCGATCAGGGCATTCTCAAAGGCGATTTTGCTCTCTCCCTGGTAGATCAGCACATCCACCGAACTGGACGGCCCGCCGTTGACAAACCCGCCTTCCGTCTTCTCGGCCGGGATGCGGCTCTCCTTGGCAATGATGGGATGGAAGTCCTGTTCGTTGACCAGAATGCCCAGCGTGTGGCTGGTCACGTCCTGAAGCACCAGTGCGGTGGCTTCTTCCTTTTCGGCCAAAGTGATGGCCCCAGTGGCCAGAAGATCGATTTCTTTGCCTTCAAAACTGACCGAGGGGTTGTGTCCCCGCGCCACCAGGGCCGCACCGCAGGCAACCGCCTCGTCGGGGTTGATGTCCGAGCGGATGTCCTTCTCCTGCAGGTGGTCCATATACTCGGCCAGCAGCGTACGAACCCTGGGAATGCGGGTCGAACCGCCCACCAGCAGCACCTGCTCGATATCCTCTTTGCGGATGGCGCGCGTCCGGGCTGCTGAGTCGATGGCCTCGGTCAGGCAGTCCAGCGACTGGCGCAGCAGATCTTCGATCAGGGAGTTGAATACCGCCCGCGTCAGGGTGAGGTTCACGCTCACGGTCGGCGTCAGATACATAAGGTCCAGCACTGTGGTGGTGGCTGCGGAGAGCTCGCGCTTCCGTCTCTGCGCCACCTCCTTGATCCGCGCCTTGGCCTGTTCGTCGTTGCTTAGATTGACGTTGTGCCGCTTGCGAATATCCTCCAGCGCCCACTTGGTGATGCGGTCGTCGAAATCGCCGCCGCCCAGGCGGGAGTTGCCGCCGGTTCCGACGATGCTGACGTTCTTTGCGCCGACTTCGATGATGGACACGTCGAAGGTTCCGCCGCCCAGATCGTAGACCAGATAGAGGTGGGTCTGCCCGTCGTCGAGTTGATCTGCGCCGAAGGAGACGGCCGCCGCGGTGGGCTCGTTCAGCAACTGCTTCACGTTCAGTTGAGCGATGGCCGCCGCGTCCGCCGTAGCCCCGCGCTGCGGCTCCTTGAAGTAGGCGGGGACGGTGATGACCGCGTCGTGAATCTCCTCACCCAAGTAAGTCTCGGCCTGGCGCTTCAACTCGGCAAGAATGAAGGCGGAGATTTCCTGGGGCAGGTAATCGCGCCCGCGGAAGCGGACACGCTTGGGAATGCCGGCTTGGTTGGCCTGCGGGGGCGTGGAATACTCGCCCATCTCGCGCTTGATTTCGATGATGGTGTTTTGCGGATCGAGGACCCGGCGCCGCTGGGCCGGTGCGCCCACGATAACCTTTTGGTCGTCGTCGACGCCCACCACGGAGGGCAGCGTGTTCTCGCCAACCGCCGTTGGAATGACCACGACTTCCTTCTTGTCGTAGTCCCAAACCGACACCGCGGAATAGGTGGTGCCGAGGTCGATTCCGATTACCTTGTGGTATCTCACTCAATGACTCCATTCTTGCTTTCGGATTCAGATGTTTCCAAAGATTGGACCCAGACTCGGGCGGGAATTGCGAGCCGCGCCAGCACCCGGTAGCCGTGCTCTTCAACACGCACGATGGTGCCCGGCGGCGACTCCGGGAAAGGCGACTCCGCGGGTGTGCAGGCCCTCACACAGTCGTGGATTCGACCATCGAAGAGTTCCGTTCCCACCTCAACCGCGACGCGCTCGATGCCCATCCGCCTCAGAACGCCTTCCATGCTCTGCGCGAAGCTGGCCACGTGCAGCCGGGTGCTTTCGGCGTCGTTGAAGTCGGCGCCTTGCAGCATCCGCTCCAGCGCGCTTACCACGGGGGCCAATTCGCGGCAGCAGTTGCGCAGCGCGTGAAAGGTCAACTCGCCGGCGAAGGCGGAGCGCAGCTTGTCCATCTCCTGCAGTAGCGTGGCGCGAAAGGCCTCCTGGCCTTCGCCGGCGCGACGCACGGCATCCAGGACGGCCATGTTATCCTCGGCCACCTCGTCCACCGTCTCTTTGACTTCGCGAATCTGATTGGCTGCTTCCGCGAGACTTTCCTTCAGGGCAGTCAGGGAGGAATTCTCTCTTGCTTGGCGAACGGCACGCACCTTGCCTTTATTGTTCATCCGCGCCTCTTCGACTCAAGAATATCATCCAGCATTTGATTGGGAGTGTAATCGGCGGAAAAGTCGCTGCGCTCCAAATCGGCCAGCGGCGCCACAGTTTCTCCCCGCTCGACAAGAAAATCCCGCACTCCTTTGTGAATCCACCGCAGGCGCAGTTCCCGGTCTTCCAGAATGGGGGCAGACGCCTTGCGGATAACGAAGAAGGTCAGGTGCGAGTTCTCGGCATCGTAAGACTGCCTTTCCTTCGGATTCGATAACTTGTCGCCGATGCTGTTCACGGTCTTCAAGCGCTCGTCGATGGCGCGTTTCTCGTCCGGATTGCTCACCCTCGACAGTTTCCGGCGCAATTCACCGATGATCCGGCTCTGGCTGTCGCGGATCTCCTTGGCGTCAGCATCGGGCCCGATGCCGAGCTCGGAGTAGTGAGACTGGGTTTTCAGGTCGATCATGAAGGTTCGCATCTCTTCTTACCCCTTCTCAATTCCTTCCAGAATCTTGCGTAAATCGCTGCCCAGCGAGCGCGCCGTTTCGGCGGCGGCGGAGAGTCCGGCCTCGACGGCCAGCTCTTCGGCTTGAGCGGCTTCGTGAATGGCCGATTCCAGCTTCTCGCCGGCCTCGCGGGTCTTCGCAGGCGTTCGCTCGCCGGATGTAAGCTGCACGGCAAGACGCGCCGACGCCGCGGCCGATTCCAGCAGCTCCCGAATCCTGGAAACCGCATCGAGAGTTTGCGTCTGCGATCCGGCCTTTTCCAGCAACTGCCGCGCCTCGCGAATCTGTTCGTCGCTAAGCAGCAAATCCAACCCCTCTTCGAGCATCTCCTTCGCCGCCGCCAGGCGCGCGGGGGCGTCTCGTCCGGTGCGGATCAGGACGTCGGCCGCCATTAGCCTGAGTCCGCCAGCTCGTGGATACTCGGCCAGCAGCCGCCTCACCTCGGCAATGAACGCCGGCAGGTTATCGCGCGTGGGAGAGCGGAGCTGCTCGGGTATCTGCTCCACCACCGCATTGTCCACAGCCTTGATGAATTGCTCTTGCAGGTGAGCAGCCTCCTTCTGATCCGCCATCTTGGCGGTCAAGGGAAGCGCCTCGAGCGCGATGAGATAGGCTTGGCGGAATCGTTTGGCGCTGAGCAGCATGTGGCACTGCACCAGCCTGAAATCCAGAGCCTCGGGCGCGCCGCGAATACAGTCCTCCAGAATCTCCAGCCGGAGGTCAGCCTGCGCCGCGGCACCCTTGCGGCTTTCCTCAAGGGCCAAAGCGACGATATGGCTCACGAAGACCTCCAGCAGATTGGCGTCGGCAGGCACCATTCCCATCTTCTTGCAAGCCGGCTCAAGAAATCGCCACGGCATATTCACCAGGTAGGCCCCGGCGCGAAACGCCGAGAGCCTGACGTTGCCGGAGGCCGCCCCGCGTGCCAACTGAATCATGCGGTAGAGCAGGAAGCCATGGCCGATCATCTCCTTTGTGAGCTTCTCCGCCTCGCTGTTCTCGGATTCAAAAGACAGGTCGCGCTTGCGCCGGATAGGATCGCTTGCGAACTCGGCGGCTTTGGCCGCCAACTCCTCCATCAAACTCTGGAAGGTGAGAACTCCGGTCCAGCGACGGCCTCGGAAACACAACTGGAACTGGCGAAGAAGTGCCTCCGCGGCGGCCTGCGGGCTATCGTCGGAACAATCGAGGGGGATTCCCAGCAGATGCAGGGGAGATTGAAACCGCAGCCTCAGATTGAGGAACGCGGTCGCGCTCTCCAGCAGCCAGGAATCGAAGGCTTCGCGATCCTCGAGCCACGCCAGCAACTCCTTATCCGCGGGGTCTTCGCGGCCGACGGCGCGGTTGGGAACATAGCGCAGACGGCTCTGTTGCGCAAAGGAACGGTGAAAACGGATGCGGTCCTCAAGCTCCACGCGCAGATCGCCGGCTGCGCTGGCAATCAGGTAGCGCAGTTCGGCCGATCGCTCCCAGCTTCGCTGATACTTCTCCACGTCCCTGGTGCGTGTAGCCACCAAGGCCAGGTTGTGAATCACGGGAATGCGCAAAGGGTCGGCGGCGCAAGCTTCCTGCCAGAGAATCTCGGCGCGGTCCAATCGCCCCTCGCCCCAGGCCGAGCGGGCATGATAGTCCAGGATGGCCACGCGAAGCTCCCGGAAGCAAGGAAGAGAGACGATTTCCCTGGAGTACTGATCCAGCAGCCGTGCGGCGCCTACCGGGTCCAGCTCTGCGGATTGTCCATGCCAAGAGTAATGCAGGCAGCAGACCAGTTCGGGTGGCAACTCGCCCTTCTCCAACTTCTTGCCGGCGTGGCGCACGAAATCCTCCGGAGTCCCCGCCGCCCCCAACTCGCAGACAGAACGCACCAGGCGCACCGCAGGGCGATCCTGATGGGCGGCCATGGCAGGTTTGAGCAACCACGCTTCCACCTGAGTGCTCTGGGTGCGGCTGTCGAGCAGGAAAAGGAGCCCGGCGAGCGCATATTCGCCGACGCCGTTCTGCCCTTCCCCCAGAGTCTGGACTGCTGCTTCCATCATTTGCAGGGACTTCCTCGACGGCTTGGAGCGGCCCAGCTCCGTCACCAAGAGAAGTTTCCAGAAGCCACGCCAGCGGCAGTTGCCTTGGCCGATCAGGGCATCTTCCGAACTCCTCTTAGCATTGGGACGAGTATGATCGGACGTTGCGCCCGATCGCCAGGCGATGAGCTTGTCCAATTCCGTGATTGCGCTCATCAGTAGGCCATCGTCTCCCGCGAAGATGGCGGAGAGAACGCGCGGCGTGACTTCCCGCTCTTCCGGCCCCGCATCGAGCAAGGCCAGCGCCAGATGAACGCTGATGCGATGGCTTCTGGGCGCCAGACGCAAGGCGCGCCGGTATTCGAAGACTGCCGCCAGGGGTTCGCCATTCTGGTGCAGCAGGCGCCCCAGATGAAAAAAGAGCTTGGGATGGTAAGGATCGTATGCCGCAGCCTGGCGAAGCAGATTGATGGCCGCTTCGATTTCTGCGCCAGGCAGAACCGCCAGACGGAAATACGCCTCGGAAAGAGCCAATCGCTGCGCGGTGCTGGATGGCATTGCCTCCAGATGCTTTCGCGCGAACTCCAACCCTTCGCGGTCGCCCGGCCGGTCGTCCACTCCCATCTCACTCTCAGACGGGCTGGTCATACTGGATCCTCGAAGACTTCAATAGCTCCTGGAAGGGTCGCAACCACGCGCTTCCCATCCGGAGAGAGCACGGCTGAAACAGCATCGCCCCAGGACCTGACCTTGACGGCGTTTCGCCAATAGGTGAATCCGATCTGAGTTTGCGCCAGGCAACGAGTGAAGCCGCGGGCGGTTGTCATGCTACGGTGGTTGCCGGCGGGAAGCCACGGGCCCCGCGGGTAGGTTCCCGCACGATCTATGGTCCAGGATTGTCCCTGGTCATTTACCAGGATGCAAGCCGGACCGGGCGGACTGGCCAGCAGACGGATGCCGGAGCGCGAAGGCAAGCGATCCGGTTCGCTTACTTTTCCGGAGCTGTCCATGGTTACCAGGCCGGCGCTCGTGAGCACCATCGGGAGACCGTTGGAGAAAGCAATATCCAATACTCCAGGCACAGGTCCGATCTGCGCGACGCGGTGGCCGGCCCGATACAGGGAGACGCAGTCCTGCAAGCTGAGGACGGCAAAACTCTCGCCCTCGCCCACTGCGATGCGGCGCACCCCGTTGCTGACGCCCGGTAAAGCGGCCAAGGGCGCGCCGCCGCCCACCAGCCTCAGGTTCTCATTCCACGATCCTGCCAGCCAGCGTCCGGCAAAGGCTCGGATGTCGCCGATGGGGCCGTCCAAGCGAACTGAACCTTCGAGGCCGCGCACGCCAAACCACTTGATCTCGCCCTCCCAGCTGCCCACTGCGACTCTGCCGTCAGAATCAAGCGCCGCAACACGCAGGTGAAAGGGGTCCATATCGCTCCATAGGACGGCGGCATCCCTGAACGAAAAAACTCCTAATGAATCATCCGATCTCCAGACAAGAATCCGGTCTTCTCCAAGCGGCCAGGCGCAGCGGCAGTCCGCAGGAATGTGCCAGCGATCCGCCGGAGGGACGCGAACCGGAATGGGGACTGGCGGATCCGGAGGAATCGAAGGCTCTGGAGCCGCCGGGACCGGGGCCGGTTCCGCAGTCAGCCATGCGGGCAATTCCTTCTTGTCAAGAAAACTCCCCACGGCTGCTTGCAGAGTGTCGCGTTCTTCCCCAGGTTTTTGAGAGCCGCTCAAGTCCACATCGGCAGAGACTGCCAGCGTATCCAGCAGGGCCTTTCTCAGCGCGGAACCAGCAGCGGCGGCTTCGGAGGCGGCGGATGCTCCGCCGGGTGGACGGCAAAACCAGAACTCATGGAGCGAACCGGTCGCATCGCATACTCCCATTTGCTCCCAATTCCAACTCAACCGCACCTCGCCAGCGCGGTCCAGCACCACGTTCGCCATCCGGAAGACACTCGCGGCCAGCACGGGACTCTTGACCGCCATTCTGTCGAAGGCTGCGCATACCGCGCCGAACAAGGAGACAGCAAGAGGTTTCGGCAACGGCCGAAAGCGCTCGACAAGCGCCGGGATCGAGACGCCGCCGGGCCGGCTGCTGGCGATCAACTGCCACTCCCCGGAAGACGCGAGATCGAATGTCTGATGCCAGCGTACCTGCAAGGGAGCCATCTCCCCCATGCTCTTGCAGGCTTCCACCTCCGACGACAGTGCCCGTGTCTGCGCCGTATTGGCGGGTATCACCAACAGATCCCATTGCGAATGGCCGTCGATGCCCTGCCCAAGAAATACCCCTCCGGCCAGCATCAGGCTACGGCGATCTCCGGCAAGCTGGAAGGGCAGTTCGGCCGACGGCAGTTGCGGCACCACCTCGGCCCAGAAGGCCTGAAACGCATCCGAGACCGGCGCCGCCACGCTGTAGCGCTGACAAGCCCAGGAGGAAAGACGCAGCAGCGCCTGAAACGCCGGTTCGATCGAATCCGCGTTGAAGTCCTTGTCGATCAGCTTGGCGTACCAGGAGATCGTCCGAATGTGCATCTGGATATCGGCGGCCAGATGCGGGTTGGAGCAGAGAGCTTCCGCGGCCTGCGTCAGGTCGGCGCGCGCGGGCTGCTTGAACTCCGCGCGGTAGATGTAAGCGAACAACTCGTTGGCGCGCCTGCAAATGGCCACCAGGACCTGCTCCGGGTTAGGCAATTTGCGCAGCGCCCTGATCTCCGCGGGCGTGGGAAATGCCGGCAGCGGATGAGTTGGCGGAAGAATGCTGCGCTTGAGCCGCCGGTACTCGTGCTCGTAGTTGCCGGGATCGGTCAAGTCCACCCTGGGCACGCTGACAATCTCCGCCGGAACGGGAACCGTGAGCGGTCCGCGAACCACTGCCGTAATGGCGCGCTGCCGCAGATTCGCCGCATCCATCGCAAAATTCAACTGCAGCTCGTATCGGGTATAGTCCTTGAGGCAGTAGGAGTTGCTCAGGCAAATCAGCATTTGGCGGGAACGGTCGACGGCTTGCTTCAGATTCTCCGCGACGGTCCCGCTGCCATGCATCTGGGTCTTGTCAAACCAGAGCGCGTAACCATCGTTGTGGAGCCGGCTCACCAGCCGCTCGACCGCATCTCGGTCCTCGCTGGCATAGCTGACAAACAGGTCGAATTCGCAACCTGCCGTGCCTTCGCCCGGCTCAGGATTCGGCATCCGCGTCTCCCATCGGCCCCCAGACATAATACCCTAACAGCCCCTAGGGAACCTCTGAACAACGCCGAGTAAAGGAGCGGGCGACCGAAGTTTCCGCGCTTCTGCACTGAATCGACAAATTGGCGGTTGTACTGCTGCTTGTTCTTCCCGCCGGAGGCCTCCGCGGCCTCCAGGAAGCACACTACGCCCCGAGTGGAGCCAGCCACAGGTTAATCCCGGCCAGCCGCTTGCGGTTCTTGTAGAGGTTGGCCAGCGCGAAGGCCGCGCACAGCCATTCGTGATTCTTCTTCAATCCGCGATAACGCACCTTGGTGAAGCCGAATACGCGCTTCAAGATGCGAAATGGCCACTCCACCTTGGCTTTAAAACTTCGCAGGAGGAATCAAGTTAAACATTATTTACGGATAAACTCTGAATGAACAGCTCTGCCACCTGCCTGCCGTGATCTCTGAGGTCGTTGTACTCTCCTATCTGCTTTGCTACGAGGGCCGATACGCGATTGCCGGTCGCCGTTCCGACGGCACCACGCACCTTGTAGACGGCCACGAGGTCTTGGCTCGTAAGGCGAGATTCCGTGAGCACGCAATCTGACGTTTCGCGCTTGATGGCAACCAGCTTGTCCGGGGTCAGTTGGGAAGATTCGGGCGGCCAATGTGTCGTGGCAATTGTCTCTCTGCAAGGGATGACGGTTTTTCGCAAAATGCAAGCTTGATACCAACAAAGGTTGAGTACAGTATGAGGCCTGCCACTGCGCCGCCAGCTCCGAATAGGAGCGACAGGCAAAAGCGGTATGACTGTCGCTGGGCTGGCCGGCTGTCGCGTGGACCTCCCGGTCCACGCCGCGCTCTACACCAACAGGAAAGATGCCCTAAACCTGGTCTGGTCTTCGCTCAATTTTCGCCATTCGGGTATAATGCTGCCATGGACTTTCAACTGGTTTCGAACTACAAGCCGAAGGGGGATCAGCCGCGGGCTATCGACGAGCTGCTCAACGGCCTGGCGGCGGGGGAGAAGCATCAGGTGCTGCTGGGCGTTACCGGCTCGGGCAAGACCTTCACCATGGCAAAGATCATCGAGGCCTCGAACCGCCCGGCCCTGATTCTGGCGCATAACAAGACCCTCGCCGCCCAGCTTTATCACGAGTTCAAGCAATTCTTCCCCGGCAATGCGGTCGAATATTTTGTGAGTTACTACGACTACTATCAGCCGGAGGCCTATATTCCCGCCGGCGACTTATATATCGAGAAGGAAGCGACGATCAACGAGGAGCTGGACAAGCTGCGCCTATCGGCGACGCGCAGCCTCTTCGAGCGGCGCGACGCGATCATCGTCAGCTCGGTGAGCTGCATCTACGGTCTCGGCTCGCCGGAGGCTTACTATGGGATGCTGCTGCTGCTCGAAAAAGGCCAGCGGATCAGCCGCAAGGATATTACGCGGAGGCTGGTGGAGATTCTTTACGAGCGCAATGACGCGGACTTCCGCCGGGGAACCTTTCGCGTGCGTGGGGACGTGATCGAGATCTATCCGACTTATGACGAGACGGCCTACCGGATTGAGTTATTCGGCGACGAGATCGAGTCGCTCTCGCAGATCGACCCGCTCTTCGGCACGGTGAAGCAGAAATACTCGCGCCTGCCGATCTACCCCAAGAGCCACTACGTGATGCAGCCGGAGCGCAAGGCCGAGGCCATCGAAACCATCGTCGCCGAGTTGAACGAGCGGGTGGCCGAACTGGAGGCGCAGGGGCGAATGGTCGAGGCGCAGCGCATTCATCAGCGGACCCGCTTCGATCTGGAAATGATCAAGTCGATGGGCTACTGCCACGGCATCGAGAACTACTCGCGGCACTTCAGCGGGCGGCTGCCGGGCGAGGCGCCGCCCACGCTGCTCGATTATTTTCCGCGCGATTTTCTGCTTTTTGTTGACGAGAGCCACGCGACGATTCCGCAGGTGCACGGGATGTGGTTTGGCGACCGCAGCCGCAAGGCCAATCTCGTCGATTACGGCTTTCGGCTGCCTTCGGCGATGGACAACCGGCCGCTGACCTTCGAGGAGTTTGAGAACCGCGTGCAACAGGCGATATATGTCTCGGCGACGCCAGGGCCGTATGAGCTGACGCGCTCGGCTGGGATCGTCGTGGAGCAGGTGATTCGGCCGACGGGGCTGGTCGATCCGGAGGTCGAGATTCGGCCGGTGAAGGGGCAGATCGACGACCTGCTCGGGGAGATTCGCGACCGCGCCAAGCGCGGCGAGCGCGTGCTGGTGACGACGCTGACCAAGCGTATGGCCGAGGACCTGGCCGGCTACTACACCGAGGTCAATGTGCGCTGCCGCTATATGCACTCGGAGATAGAAACTCTGGAGCGGGTGAAGCTGCTGGCCGGGCTGCGTAGGGGCGAGTTCGACGTGCTCATCGGCATCAACCTGCTGCGCGAGGGGCTGGATCTGCCGGAGGTTTCGCTGGTGGCGATTCTGGACGCCGACAAGGAGGGCTTCCTGCGCTCGGCCGGCTCGCTGATCCAGACGATGGGCCGGGCGGCGCGGCACATCGAGGGGCGGGCGATTCTTTATGCGGACAGGATGACCGACTCGATGCGTCGGGCGATAGACGAGACCGACCGGCGGCGGGCAATTCAGCGCGCCTACAACGAGGAGAACGGGATCACGCCGCAGTCGATTATCAGCCAGGTGGAGATGGGTCTCGCCGCCATTCTCAAGGCCGAGTACGGCGACGTGGAAGTGGAAGAAGCGGCGGGGCTGCCGGATCTGACTTCGCAGGCGGAACTGGACGCCCATATCGCCAAGCTGGAAACGGAGATGCGCGAGGCGGCCCGCAAATTCGAGTTCGAGAAGGCCGCGCGGCTGCGCGACTCGATCAAAGAACTGCGCGAGAAGGAGTTCATCTTCGGGTGAGGCTTCAATGCGCTGGCGCGCCCTCCCCGCGAGCGCGCCGCAGATAGATCCACAGATAGAAGATGGCCATCGCCAGCAGGATCAGCGGAGCCGGTCGCATCAGCAAAACTGTCTCCATCTTGCCGAAGAGGCCCGCGCCAGGGTGCAGATGCTTGGTGAGAACAATGAGAATCGCCAAGGGAATCTCTCCGGTGAAAACAAGCCCCGCGGTACTCACCAGCAGCGCAAGCCTGCCAATCGCGCCGCCCTCGGCCCACAGCAGTGCGCATGCGGGAACAGCGAGCAGCAGCAGCTTGGCGTCGTACACGCGATGATAGGTCACGAGCAAGGTGAGAGGCGCAACCGCCGCGAGCGCGAACCAGATGAGCGGCGGCGAGCGGCGCACCTTGAGCGTGGCAATGAACCACACCAGCAAAAGCGTCCCGCAGACAACATAGCTGACCGAATTATAGAAGCCTGGTTCATCCCAGAAGACGCTAACAGCCGATTGCAGATCGGTGATGACTTCCGGGGTTCTGCTCTTGCTTGTCAGGCCGACGGGGCCGGGGTCGTTATTACCGCCGTGCGCGGAAATCTCGGCCAGATTGGAGCGCAACTCCGGCATCCAATTGGGCGCGGAGTGCGAGACCCACAGCGTGGCCGCAAGAACCAGCACAAGAGTTACCGTGAGGATTTGGAGCGCGCGTTTGCGATGGACGCCGCCCGCCAACAGGAAATAGAGCCAGACCAGAGCCGCGTCATGCGGTTTCATGGCGAGACCGATTGCCAGGCACAGGACGCCGACCAGAACGAATCTCTCCTTGAGAAAACACCAGACGGCAATCACGCAGAGGCTTATGACAATTCCGGCAGGATTGCCGTTTCCGAGGACGATTGCGCTGTTGGCAAGCAGGAGGCCAATCAGGCCTCCGGAGATAATGGGCGCGTAGTCGGCTCCCAGATCCCACGTCAGGAGTGCAGCCAGGATGAGGCTTGCGGCGGTGAGTAGCATCCAGAGCGCGGAGGCGAGCCCCAGCGGCAGCAGTGCAATAGGAGCGATGAAAAGGAAAGTGGGCGGCAAGTTTACATAGAGCGTTTCGGACTGGCGGCGCTGGATGCTCTCCGATGAGGATTCCCCAGGCTCGGTCTGGTAAAAGCTCATCAGCTCGCTCTGGTTGTAGGGATCGCAGTGGTGCAGCAGGCATCGCGTGCCATGATAGACATCCTTGAAATCGCGCATCGAGTCGGCCGCAATAAACCTCAGTGTGAAGCCAAACAAAACAAAGACTGCGATTCCCAACGCCAACAGATACAAACCATCCCGCCGCGACTTGGTCATACAGGCAGCTCACTCTCCGCGCAAGAAATGCCGCGCGTGGCCAGTGTAACAAAGCGCGGCGATGCGCACGGCAACGAAAGGTGGGGGCTTCTCCGGTTCGAGGACTTTCTCTCTTCCGCGGGGTTTGCGCGGACTGCGCGCTGATTTTGCGGCTTTCTTATTGGAACAGAACCGGTAGTCGAGATAAATTCAGAGAATACCGCCCGTCGCGAGGTCAATTCATGCCAAAAGAAGATGCCGCCTTATCCCCAGCCGATGCCGTCCTGCGGTCCTTTGCAATCCACAACCGCATTCACCTTTACCTGCTGAATGCACTGCCGCCGGAAGCATGGGATGCGGCGCCGCCCGGCGGCAAGGGCCGGACCCTGGCTGCGCTGGTCAGCCACATGCACAGCGTGCGGCTGATGTGGTTGAAGGCCGCGGGCGCAAAGACGCTGCCTGCGCCTCTGGAGAAGATGGCGTCGATTGCCGAGGCAAAACAGGCGCTGGAGGCGAGCGCTGCCGCGCTGCACGAGCTGTTGGCCACCGCGCTCAATGGCAACGCGAAGATCTCCGGCTTTAGGCCGGACGCATGGGCCTTTGTGGCCTATTTGATTGCGCACGAGGCGCATCATCGCGGGCAGATCTTGTTGCTGGCGCGTCAGTTGGGACATCCGGTGGACAAGCGGACCAGCTTCGGGCTGTGGGAGTGGGGTGTGCGCTAAGGTATAGAACCGGCCGAGTGGACTGCGGGCCATCCTCCATCCAAGGTGTGAGGCAGATCACGCCGTGAGAGCCTATGATGGGATAAGGATTGGTTCGACGGGTGGCTGCTAAGGCTCCCCGCACGCGTGCGAGAATCATTCTGGAGCCCTGATGGCAGCATTTGGCAGTTTTGCACTTCTGATCGCTTTGGCGCTGGCCGCATACAACCTGCTGGCGGGGGCGCTGGCGTTGCGCTGGATCGCCACCGGGCAGCCGGCGGCCATCTCGCCGGAGCGGCTGGCGGATACGGCGCGCCGAGCCGGAATCGCGGGATTTGTCGCCGTCACCGCGGCGGCTTTTGCACTGCTCTGGGCGGCCTTTACCAACGATTTTTCCCTCACCTACATTCTGGAGCACTCGAATCGCGCGCTGCCGGCTGCCTACAAATTCGCCGCGCTGTGGAGCGGGCAGGAGGGCTCGCTGCTGCTGTGGGCTTGGCTGCTGGGGGCTTATGGCTTTGTTCTGCGGCTGACGCACAAGCGAGATGTGAAGCTCTACGCCTATGCCGGAGCGATTCTGGCGGGAATCCAAGTCTTTTTCCTGCTGGTGCTGTGCTTTGCCGCGCCGCCGTTTGCGCTCTTTCAGGGCGCAATTCCGGAAGACGGCAACGGGCTGAATCCGCTGCTTCAGTATCCAGAGATGGTGATTCATCCGCCGATGCTCTATCTGGGCTATGTGGGCTTCTCGGTGCCGTTTGCCTTTGCGCTAGGGGCTCTCATGATGCGCTATCCCGGCGAAAAGTGGATCAAGATCACGCGGGTCTGGACGTTGGTGACCTGGCTGTTTCTGACCTGCGGCATCTTCCTGGGCATGCATTGGGCCTACGCCGTTCTGGGCTGGGGCGGCTACTGGGGATGGGACCCGGTGGAGAACGCCAGCTTCATGCCCTGGCTGACCGGAACCGCCTTTCTGCACTCCGTGATGATGCAGGAGAAGAAGGGCATGATGAAGAGTTGGAATGTCTGGCTGATCTTCTCCACATTCCTGCTGACGCTGTTGGGCACGCTGCTGACGCGCGCGGGCCTGGTTAGTTCGGTTCATGCCTTCGCGCAATCGCCGATCGGCACATGGTTCGTGATCTTCATGGGGATCGTGCTGGCGGTCTGCATCTTCACGTACATTCTGCAACGCGATCATCTGAAGAGCGAACATCACCTGGAATCGCTGGTGAGCCGCGAGTCGAGCTTCCTGTTCAACAATCTGGTACTGCTGGCGGCCTGCTTTGTGATTCTGTGGGGAACGCTGTTTCCGATTCTCTCGGAGTATGTTGTGGGCAACAAGGTTACGGTGGGCGCACCGTGGTACAACGCCGTGGCCGTACCTATCGGGATATTCCTGCTGTTTCTTACCGGCGTGGGACCGCTGCTGCCCTGGCGGGCTACATCGCTGAGGAGCGTAAGACGCAACTTTGTCTTGCCGTGCATCGCGTTGTGGGTGACGGTGATCGTCTGCCTGGCAGTGGGCGTGAAGCCATGGAAGGACGGCGCCTTCGATCAGGGTCACTTCTATGCGCTGGTAGCCTTTGCCGTCTCGGCGGGGGTACTCACAGCCATCCTCTCGGAGTTTCTGCGCGGAGCGGTAGTCATCTCAAAGCAGACCGGGCGCAACCTGCTGGTGGGCACATGGCTGCTGACGCGCAGGAATACGCGAAGATATGGCGGCTACATTGTTCATATCGGCGTGGTGATTGTGGTCGTAGGACTGGCCGGGGCGGCTTTCAATCGCAGTGTGGAAAGCGAGATGGCGCTCCACGACAAGATCTCCATCGGCCCCTACACTTTGGAGAACGAGAGTTTCACCCAGGACACGAACGCCAACTACGATTCCGAGTTCGCCATGCTCGATGTCTACAAGGGCGGCAAGAGGGTATCTCAGTTGACGAGCAAGGGCCTGGGCTTTCTCATGCTCCCGCTTCAGATGAGACCGGAGAAAAGGGCCTATCTTGCCAGCGGTCAGCCGCAGACCATGGTGGCCATCCACTCGGTGCCGCTGTGGGATTTGTACGTGGTGTATGAGGGAAAGAATCCGGACACCGGCCAGCCGATTATCAAGGCATTCCTGAATCCTCTGGTGAGCTGGATCTGGGCCGGGGTGGTGCTGATGGCCTTGGGGACCCTGGTGGCGCTGGTTCCAAACCAGAAGCCGGCTGCGCAAAAGGGAGGGCAGCAATGAAAAATTTTCAAGCTGCGCCTGAGAGGTTTTTCTCCGGGGCTAAAGCCCACGCCAATTCCGCCAGCCTTGCACGGGGGTTGAAACCCCCGTCTCCCTCCGCCACGTTTTGGATCAGGGGAATCCAGGCGCTGGCCCTGGCCGTGGCCGTCTGCTTTTCGCTGGGCGCGAGCGACGCAGGCTCCCGCTTCACCAGCCTGAACCACCGGCTGATGTGCACCTGCGGATGCGCCGAAATCCTGGGCGAATGTAATCACGTTGGCTGCCCAAACTCGACCGAAGAACTCAACGACCTGCGCGCGTATATCGATAAAGGGCTCAGCGACGATCAGATCTTCTCCGCCTTTGCCGCGAAATACGGGGCGACTGTGTTGGCCGCGCCCACCGCCCACGGCTTCGACTTAGTGGCCTGGATTGCACCCTTTGCTGTCTTCGCGGCGGCGCTGTTGGGAACGATACTCTTGGTGCGGCGATGGACGATTGGCAAGACGCATTGCGAGGCACAGGTTCCCGATCCGGAGATGGATGCGCTGCGCGAGAAGATTCGCCGGGAGACCGACTCCGGCAGCGACGGAGGCTTTTGAAATGCGGGGAATAGGGAACAGGGAACAGAGGCTGCGGTTATGGAGTTAATGGATCTATGACACCGACACTGGGACTTATTTGCGGCTTGCTGCTGCTGTTTGCGCTCTTCGTGTACACGTTTTGGCCGGAGAATGTCTTTGCCAGCCAGCGCCAGAAAACGCGCCTCGATTACCTGCTGGAGCGCAAGGAGCAGCTTTACGAAAACCTGCGCGACCTGAACTTCGAGCATCGCGCTGGCAAGTATCCTGAAGAGGACTTCGTCGTCCAGCGGGCGCAGCTTGAAAATGAGGCGGCGCAGTTGCTGGCCGAGATCGAGCATTTGCAGCAGGCATAAGACTATATGGTCGAAATAGCTGAAAGGGGCGGACGGATAGATCAGAGCTTTATCCTGACAATGTGATTGAAGATTTGCGGTATGCGCAGAGGAGGGAAACGTGCATTCGTTCTGCAAGAAGAGACAGACGCGTATTGCCACGAAGAGCTTTTTTCTGATAATTGGGATTGCAGCCTTCTCAATGATTTGGACTGGCTCTGTTTCCGCCGATCATCTGGAAGGAGACCAACTGGCAACTGGCAAACCAGAGCATTTTCTTTCGGGGATTGAGGTCTATGTTAAGGATCAGACAAAAGATGGCCTTGTACTCACAACTCCAGTCGCCGATGTGATCAAGAAATTCGGCACACCTACTACCAAAAGCTTCGAACCCGGCTGTATTTATACCGATAAGGAGGGGGAAACTCGGTCCTACGAATGGGTTAGGAAGGGTTTGCGGATGGGAGTGTTAACCGACTACTACAAAGGCCGTGAATCGGGAGTATATAGCGTAGGTGTGGCAGGCAATGCACCACGGGGAGGGATCGGAGTCACCGGGCAAGGGCTAAAACTCGGCTCAACCTTCCAAGAGCAGAAGGCAATCTACGGAAGTCACTTTTTCATTTCCTCCCGAAATAAAGGCAAAGTGAAGGTAGTACTTCTGGAATGGGCAGATGGAACACAAATGTCAATCACTTATGGTCCAAACGAGCGGATCACAAACATCGGACTGAATGCCAAAATCGAATAGATTTGGTCCAGCGGAAAATGGGACAGCTACTTCTCGCAACATCGTTCCACAGGCGTAACAGCTCCGTTGATTCTCACAAGTTTTATTGAACAACCATTTGCTACGAAACCGAGATCGACAGCAATAAGAGGATTCCCATACGACCATGAAATCGATCAAGTTTGTTTTCAGCAGCGTTGCCTTAAGCCTGCTGCTCACGGCAGCAACCGCGCAGGCAGCGCAAATCACCGGCACAGTGACCGACAAGACAACAGGCAAGCCCGCCGCGGGCGATACCGTGGCGCTGGTTGACCCCATGTCCGGCATGAGCGAGTTGGCCCACACAACCACCGATGCCCGCGGCCATTATTCGCTGGAGAGATCGGGCAGCGGCCCGGCACTGTTGCGTGCGACGCACCAGGGCGCGCCCTACTTCATCGCCGCGCCTGAGGGCAACGCGCCCGGCGACATCCCGGTTTATGACGTGGCCGCCAAGGTTGCCGGGGTCTTCATCGAGGCCGACGTGCTGGAGCTGGAGGGCGCCAACGGTCAACTGCGCGTCGCCGAGCGCTACTTCGTACACAACACCAGCACGCCGCCGACAACCCAGTGGAGCGCCCGTTCCTTTGAAATCGTTCTACCCGAGGAGGCGGTGGTGGAGGGCGTGGAGGCGCAACGGCCGGGCGGCCTGCCCACTTCGCTGAAGCTCGATCCCGACGGCCCCAAAGGCCACTACGCCTTCAACTTTCCCATCCAGCCGGACGACGGTGAAAAGAGCACACTCTTTGAGATCATCTATGAACTGCCCTACAGCAGCGGCAAGTTCACCTTCAAACCGCAGATGACGCTGCCGGCGCAGAGCGTGGGCGTGCTGGTGCCCAGGAGCATGACCTTCACGGCGGGCGCGGGATCGGTCTTCCAGTCCGTGCCCGAGGATCCCAGTATCCAGACCTTCGTGGCGCGGAACGCGGCACCCGGCAAGGCGCTGGAGTTTACGGTCTCGGGCACGGGGTCAATTCCGCGCGAGCAGCAGGGCGCGCCGGCCGGCCAGAGCTCTGGCATGGGAGGGCAGGATAGCGGCCAGTCTCAAGACACAGGCGCTGTCGGCACGCAGCCCGGCGGCGGCATCGGCAACCCCATCGGCACACCCGATCCGCTGTCGAAGTACAAGGGGTGGATTCTGGGCGGGATCGCGCTGGTGATGGTAGTCTCGGCGGCCTTTCTGCTGCGCAAGCCGGCGCCGGGCGCGGCGTTCGATACCGCTGCCGGGAGTGCGCAGGCGACTGCTTCGCCCGCAGCCAGGAGTGCGGCCCTGCTGAACGCGCTCAAGGAAGAGCTCTTCGCGCTGGAGAGCGAGAAGATCGCCGGCACGCTGGCCGAGGAGGAGTACGCCAAGGTGAAGGCGGCGCTGGAGACAGTGTTGAAGCGGGCACTGAAACGCCAGTAGTCAGTGGTCGGTGCCGGTCAGAGTTCATGGTTTCCCACCCTTGCGGCAGAAGAATACCGCAACGATGGGGCACGCTATTCAATCAAGCAGATTAGGGAAGCTCTGATTAATTCGGCTTTGTATCAGGGCACGACTTTAGTCGTGCCGCAAGTGCCGCAAAATCAACGCGGGCTTTAGCCCCTGAGGGAATGCCCAACGTGTTGAAGAACTTAATCGGAGGTTCCTCAGTCCCTGGTCCCTCAGTCCCTGGTCCCTGTATCATCGAAGCATGAAGACCGGCATCATCGGCCTGCCGCAGGTGGGCAAAACATCGCTGTTCAAAATTCTGACCAAGGCCAAACTCGAGGAGCGCGGCCACTCGCGCCAGGAGCACATTGGAGTGGCGCGGGTGCCGGACGACCGGCTGGACAAGCTCTCGGCGCTCTACTCGCCGAAGAAGACGACCTATGCGTCTGTCGAGTTTGTGGATGTGGCGGCCATCGGGCAGGAGGCGCTGAAGGAGACCGCGTTTCTGGCCAGCCTGCGCCAGGTGGACGCGCTGATTCATGTGCTTCGTGCCTTCGAGGAGGAGTCGATTCCCCACGTTGGGCCCATCGACCCGCTACGCGATATCCGCAACGTCGAGTTCGACCTGATGATCAGTGATCTGGCGCAAGTCGAAAAGCGGCTGGAGCGGCTGGAAAAGGACCTGAAGAAGCAGCGCACCAGCGATCTGGAGCGGGAGCAGGCCCTGCTGCTGCGGTCGAGGGAGGCTCTGGAAAAGGAGCTTCCGCTGCGTGAATTGGAGATGACGCCGGAAGAGAAAAAGCTCATCAAGGGCTTCATGTTTCTCTCGCAAAAGCCAATTCTGTATGCGCTTAACATTGGCGAGAGCGCCACTCTGGGCGACGATCTGGAGGCGGCGATGAGCCGCTTCAAGCTGGATGAGGTTGCGCATCGGCCGAATGCCGGGGCCACGGCCATCTGCGGAAAGGTCGAGGCCGAGCTGGCCGAGATGGACGATGAGGAAGCGGCGGAGTTTCTGGGCAGCTATGGGTTGCATGAGAGCGGCCTGGTGCGGCTGATCCGCAAGAGCTACGAGTTGCAGGGGCTGATCAGCTTCTTCACCGCCGGCGAGGACGAGTGCCGTGCCTGGACCATTCCCGCCGGCTCGAAGGCGCCACAGGGAGCCGGAGCGATTCACTCGGATCTCGAGCACCACTTCATCCGCGCCGAGACGATTCGCTGGGACAATCTGCTGGCCGCCGGCTCGGAGGCCGCGGCGCGGGCCAGGGGCACGCTACGCCTGGAAGGCAAAGAGTACGTGGTGCAGGATGGGGATGTGATGCACATCCGGCACAGCGGGTGATAGTCCGGCATAGCTGGTAATATTTGTTCCATCCGCTCAGCATGACATCACCACAAATCTGTCATCCTGAGCTGAGTTTGGCGCGTTCTTTGCGCCAAACGGAGTCGAAGGACCTGCGGTTGTTCTTGTTCTTGCACTTTTGGGGAATCTGCTGAATCTTAATAAATCTGTCATCCTGAGCGACTGGAGCGCAGCGAAGGGAGTCGAAGGACCCGCGGTTGCTTTTGCATTTGTATTCTCAGCTTCGATGCAACGGCAGCCCCTGTTTGTCTAAGGTAGGATCGATCCCATACCACCCCTCGCTCAGATCGTTCCAAGTCGGATTGCTCTTTTCAATCAGCGCAATTTTCTTTGCGCGAATCCATCCCTTCAACTGTTTTTCCCGCGCAATCGCGCTATTCGGCCCTGTAAACCGCTCGAACCAGACCAGCCGATTGCAGTTATAGGTATCGGAAAATCCCATGTGTTTTCGTTGCTTGTGTTCGAAGACGCGCTTCTGCAAGTCGCCAGTTACGCCAATGTAAAGCGTGTGGCTTCTGCTGGCCACGACGTACGTGAAATAGATTTTCTCGTCCATGGCAAGAATGTAACGCAAACAATTGACGAATGCAATCCTCCTGTACTACAGTTCTTGCATTGCTCTTGGATCACAAATCAAATCACCGAAGTGCTGTCATTGGGAGCAGTCCGATCTACCAAAGAACTGTCATCCTGAGCGTAGCGAAGCGGAGTCGAAGGACCTGCGGTTGCTTTTCGGCAAATACTTCTTGAAAGGTGGACGCCATGGCTTCCAATCACGAAATCGACCAACAACCCGATGAATTGTGCCCCGATTGCGGAAGCGCCTTTGCAGAAGATAAGCTCGGCCGAGGGTTTCGCCGTCATCTGGAACAGTTGCCGAAGCGCGACCGTAAAACCGGAGCAGTCCTGAAAGACGCTGATGGAAAACCCATCATGTGCGGCGGCACCGGTAGGAGTTGGGGCAAAGGGAACCGCAGTCTTTAGGAAGAGTGTAAGCCAATGAAATGCAGGAAATGCGAAGCTGAAATCCCCTACAATCCCGCAGCAATGGGATTTCGTCTGTTTTCTTGGGCATCGCGCAGCGTAGACCTATGCCCCGCGTGCCTCGCTGCGCGCGGGGCATCAGGGAACAATGGGGAAATGGGATGCCTGTACGTCCTCTTCGGAATGCTCGCAATTGCAGGCCTCTTTGTTTTCTTGGTGATAAATCTGAGCTTCTGGCACTTAGTACTTTTTATTTTTGTGGCCGGTCTCGCCATTGCTATTTGGATCGGAATATCGGACTCAGAGAAAATATCAAGGTTGAACCCCGAGGAGCGAAAGGAATTTTACTGAAGCCAACTCCTTGGACCGATCCGCCCTCAAATCATCTGCACTCATTGCCAGATTAAAGGTATGATCAGAACCAAAGGTATTGTGAAGCAGGTTACGGAACTGTCAAGGAAAGAATTGCTCACACAAGCGCACTGCGAAAACTGCGGCTCGACATGGACCTATTGAGTTGAACCGGTGAGGACCGAAGAGCAACCGCAGGTCCTTCGACTGCGTTGGGTGCAAAGAACGCGCCAAACGCCGCTCAGGATGACAGATTTTTGGAATTGTGGACAAAAAACAAAAGCAAGAACAAAAGCAAAAAACAAAAACAACCGCAGGTCCTTCGACTGCGTTTGGCGCAAAGTACGCGCCAAACTTCGCTCAGGATGACAGGTTTTTGGGTTGTGCAATATTTTATCGCCCAGACCTATAGAATTAGATTGTGCAAGGAACAAACAATTGCTAAAACTCTCCCTCATTCTCGGCGCAATCGCCGCGCTGGCCGACGTGGCCGGCGGCTTCGTCCTGGTGCGCGCCAAAGGCGTCGAGCGCTACCTGCGCTATTTTGTGGCCCTGGGAGCCGGATTCCTGATGGCCACCGCGCTGATCGAGATGATGCCGGAAAGCCTGAAGCTGAATCAACTGCATCCGTTGCTGGGGCCAGGCCTCATCATGGGCGGCTACTGCGTGGTGCATCTGCTGGAGCACACCATCAACGCCCACTTTCACTTTGGCGAGGAGACGCATACCGGCGAATTCGTCTCCCGGCATACGGGCAACTCGGTGATGGCCGGCCTGAGCCTCCATGCTCTCTTTGACGGGGTGGCGATCGGCTCGGGCTTTCTCGTGACGAGTTGGCTGGGATGGCTGATCTTTCTGGCGATTCTGCTGCACAAGGCGCCGGAGGGCTTCACCATGGCTTCCGTGATGCTGGCCAGCGGACGCAGCCGCACGACCGCGCTTTACTCCGCCGTGGCGCTGGCCGCGGCTACCCTGGCCGGTGTTCTGGTGATTGAACTGGTTCCCAGTTGGCTGCCGTATGGATTGCCCCTCGCGGCCGGCGTGGCGCTATACGTGGCCGCCACCGACCTTGTGCCCGAGGTCAATCGTGAGCCCGGCATCCGCATGGCTCTGGTCTTCTTTGCCGGGGTGGGCGCGTTTCTGCTGCTGCGGATGCTCTTGCCGGCACTGTAATAGCAATTGCCATCGACCTGGAGGCAGCGGGAGGGGTGGTGAGCTCGGTGGGGATCGAACCCACGACCCACGCCTTAAAAGGGCGTTGCTCTACCTACTGAGCTACGAGCTCGTCTCTCTATCAAACGGTGCAAAATGCGTGCTTGCGCTGATCTGTCGAACGGCCGGGGCCAGAGCTGAATGTCGGACTGAATCTCTTGCCGTCGCTTCCAGGGAGATGTACCCCAATCAGGTGCCTGATTCAGCGTGACTGTGAACCGCGCCGTCTTCCCAACCCAGTATACAAGGCAATCTCCAGCAAGTCGAAGCGGCTCCCGCTACTGCTACTTCTCCGACGTGAAGGGTGAAGCCGGGAGTCCCTCTCCATTGAAGAGATTGCACAGCGGGCTGTTCGCCCAGCCATAGCGCACGGAAACAGGCTCGGGCACTGAAGGGCTCGAAACTACCACTGTCGCGCCCTCGATCTTGGCTGTGGCTGGGAAGAACTTCCCATCTTTGCCCGCAACCTCGAAGCTCGTTAAGTCGCCGCCCTTGGCCATGAGCCCCTTGGCATGATCGAACCAGACGCGCATCGCGCCGTACTCGGTGGTTGCCTGGCGGAAGAGCGGCCCGGAGTACTCGATGGCCTCGCCGTAGCTGATCGCGCGCGCCGCGCGGGCCAGCCTCAAGCCCACATCCAGCTTGTCGGTGGGGTGCACGTTGTCGGGGTCGCCAATGTCGATGGTTACAGCCATGGCCGTGTTGCGCAGCTCCAGGGTC
This sequence comes from Occallatibacter sp., assembly GCA_049522975.1. Taxonomy (GTDB): domain Bacteria; phylum Acidobacteriota; class Terriglobia; order Terriglobales; family Acidobacteriaceae; genus Telmatobacter. The sequence goes on along the minus strand of JBEKNI010000016.1, from coordinate 6,088 downwards.
TTCAACTGCCCTTCGCGGATCGTTGCCCAATCCTCTACCGAACCGGAATTGAAGTTCGAGATTTGCACGTATAGAAACGGAAAGTCGCCTTCGCCCCACTCCCGTCGCCAATCCTCAATCATGGTGCGGAAGAGACGGTGATAGAGGCCCGGCGAGCGCTCGACGATGCTGTTGCTTTCGCCCTGATACCAGATGACTCCACGGATGGGAAACGGCATCAGCGGCGCGATCATGCCATTCCACAGCAGCCCCGGCGCCCACATGGCCAATTGCGGATGCCAGGGGAATTGCGGCTCCGGCTTGCCCTGCGCCCGTGCCTCCTGCCGCTGCCGCTCCTGATCCTTGTCCACGAGCAGCGCGTCGGATTCGCGGTCGGTCATCCTGCCGCGCGAAGCAAAGACCGGTGCCAGGGAAGCGTCATCGCCCAGGGCCGTCAGCCGCGTCCACGATTCAACCATTGTCCCTCCCCAGGTCGAATCGATGATCCCGACCGGCACCTTTTCCCGATCCGCGATCTCGCGCGCAAAGTACCAGGCGGCGGCGGAAAAGTCCTTGGCGGTCTTCGGCGACGAAGCGGCCCAGCCGCCGGTGTCGATGTCGTCTTGCGCGTACGGGGAGGCGGAATGATTCACAACCAGCAGGCGGATGCGCGGGTTGGCCGCATGAGGCAGATCCGCGTCAGCGGTGGCGGCCTTGCGCATCTCGAACTCCATATTCGATTGTCCTGAGGCAACCCAGACGTCGCCCACCAGCAGATCGTCCAGCGCGATGACCTGGGCGGGAGCGGAATTGCCGCCCTCGGCCGGAGATGCACCTTTCACCACCATCTGAAACGGGCCGCCGGCGCCGCCGGGAGTGAGGTAAACGCTCCATCGGCCCAGTTGGCCGGCTTTGGCGGTGCGAGTCTCGCCGCGAAAGCTCACGCTGACCTCCTCTCCCGGCGACGCCATCCCCCATACGTGAACCGGCAGATCGCGCTGGACCACCATGTGGCTGCTAAGGATTTTCGGCAGAGTCACTTGCGCGGAGACAGCCGCGCCAGGCAGCAGGGCAAGCAGAAGCAGATCTCGCAGTTTCAAGAGGCACCTCACGGAAATAGAGTACCGGATTACCCGCCCGTTCGATTGCGGCGCGGGTCACACAAAGTGAGCGTTGCCAGGGTGTGCGGTTTTGAGCCAGAGCCTGCGGGTTACCTCTTTTCGCAGAATCGGCTGCAACTTTTTCTCCAAATCTGTGTCAGAATCTTCAAAACGGTTTCTCGGCGCAGGGTGACCTTCCAAGCGGAACTCTCCGGTTAGGAAGGTCAGGCCTTGGTCGATCTGCAGTTGAGTTTACATTCCATCTCCCGGCGGCGGGACACATTGAAAGGAATCTCGAGATCCTGACCAAGGGAGGACCGATGCTCTCGATGCGAGGACTAAGCGCAACTGCATTTGCTCTCATCGCCTTAGCGGGTCTAGCCCTCTTTCCTCCGCAGAGCCGGGCGCAGGCCGCTCTGCTGATCGAGGAGCCGTATGGTTTCTTCGGCTCCGTGAACCCGACCGGGCATAATGCAATCTATTTTGAGCGCATCTGCGCCGAAACCCCGACGCGCCTCCGCCGCTGCGAGGCCGGCGAACTGGGTGCCGTCATCTCTCGCTACCAGGGAATCGACGGGTACGACTGGGTGGCGATGCCGCTGGTTCCCTACCTCTATTCGGTGGAGAATGTCGCCGATGCTCCCGCGCATGTCAATCGCGAGACCGTGCATCGGTTGCGCAGCCGCTATCGCGAAGCCCATCTGCTCGACCTGGGAAAAGGGCTGTATCCGGGCAACGTGGTGCGCGGCGGCTGGACTCAGTTGGTGGGCGTCTCGTATGAGCGGCGCATCTACGCCCTCCGCTTTGAGACCAACGAAGAGCAGGATAACGCGCTCATCGCCCGCATGAACGATGGCCAGAATCGCACCCACTTCAACCTGCTCTTCAACAACTGCTCGGATTTTGCGCGTCGCAATCTCGATCTCTACTTTCCCGGCACCTTCAAGCGCAGCATCTTTCCGGACGCCGGGATGACCACTCCCAAGCAGCTCGCCTATAAACTCGAGCGCTACGCCCGCACGCATCCCGAGACGCAACTGACGATCTTCGAGATTCCCCAGATTCCCGGCTATCGCCACCCGAGCCACTCGAACAAGAGCATTGCCGAGTCGCTGATTACCACCGGCTATGCCATCCCCATTGCGCTGGCAAATCCATACCTGGCCGGCGGGTTATTCGTGGATTACCTGGTGCGCGGGCGCTATCACCTCATACCCAAGAATCCGCGGGAACTCGAGCCGGACAATTTATGGGCATTGACAGCCGCGGCCCGCGCCCCGCAAAATCCTCTGAGCGCAGGTACGCAGGCCCCCAGCGCCGCTGCCGGCGGCTCCGCGAAAACAACCGCAACCGCCGCAGCCAACTCCGGCCTGACAGAAAACAAGGTCGCGCATGAGTAAATCCCCTGAGCAGAATCTGAAGAATCACGGGCGGCTCGATCCGCCGGTTCACTTTGTCCTGTTTTTCGTTCTGGTTGCCAACCTGATCTTCGCCGCTTTCCACATGGTGCATCACTGGGGCGAGTCTCACATTGCCGGCCCATGGTACCTGGTGCTCTCGCTGGTGGCGTTCATCCCCTTGTTCAAGCTGCGCGCCTATCCGCTCAAGGTGCAGGATCGCGTCATCCGGCTGGAAGAGCGGATTCGCTTGCAGGCGCTGGCGCCCACCGAATGGCACTCGCAGATCTACCGCCTCACCGAGGACCAGTTGATCGGCCTGCGCTTCGCCGCCGATGACGAGGTGGTGGAGCTGGCCAAGCAGGCGCTGGAACACAACCTGACCCGCAAGCAGATCAAGGAACGCATCAAGAGCTGGCGCCCCGACACCTGGCGGGTCTGAAGATTTGTCGAAGACCATGCTCTTGAGTAGGATGGCTTGGTGTCAGTGGGTGCCCCATACACGCCGCGTCCCTTTTATTTTGCGGCCAGGGTGGGATACCACGAAGCACGGATTACAGGCGCAGGAAGTGTGCTCTCAGGTTCCCATTGGTTCCGAAATCCCTTCTTTGCCTTGCGGCAGGAAGGAATCAGTCAACCAGGGCGGCAATTTCAGCCAGGGGAACTCTGAAATCGCTTCCGGGCAATTCAAAAATCGCTTCGGGCGTAAGTTGACCGTCGCGGTAGCGATAATAGAGTTGCCTCTTAGGTTCGATCATCCAAATGGCCTTGATGCCCATCCGCTCGTAGTCGGCGAGCTTTTCGAGCGTGCGCGTCATGCTGTCTTCCGGAGAGAGAATCTCGAAGACGGCCAGCGGCGGATGGGTGATAATCTGCTCCCGGGGCGAGGTGCGGCTGAGCAGCGTCACATCGGGGACACGAAAATTCTCCGGACCTGTCTGCACGCGCAATTCGGGGCGGGAGACGATGCCCAGTTCTTTTTCACGGGCAAGAAAATACCCCGCCAGAATCATCTGCCAGGTTGCATGATCGTATTCGCCCACAGCACGCTCCTCCACCACCCCGGCGACATACTCGCAGTCCGGGTCGGCGGTGGTCTTCAGGTACTCTTCGACGGAGATCAGATTTGCGGTTGCAGCCATTCTTGTCTTACCCCCGTGTGATCCATTCTACGCTGGAATCGAAAGGCCATGATCCGCATCACCCCTCCTCCGCCTCGCGCAGTTTCGCGATTACGGTGAAGTCCTCCAGCGTGGTGGTGTCTCCCTTGATCTCCCCATGCGCGGCCAGCTCCCGCAGCAGCCGCCGCATGATCTTTCCGGAGCGGGTTTTGGGCAGGGCCTCGGTGAAGCGGATGTCGTCGGGCCGGGCCAGCGAACCGATCTCCTTGGAAACCCATTTGCGCAGTTCATCCTTCAGATCCTCGCTGGGCTGGTTGCCGCTCTCCAGCGAAACGAAAGCGGAGATTGCCTGGCCCTTCAAATAGTCCGGACGGCCAACCACGGCAGCTTCGGCCACTTTGGGATGCGCGACCAGCGCCGACTCGACCTCCATGGTTCCCAGCCGGTGGCCGCTGACATTGATGACGTCGTCCACCCGCCCCATCAGCCAGAAGTAGCCGTCGGCATCCTGGCGCGCGCCGTCGCCGGTGAAGTAGCAGCCCTCCACATCGCTCCAGTAAGTCTTCCGGTACCGCTCGGGGTCGCCGTAGACGGTGCGGGCCATCGAAGGCCACGGCTTGCGGACAATCAGCAGGCCGCCGTGGCCGGCGGGCACCGGCTGGCCCTGCTTGTTGACCACCTCGGGTTGAATTCCAAAGAAAGGCCGCGTCGCCGAGCCGGGCTTGGTGGCCACTGCGCCGGGAATCGGCGCGATCATGATCGCGCCGGTCTCGGTCTGCCACCAGGTATCGACAATCGGGCAGCGGTTGTGGCCGATCTTTTCGCGGTACCACATCCAGGCTTCGGGGTTGATGGGTTCGCCGACGGTCCCCAGCAGGCGCAGCGAGGCCAGGGAGTGGTTTACCACGAACTGATCGCCCCACTTGATGAAGGCGCGGATGGCGGTGGGCGCGGTGTAGAAGATCGTCACCCGGTGGTCGTCGATGATCTTCCAGAAGCGGGAAAAGTCGGGCCAGTTGGGTGCGCCCTCGTACATCAGCACGGTGGCGCCGTTCTGCAGCGGGCCATAAACGACATAGGAGTGGCCTGTTACCCAGCCGATGTCAGCCGTGCACCAGTAAATGTCCTCGTCGCGAATGTCGAAGACGTACTTCGTGGTGAGGTAGGTTTGCACGGCGTAGCCGCCTGTGGTGTGAACCAGGCCCTTAGGCTTGCCCGTGGTGCCCGAGGTATACAGGATGTACAAAGGATCTTCGGAGTCCATTGCTTCGGCGGGGCAATCGGAGTTGGCGGCGGCCATCAGCTCGTGCCACCAGTGGTCGCGGCCTTCGACCATGTTGACCGGCGAGCCGGTGCGGCGGAAGACCACCACGTGCTTAACCGTATGGCAGGCATTCATGGCCTCGTCGACGGTGCGCTTGAGCTGAATCTCATTGCCGCGGCGGTAGCTCGTGTCCTGGGTGAGGATGGCGACGCAGGCCGAGTCGTTGACCCGGTCGGCGATGGCGTTGGCGGCAAACCCGCCGAAGATCACAGAGTGAATGGCGCCGATCCGGGCGCAGGCAAGCAGGGCAATGGCCAGCTCCGGGGTCATGCCCATGTAGACGGCTACGCGGTCACCCTTGCGGATCCCCAGCGCCTTGAGGGCATTGGCGAAGCGCTGCACCTCGGCGTGCAGTTCGGCGTAGGTCAGGCGGCGCACCTCGCCCGGCTCACCCTCCCAGATCAGGGCGGTTTTGTCGCGTCGCGCGCCCAGTGCGTGCCGGTCCACGCAGTTGTAGCACAGGTTCAACTTGCCACCCACAAACCACTGAACTGATGGGAGATTCCACTCCAAGACCTTCTCCCATGGCTTGAACCAGTGCAGCTCCTCGGCGATGCCGGCCCAGAAGCTCTCGGGATCGTCGATGGACTGCTTGTAGAGTGCCTTGTACTGCTCCAGACTCTTGATGTGAGCCTTCGCGCTGAACTCCGGCGGCGGCGGAAAAACGCGATCCTCGCGCAAGGTCGAGTCGATGTCCTGACTGGTGGCCACGGGAGCAGAGCCGGCAAGGGCGGAAGAGGTCAGGGAAGACATGCAAGGGTCCTTTGGAGAAGAGAGATCGAAACGGCAGCGGGCCTGCGGCTCCCGCGAAAACTCCGTGTAACGCTAACTCTACCGAGAAAAGCGCATAATCGGCAAGTGAGCGAGGAAAACAGTAGCGAAATCTGGAGCAGACCAAAGTCCGGAGATATTTGAAGGAAGCGGCGAGAAACGGTACGGTCCATTTGAACACCATAATAAATTTGTGGCACTCTTGGCCGTGCGGGTTGTGATGAGTTGTTTTCACACAATCTTCGGTAACCATTTTTTAATATTCGGGAGCACGCTTTAGTGGGTACAAACATGCATCTGCCTGGTTCTCAAAGGTGAGTTTTTGCCTCGGCTTGAGGGACCAATGGGCCATATGCTAGGATTGAGGCACCAAGATGGCGTACTATGGCAACTAAT
>JBEKNI010000015.1:0-80208 GCA_049522975.1 Occallatibacter sp. | reverse complement strand
CACAAACAGCAGCGGAGCAAAGTCCACGGAGACCTTCACCATCACCGTGCAGTAAGACTTCCGGCTGAATATCCCATCCTTGCGGCTAGCTTGTTTCCGCCGCAAGGATGGGATGGCTCTAAATCCTATTGCCGCGCAGCGCCCGGTATGCTCTCCTATTAATATCTTCCTATGCTCAATCGACTCGAAGGTTACTTTGAATTCTCGCGCCTCGGCACCAACTGGCGCACCGAGATTCTGGCCGGCGTCACAACCTTTCTGACCATGGCCTACATCGTGCTCGTCAACCCGGCGATCCTGGCCGCCGCCGGAATGCCGCTGGCCGCCGTCACCGCGGCCACTTGCCTCTCGGCCGGCCTGGCCTCCATCATGATGGGCATCGTGGCGCGCTATCCCATCGCTCTCGCTCCCGGCATGGGCCTCAACGCTTACTTCGCCTACGCCGTCTGCATCAAGCTGCACGTGCCCTGGCAGACGGCTCTCGGCGCGGTCTTTCTCTCCGGCGTCATCTTTCTCGCGCTCACCGCCGTCGGCATCCGGCAGATGATTCTGCACGCCATTCCCCATGAGCTTTACGCGGCGGTCGCCAGCGGCATCGGCCTCTTCATCGCGCTCATCGGCTTTCAAAAGGCCGACCTGGTGGTGGGCGACCCGAACACCCTCGTCGGCCTGGGCAACATCCGCAATCCCACGGCGATCCTGGCTCTGGCGGGCCTGATCCTGATGGTGGCTTTGGAAGTGAGAAAGGTGCGCGGCGCGATCCTGATCGGCGTGCTTTCAATCACCGGCCTCGCCTGGGCAATGGGGCTGACGCATTGGACGCCCGCCGCAGGGGGCCTTCACGAGCTGACCAAGACCGCCTTCCAACTCGACATTCGCGGCGCGCTCAACAAGGGCCTGCTTGAGATTGTCTTCATCTTCTTCTTTGTGGACCTCTTCGACAATCTGGGCACGCTGGTGGCCGTCACCAAGCGGGCCGGGCTGATCGAGCCCGACCACGCGATTCCGCGGCTGAATCGCATCCTCTTCACCGACGCCACAGCCACCGTCTTCGGCTCGCTGATCGGAACCTCGACCGTGACGAGTTATGTGGAATCGACGGCCGGCGTGGCAGCGGGAGGACGCTCGGGCGTTACCGCCATCGTCACCGGGCTGCTATTTCTGGCGGCCATTGGTGCGGCTCCGTTCGTGGGCATTGTGCCGCAAGCCGCAACGGCCCCGGCGTTGATTCTGGTGGGCTCGCTGATGCTCTCCTCGATCGGTGAGATTCACTGGCACAACCCGCTGATTGCGGTTCCCGCGTTTCTCACGCTGGTGATGATTCCGTTCACCTACTCGATCGCCAACGGGCTAGGCTTCGGCGTGATCGCCTGGGCCGCGCTCCATTTGGCTGGCGGCAAGTTCCGCAAGCAGGACTGGCTCCTCTACCTGCTGGCCGCGTTGTTTCTGGCACGGTTCATTTATATGGGGACGAGTTAGGCCTGCTGTCATTCTTTTAGCGGAAAGTAGGGAGCAACCATGCACTGGTATTACTTGGTTGCGTGCTTCTTCGGCGGCGGATTCTTCGCCAACTCGCTGCCCCATCTCATCAACGGAGTCTCCGGCCGCCCCTTTCAGAGTCCTTTCGCATCGCCACCGGGGAAGGGCTTGTCCTCGCCGACTGTGAATGTCCTCTGGGGATTTTTCAACCTGGCAGCCGCCTATGTGCTTGTCTGCCGCATCGGCTGCTTTGATTTACGCAATACCGTGCATGTGCTTGTGCTTGGCGCGGGCATTCTGCTTATATCGCTCATGTCTGCGCGCGTATTTGGACGCTTCCACGGCGGGCAGTAAGCCGCTTTAGGATAAGGCCGGACTCGCTCGCTTGCCGCTGGCGCGGTATACTCATTTCCAGCACGAGTCAGGGATGAACTTATGTTTACTTTGGAGAAGCTGCTCGACAACGCAACAGCGGCGACCATTCTTCTGGCGCTGATCGGCTATCTGGCCACTTTTTTCACCACCCGAATGTTGGAACGGCGCAAGGACAAGCTGGACCTGGTTAACCGGCGCCTCGACGAGTTTTACGGGCCGCTGTATGTGGCCTCGCAGGCAGGCAATATCGCCTACCGGTCGCTGTTGAAAAAGCAAGGCAAGACGCAGAGCTTTCCCATCCTCGACGGCGAGATGAAGGAGTGGATGCTGTGGATGACCACCATCTTCATGCCGCTGAACGATATTCGCGAGAAGATCATCATCGAGAAGGCCAACCTCATCGTCGAGGAGCAGATGCCGCAATCGCTGCTGGAGTTTGTCACCCATGTGGTGGGTTACAAGGCGGTGTTGGCCAAGTGGGCCGATGGCGACTACTCCGAACGCCGTTCGACCATCGGCTGGCCGCCGGAGTTTGACGCCTATGTGGAGCGCTCCTATGCCGCGCTGAAGGCCGAGCAGACCCGCCTGCTGCATAGCTCCACTTGGCGGCTCTGGCAGCGGATCTTCCATCGCAATAAGCCATAGACCACGCTGTGTCTGCGGCTTATTGCTCGGTTAGAAGCGTATAGCCAGAAGTGGTTTCCAAGAGATACACGACAGTAGTGAAGTAAGCGGAGTCTGGATTAGTTGCCGGGACATATCCCCCAGCGTCTGTGTATACGGTGATCGGACGGGGCAAGCTATCGCCCTTGACACGTGTTCCGATGAGCATATAGCCAATCGTGTCGTTGCCGCCGAAGGCGCTGATGAAGTACCCATCGCCGGCGAGCGTGGTTGCCGCTGAGACAATGTTCTCCGGTGTGGCGACAGCCGTTTGTGTTTCGTAGACGGTCGTTGCGTCGCCTGTCCACCCATAGGAGATCAGATCGGCATTCCCCGATCCGTCGAAGGAGACGGCCGTGATGACGCGGCTCTCGGCTCCGTCCTGGGCAGCTGTGGCCTGAATCTGCGCTGGCGGAACGGCTTCCAACTTGTAGTCGAAGCCTCCGGCCTGCTCCGTCTCCACCCACGAGACCGCGTACGCTTCACTAGGAGCAGGTTCAAGATCGAGAGAGGTGATCACGACATTGGGCGCGTTAATCGACTGCATATCGGAGCCAAAGCTCCCATAGTAGCCGGCTTTATAGAACATAGTGAGGCCAGTCATAGGCGGCGGCAAGGATTCGGCATCGAATCGCCATGCGCAGTTGCCTGGAATGTACCCCGGCAGAGGAGCGCTGCAGACCGTGGAAGATCCAAGCCCGAGCGGTGTGCCCACGGTGTTGCCAATCCATGTGCTGGTGCAGTCACCGCCGCAGTCGATGTTGGACACCAGGCCCCCATCCTTACCCAACCCTGGTAGATCCACCTGCTCGAAGAGCAGATAGCGCAGATCCCCTGCCTTGGGCGAGCGCGGCCCCGCGGTCAAGGTAGCGGCATCACTGGCGATTGAAGTGGAGGAGTTGCTTACCGTTACCACATAGGAGCCAATCGTGGACGGAACAGCGGCGCCGAGGGGAATCTCCGGCGTGGTGTAGGTGGCGCTGGTTGCCCCTGCAATCTCGGCGCCATTCTCGCTCCACTGATAGCTGAGCGGCGCGGCGCTGGTGGCAGCGACGGCAAACGTGGCCGTGCCTCCGGGAGGGATTGTCTGGCTAAGCGGCTGGCCGGTGATGGTGATCGCCTGGACCGACGGAGGCGTATGGACGGGCAGAGGCGTAGAAACGCTCCCGGATTTGCCGCCGCAGCCCGTCGTAATGGCCAAGGCCAGCCCCATTGCGAGGATCAATCAGCAGGCGGTGGAAGCAAAGCGAGATCGGCGCGTGGGTGAGACGATACGATGAAAGACGCATTTGGGCCGTCCTGAAAGATTCATGGTTGAGAACATAACAGCCAGCCTGCGCAAAGTCGCGCACTTACGGCCTTCTGCCAGGCCGAGCCATGTGCCTGCCCTGTCAACCGAACAATGAATTGTCAGGGACACCTTGGCAGCAATCCTGCATGTTAGTTTAGGCAAACACAAAACACTTGCCAACTGTATCTTTGAACCCGGAGTACCCAAGAAAGTTCTTCCTGGATACGAAAATTGTCCGGCTATTCTGGGTCCGTCGCCGGCAGCTCTAAATTATTTAGCAGTCGCAACGTCGGGCCGGCTTGGTTGACGGTGTAAAAGTGAAGTCCGGGCGCACCGTTGCTGAGCAGTGTTTCGCACAGGCGCGTGACCACGCCCAGGCCGAAGTCAAGCAGCGCGGGCTTGTCGTCTTCCAACTCCTCCAGGCGCAGGCGCACCCAGCGCGGCAGGTCGGCGCCGCAGCCCGAGCAGAAACGCACGGTGTTGGCGCAGCCGGTAATAGGCATGATCCCCGGCACGACCGGAATCGTGATGCGGGCCTTGGCGCAGTGCTCCATGAAGTCGAGGTAGGCGTCGGCGTTATAGAAGAGTTGCGTCAGCGCGCCGTCCGCACCCGCCTCCACCTTGCGGCGGAAGTGCTCGAAGTCCGCGCCGGGGCTTGCCGCCTGCGGGTGCATCTCCGGGTAGGCGGCCACCTCGATCTTGAAGGCGTCGCCGTGAGTCTCGCGAATGAAGCTGACCAGCTCGTTGGCATAGTGGAAATCCCCCGGCGCGGAGGGGCTCATGGCCGTGGCCGGCAAATCGCCGCGCAAGGCGACGATGCGCTTCACGCCCGCTTCCCGGTAGCGTTCCAACTGCGCCGCGATGTGGGCGCGCGTCGAGCCCACGCAGGTCAGATGCGGCGCGGCCTCCACGCCGCTGTGCCGGACCACGGCCATCAGCGTCTCGTAGGTGCCTTCCTGATTGGAGCCGCCCGCGCCATAGGTGATGGAAAAATACTCCGGCCGCACTGCGGCAAGCTGGGAGATGACAGACGGCAGCTTGGCCACGCCTTCCGGCGTGCGCGGGGGGAACAACTCGAAAGAATACGTCTGCGGCGAGGTCATGCGTGGAACCTCAAAGAATCACCTGAAACAAAATGGGTTTCCCAAGCCTAGATTCTAGACCTGGGAAACCACAACCGCCCAACAACTGACAACTGATCACTGACAACTGCTTTTCAGTACCGGTAATTCTCCGCCTTGTACGGCCCTTCCACAGGCACTCCGAGATAGTCAGCCTGCTTGGGTGTCAGCGTCGTCAGCTTGACGCCGATTTTTTCCAGATGCAGCCGCGCAACCTCTTCGTCCAGGCGCTTGGGAAGCACGTAGACGCCGACCTTGTAGCTGTCCTTCTTCTCCCAGAGGTCGATCTGCGCCAGTGTCTGGTTGGCGAAGCTGTTGCTCATTACGAAGCTCGGATGCCCCGTCGCGCAGCCCAGATTGACCAGCCGCCCTTCGGCCAGCACAAAGATGCCATGTCCGTCGGGGAATTTGTAGAAATCCACCTGCGGCTTGATGTTGAGCTTCTCGACGCCCGGCTCCGCGTTCAGCCGGTCCATCTGAATCTCGTTGTCGAAGTGGCCGATGTTGCAGACGATGGCCTGATCCTTCATGCGCTTCATCTGCTCGAGAGTGATGATGTCGGTATTGCCGGTGCAGGTGACGTAGATGTCGCCGCGGCCCAGCGTCTCCTCGACCGTGGTCACCTCGAAGCCCTCCATCGCCGCCTGCAGCGCGTTGATGGGATCGACCTCGGTGACGATGCACCTGGCGCCCATGCCGCGCAGCGAATGTGCGCAGCCCTTGCCCACATCGCCGTAGCCGCAGATCACCGCGACCTTGCCCGCGACCATAACATCGGTGGCTCTCTTGATGCCGTCGGCCAGCGACTCCCGGCAGCCGTAGAGGTTATCAAATTTGGACTTCGTCACCGAGTCGTTGACGTTGATCGCCGGCACCAGCAACTTGCCCTGCTCCATCATCTTGTAGAGCCGGTGCACGCCGGTCGTGGTCTCCTCGGAGACGCCGCGCCACTCCGCCGCAACCTTGTGCCAGTGCTTTGGGTCCTCGGCGTAGACCCGTTTCAGCAGATCCTTGATGACCTGCTCTTCGTGGCTCGATGCGGCACCGTGGACCCACGGATCGCCCGCTTCCAGCTCATAGCCCTTGTGGATGAGCAGGGTAACATCGCCGCCGTCGTCCACCACCAGTTGCGGACCCTTGCCGCCAGCGTGGCTCAGCGCCGCCAGCGTGCAATCCCAATACTCCTCCAGCGACTCGCCCTTCCAGGCGAAGACCGGGACGCCCGTCGCCGCAATCGCCGCCGCCGCATGATCCTGCGTCGAGAAGATATTGCAGCTTGCCCAGCGCACCTCAGCGCCCAGGCTGGTCAGCGTCTCAATCAAGACGGCCGTCTGAATCGTCATGTGCAGCGAGCCGGTGACGCGCACCCCGGCCAGGGGTTTGGCCGCCGCGTACTTGTTGCGGATCGCCATCAGTCCCGGCATCTCCTGCTCGGCGATGGTGATCTCCTTGCGGCCCCAATCGGCCAGGTTGAGGTCGGCTACCTTGTAAGCCAGATCGGTGAGTTCGAGGGTTGATGTCGCCATTGAGGTTCTCCTTATTCTTTGTATCGCCACATCGTGATATATTGATATGTATCAGAGAACCGCTATGGCGTCAATGATAAAAATTCTTCGCGTCCTGGCCGACCCCAGCCGGCTCCGCATCCTGCTGCTCCTGAGTGTCGAGGAACTCTCCGTGGCCGAGTTGCAGGAGATTCTGGTGATGGGTCAGAGCACCATCTCCACGCATCTTTCCCAGTTGAAGCAGGCTGGCCTGGTCGAGGACCGGCGCACCGGCAAGAGCAATCTCTACCGCCTCAAGGCGACCGGCGGCATCGTGGCCGGGCTGCTCACTGAGGCGCGGGATGAGATTCCCGAAGCCACCTCCGATCAGGCGGCGATGCGCGGCGTCCTCCGCAAGCGCCAGGACAAGATGCGCGCCTTCTTTGACTCGGTCGCGGGCCGCCTCGGCAAGGATTACGTTCCGGGAAAATCCTGGAAGAGCTTGGCCGAGGCGCTGCTGCGTCTGCTGCCGCCGATGGTGATTGCCGATCTGGGCGCGGGCGAGGGAACCTTTGCGCTTCTGCTGGCCGAGCGTGCCAAGAAGGTCATCGCCGTCGATACCTCTGCCAGGATGATCGAAGTCGCCCGCGAGGAGGCCCTGCGCCATGGCGTGAAGAACGTCGAGTACCGTCTGGGCGACATGGAAGAGGTTCCCATCGGCGATGGCGAGGTCGATCTGGTCTTCTTTTCGCAGTCGCTGCATCACGCCCTGCACCCGGAGCGCGCCGTTCACGAGGCATGGAGAATTCTCGCTCCCGGCGGGCGGATCGTCATCCTCGATCTGGCCAAGCATCGCTTCGAGGAGGCCCGCGAACTCTACGCCGACGAGTGGCTCGGCTTCAGCGAAGCGGAACTGGAAGCGATGCTGGAAAAAGCGGGATTCACCGAGGTGCGGACTTCAGTGGTCCACAAAGAGCCGGAGACGCCGCAGTTCCAGACGCTGCTGGCGGTCGGGGACAAGCCGAATTAAACGCGTGAAGGAAAGCTTGGTCTGACCGCCCATTGTCTTCCAACTCAGCGCAGGTTGCATTTGTAGACCCTAGATTAATACTGTGAATTGATTTGTTTTTTGGAGACCAATCGAATCCGAAATCTCGAATCACCACAGATTTGTCTGGGGATGATGATGGGGGGCATAGGTTCTTTATGTTGTCGTATCCATACGCTTCATACTCTCCAATTGGCAAATGCCCAGTCGGTTTTCCATAAATGCCGAATATACGCTGAAGAGAGTCGGAGAGTCTGACTCCATGTCCTGTCTGAATTGACTCGCAGGGCGACCCTTTAGAGCCTCCATGACCCAGATTGTATAAGGCAATCTTCGAAATCCTACTTTGGCTCCCGTTCGGGCCTTCGTCCTCAAGAAAAAAGGAGATCTCACATTGTCCCTCCCACTTAACCGAGTATATCTCTTGATCGGTGGTGAGCCGACTTCCAAATCTATGTTTCAAGTCGCTTAGGGTGCTTTGTCCAACAATTATCCCTCCCAGGCTATCCTCAATAATCGGAGGACGTAGCGCGGTTTCTGCGTTAGACTGGGCCAGTAGCAACAGTGCAAATGCATACTTAATTTTCATTGTTGTTGCCCCTACTGAGGCCGCTCGGAATGTGAATCACCTGAAGATGAAGGTGTTGAGCTAGCATTTGGGAAAAAGAGTTGAAGCCTCATACTGGAAAATGGATGTTTCATTTCAGCGCCGCCGGTTCCCGTCAGCCGTGACCGGATGGCCTTCCGTAACTCAAGAAGTCATCAGTCGGTGTGCTTTCATTGCCCGGCCTGCTTGATGATCTGGTCGGCGAAGTAGTTGTGCACCTTGGCCTCGTCGTGGAGGACCTCGAAGTAGGCGTTCTTGAGCAGTTGCGCGTGGCTGTCGTGCAGGCCCTGGCGGATCAGCTGCTGCACGCGCGGGTCGTTCAATGCGCGCTGTCCGGCCGGCTCGCGCGCGATCAGCTTGAAGATTGCGTAGCCGACGGCCCGGCGGGCGGGGCCGTTGCCGCCGTAGACGGGAAGGATGCCGGTGATCTCCCCCGGCTTGAGCTTGCCGATGGCCGCGTAAACGTCCGGTTCGCTGCGCAGTTGCGACTCGGCGATGAAGCCCATATCGCCGCCGTTGGAGGCGGTGTTGGGATTCTCGGAGTAGTTGATGGCCAGAGTGCTGAAGTCCTGGCCGCTTTCCAGTTGATTTTGCAGCTCCTGGATCTTCTTTCTTGCGTCGGCGTCGCTGGTGACCTTGTTGTTTTGCGGGTTGCCGGTCTGCTGCGCGGGCCCGCTGGTGACCGCGATCTGGGCCAAGTGATACTGCGGCTCGATCAGGTTGAAGTCCGCCTTGTGCTCCTCATAGGCTCTGGCAATCTCGGCGTCGGTGATGCTGATCTTCGACTCGATCTCCTTGTTCATCAGCTTGGTCTTGGTCAGCGAACGCCGCAAGTCGCGCTTCAGGTCGTCGAGCGTGATGTTGCGCGCCTGGAGCTGCTTGTCGAACTCCTCCTGCGTGTAAGGCGCCTTCATCTCCGTCAGCTTGGCGTTTACGTCCTCGTCGCTGGCGGCCAGATTGAGCTTGGCGGCGCGCTGCCAGAGGATCTCGTCCTCGATCATCTGGCTCAGGATATTGAGGCGGACAATATCGGCCTGCTCGGCGGAGGGCTTTTGGGGATTGTCGGCGAGATTGGCCTTGTAGTACTTCTCCACATCCGCCTTCAGAATCTCCTTGCCGTTCACGGTCGCCATCACGTCGGGAGAGGGCGGGCGGCGGCACGCGCTCATGGCGCCCAACAGTGTTGCCCCGCAAAGAACGAGAACCGTCAAACGGCACGAAGTGCGGCAAAAACCATTGGTTTCCAACCTGATATCTCCTGTTGGGGGACGTACAGGCCCCCGGCACTCAAGAATAAATCCCCAAGCCGGTGTGGCGATAGTTAATTTCACACGCCGTGACTGCTAGTTGCCGCATCCGCCGTTTTGCGGGCGGCGGATGCGAAGATGCGGGCACTCCCCGGCTACTTGGCTGTGCCCGGACCCGGGGAGGGCGCAGGAGGCGGCGGGGGCGGCGGTTCCACTCCGGCGGCGCGCAATGCTCCGTCGATCACCTGCCAAAGCTGCGCCTGCGGCACCGCGCCGCCAATGCGCACGCCATCCACAAAGAGCGCGGGCGCCCCTTCGATTTCAAGCGAGTCGGCCTCCTTGCTCGATGCGCGCACCTGGCTAGCGTCCTGCTTGGCCAGGCAGGCGTCCAGAGCGCCCATGTCGAGTTTGGCCAGAATCGCCTCCTGACGGGCAATCCGGTCCAGCGTGGCAAAGCTCCGGGCGTCATCGCGACTCTCGCCTCTGACCTCCTGGCCATGGGAGTGCACGTAATCCACGTAGGCCCAGTAGGTATCGCCGCTCTGCACCGCCAGGCAGTTGGCGTCCACCGCGGCATGCGTTGCCCAGGGATGCAATTCGACGAGCGGATTGTCCTTGTAGACGAAGCGCACCTTGTCTTTGTAATGATCCAGGGTGGCCGGGAAGAGCGTCTGGTGCATCATCGTGCAGTAGGGACACTGGAGATCGTCGAAGCTGACCACCGTGACCGGGGCCGCGGGGTTGCCTCGGATGGGCCGGCCAGCCAAGTCAAAGAGCGGATAATGCGCCAGATTGTAGGAATCCAGCCGCGACAAGGTCTTGTTGTCGGTTGAGATCAGGAACTCGTTCACCTGGGATCTGCCGCCGGCCGAGAGTGTGATGGGCAGCGAGTCGAAGCCGGGAATCTGGCTTGGCTTGCGCGCTCCGATCGTCACCTGGGTCTCCTGGGTGACGTTGAGCTGGGCGCGAACGATGACCACGATCTCGCGGCTGAGCGCTGGGTCCAGCGATTGCGAAGTAGTTTGGGCCTTGCAGCCCACGGCCATGGCGAGCGCGAGCAGGCCGGCCAGAATGTGTATGCGTGACAAAGGTAAGCCCTCTCAGAAAAGAATACTCCAGCGGGGCCGGGTGCGCGACAGGCGTATCAAGCGAAGGGAGCGCGGGCCTGCCTCACCTTCCGACGAATCATCGTAATAAGAAAGCAGGCTTCCTTTAACGCGAATCGGACCATGGAGAAATTTTCCGTGACGGTTTTTTTCGAAAGGCGTCAAAAAGGGAAACCAGGCAAGCGCTCGGAATCCCCGATTTCCCGAGCGGCTGGCTGAAGGGAGGCATATAATTCAATGCAAATCTATGGCCGTCGATCCGGTTCGATCGGAATTAGGAGCGGGAATGTTGACGATTCCCGCGCTTCCGTCAGACCCAATGCACAGCGCGGGGTTGGCTTCCATGCGGGCTCCGGCATTCTCGTTAGCATGATCCAGATGGCCCTGCTCTTCGCGCTCCTCGCTTCGGGCTGCGGCGGAGGTGGAGGATCCTCTGTCACGACAGCTCCCGCGACTTCTTCGTATGCCGATCAGTTCGATTCTCTGTGGAACACGTTCGATCAAAAATACTCATACTTCGTGTACAAGAACATCGACTGGGACGCTCTGAAAGCGACCTATCGCCCCCAGGCCATCCAGGCAGCTTCCCAGGATCAGTTCATGCAGATTCTGGGGCAGATGCTTTCGAATCTCCACGACCTTCATGTGAATCTCATCAACCCGGACGGCCAAACCATCCCCACCTTTACGCCGACTGCTTTTGTGAATTTCGATCAATCCGTCTGGCGGCAGTATCTGCAAACGCAAGGGACGAATGTTCAGCAGGTCGATCCCTGGGCGGCCACAGCCACACTAGGCGGCGTGGCCTATATCGCTATTGGCTCCTGGGCTTCGTCTTCAGGCCCGGAGACGGCGGATCTTGACGCCGCCCTGGAGCCGTTTCAAAACGCGCCGGGAATCATCATCGACGTGCGGATGAATGGAGGAGGCGACGGCACAACGGCCAGCAACTTCGCGGGCCGGTTCGCGGATGAGACTCGCACTGCCGGGTATGATCAATTCCGCGACGGACCGGCGCATACCGACTTCGGCCCGTTGCTGACCCGGCAGGTTGTGCCCCGCGGTCCGTGGCAGTACAAAGGCCCGGTTCTCCTGCTGATAGGCCGCGGCTGCTATAGCTCCACTGAGGACTTCATCACCCAGATGCGCGTACTGCACAACGTGACGGTTGTTGGAGACACCTCGGGAGGGCACTCCGGATACCCCATTACCGCCAACCTCTCCGACGGCTGGCAGTACACCGTTTCCACGTGGATCGATTACACGGCGGAGATGCAGGTCATTGAAGACCGGGGAATCGACCCCGCCATCTTCGTTCCCGCTACAGCGGCGGATTTTCAGGCAGGGAAAGACCCGGTGCTCGACTTTGCGATCAGCCACTTCACGCAGTAAGGAGTTTTCATGGTTAACGTAAGGCCACGGGCGCCCCGTCCTCGCCGCTGTCATCCTGAGCAGCGTGACTCGGCGCTGCAAGTTACACCAGCAATGAATTCCTGCCAACTCGCTAACTCGCTCATCACCGCGAAGCGGTGGCTAACTTGCTGATCTTGTTTGTCAAACTCATTCGCCCATGATCTTGTTCATAGAGAGCGAGTACAACGAGTCGAAGGGCCTGCGTGTTAGCTTTTTGCGGCCAGGGTGGGATAGGCAGGCATCGCATGACCCTGTTCCCTGCCCCCTGTTCTCCTAGTACGCCGGCGGCAGGTTGGGGTCACGGAAGGCCGAATTCGTGCGTCGCACGTCGCCCGCCGAACCGAAATTGGCCAGCGTGAAGCTGTAAAGGTACTGCGTCTCGTCGCGCACCGAGCCGAGGGAGAAGCGCCGGTAGCCGATTGTCAAGCCGCAGCAGTCCCAGTTATATACGGCCTGCGCCCCGGCGTATTGCAGCTCGGAGTGGGTAAAGTCGTAGCCGCCGTTAGCGGCCAGATTGAAGCCCTTGCCGCTGGGCTTGCCGACGGAGAAAAAGGGCTGCAACTGCTGGCTCTTGATCGTCGAAGCTCCGCTGGTATTCTCGTCCACCGCGTTGAGCAGCGCGTGGCCCAGGCCCACGGTGGTGCGTCCCCAACTGTAGCCGGCATAGAGGTTGTCGGCGCCCAGCCGTCCGGCCTTGGGGTCGTAGTCCAGATCCCACTGGACGCGCAGGTTGTCGATGGCCTCGAAGCGCAGCCGCGAGACGACCGGCGAAAGGTTGCGCGGACCGGTGAGAAAGGCCACGGCGCTCAGGTCCAGGGTGGAGTCGAAGACGTTGCGCCGGCTGGCAATCAGCGCGCCACCGAAGTTGGGATCGATGAAGAGCTTTTGCGCAATCTGCCAACTGGCCCACTCGCGCGGCCGCTCCGGGCAGCCGCCAGGGGCCGCGGCCTCCTCGGCTGTGCAGGGCCGTTCGACAGCCGGGCGTAGATAAAAGCGCTGGGTCAGCGAGTAGCCCGCTTCGTTGGTGTTGGTGGCGATGTCGGTGGTGTCGATCAGCAGCACGTTGCGCGCCTGCGCGCCGATGCCGGTCACGTAGCGGTAGGTAATCTCCGGCTCGAAGACGTGGCGCAGAGTGCGGTTCCAGCGGCTGAGCGCAAAATCCCGCTCCAAGGCCGGCGGACGAAGATTCACTGAAGCCTCAAAATCGCTCCGATTGATCGCAGCGTGGCTAATGGAGGGAACGCCTCCGTTTTTGCCCAGCAGATCGGGGTTCTGGCTGATGGTATAGGTGGTGACGCGCGCCGCGGCCTCGGGAACCAGGCTCCAGCCGCCGCCCACCAGCGGCAGGAAGAGATGCGGATAAAAGTCGATGCGGCCGACATTGCGGGCATGGAAGCTGGCGCCGGTTGGAATTCCCGGCGGCTCGGAGCGGCTCAAATACGCCAGCGAGGAGCCCATCCCCGCGTAGAGTCCTGTCCCGCCCAGAGGCTGGTCCAGCAGATCGAAGCGTAGGCTGGGCAGATGGAGAATCCTTGCCTGGTTGCCGTTGATGGATGCCTGATTGCTGTTGACGGCGCCGGCAAAGGTCTGAAAGCGCTCCAGCGAGAGCGAGGGAACGAGGCCGTTGTGCGTGTGGGTCAGCGAAACCCCGCTCTGAACCTCGGAGCTAACCGCCAGCCAGTAGCTGTCGTTGAAGACCAGCCGGTAGAGGTAGCTGGAAAGGTATTCGACGTTGCCGGTCAGCCGCGTCTCGGGACTCAGATCCTTGCGCCCCAGCGCGTTGATGTCCACGCCGCCCTGATCGATCAGTTGCGTCGAAGTGACCGGAGGGGTTGCGGTCGAAGGGACCGTCTCTTCGACACCGCGGTCCAGCAGCGCATTCCAGCGCGCCGTCAGGTGGTCGAGGCCGGGGCCTTTGTAGCGGAAGTCTCCGTTGGGCGCCCAGCCGCGCTTGCTGTAGTACTCCGTGCCGGCGATCATGTCCATGTTGCGGTTGATCACCCAGTAGACCTGCTCGCCAAAGGTGTAGCCCCGGATCGACGATCCGGTGCTGATGACAGGAATCAGAAACCCGCTTTCCCGCCCCGTCTCGTCCACCGGATGCCGCAGGTAGGGCAGGTAAAAGAGGGGCACGCCGAGAAACCTGAAGAGAGCATTGGAGGTCGAGGCCATCCCGTCAACCAACTGGATCGAGCGGGAGTACAACTGCCAGTCCGGATGGGGCAGGCTGCAGTTGGTCATCGTGCCGTCGATGATCCTGTAGCGGCTCTCGCCGGTCTGTAGCAGAACCCGGCCAGTGAAGTAAAACGGGTTCGCGGTGGAATAGACCGCCGTGCGGCCCAGAGCGCGGATGCCCTGCGAGCCCTGGACGTTGTAAAAACGCGCGGTGTGCATATTCAGCCGCATGTCGCCGCGCGAGGCGTTGATGAGCACATCGTTGGGGCCGCCAGTCACTTGCAGGTTGCCCTCCGCCTCCAGCACCGTGGTGGATTGGTGATAGACGACTTTGTCGGCGCGCAGCGTGTAATCGCGGTAGTGGAAGACCACCTCGCCGGTGAGGGTCCATGTGTCGCCCGCGCGGGTCTGGCGCTTGGCCTCCCACTCGACCGGCACGCCGGTTGCGGGCTCCGCCTCAGGCTGGGCCAGGGGCAGAATCTCTTGGCCGGGGTCGTCCGGCAGGGAAGCCGCAACCTCGGGAGGTGCCGCATTGGTCAACGCCTGTCCCCGAATTTGCAGGTGACAGAGGGCCAGCATCGTGATAAACACATAGTTGCGAGGACGCATCCCAGGGACCAAGGTCAGCATAGCAAAACAGCCGCCCTGGCATCTGGAGCGCGCCCTAGCAGCTCTGGCAGCAGGCAAAAAACGGCGGCTTCCTCCCGCGCCCGGCTAACGCGAGTTACTCCGTGTACCGGAACAAACCTGTCTTTCGCCGCGCGACTTCCTTCTCTTTTGAATGCAACGTCCTTGACCCCGGCTACGCCCGGCTTCAAGGACCGCAACGCAGCCCCGAGCCCTGAAAGCCGGCCCGAGGCGCATCGGAAGGGAAGCTGGAGCCTTGAGCACATCTGTTGTCAGTCCGCCGAACCCCGCAGCCCCCTGGAAGCAGGAGGTGAGCCTGCGCATTGCCGCGCACCAGAGCCGCAGAGGCTTCTCCGCGGCCAAGCCGGCCTCGTTCGACCAACTCCGGCCCAACTCCGGCAGCCGCGCTGCCCAGGCCGCCGCCCGCGTAGCCGCGCGCTATGCCCAGGCACCCAGCTACCGCCACTTGCTGGCCGCCGAAACCTGTGCAGGCCCGCGTGCCGCCGGAATTGCCGCCCGAGCACAGGCCGCCGACCTAGCCGCGCCGCGACCCGCTCCCATGGATGCTGATCTGGCCGTGCCGCAAGCAGCCTTGGCTGCTGTGGCTGCTCCCGTCGCGCCGCAAGCCACTCGCCAGGACGCCGACCTAGCCGCGCGGCAATCCACCTTCGCCACTGTGGCTGCTCCCGCCAGTTCGCGCATTCCCCAGACCGAACCCACGCGCGCCTTTGCGCCCGTCCTGCTCCGCGCCTGGAATCGGGAGTCCGGCGCGGCGCCGGCTCAGCCTGCCGAGCCGCGTTTTCTTGCAGCCGCGCTCCCGGTTTCGCTCGATGCCTGGGAGAGTGAATCTTCTCACACCCGTTGGAAGCCTGATCTTCGCCTACTCCCCCTGACCCCGGCTCCCCACGCCCCGGAAAAACTCGATCCGGAGGAGGGCGGGGGTTTCAACCTCCGTGTAAGGCCAACAGAATCAACGTGGGCTTCAGCCCCGGCCTTCCACGCCGCTGAAAAGCTAAAGAGCAAAACTGCAAAACTCGAAAGCAGACCCGCCCTCTATCAGGGCACGACTTCAGTCGTGCCGCAAATCCCCCAAAATAGCGGGCGGGCTTTAGCCCCTGAGGGATGCATTTCGCCGATTTCGCCTGAAGCTCCGACCCTTTTCCCAGCCTTATCAGCTCCCCGGCCCGACCGGGCCATCGCCCCTTTGCTCGCAGACGACCCGCAAGGTCCGACCCTGGTGGAAGAGCTATGGGACGGAGAATCCCTTGAGCCAGTCGAGTCCCCGCTGCCCATCCCCGGCAACCTCATCGAGTTTCCCCGCGAGGTCGTCGCCACCCGCAAGAGGCGCCCACGCCGGGCCGAGGGACCCTTCGCGCCGGAAGCCGTCGAGAGGCAACTGACTATCTTCGAGGTGAACCCCGGCGTTGAGTCAACCGGCGGCGCGTCCGCGCAGCCCTGGCCGGAGCCTGATTGGTCGGGAATCGCGCTGGAGGCTCAATCCCCGGCCGAACCCGAGCCCCAGGAGACCCCCGCCCCGCCTTTGGCCCCGGAACTGGCCTCCATCGGCCGCAGGCTGATCGCGGTTCTGGTGGATAGCCTTCCGATCGCCGCCATCGGCTTCGGCTCGGCCCTGGCGGTTGCGGCCACCTCCGGCCACGCGCCCGCCCCCAGAATCCTCGGACTCTCCGCGGCCGCCGCGCTCCTCATCGCCGGAATGACCTACCAGACGCTCTTCCTCACCCTGGCCGGGACCACGCCGGGCATGCGCTGCGCTCATCTCTCCCTATGCACCTTCGACGGCCAGATTCCCACCCTCGCGCAGATCCGCAGCCGGCTCGGCGCGCTGCTTCTCTCCGTGGTTCCGGTGGGATTGGGCATTGCCTGGGCCCTCTTCGACGAAGACCACCTCTGCTGGCACGACCGCCTCTCGCGGACTTACCTGCGCATGGGCTGACGATCTGCTAGGAACGCCGGGATTGCCGGCGTTGCGGCTGTGGCCTCAACGCGGCAATCTCCGCAACCACTCCGGCGCCGGTTCTCGCACCTCGATCTTCCCCCCGTTCTCCTTGACTGCCACAAGCCTGAATGGCCTCGCCAAGTCGCTGTTGTCGTAGACGCTGACGTTCTTGAGTTCCGCAAGCGCCCGCCGCAGATTCTTCATTACGCGCGGATAACGCTCGATGATCTTCTCCGCCGGAACATCGTGGCCGCCCTTCAAAACGCGCATCGCAACGCGCTCATCGGAGATTTCCGGCCCCCCAATCCCAATGAAGAACAGTGCCACTGTATAACCGGACTTCTCCGCCTCTTTCAAGAATGTGAGCTTATCCCCCGCCGGATCGGAAAAGACGGTCTCAAAGATAAAACTCTCGCGCTGCTCGACCAGTTGCCGCCGCAAGCCATCCGCCAACTCGGCAGCCTTGTATGGATCGACGCCCAGATCGCGCGCCACTTCATCCGCATTCACAAAGCGCAGGCCGGAAGGTTGCAGATAAGTTCGGTAGAAGGTCGTCTTGCCCGCTCCGTTCGGTCCGGCCAGTGCCACGACAATCGGTCGCTGGTTGAGGATTTGCCTCATGCCGCTACAGGCTCAGAGCCTTGCTGCGGATTAGAGGAGTTCGCGTCCAGTTCATCGTCAAGCGGCACAGGAATAAATGCGCGATTCACAAACCGGCCCACCGTGCGTTTCCCATCTTCCTCAATGCGCACCAATAATCCTGCCTGGCTGGGATGAGCCTCAAAGTGCGGGTACGGCTCGCTGTCCAAATAGGTCTTCAGCATCTCCCTGCCGGCCTGCGTATCCACCAGATCGACCAAATCCGCCAGGGGAGTCGCTCCCACGCTGCGGCAGAGCGCCAACACCTGCCGGCCTTCCATCAACAGTTCCATCGACCGTCCCAGCTTGGCCCAGAACTCCACCTGCCCGGCAATCGAGCGCTCCTGCGCCTCTGCGGCGATCCGCGCATCCAGCACCAGCGCATCCGACAATTTGACTGGCTGACTCATGGATTCACGGTAGCATAATGCTACCCGAAATTCAACCAGAGAGTCCTCCGCTACTTCACCAGACTCTTCAACACCCCCACATTCCGCTCCTCGTCTCCCGGCTCATCCACCGGCGTCTCCGCGATGAAGGCCACCCGCGCAAAGCGCTCGTCGTTCAACAGCCGCCGGAAGGCCTCCAGCCCCAGCGTGCCCGCGCCGATCTGCTCATGCCGGTCGAGCTTCGACCCGCGCGCCGCCTTGGCGTCGTTGCAATGCCACACCCGCACCGCATCCAGGCCGATCGTCTCCCTCACCTGCCGTATCGTCTCCTCATACCCCTCGGCGCTTTTCAGGTCGTAGCCGGCCACCCAGGTATGGCAGGTGTCCAGGCACACGGCCACCGGCGCTGTGGCCCGCAGCCGCGCCACCAGTTCGGCCACCTGCTCGAAGCTGCCGCCCAACGAGAACTCCGCTCCCGCTGTGTTTTCGATGAGGATGTGGAAGGCCGTGCCCTGCCAGGCCAGCCCGTCGATGGCGCGGGTAATCGAGTCGGCGGCCAGCCGCAGCCCCTCGTCGCGCGTCAGCCCCTTCCACGAGCCGGGATGCAGCACCAGGAACTCCGCGCCCAGCGCCAGCGCCCGCTCAATCTCCCCGCGAAAGGCCTCGACGCTCTTCTCGCGCACCTCATCGGACTGGCTGCAGACGTTCACCAGGTAGCTGGTATGAATCACCAGCGGCCCCACATCCAGCTTCTCCCGCGCATTGCGCACCCGGACGCCCTCTTTGGGGTCGATCTTCGCCGCGCGCCACATCCGCGGACTCGAAGAGAAAATCTGCAAGGTGTTGGCGCCAATCTCCCGCGCCCGCTCGACGGCGCTCGATACGCCGCCCGTAGTGCCCAAATGAATCCCGATTCGCTTCGTCATGGGGATAGTGTATTTATCGCACCCACAAGAACGAAACCCCAAAAATGTTGTCAGCCTGAGCAGCCCAACTCTCCTCCGCGAGTCACGGCCAGCGATGAACAAGCCGTGGGTCCCACAAAAGCTCCGTGCCCCATCGATTCTGTCATCCTGAGCGAGCGCAGCGAGTCGAAGGACCTGCGTCTCGTCTTTCTGGCGCATGGGTGGGAAACCACGAACCCCACAGCCTTTGTTCATAGGGAGCAGCCCGGCTTGCCACGGCAAGTTACGCCAGGAATGAACTCCTGCCAACTCGCCAACCTGCCGTCCCGCGAAAGCCTGCCCTGAGCTTTGTCGAAGGGCGGGGCCAACTTGCCAAGTGGTTTACCAGTCCTCTTGTGTTTTGGCGAAAGAATAGAGAAACCTCGACTATTAAACGGACTTGTTCATGAGGAGCGAATCCTGAGCGCAATCGAAGGGGACGTACGGTTGTTTTCGCCGTAATTTGTGGGCGCAGCTTTCCTCCCGGAGGGAGCGAGGGAGAATAGCCCAGGATGGAGCGAAGCGCAATCCTGGGAATGCGTCCCAACAGAAAGCACCAGCCCCGGAGGGGGCTCGGCAGGTTTCCTTTGCCATTTTTTGTCCGGCGTCGCCCTTGGAAGTGGTACTCTGGAGTCCATTCGAGGATCGGGCAGGTGACTGGCACGAGGTTCAGAATGTATGAGTCTTTGGCTGAACTGATTCTGCAAACCGAGAGTAATACCTATCGTTTTGAGAACTTCTGCATCAGCGCGGTTGGGGCGCACGAGGGGGTAACTTACCTCCCAACCTCGCAGAGTTGGGATCTCGGGCGTGACGGACGCGCTTCTAGCCGAGGCAGGGGAACCCACTCAAACATCTTGTGCGCGACGCTGAACGCAGCGCTGGACGGTAAAGCCGAGGCCGACATCCTGCGATTAACGGCGTTCGCGAGTCCCGACCGGATCGCCTACTGCTCATCACAAAAACTGTCAGAATTGCGGTGCGACGAAATAACTGCCACCCTTCAGAGGCATGCACACGGCAAGAGCATCATAGTTTACGGAGCAAAGCAGCTCGCAGCGATCGCCAAAGACAACAAAGAAACGTTCGAGCGGTTTTATGGTGCAGAAGTTCAAGAGATTCGTACGACGATCCTTTCCGAGCGACCCAGCGGAGCTCCGACCTCAGGACTACGTCTCGCCCTTCTTACCTTCGGTTCCTCAGAGGGTTCAGAGCTAAGGGATGAGGTGCTCCGATCTACATTGCTAGATAGGCTATCAAGGAGCGTGCCCTTAACGGTCGACGAGATCAGCCAATCGTTCTCAACGGACCTCGGACTGCCGAAAGCCCTT
This sequence comes from Occallatibacter sp., assembly GCA_049522975.1. Taxonomy (GTDB): domain Bacteria; phylum Acidobacteriota; class Terriglobia; order Terriglobales; family Acidobacteriaceae; genus Telmatobacter. The sequence goes on along the minus strand of JBEKNI010000015.1, from coordinate 60,312 downwards.
CCAAAGGTCTACTTGTATCATGCTCTGGAGCGCGCCCAAAGTGAAGGAGATGCTGAGAGAGTCGGCATTTGCTGGCGGCTTACAGAGCAGGGGGAGGAGAAACAGGCCGCGCTGCCCCTTAAAGGGATTAGGCAGCTTCTGGAGGGACGAGAGACGATCCGAACGAGCATTGAGAAACTGATAGGGAAGGCATTCTCGCAGCAGCAGTATGAGGCCATTTGGGCCGCGCTTGTCGATGCCTTGAGCGGCATGTTCCACGCAAATGGACTTGAGGTTATTCGCGGTATCGATGAGCTGCTGTCCAGCGAGCCGAGCCCGGTCAAGCCGATGAACCTACGGCGCGAACTCGAGAACGCCATGCGAAGGGTCGCTGCCTCAATCAGCACAGCGGATCTCCGGGAGGAGACCTACACCGCCCTTTTGGATCTGTTTACGGAGCGGGAAGGGCCGGCATTCGACTGGCTCGCACGGGTCTCCGAGCGGTTTGTAACCCTCTGCTCATTGGGCCTGGAGCACGAGTCGGGCAACGCACTACGCGAGACGTTAGCAGCTCAAAGGCTCGTTCTCGATTCAGATATCATTCTCGATTTTCTCTGTGATGCTGAACCAGATCATGCGGCATCGAGGGATCTGCTAACTAGCTGGCTAGGGATCGGCGGGAGAATACTTGTCTCGCCCATTGTTCTGGAAGAGGTCGCACACAATGCGTGGATAAGTGAGCGCGACTTTCGAGGCACCGAGATGCTGGTGGGCAAGCTTGAAAAATGGGAGCTGCGCCGCTACATCAGGAACCCATTTATGCGGACCTTCCATCTCTATAAATCGTCTCCCTCGAAGTGGGGCATGTATATCGGCCAGTTCCGAGGAAACTCCCCCGGGGACTATACGAAGATACTCTCGCGACTGCGGGAGCGTCTGAAAGTCGAGATCTTGCCTGCTTTCGCCGACGAAAACCTAAGCTCCGAGATTTCCGAGTATCTTCGAAAGATTCCATCTGCCAGAGGCACCGATGAAGAGCAGCTAGAGGACGTAATCTACAAAGTCGACCGAGACGGGAAGCTCCTGGCATCGTTGGCTGCAGCGCGAGAATTGGCTGAAAGGGCCGGCGTAGAGGAACCGATGATACTTCTCTCCTCATCAAACGCACTCCGATCAGCGGAACTCGCGTTTGAAGGCACGTTTCAGGGCCCACAGCTTGTGCTGAATAAGAGATCTTTCAGTTACCTGCTCTCGACTGTGCCGCAGGTCAGCTTTGGGGCCGGCACGCTTCGGCGTGCCCTCTTCGGCTTCGGTGCCCACGGGCACCTGAAGAGCGACGGCGTCCACGCGATGCGGCTGATGCGCTCGACCAGCGAAATCGACCTGCCTTGGGCGGAACGGTTTACCTACCGCAAGGAGCTTCGGCGCTCCATGATTCTTGAGGCAGACCGGAGGGGCATTTCGAGAAAAGAAATGACCAAGCAATTCATGGACGGGAGTTCCCCGGAAACCACAGCCCGCATCGTTGTAGAGGCGGTCAGACAACTGGCTGTACCCACGAGAACCCAAAACGAGCTCGAAGAAGCGCGTCGGACGATTAAAATGCTGCAAGAGAAGATTGCCGAGGCCTGAAACGGCTCCCAGCTGCTCCGCATTCCCGGGCGACCCAACTCTCGCTCCCGAACTCGGCAGAATAAGAAATCACCAGCGTATTACCATTCTCTTGCGTCCAATTACCCTCCTTCGGCGTAAGGTGGTCTTAGATAGGCAAAAGAAGGGCGAAGTAAGGGCGAAAGGAAGGGGCGGAAAACGGCACCCCCCACCCCCCCTCCCTGTGGAAATCTTTTTTCGGCCCTCAAGTATCTCGTAACTAGCACGCAATCAACAGCTTGCATTTTGGTAATGTTAACGAATCGGTAACTGCAAACCCTGTTTTTTGCCCGCTTTTTGGCCCAAAAGGAGGCCATTTTGGCCAGAAAAGCCCTTTTTTTGGCGTTCTTTGAACGCCCGCATGCATCGCAATCCGGGGTTTATGGAGCGGGAATACCACAAGCCATAGGACGCGAAAGCGTCGTCTGCCCCAACGCAGAGGTTGGGAGCACGAACCTCCAGCGAACAGCGCCGCCGCCTCCACGAAACTCAAGAGGGGCCAGTCATTCTGGCTTCGCTTTAGTTGGTCGGAGTTGGTGCGGCGGCCGGCTGTTGCGCCGCAGCTGGTTGCTTGCCGGCCATCCCGCGAATGTAGAGGACCAGGTTCCACACCTCGTGATCTTTGGCGCGGCCTTCTGGCTCGGCGGGCATCTTGCCCTTGCCGTTGCGGATGGCGTTGAACAAATCCTGGTCCGGCTTGTCGGCCAGCGTCTTGGGATCGCTCCAATCCGCGAGAGTCAGTCCCATTCCCTTGGCTACATCCGTCTTTCCATTCCCGTTGTCTCCATGGCACATTGCGCAGTCCTGTCCGTAAATCTCTTTGGCGCGCGCCTGCGACTGGGGGGTTGGCTTGACCGGATTCTTTTCGCCGGCCGCCGGGGTTGGCGCGGCCGCCTGCGGGCTGGGCCCTGAGGCGGATGAGGCGGTGATCCCAAGCAACACAACCGCTGAAACTAACAGCAACGGCTTCATCATGGCTGCCTCCAAGGTCGCAAGCGCCCGACACTGGCCTCTTGCAACCGAATGGTTTTCTCGCCACGATTATATGCCAACTGAGCGGCCATCGGCTCGATGATGTTGACCAATGAGGTTCATGGGGGAACGGTCCGGCCAATTTTGGGGCCGGATTCCATGCGAGAAATCTCTCCTGTTTCAGCGCCCAGTCCGCCAGCCGCAGCCGAGATCCGGGGTGGTGGTCTGGCCGTCGAGGCGGAAGCAGGAAGCTCCGTTGATGTCGGTCGAGAAGACGCCGATCCTGGCGGCTTCGAGCTCTTCCAGCACCTCCCGCCGGGGATGGCCGTACCGATTGTGCAGGCCGCAGGAGATGACCGCCCACTCCGGACTCACGCGCGCCAGGAACTCGGGCCGCGTAGAGGTGATGCTGCCATGATGGCCCACCTTGAGCAGCGTACTGGCGAGGCCGGTTTCAGCCAGCATCGCCTCCTCGACCGGAGCTTCGGCGTCGCCCTCCAGCATCACGGAGGTGGCGCCGTATGCCACGCGCATCACCAGTGAGTCGTTGTTGGTCGGCTCCGCGCCAGGCTGATAGCCGCGAAAGGGCGCCAGAACATTGACCTGGGTTGGACCGAACGGGAAGGCGTCGCCGGCGCGCAGCGAGATCACCCGCACGTGCAGGCCGGCGGCCTCATCGAGCAGCGCGTTGTAGGCCCCGAAACGAGGGTTGTTGCCCACCCAAAGCTCAGCGGGATGGAAGTTGCGCAGCACGGCGGGCAGGCCGCCCATGTGGTCGGAGTGGGCGTGAGTGAGGGCTACCGCGTCCAGGCGGCGAATGTTCCGCGACCACAGAACCTCGGAGACGACCTCCTCGCCGATGTCGTAATCCTGAGGCGCCTGATGCGGGCCGCCGCCGTGTCCACCGCCATCCACCAGCAGGGTTTTGCCGTCGGGCGTAATTAACAGCAGGGAATCGCCCTGGCCTACGTCGATGGCCTCCATCAGTAATGCGTCGTGCGGGTGATCGACTGGGCGCGGCACAACGGAAACCAGCGCCGCGCAGAGCAGCGCGGCCACGGCGGCGCGGCGGGGCCAGCGGAGTCCTGGGGAAAGAGCGTTGCGGGCCAGCGCGATGGCCGCCCCCAGCAGCGCGCAGAAGACGAGCGATTGCCAGAGCAGCGGCGCGGGAATCCGAAAGTCTCCCAGGGTCATTGAGCCGAAGAAACGCACCAGCCAGATTCCGAAGTGAAGAGGGATCGCCACGATCATCGCCGGAACCACTGCGGTGGGCGGCCAGATCGCCAGCGTCAGCAAAATGACCAGCGCCGCTGGCATGAGAACCAACAGCAGCGGAAGGATGAAGACATTCACCGGCAGCGCAAAGATGGTGATGCGATGGAAGTAAAGCGCCATGGGCAGGGCCATCGCCAATTCCACCACGCAGGAGACAACCAGCAGCTCGCCGATGCGGAGAAGAAGGCGCACCGCAAAGGGAAAGGCGCGCCAGGCGATGCGACCGGCGAATGGCCCTGCGGCCGCTCCCTGCAAGCCCACGGCGATCATGCGCAGCATAACCCGGAACTCTGCCAGCTTCGGAGCCAGCTTGATGTCCAGGGCGATCTGGCGCAAGTCGCGTGTGGCCGTGAGATAAGGATGGATGGTACTTTGCAGCAGCGGCATGGCGATGCCGCCGATCGAGACCACGGCCAGCAGCGTCATCTGGAAGCTCGCGTCGAAGAGGCTGCGCGGGCTGAAGGCCAGCAGGCAGAGCGCGGCAAAGCCGATGGTATTCAGCGCGTTGCGCTCGCGGTAGAGCAGCCGGCCCAGCAGGTAGAGGGTAACCATCCAGAGCGAGCGCTCGACCGGCGTGGCGAAGCCGGTGAACAATGCGTAGGCGAAAGAGGCAAGTATGGTGACGAGCGTGGCCGGAACGCGTGCCAGGCGCAGGCGGCGCGCAACCCAGAAGATGCATCCCGCCATGATCGCCAGGTGAAAGCCCGAAACCACCAGCATGTGAAACGAGCCGGTCCGCTCAAAGCCCACGCGCAGCGAGTGGGTCAGATAGGTCCGGTCGCCGGTGATCATGGCGGCCAACATGATGGCGTCGTCCTGGGAGAGACGCAGCGGAGCGGGCAAGCGGCGCATGGCTGCGGGCAGGCCAAGCAGCCGGGCGCTCAAGGCGTGCTGCAAGCCGCTCACCCGGCAGCGGAGAGAGAGGCCGGGTGACAGGCCGAGCCGTTCCATGTGGTCAATGTTTACCGTGGCAGTGGAGGTAATTCCCTGATCGAGCAGGAAATCCCTGCGGCTCCAGACGGCGGGATCGCGATAGACCTCCGGCGGCAGCAAACGGACCACGGCGCGGACGCGCTCGCCGCATTGAAAGGGCTGTTGGCCGGAAGAGTCTTGCGGCCAGCGAACGGTCAGGCGCACACCGCCTTCGACCGGCTCCTGCGCATCCTCTGTGTCGGTGACCACTTCCAGGCTGAAGACGCGCAGGTCGATCCGCTGCGCGGGGCGCTGGGCGAGTTGCGGATCTGAGCCCGGTTCGTCCAGATTCTGCTCCACCTCGCCGCGCACCGGCCCGGCATCGACGACCGTGCCTTCCACGGTGCGGAGCAGATTGTCAGAGAGCGCCGCCAGCGCGGGGGCGGGCGCCGGATGCGGCTCCATCCAGGCGCACCATGCACCGAGCAAAACCCACAGCACGGCCAGCGGCAGCCAGGCAATCCGCTGCGCCCGGAATGTCGCCACGCAGCACACCGCAGCCAGAAGACCCAGCGCCACCAGCGCCAGGCTGGGCCGCAGCCAGAACCAGTGAGCCAGGACGATGCCCAGAGCAAACAGCCAAGCCGCGTGAAAGAGCGGGACGTGACCCTGCGTAGTCGTACCTTCTATGCCTTGTCCGGGAATGGGGGAGTTGGATTGCATTACGCCCGAAAGCTTAAAAAGCTGTTCTGGCCCTCAAGCCTATCAGGCCCGCCGCAAATGGACCACTGTTTCCAGGTGGAAGGTCTGGGGAAAGAGGTCGGCAAGGGTGACAGATTGGATTTGGTAGCCGGAAGCAACGAGCGTGCGCAGGTCGCGGGCCAGCGTGGCGGGATCGCAGGAGACGTAGACCACGGCGGGAGCGGCGATCTCAGCCAGCAGCGCGCAGGTCTCAGCGCCCAGGCCGGTGCGCGGCGGGTCTACGACAATCAGATCGGGAGCTGCCGTGCCTGTCGCGCGATGACCCGCGTGAAGGCGCAGAAAATCGAGAGTCTCACCGCTCACCGGAAGTCCCAATGTGCCCTTTAGATTGGCGGCGAGCGCCTGAACTGCCGAGGGAGCCGACTCGACGGCAACAACGCGCTCATAACCTTTTGTAAGTTGCCGCGCAAATAGTCCGACGCCGGCGAACAAATCCCAGGCCAGTGCGCCTTCGTAGCCCGCGATCACCCTCTCGGCGAGCGCGTCCACCAGCCATCGGTTGACCTGAAAGAACGCGCCGTAGTCTACGCGGTAATTGAAGCCGGCGACCGGGTAATCGAGCGATGCCGTGCCCCATCGCGCAACGGTGTGTGGCTCCAAGTCAGGACGGCCCTCCGCCACCAACTCCGCCCCGCTGATCGCGGAGATTCGTTCGTGCATCGCCTGCGCCAATTCATCGAACCGGAATCTCGCGGGACTTGCGACGAAAACGGTGGCCAGCAGCGCGGTCTCGGCGGGATCGCAAAAAAGCGCAATCTCCGTGGGCCGCAGCGTCGGGCCAAATCCGCGCGCAACCTCAGCGAATGCCGGCGCGGCCTCAACCAGCAGCGGCGCGGCGATGGGGCACTCGCTGATGGAAACCACCGCATGGGAGCGCCGGCCGCGATAGCCGGGATTGCCTGCCGCATCGAAGGCCAGCCGGATGCGATTGCGATAGCGCCACGGCTCGGCCGCCAGCACGGCAATCTCCGTGGGCACCGCCACGCCGCCGCGCTCCAGCGTTTCGCGAAGGATGGCCTGCTTGAAGCCGAGTTGAGTCGCGTAATCCGTGTGCTGGTAGTGGCAGCCGCCGCAGGCGCCAAAGTGCGGGCAGGCGGGCATGATGCGCTCCGGCGCGGCGCGGACAATCTCCTCGGCCTCGGCGGTTGCGTAGCCGGGCTTGGCTTGCGTGATGCGCACACGCGCCTGTTCGCCCGGCAGCGTGAGCGGCACAAAAACCGCCTTGCCTTCCACCCGCGCCAGAAACGCGCCTCCGTAAACCGGCTTCTCAATTTCGATGAGTTGAGACTTGGAGGGAGGCGGAGGATTTACCCCCTGTGCAAGGCCAGAAGAATCGACACGGGCTTTAGCCCCGGAGGCACGCATCATTGGAAGCGGGTGCCCCATCCTCGCCGCGTTCTTGTTCTTGCGGCTAGGGTGCGAGGCAGCTGCGGATTGTTTCCTGGGCGGCTTCATTGCTGGCTCATATAGAAGAGGCTGAGTCTCGGCAGGCTGTAGTGCACCAGCAACTGCTTCTGCGCAAACTGCCGCTCCACCTGGCGCAGTTGCACAGCGCCCATGCGGCTTCGATAGGGCGCCAGCTCGCGCGCCGCGTGCTCCTTGAGCCCCACCAGCAACTCCTCGGGAGCCGCCGCGGTCAGCGCGGCAAAGAGTTTCTCTTCGAGGACAGTCAGGGTGCGTTCCAGCACCTCCAAATCCTGGGCTGCCTCGCTATCCAGCGCGCCGGCGCGCATCTCGGCGGCCAATTCACGCAGCCGGGCGGCGGTTGCGGCGCAGGCTTCGGGAGCCACCGCAGCCGCGTCCAGCGCCGCGGCGGCGGCTTCCAGGTGCGCGGCCACGCGCTCCCGCTCGAAGCCCGATTCGCGCGCCACGGCGCCTTCCGCGGGGGCCGTCCCGGCGGCGGCCTCGCGCAGCTCCTCGGCTGCTACCATCACCGTCTGCGCGCACCAGGCCAGGCCGTTGATGCGCCGCATCCGGGCGCGCTTCTGCCGCGCCTCGTACTTGTCGAAGGCCGCATCAATGCCGCGCAGCACCGCCTCCAGCGGAATCCCAGCCTCGCGCCATGTCTCGATCAGCGCCCAGTCCAGGGTCGAAAGCAACAGCAGCGCCCCGCGCCGCTGCTGGAAGCGCTCTTCGATCTCGGTGAAGTAGTTGAAGTAATTCAGCACGGTGAGCTCTTATCGTTCGAACGGGATGCTAAAATCAGGGTCAAGAACCACCTCGAATAAATGCTCCGAAGGTCGTTATGTCAAGCCGTCTGGTGTCGGTCATTCTCGTCGTTGCATTTCTGGGGTGCCTGATTGCAACTCTCTTGATTCGCGCGATGGTCATTGCAGAAATCAACAGTAAGCGTAATGCTCGCGCCCAGGTATCGTTTCTTGACCGAGACTTTCTCAGAATCTTTAATTTGCACCGCCAGATAAACCCCAAAAGTCTGCTGCGCAAGTACATGATCATTGCGCTTGCACTCGCAGTAGTTCTTGGTCTCAGTTTCACGCTGGTCCAAAATCTGCGGAATTAGCGAATTTCTCCAATCTCTGAAACTGTCAATGCGCTTTCCCGCGTGGCCGCGCCGCGCGGTTGCGCTCGTAGAGGATCAGCAGCCCATCGAGGGTGAGCATCTCGTCGATCTCGGCGATGTAGCGCGAGTCCTCGGCGATCTGCCGCGCCAGCCCGCCGGTGGCGACGACCCGCGGCTTCTCACCCAGCTCGGCCACCATCCGCTCCAAAATGCCGTCCACCAGCCCGATGTAGCCGAAGTAAAGCCCGCTCTGCAAATGCGTGACGGTGTTCGTGCCGATGACCTTCTCGGGGCGCTTGATGTCCACGCGGCCCAGCCGCGCCGCGCGCGCAAAGAGCGCATCGGCGCTGATGCCCAGCCCAGGCGCGATGGCCCCGCCCAGGTACTCGCCCTTGGCCGAAATCACGTCGAAGGTCGTCGCCGTGCCGAAGTCCACCACGATGCACGGGCCGCCGTAGCGCTCGAAGGCGGCGATGGCGTTCACCAGCCGGTCCGCGCCCAGTTCAGCCGGGTTGTCCACCAGCACCGGCATTCCCGTCTTGATCCCAGGCTCCACAAACAGAGGTTGCAGATGAAAGTACGTCTCGCATACTTGGCGCAGCGTTCCCTCCACCGGCGGCACCACCGACGAAATAATAATGTGATGCACCTGGCTGGGCGCCATGCCGTTCATCTCGAAAAGATTCACAAACAGAACGCCGTACTCGTCGGCGGTCTGCGAGCGGTGTGTGGTGACGCGCCAGTGCGCTGCCAACTCGGGCTTCTCGCCTTCAAGCCTGTAGATGCCCAAAACCGTATTCGTATTGCCCACATCGATGGCTAGCAGCATCGTCTTCTCAGTCTATTTCCATGGCGCGAATCCCGCCGGTCTGCACCGTGACCAACCCATTCTCGGTCCGCACCAGCAGGAATCCATGCGCGTCCAGACCATCTGTAACTCCCGTGCAAGCCTGCGGTCCGTGCACCTCAACCCTTCGGGCGCGAATCCACGTCGAGGCCTGTTCGACGCGCGCGGGAATCGTAACTCCCGCCGCCGGATCGGCCACGCCAAGCGCTTCCCGCTCCAGCGATTTTAGCAGGGCGACGAGTAAGGGTTGGCGCGGAAGAGGCCGGCCACACTCCAGATCGAGCGAGGTGGCGGGCGTGGACAAATCTGGAGCGAATACGCGCTGGTGGACGTTGATGCCGATCCCAACCACCCCAAATTCAATCGATCCACCCGAGTTCCTCGCCTCAACCAAGATGCCGCCAACCTTTCGCGAACCGATCAGCAGGTCGTTAGGCCAGCGCAGATCGACTGTAAGGCGGGTTGCCGAGCGAATCGCCTCGGCGGCGGCCAATCCAGCGGCCAGCGGCAGCAGCGGCAGGCGAGCGGCGGGAATCTCTGGGCGCAGCAGCACGCTGACGTAAAGTCCTTCGCCCACCGCCGAGTGCCAGCCATGATCCCCGCGCCCGCGCCCCGCCAACTGCTCATCGGCAAAGTAAACTGAGCCGTGCGGCGCTCCACTGTGCGCCGCATCCTGCGCGTCGGAGTTCGTTGAGTCGGTGAGCGGTGCAAAATGCAGCTTGCCCACAAAGACGGTGCCGGCCAGCGATGCCTCCAATGCCGCTAGGTCGAAGACATCCAGCGAGTCCTCGCGCACCGCTACTCCGTCTCCCCGGCGATGCGCATCGAGATGTTCGCGGCCTTGGCCGAGTGGGTCAGCGCGCCCACGCTGATAAAGTCCACGCCCGTCTCCGCGTAGGCGTGAATGTTCTCAAGCAAGATGCCGCCAGAGGCCTCTGTAGGAATCCAGCGCGGCTTCTGCTCACTGTCCAACTGCCCCTTTGACGCTTGCTTGATGCGCTCCACCGACTGCTTCACCTGCTTCGGCGTCATGTTATCCAGCAGGATGGCCTCGGCGCCGTATTCGAGGGCCTCTTCCAGTTCCTGCGCCGATCGCACCTCCACCTGCACGCGCTGTCCCTTCTTGCGCCGCTCCAGCGCCCGCGTGAGAACTGCCGGCAGCCCGCCGCCCAGCGAGATGTGATTGTTCTTGATGAGAATGCCGCTGGCCAGATCGAGCCGGTGATTCGTTCCTCCGCCGCATTGCACGGCATATTTTTCCAGAGTCCTTAACCCCGGCACGGTCTTGCGCGTATCGAGCACATGGGCGTGCGTTCCCTGAATCGCATCGACATACTGCCGCGTCAGCGTGGCGATGCCGCTCAGGTGCTGCATCAGATTCAAGATCACGCGCTCGCAACTAAGCAGCGCGCGGGCGTTATGGCGGATGACGGCTAGCACCTGGCCTTCGTGGACGCGCACGCCGTCGAAGATCTCCGGATGGCTGACGACCTCAAAACGCGTCTGCGCCGGGGCGCGCCGGTCGAGCCGCGCAAATATCTCCAGAAACTGCGGCACCGCGCCCAGACCGCAGACCACCATCTCCTGCCGCGCAATAATGGACCCTGTCGCCCGCAGCTTGGGGTCAATGGTGAGATTGGTCGTGGTGTCGCCAGCCGCCTTGTCCTCGATCAAGGCCTGTTCCAGCAATGCGTCGATGTGGCTATTCTTCCAATCCATGGTTTCTCTTCGCGCGCTTAAGAAACCGCCTGCGTCTTTTGGCGCAAAAGAAAGTCATAAATCACTTCCTTCACATTGTCATCCACCTGATCGGTCAGCGACAAATAAACGCTACCGTTGCTCCTGCATATCTGTAGCGAGCGGTGATGCTGGCTGCCTGCGAATCCCCCCATGAATCTTCTTGAAAACCCAAGCCCGCCGCCCTTGTGCTTATCCGTCAGGCTGACCTCTCCCAGGTCTTTGTACCAGAGCAGGGAGACAAGGCCGCGGGCATCGCGCACCATCATTCCGCGAGTAGCCAGGAGCAGGAAATGGGAGTAGCGGGCGGGGTGCGATCGTTTGCCGGATAGATCAACGATGGCAAGCGCCCTGTCGGCCTTTCCCAGGTGGCGCGCGATGATCTCTTCCACTTCCTCGGTGAATTGCTGCGCAGCGAGGCAGCCCGGCGCATCGCCAAAGGAGATGGTGGTTGCAACCGGCGGCGGCTCCGGAGGTTGGTCAGGCTTGACGACGATGCTTTCCACCGGCGTCTCGACTGCGACCCCGCTGTGCTCCTTCAGCTCTCGGTAGGCAACCTGAATCTGCTTGAAGCGCTCTTCCGCATCCGCGCGCAGGCTCGCGTAATTCTCATAAAGATCGGGATGCCATTGCTTGACCGCTTCCCGATAGGCCTCTTCGATGGCGGATTCCTCGGGTATCCCAAAGGCGATCCCAAGGGTTCTGTAATGCTGCCGGCACTGAGCGCATTCGCAAGACATGGCTAATTATCCTCATTCAGGTTCTTGATCGAGGCGCACGCTTCTTCAGGCAGCAAGAACGGCGCCCCGCCCGGGCCGGGGTCGATGGTGAGATTGGCCGTTGTGACGCCGGCAGCCTTGTCTTCAATCAAGGCTCGTTCCGGCAATGCGCCAATGCTGCTACTCTTCCAATCCATCTTCTGTTCCTACCGAACGCTCCAGATACTAGGTTCGATTCGAGTTCTGCATTTCAGCCAGCCTGTCTTCAACTGCGGTCAGCCTCTCCAGCAGCTCGGCATGAACTTCCCTTGCGGAAACGACGGCCTCTTCAATCGCAGACACTTTCCCGTAAATCTCTTTTGTTCGAATCCTGAATTCCTCGTAAACAGGAACAACTAACCAGCAAAGAAAACCAATCGCAAACAGCACTCCAAGCTCTTCCCAGAGCGATTTAGGCAATTTGCTGATTAGGAAATCGCTTAGCCCGAATACACCCGCAATGAGACCGATGTAGAAGAGAATCATCCATGGAACTGTCCTCCTGTTCTCTTCTTTCACCTCACGATCGACGTCATCTTCTTTCTGAAATCGTAAAAACATTCTTCCTCCTGATCGAAACGCTGCGAAGCCGAAAAACCCGCGCTTGCCTTTCGCGCACTTCCTCATTCCAGCGGCAGTGCGGCGAGCGCGGCCCGCGCCTTCTCCAGCAGCATCCGCGTCTCCGCTTCCTGCCTTATCAATCCTTCAACCACCTGCCGCGGAGCTTTTTCCAGAAAGCTCTCATTGGCTAACTGCCGCGCGGCGGAGACTAGACCTTTTTCGTACTTCGCGATATCTCTTGTCAAGCGCTCGCGCTCGGCGGCTACGTCGGTCGTGCGCTCGTAGATCACGGCAACATCGAAGTGTGGAGTGGAGTGCTTGGCGAGGCCCGAAGAGATCTGATCGACGAAACGCAATGGACTGCCTTTGGCCAGCCTCTCAACCATTGCGGCATTCGCTTGAATCACGCTTCTCAAAGAATGAGCTGTTTGGACGTTGATCGGAATGATCGCTTTCTCTTCAACGCCGATCTCCTTTCGCAATGCGCGAACCTCAACAATCAGGCCTTGCAATAAGGCCATCATCCACATCGCATCGCTATCGGCCTGACCCGGAACGGCCTGCGGATACTGAGTTAGAGCAATCGACTTTAGCGGAGGGCTGCCATCATAGATCGCGTTCCAGACTTCCTCCGTGATGAATGGCATGAAGGGCGAGAGCAACCGCAACGCCGCTTCAAAAACCTGAACCAGCTTGGTAAGTGCGGCTTTGGTCTGCACTTTGTCGGCGGTTTCGGAAAAGTCCAGTCGCAGCTTGACGATCTCCAGATACCAATCGCAGAAACTGCCCCAGAAGAATTGATAGATGATATTGGCCGCTTCGTCGAAGCGATAGCTCCACAGCGACTGATCCACTCTTTCCGCAGTGGCGTAGAGTTCGGCGACGATCCAACGTGCTTCAAGTGGTGCATCGGCGGCGACTGAGGGCATTGCACCCAAAGCGGACGGATCGACTATAACTCCAATTTCGGCGGCGCGATCTACGTTTTGGAAAAGGAACCGCGCCGCGTTCCAAATCTTGTTGGCAAAGGCGCGGTAGCCTTCGGTTCTGGCAACATTGAAAGCGATGTCAGTGCCGGGCGAGGCCATCGAGGCCAGCGTGAAGCGCACGGCATCCGTCCCGTACTGCTTCACGATCTCGATGGGATCGACTACGTTGCCTTTGGTCTTGGACATCTTCTCGCGGTTGGCGTCGCGCACCAGCGCGTGAATATAGACCTCGCGGAAGGGAACGGAATCCTTTAGTTCGCGCTTCGAGCCGTCGGGCATCGGCACGTCGCCGGCAAACCAGCAGCCGAACATAATCATGCGCGCGACCCAGAAGAAGAGAATGTCGAAGCCGGTGACTAACAAGCTCGTCGGATAGAAAGCATCGAAATCCGCGCGAGTTTCTTCTGTGATGTTAGGCCAGCCAAAGACCGAGACCGGCAACAAGCCCGACGAGAACCAGGTGTCCAGAACGTCCGTCTCCTGCGTGATTAGCTCCGAGCCGCAGTGAGCGCAGGCCGCAGGATCGACGCGCGCGACGGTGATCTTATGGCACACCGAGCAATGCCACGCCGGGATGCGATGGCCCCACCAGAGCTGACGCGAGATGCACCAGTCGTGAATGTTCTCCATCCACTCCAGATAGACTTTCTCGTATTGGTCGGGCACGATGCGAATCGCTTTGTTGCCCTGCGCATCCGGCTTGACCGCCGCGATTGCCTTCTCCGCCAGCGGCTGAATCTTGATAAACCACTGCGTCGAAAGCCGCGGCTCGACCACCGTCTTGCAGCGGTCGCAGTGACCGACGTTGTTGGTGTAGTCCTTGACGGCGGCCAGCAGGCCCTGCGCTTCGAGGTCCGCGACCACCTTCTTGCGCGCCACATAGCGGTCAAGGCCGGCATACGCGCCGCCCTCCGCATTGATGTGGCCCCGGTCGTCCATCACGTTGATCGACGGCAGATGATGGCGCTCGCCGAGAACGAAGTCGTTGGGATCGTGCGCCGGAGTCACCTTTACCGCGCCGGTGCCGAACTCGCGGCTGACCCACTCGTCGAGGATGATGGGGATTTCACGGTCCATTAGCGGCAGCCGCAGCTTCTTCCCGTGCAGGCGCAGGTAGCGCTCATCCTCAGGATGAACAGCAACGGCCACGTCGCCGAGCATGGTCTCAGGGCGCGTAGTGGCGATGGTTATAAACTCGCCGGTCTCCTTGCCGCCGGCGTCGATGACCGGATACCGAATCTCCCAAAGATGTCCCTTCTGCTCCGCGTGAACCACTTCAAGGTCGCTGATGGCGGTCTGGCAGCGCGGGCACCAGTTCACGATGTACGCGCCGCGATAGATCAGCCCCTGCTCGTGCAGGCGGACAAAGGCCTCGCGCACGGCGACCGAGAGCCTCTCGTCCATCGTGAAATATTCGCGTTGCCAATCGACCGAGGTTCCCAGACGCTTCATCTGCCCGAGGATGGCGCCGCCGTAGTGACGCCTCCACTCCCAGACGCGCTCGACGAATGCCTCGCGGCCAAGCTGCTGGCGGCTCGTGCCTTCGCTGGCCAGTTGCCGTTCCACCAGCATCTGGGTCGCAATGCCTGCGTGATCCGTCCCCGGAACCCACAGAACCCGGTCGCCGCACATGCGCCGCCAGCGGATGAGAATATCGCTCTCCGTATGCTCGAACATGTGCCCCATGTGCAGGTTACCGGTGACATTGGGCGGCGGCAGCAGGATCGTAAAGGCCTCGCCTTGCCCGGCGGCATCGGCGGCCGGCGTCGGCTGCGCGAAGAGCTTCTCGCGCACCCAGTATTCCGCCCAGTGATCTTCAATGGCGGTGGGATCGTACGCTTTGGGCAGGTCGTGAGGCATCTTTATTCTTGGGCAACCCCTGAGGTCCTGCGCAAAATCCTTTTGCGGAGACAGTTTCGTGCCAGGGGATCACCCTTCACTTTAGCAGACGGGATGCCGGAGCGATGAGCAGGAAGCCGGAGCATTCGACGAGCCGCTGCACCAAAAAGGCCGCACCCCATTGGGGAGCGGCCTCTTGATTTGGATCACTTGTCTGTCTAGAACGGGTTCAGCTTGCCCAGCCCTTTCTTTTTTTTCTTCTTGCTGGAGGATTCGTCGCTCAGGTCGGTCTTGGGCTTTTTCTGCTTGCCGGTGGCGGCGGCCGGCGTCGAGCCAGGCTTCACGTCGTTGACCTGCTCGGGCGCCTCGGTCGGTTTTTCCGCGGCGGGCAGGGTTGTGTCCGCCGGACCGACCGCCTTGAGGACGGGGTTGGCGTCGGCCGCGGGCGCGGCGTTCGGCGCGCTCACAATCTGGACGGCCACGCCGGTTCCGCCCTCCGGCCGCTCAAGCTGCAAAGGCGCCTGCGAGGGCTGGTCGCTGCGCGGAGGCTCATTGACGCCGGTGGGCTTGGCAACCTCGAGGGGCGCGGCGGGTTTGCCGGCATTGATCGCGCCATTGATGATGGCCGCGTTCTGCTTGTTGATGTCGGGCGCGAGGGTGCGCTTAGGGTCGTCCAGGCTCGGCTCGCCCACATGCACGGCCTCGACCACCGAGGGTCCGTGCTTGATGAGGTCGAAGGTCTTGTCGGTAAAGCGCAACGGCTGGCGGCTGCGCTCTTCGGCGTCGTTCTCGGCTATCGCCTCCGGGGTTGCCTCTGGGACCGGACGGTTCATGGCCACCAGCCGATCACGCGCATCCTCCACGTGGGGAGCCATGGGATAGCGCGTGATGACTTTGGCGTAAGCTTCTGCCGCCCGATCCTGGTAAACCGCTTGCAGCCGCTCCCGGATAGCGGGGGGAACATTGGGCGCAACCTTGAAGAAATGCGCCTGGCCGGCAAAAGCGTCGCCAATGCCCAGCAGCGCCTGGTCGCTCTTCGAGTAAAGCGGGTAGGTATCCACAACGGTTTCCAACCGCGCAATTGACGCCGCATAGTTCTCGCGGCTCCCATAATAGAGGCCGACCTCCGTCTCCCGCTCGGCCAGAACCTCCTGCACGTCCCGCAGCTTCTGCTTGGCGCGTGGCACCAGCGCCGAGTCGGGAAACATGTTGATCATCGCCCGGTATTCCTGCTCGGCGCGTTGTGCATTGGTGTAGTCGCGGTCCGGCTTCTCCATCTGCTCATAGTAGATGTCGGCCACCTTCATCTGCGCCTCGGCGGCCTCTGGGGCATTGGGAAAGAAGGTGATGAAGTCCTTGTACTCGGCCTCGGCCTGGGTCAGCGCCGCAGTGCCGCCCTCCTTGAACCAACTGTCGCCCACGGCCAACTTAGCCCGCATCCGGTACTCGGAGTCCGGATAGGTATTCAGCATGGTTTGCAGGTCAAGCCGCGCCACGTCGAAGCGGCCCTTCTTCATGGCGATCATCGCCTTGTCAAAGAGCTCCTTGTCAGGCTGCTTGGAGTTCACCCCGGCCAGCGGATTGGCGCTCAGGTCGTTCTTCTTCTTCTTGGCTTGCTTGACCGCGGCCTGCGCGGCAACGCCGCCCAACACCACCATCGCCAGAGTCGCCGCGGCAATCTTCAACGTCAACCGGTTCATACCACCTCATTGCGGCTTAAGGCCCATCGACAGGCCGCAAGCCTGGTTCTAAATGCTTCAGAATCTTGTTTGCTCTGCCCAACCATTCTCGATCTGGGTGCCCAGACAAAGATTGGGTGCCCCACCCTCGCCGCGCTCTTGTTGTTTTTGCGGCTAGGGTGGGACGCCGCAACGCCTGCATGAAAGCAACGGTGAAAATGTCCAAATCCTATTGGCCTGCCGCTTCGCGAGCCGCAGCCAGCAGCGCGCGCGCATCCCGCTCCGGCTGCCCCGCCCCAAAGACCGCGTTCCCGGCCACCAGCAGCTCCGCTCCCGCTTGGACGATTGGGCCCACCGTATCGTGAGCCACGCCGCCGTCCACTTCGATTCTAAATGCCAGCCCCAGCTCCCGGCGCAACTCCGCCAGCCGCCGGATCTTGTCCAGCGAAAACTCAATGAAACTCTGCCCGCCAAAGCCCGGATTCACGCTCATCACCAGCACATGGTGCACCATGGGCAGAACATTCTTGAGCAGCTCGACACGGGTGGCCGGGTTCACCACCACCCCCGGCTTCATGCCGTGCTGGGCAATCAACTCCAACGACCGGTGCAGATGCCGGCAGGCCTCGTAGTGGACGCTCACCCAGTCAGCCCCAGCCGCTGCAAAGGCGGGGATGAATGCGTCCGGATTCTCGATCATCAGGTGGCAATCCAGCGGAAGCCGGGTGAACTTGCGCAGGGACGCGACAACCGGCGGCCCAACGGTAATGTTCGGCACAAAATGCCCGTCCATGATGTCCACGTGGATCGTGGTGCCGCCGCCCCGCTCCGCCGCGGCAACCTGATCCGCCAGGTGGGCGAAATCCGCCGAAAGTATCGATGGCAGCAGCTCAACCATGGCTTTTGCGTGCATCTCCTTGCAGGGTCAGTGTATCAGCGCCGAGGCGCGCCCGGCTGCGGGAGGTATTGTGGGCAGTGGGCCAGTTCGAAGTGTACCGGTTTTACCCCGTACATGACTGCCGTGAAGCCATCGGGTTTTTACAGGCTGCGGAATAACTCAGTTCGGAGGGAGACGGGGGCTTTACAGGTCGCGGAAAACGCCTTGCCACTCTCGATCGTTGACGGCCTCTGTCGATCAAAAATCGAGTGGCCATTCGCGCCTGTCAAGCAATTCGTCGCCTCTCGGTCGTATAAGTCATTTGGGTTGAGTATATTACCCTAAAAGACAGCTTTGCCGAAGATTTGTCCGGGAACGCATAGCCTTAGGAATAGCCAGACAAGAGACGGACGTTCCGAGCCCGGCGAATGACTACGCCCTCCCTCCAGCGGATGGTTCCGGGGCTCGGGGCCGTCTCGACTCTCGACTTCAGCCCTCCCGCCGCGAGCCTGAACCGCAACCACGGTGCCGCTCGAATTCGGGGAGATGCGATAGATCGAGACCAGCGGCTGGCCGGAACGGGGTTCGTCGCTGGTCTCCATTCCTATTGCGCGGAGGCAGGTTGAGCCTCTTTCGCGCCAGACATGTCTCACGGTAACCAAGGCGGCCGCGGCCGCCTTTTCATTTCGAGGAGCTCCCGCATGAATTCGATTTCGAATATCTGGAACCACCCCAAGACGTCGGCAGCCGGGCTGCTGATCGCGGTTGTCACCGTTGCCACTGTGCTCTCGCAGCAGGGCATCACGCTGGGCACGGCCGGCAGCGGTACTGTCGTTACGCTGGTCAGCGCTCTGGCCACCGCCCTGTTGGGGCTTCTGGCCAGGGATCCGGACGCTGCGCCTTCCCGGTCTTCCTCAGCCGGTTCGACCGCCAAGCTGGGCGTCTGGGCGCTGATTGCCCTCTTGCTGCCCGCGCCTTTCCTGGGCGGATGCTCGGGAACAACCGTCGCGCAGGACATCGTCAACTGGACGCCGGCCCTGGAAAGCGCCGTAGCCACGGTGGATTCGACGGCGGCGCTGCTGGCTCCCCAGGATGCGCCGATTTTTGCGGCGGCGACGGCAGGCTTTGACGCGGCCTCCCAGCTGTTGGTCGCGCAGGCCAAGGCGTACCTGGCGAATCCGGCCCAGAGCGTGCTGGCCGAGCTGCAGACGCAGGTGGTCACCTTCCAACAGCAGGTCAACGCCGCGCTGCTCTCCGCGGCCAAGGTGACCAATCCCACGAGCCAGGCGCACGTGCTGAATGCGATCAATGCGGTGGGAACGGTGGTGAGCGCGATCCTTGCGCTGGTCACTTCGGTTTCCAGCAAAGCGGCGGTGGCGCGGATGGCCGCTCAATCGGCCATTAAGCTGGCAGCGGTGCGGCCCTTCCAGGATGAAAGCAACGCCGCCTCGATTGTCGCCGGCCACTATTCCGAGCCGGTCGAACTGGCGCGGGTCCAGTTCCGCCAAGCGGAACTGAGCGCGGCGCAGGCCGGCTTCTAGAACGCTCTCAGAGCAGCACGGATTCATGGGTGCCCCACCCTCGCCGCGTCTTTGTTTTTGCGGCTAGGGTGGGAGACCACGATCCTCGCATTGCAAGAACGGTGACAACGCCCCGAGGAAACCGCGATTAAGACAGCCAGGTACCCGACGCACACGTTATTTGCCGGGTTCCCCGTCCATTGTGCGTACTTTGCGCAATGGGTGGGAAACCATGATCCCAGCGTTGGTTGTAAAGGTAATAAAACGGTTGACGCAAATGAAATCAATGTTCGTTAGGAGCGATGCATTTAATCTCCGCAATTGGAGTGGACGCCGCCGTTCCGGTCGTCTGGTTCGGGATCGAGTAGATGAGGTTTTTGTCTATTTCGTTATGATTCCCGCAGACTGAGTGCCTCATTTTTGGAAGGGCGGCCATGTCGGGCTGAAACGCATCAACCCCAACGCAGAAGGTCTGCCAATGGTCCATACCGAATGTGTCCCTGTAATCAGCGCGGCCAAATATGGCGATGTACTGCTTGCCCGACTGCAACTCCTCCGACTGAGCACGTGGCAGGTCCCCAATTGGTTTTCCTTTTTTATCCAATAATCTAAGGGCCGCCACTGTGGGACCCTGAAAAAAACTGGGGGCAAGAACGCCCTCATTGATGTAATCAAACGGAATGTTCTCGCCTTGAAACGCGGGGTCATCGCCTTGTGCCAATATCTGCGACGCGTACTTCACCCGCACCCGTTGCGCAGCAGTTTTTCCGACATTGGAAATGGTCAGCCCGAACTTCACGTTATCCCAGTTTTGAGGCATCCCATTGCTTTGACTTTGGCTCTGCTGCGTGGGGCTTGTCCAGAGGGCTCCAAACGTGAGAAGAGGGGAGTTGCCACGTGTTTCGGCTGTAGCCTGCACCAAAGTTCCAGAAGCGGCGTTGTGACTGTCAGCTTCGCCAGACTGAACCTCCAACAAGGTCTGTCGCGCAATTTGAGCGCTCACGCAGGCCGCGTAGGATGAAGATTCGGCCGAGGCCGTCTGTCTTGCCATCTGTTGGAGCTGCAAGTAGTAGACGCGGAGAGTGCCCGCCGTCAAAACGGCTAGTATGATGGAAAGGTAGAAGGTAGCATGGTTGATCCAGTGGATTCGTCCCGTAGGCTTCTCGGAGCCTTCCTCCTCGTAGTCGGGGTCGGCTTCGCCGTCGTTGCTCACTACGCACTGCTCTGGAAGGTTGGTTCTTGGGCTTTGCCCAAGCGTCTCATCTTTGGGATTCCCGGGTGGGGAGCCGCTTCCGTTTTCCTTTGGCATGGATTTACCCTCCTGCTAAGCCCATAAGAAGGTGCTTTATGATGAAGCATGAGTACCACGAAGGGCCTCAGGCGCGAAAGAGACCTGATGAGAGACGATGAAACTCTTCCGTTCGCCTAAGATAATAGCACAAAACCCGAAGATTCAGCAAAGAATGCAAACGCGCTGATACCAGCATGGACCAGGCCCTGGGCCTGCCGTGCCTTCGCCGCCTATCAGCCTGATTCGGCAGCGCTATTTGGCGACGGTTCCCCGCGCTGTGACCTGAGTCACCGAGTCAACGGCCTGGAACTGGATAGCCTTGGAGTATTGGCGCAGGCATCTCAAGCGCCGATACAACCAAGGAGCTTCATTATGGCTTACGTAATTACCGATACATGCGTCAAGGACTTTCTCTGCGCCGCCGAGTGCGCTACCGCCGCCATTGCCCCGGCTTCGGCCGTCGATCCCGCCGCCGAAGGCGTCTCCCAGTTGTTCATCAATCCGGATGAGTGCATCGACTGCGGCAGTTGCGCATCCATCTGCCCTTCCGGCGCGATCTTTGCGGAAGACGATCTGCCGACGGAGAAAGCCCATTTTGCCGGGAAAAACAAGGCCTATTTCAACTAGGGCGCGTCGAGTCCGGCCAGATCGGGGACAGGGCCGCCGCCGCGCAGCCGGGATGAAGTCAACCGGCGGAAGAAAGCAGTTGCAAGCGGCTGCGCAAATCGTCTATTGTACGGATTACGTTCTCCGCATGGAATTGCGAGAGCGGAAGTGTAACTTTTTTCCTTGCGGTGGGGTTGGTAAATGGGGTGCGGTGGGCAAAGTTCTTTTGGCTATCGCTCGCGGAGCCGCTTTATCGTTACCCTGCCGCACTGAACGGCGTATAGCTTCAGACAGAGCGGTTAGCTTGAAGTATTTCTCGAATTCATGCTCGGCGGGAGAAACCAGCGGAAGATGGCCTTGAGTCAGTCAATGAACACCTTAAATGCCATGAGCCGCCTTAACTTCATCGGGAAATGCTGGGCAAAGCCTGCAACTGCCGGATAAAGGCAGGCGCCCTCAAATCGGCCGAAAGGAAGCTCAAAGCATCGCGGGGATAGCGAAGGCCGCCCGCAACCCAGGGGGAAAGGCAAAGCCAATCCTCCGCGCTCTGAGCGAAGTCTAAAACTAAGGCTGCTCCATTTCCCGTGGGCGCTGCCCAACTCCGGAACCAGGCCGTCAAGCCCCGGAGATCGTGGCGCGCAGGCGGAATGAGCGGCATAGGGAGAAGAAAGAATGAAATCGACAAAAGCTGCCCAAAGCAGCGTAGACGTGAACAACCTCACCATTCCCGACGCGGAAGAGATTATCGAAGAAGCACTGAGCGATCTAAGCTTTTCCGCCGACCCCGGCCTGGCGCGGGCGCTGCATTTTCTGGCGCCTCCGGGCTATCAGGCCATCGTCGAGCTCTGCGGCGAAAACGGCCGCAGTAAGCGCCGCAACGCCTCGGCCGACACCTGGTCGCCCGAGGAGGACGAGTTGCGCATCTACTTCGAGCGCGTCGATGGCGCCGAAGCCGCTCTCCGTCCCGCGCGGACGCCGCGCGCGGCTGCCGAGCCCGCCCTAGACGAGACCGACGACAGCCAGGAGGCGCTGATCCCGGCCGACCTGGATGCCCGCGTCAAAGAACTCTGCGCCGCGCTGGCCGAAGCCGAACGGGGCGGCCACGCCTTCATCGCCCTCAAGTGGTTTCGCGACTCCTTCCTGCCGCGCAAGGCCTTCCGCTGGAACCAGCATCCCGAGTCCCGCCAGGTAGTGCTGGCCGAGGCCATCCAGCGCGGCGTCGTGCTCACCAGCAAGATCGCCAACCCCAAGACTCCGGCCTATCCCACCACCACCATCCGCCTCAATCGCGCCGAGGCCGGTATTGCCGACGAGACGCAGCGCTTCCACCCGGTTGCCGCGCATGGTGACTCCATCGCCGAGGCCATTGAAGAGGAACGGGGGAACCTGTGAGCTGCTACTTCCTTGAAGCTACGGCCTTCGCCAAGCTCTTCGTCCGCGAGCAGGGCACCGACGCCCTCATTCGCCTGATGGAGGCCGTCGAGGACAACCGCAAGCTGATCTCCGCCTCCACGCCCCTGGAGGTCTACGCGGCCATCCGCCTGCGCGAACGCTCCGGCGCCATCTCCGCCGAAGACGCCACCGCAGCTCTCGACAGTCTGCGCCTGGAGGCCGCGCGCATGGTCCAGGAGCCGCTCAACCCCGCCGTCCTCGAAGCCGCCCGCCAACTCCTCGACCGCACCGCCCTGCGCTGGCCCGACACCCTGCAACTGGGCGCAGCTATTACCGCCCGCGACATGTTCCAGGGCACCGAAATCATCTTCGTCTCCGCCTCCCCGCATCTGCTCGAAGCCGCCAAATCAGAAGGCTTCCACACCCTCGACCCAGCCAAGGAAGCGGAATAAACCAAGGAACAAAACTATGAAAGAGAAATTCCGCATCTCATGGGCGAGATGTCGGACAACCGGCCGGGAGGTAGTGACTCATTGTGCTTAAGCAGGGCAAGGACGATGTTGCTGAATTGAGGGCAATCGTGGAATACCGAATGCATGAGGAGCTGAAGCAAAATACCGTCCGATCCGAATGTTGCCGCTGCCTTGACGGTGAAATTGGCAAACCAGGAACCCGGCGTGCCAATTGAGACCCTCGGGGCGATTTCGCCAGGGCAACCGCATCTTAATTGCTATATGCGCAGCGGGTTTGGCTTGTTGAGATGGGGAGATGGACAGTCCCCGGAAGCATTTTGTCCAGTTGCGCGGCCCGCGAGTGGAGCGGAGGCGCGAAGATCTACTCGAGGAGATTCTGTGGATGGCCATTGCGGCGGTTCTGAGCGGTGCCATAAGGCGACGGGCGAAGCGGAGCGAGAAATCCGCTACCACATTACCGGTCAGGCGCCCGATGCTTGGTCAACACTGGGGCATCGAAAACAAGCCGCACTGGGTCTTGGATGTGGGCTTCGGCGAAGACCTGGACCGCAAACGCGCGCGTCATGCGGCGCAGAACTTCTCCGTGCTCGACCGCATCGCACTCAACCTGCTCAAACAGGACAAGAGCTCAAAACGCGGCATCCACGGAAAACGCCTCAAAGCCGGATGGGACAATAGATGCTTGCCGCACCTGCTGGGAAATTAAGATGCGGTTGCCCTGCTACTTTCGCCAATTCATAGAACAGGGCGCGCCGGCTTCCTTGCATGACTGCGCCATCGACCCAATGCTTCAAGGACAACCAGGCAAGGCACAACAATCCGCACACTGGCGCGAATGTAACGCCGAGCCAGGCAATCACAGACACGAAGTATCTCCAAATCACTTTCCGGTCGGGTTCGCGCGAGCGTTCACCATCCGTTTATTGCAGTGTCGAAAACTGCCGTCGGTGCATCTTCCTGCCGGCATAGAGAGCTAGGGAGCCTCTGAGTAAGTTCGGCTGCACGTTGGACGTTCCCGCAGGGGCCAAAGAGGCTGCGGAAAAACTCGGAGTTTCGGACGAAAGCCGCTGCCAATCTTCCGTCTATAACCGCGGCGCCAAAATGAAGCGGGGAGCGCCTGTTAGGCGCTCCCCACTTGGGGTTGATTGTTGGTTGTCAGTTGGCCCTCACGCCAAAACTCTGCGCGGTGGCGGCCGGGGCGTAGACGGTGCTGCCAGCTTGGGAGGCATGAATGATGCAGTCGCCCGCGGTCAGCAATGATAACGTGCTGCCCGAGACCGAGCAAACCGAGGTTGTGGTGGAAGAGAAGGTGACGGGGAGGGTAGAGCTAGCCGTGGCCGACAGAGTCAGTTGCGTCCCGGCATGTTGCGTTCCGGTGACCGGCGTGAAGGTGATGGTCTGGGAAGCAAGACGGACGGCGAAGCTCTGCGCGGTGGTGGCCGCGGAGTAAGCCGGATTGCCGGCCTGCGAGGCGTGAACGATGCAGGTGCCAGCGGTTAGCAGCGATAGCGTGCTGCCCGAGACCGAGCAGACCGAGGTTGTGGTGGAAGAGAAGGCAACCGGCAGGCTGGAGCTGGCCGTGGCCGACAGGGTCAGTTGCGTGGCGGCATACTGGGCGCCGGTAACGGGCGGGAAGGAGGAGATGGTTTGGGAGACAAGATGCACGCCGATGCTCTGCGCAGCGGTCGCCGTGGCATAGACAGTGTTGCCAGCCTGCGAGGCTTGAATGACGCAGGCACCGGCGGTCAGCAGCGATAGCGTGTTGCCCGCGACGGTGCAGACCGAGGTTGTGGTCGAAGAGAAGGTGACTGGCAGGCTGGAGCTGGCCGTGGCCGACAGCGTAAGTTGCGTCAAGGCATACTGCGTGCCGGTGATGGGCGTGAAGGTGATGGTCTGCGAAGCGCCATTGACGCTAAAGCTCTGCCCGGCCGGTGGGGCGGCGGCATAGACGTTGTTGCCGGCCTGCGTGGCGTGGACGATGCAGGTGCCCTGGATCAGCAGGGACAAGGTGCTGCCCGCGACCGAGCAGACTGAAGGCGTTGTGGAAGCGAAGCTGACCGGCAGGCTGGAACTGGCCGTGGCCGACAGCGTCAACTGGGTCGAAACATACTGGGGGCCGGCAATGGGCGTAAAGCTGATGGTCTGCGGAGCAATGGTCACGGCGAAGCTCTGCGCGGCGGGCGGGGCGGCAGCATAATCGGCGTTGCCGGCTTGCGAGGCATGAACGATGCAGGTGCCCGGAATCAGCAGCGACAACGTGCTGCCCGAGACCAAGCAGACCGAGGTTGTGGAAGAAGAGAAGGTGATCGGCAGGCTGGAACTGGCCGCAGCCGACAGCGTAAGTTGCGTCAGGGCGTACTGTGTGCCGGTGATAGGTGTGAAGCTGATCGTCTGGGTGGTAAAACGCACTGCGAAGCTCTGCGCGGCGGCGATTGGGGCATACGAGCTGTTGCCGGCCTGCGAGGCGAAGACGATGCAGGTGCCTTGCGTCAGCATCGACAGCGTGCTGCCGGAGACCGAGCAGACCGAGGAAGTGGTGGAAGAGAATGTGACCGGAAGGCTGGAACTGGCCGTCGCCGAAAGGGACTGTTGCGTTCCCACATACTGCGTTCCGGTGATGGGCGTGAAGCTGATGGTTTGACCGGTGAGATCGGTGAAGGGGCTGCTGGAGGCCGTCAGATTGAGCGGCGGGGCCAGCGTCGGGTTCAGGGCCAGAGTGGCCGTCAGAGTGTCGCCGCTAACCGGCGAGGCGATGATGAGGTTGGGGAAGGCAGCAGAGCCCGAGGCCAAAGCCACCGCAGTGGTCCCACCTAGCTGTGAATCGTTGTCGCTCATGGATATTAAGCTGGTTGCCGCCGTGAGGACGACGCCATTTTCCGTCAGGCCGACCACCGGCGCGGGCGATATCGGCACCCCGGTGAAGACCCAATAGGGCAGCGCGGGCGGCTCGGTGGTGAAGCTCAGCCCGTAGTTGGTCTGCACCGAGCCGGAATCGACCGTGTTGGAGCCTACCGTGCAATTGGGATCGAAGCCGAGGCCGCGCTGATCGCCGCTGACCGCAGCCGCGTTGGCCGAAGTCCCGAAGCAGATGGCCGGCGAACCCGGCAGGGGAAGCATGGTCTGCGTAGGACCGCCGTTATTGGCCAGCAAGCCCAGGTTGATGGCGGTGGGACTCAAATTCAACTGATTGCCGCCGTTGTCGTTGAGGGTTCCGCCAATGTTAAAGAGATCGGGACTACTGACCGCCGCCGAATTGCCGGAGACTATGGCGTTAGCCAGGTTGACGGTGGTTGCAGGTTGAAGGACGATACCCCCGCCGTCGTCGGCGGAATTGGCGGAGATCGTCGTGTCGGAGACTGTCACCGTACCGGAGATATTGAGGATGCCTCCGCCGAGACCGCCGGCCGCTGAATTGCCGGAGATGGTGCTGTCGCTTACAGTCAGCGTGCCGGCATTGAAGATGCCGCCGCCTTGTCCATTTGCCGCCGAATTTCCGGAGATGGTGCTGTCGCTTACAGTCAGCGTGCCGGCATTGAAGATGCCCCCACCGTAGGCGGCGCTGGCTGAATTGCCGGAGATGGTGCTGTTGGTTACCGTTAGCGTGCCGCTGTTGCTGATGCCGCCGCCCGAACCGCTAGAACCATTGGTTACGATCAGCCCGCTCAGGCTGGCGTTGGTGACGCCGCTGTTTACCGTGAAGACCGGGGACGCCGCGCTGCCATTGACCGTCACCAGGTTCCTGAGCGTGGCGCCGGAACCCGATGTCGGCCCGGTGATCGTGGTATTCGAGGGTATGTTCAGCGTGTCGCTGGAGAGCGTGATGCTCTGCGCGCTGGCGAATGCAGTCGCGTCAAAGGTGATGCTGGCCGAGCCGAGAGCGGCGGACTGGAGCAGCGCGTCGCGCAGGCTGCACGAGGCATCTGTACCCGTTCCCGGCGTGGTTTGCACAGTGCAATTGCCGGCCGCGCCCGCGTCGTCGTTAGGCGTTGTTACCACAAGGGCGGGTATCGTGACGCTGATATTTCCGCTGCTCGCTGCCAAGCTGTTCACCGAATCGGTTGCCGTGATGGTTTGCGTTCCGGCCGTCTCCATGGTTGCGGAGAAGGTGCCGGTCCCGTTGGTGATTGCGGTGCTTCCGGGGAGCATCGCGTTGGGATCTGAGCTGGTGAAGGCAACCGTGCCGCCGTAGCCGGTGGCCACATTTAAGAAAAGATCATAGGCCGTCACCGTAAAGCTGATGGGCGAGCCGGCAATAGCCGACGACGGCGCGCTTACCACGAGATAAACCGCCGGACCTGGCGGGATGGTGAATGAGCCGGTGCCCGTAATGGAAGAATTGGATACGTCCGTGGCCGTTATGGTGTCGATCCCGGCGGTTCTAAGTACACCGGTCTGAGTGCCTACTCCATTGACCAGAGTGACCGGACCCAGATTGGCGAAGCCCGGATCGGAGCTGGTGAACGCTACAGTTCCGTTGTAAGAGGTTGCCAGGTTCCCCCCAGCATCGTAGGCATAAATGCTGAAACCAAACGCCGTGTAGAATGGCTCCGGTCCGCCGGGAATTACAAGATGCGTCGCCGCGCCGGAATTGTTGGTCAGCGAGAAAGCCGCCGTTGATCCCAGGCCCGAGACGCTAGCCGTCACGCCATATGTGCCCGGAGTGGTGTTTGCCGTAAACGTGCCGGCGCTGGCCACGCCGCTCGCGTTCGTGGTCACTGTGACGGAGTTGCTGCTGTTGCTGAACGTTCCGCTGGCTCCCGCGCCCGGCGCCGTGAAGGTGACACTCGCACCGGGATAGGGGTTGCCGAACTGGTCTTTCACCGTCGCCTGCAACGACGAGCCAAAGGCCGTGTTCACAGTCGCCGATTGCGGCGTGCCGCCGGTAGCCGACAACGTCGTGGCCGCGGGCGCAACATAGGTGAACAGCGTGTTGGCGACGTTGCTGCCATAAGTCGTGGTGACTACAACGCTAGCTGTTCCCGCGGTGCCTGCCGGGGTGGTCGCCGTGATCGATGTGCCGCTCACCACCACAACGTTTGTAGCCGCTGCGCCGCCGATGGTCACGCCGGTTGCGCCGGTGAAGTTGGTTCCCGTGATGGACACCGGGGTTCCGCCAGCCGTCGGGCCGCTGGACGGAGAGATTCCGCTCACCGTGGGCGGAAGGAGAACGTCCACTGTGCTGGTCGCGGGTGCACTGCTAGCGACGCTGTTGGTGACGGTCCAATTGATGGTACGGGGTGTTACGCTCGTGCTGGTGGTGGAGAAGGTCACGCTTTCCAGCGCCACCTGGTAAATGGCGACGGTCGCGGTGCCGGTCAGCGTCAATGTGCCGGCGCTGAAGCTGCCGGTGATGCCGTTTTGGTTGGTGAAGTTCAGCGTATCGGCGCCTGCCCCGCTGGCGATCGACACCGTCGCGCCTGTCACTGTCGAGCTGGACGTGCTGACCGTCAGCCCGGAATCCAGCGCCACGGGGCTGCCGCCAACGACGAACGTGACGGTCGCCCCAGCGGTCACCGTGGGCGGTGCAATGTAGGTAAAAAGCGTGTTGGCGGCGTTGCTGCCACCAGGCGTGGTGACTACAACGCTAGCTGTTCCCGCAGTGCCTGCCGGGGTGGTCGCCGTGATCGATGTGCCGCTCACCACCACAACGTTTGTAGCCGCTGCGCCGCCGATGGTCACGCCGGTTGCGCCGGTGAAGTTCGTTCCCGTGATGGTCACCGAGGTTCCGCCCGCCGTCGGGCCGCTGGACGGAGAGATTCCGCTCACTGTAGGCGGCTCCGCCGTAATGGTCACCGAGTCGGTGTTGGAGTTGATGGCGGTGACGCCGGCGCCGCTGACCGAGACAATGTTATTGATGCTGCCGGAGGCGTTGTTGGCCACATCTACGTCGATGGTCAGCATCGGATAGCTGCCGGCTTCGGCAACCGGGGAGTCGTTGGTGCACGTTACCGTTTGTCCGACGGCCGAGCAGGACCAGCCCGTACCCGCGAAGGTGGAGTACGTGAAGGCGGAGTTCAGAATATCGGTGACTTTCAGCGGACTGGAGCCGGTGGGATCGCCGGTCGAGCCGGGGCCGTTGTTGGTGATGTTCACCGTGTAGGCCGCGTTCTGTTCGCCTGGCGAAAAACTTCCGGCGTGAGCCAGAGTGGGCTGGGCCAAACTGGGCAGATTCTCGGTCAGGTTCACGCACCAGCCGTTGGCCGCGCCTATCGTGCCCTGCGCGCCATCGGTCGTATTGAAGAACAGGCTCCACCTGCCGTTGGCGTTGCTGCCGTTGGTGAAGACATTGCCGAATGTCGAGAAGGAGCCGAACGACGTGTTCGGCGCATAACTAAATGATAGGGGCGCCGGATACTGGCCGCTGACGCTGGAGGTAAACGAGTCGGGAATGGCGAGATAGCTTTCGTAAGCGGTCGGTTCGTAGCTGCCGGGACTGAGATTCGTATTCCCGGACGACACGAAGCTGCCGGCGCTGTCCGCGAAGATATAGTTGCCGGACGAAGCGGTGCTGTTGCCGCTGGATCCCTGGGTGGTGTTGGAGAAAAAGTCCAGCGCGGCTCCTGTCGGACCCTCCACAAGCGATGCAAGCTCGTCGAGGTTTTCCGTGACAGGAACGGAGAAGCCGGTGAGCTGCACCGAAACTGTGTTGAGAGTACCGGGAAGATTGGTCACGAAGATGTTCGACGGATTTGGCGTAAAGGGCCCGGCGGGGTATCCGCTGAAACTCTGGACCGCCCCCGGATTGCAGTACTTCCAGGTGTTGCTATTCACATTCGTGACGGTGGTAGCGGTGTTGATGCGCTGCCACATCGACCCGAAGCTGGCATTGTCGGAAGAGGTACCGCTGTAGTTCGCCGTGATCTCGTGGTCGCCTTCGGTCAGCGAGGATGTGTTGAACGACGCCACGCCGCTGCCGTTCAGCGCCACGTTGGGGGCCAGCGTCACCGGCGTCGAGCCGGTGGTGTCGGTGAAGGTCACCGTACCGCCCGATGTCACCGGGTCCCCGCCGGCCGTCACCGTCGCCGTGATGGTGACGGATTGTCCGGTGGTCTGCGGATTCTGGCTGGAAGTAACGGCGGTGGTGGTGGCCGTGCCGGTATTCAGCGACAACGTGATGCACCAGCCGAAGTTCACCGTCAGGGATTCGGGAGCAAGCGAGTACAACGCCCAGTCGCCATCCGCCGAGGCTCCATTGAAGGCCTCGCCAAAGGTCAAGATGTTCGTATGGGTGTAGCGCGTCGTATCCGAGCCGTAGGGCGCAGCGAAATTAATCGTCCCCGGAACCTGCGGGATGCTTGAATCGACCGTCGGCGCGTTCGATGCCGGGAACGAGTCCGGGTTCACGTCCTCATTATTGTCGGTCGGCAGGTAAGTGCCGCTGAGGGGCGGTGAGGTGGTTGGTACATATGCGCCGGCGGAATCCTCAAAGGTCAGGTTCACCGAGCCGGTCGCCGACCCGGGTTGGCTGAATCCATCTTCCAGAAAGTCCAGGTTATGCGTCCCTCCGCCGGGCGCAACCAGCAGGAACTGGCCTGCAATTCCGTTCACCGGCCCAGCCACTCCCTCCAGCTCCACGCTGACATCGGCCACCGTCTTGCCGGGATAGGCGGTGCTGGGGATAACGATCACGGAGGGATAAACCAGCCCCACGGCGTCGCTGATCGGATCCGAAATCGAGCTGTTGTTGCACCATTGATTCCCAGATGCATTCGCCGCGGTCACTTCCACCATTTGAGTCATGGAGGCGTCGCTCTGCCCAAAGCTCCCGGTCGGCGTGTAGGCCGCCGTAATGGCATTGGCGCCCTGCGACAGAGAGACCGTGCAGTGCGCGACGCCGCTGCTCAGAGCGACGCCGCCGCAACCGGAGATGGTCGAGCCGTTTGCCTGGAAGGTGACCGAACCGGTTGGCGTCCCGGAACCGGATGTCACGGTCGCCGTGAAGGTGATCGAAGTACTGGAGGATGAGTTGGCATAGAAGGCCGGGTTGGCTGCGGAGCTGGAGAGCACGGTCGTCGTGGGAGTGGCTGCGGCAAACGTAAGGATCAGATTCCACCCGGTGATCGAGAACGGGTCGACGGGGTCATCGTTGTCGATGAGATAGA
The DNA here is from genome assembly GCA_049522975.1 of Occallatibacter sp. Lineage (GTDB taxonomy): Bacteria > Acidobacteriota > Terriglobia > Terriglobales > Acidobacteriaceae > Telmatobacter. The sequence continues at coordinate 29,570 of JBEKNI010000015.1, read as the reverse complement.
GCGTCCAGGTCCCGTTTGCCGTTGTCCCGGCAAATCTTGAAGTCAGCGTAGCGCTGCCATCGGGCTGCGGATAATCCGCCGTGTCTTCCGTCACGGGGAGCGGGGGAGGGCCGTCACCGTTGGTATTGTAGTTGGAACTCGGCTCGACCGTATAAGGCATATCCGCCGTTTGCCATCCCCCATACTGATCGCCCAGCGATCCGGCGCCGTTCGGAGCATAGTGCGCGCCGTCCTGGATGGTAATAGTGTCCGGATGGCTGCCGGTGGTGGCGCCCTGCAGCCCGTCACAGGTAGCGTTATTCACGTTTTCATCGCAGCCGTCGATGGTATCGCCGGTCTGGCCAAGCAGCACCAGTTCCGCTCCGCCAGGTCCCTCCAGCAGAAATTCCGCGTACGCCATGCTGTTATAAACAGGACCGCTTGCAAAGGACTCGCCATCCGATTTAACGCCCAGCAACTGCACCTTGACCGTCGCCACCGTGCCGGGGGCTCCGCTAACCGTGATGGAAGAACTGGCAACGGTGGTGGGGGAATCGCTCGTGGTAATCGATGCGCCTCCGCCGGAGTACGTCGTTTGCGCGCGCGCCGTTCCAGGCAGCAGGGCGATCAGGGCAAGAACAAGCAGGCTAAACGTCCAGCGGGCAATCCGCGGGGGCATGGCGGAACGAACAGCAGACATCATGATGGAAACCTCGCATCGTGGGGACCGTTGGGCGCCCTTGTGCGGCGCGAACCTGTTTAGCGGCACGGAGACTCGCGGCTCGGCAGCTGCGGCGATCTGTAAGGATTTGACCTCTGGTTCGCAAGCCCCATCAAGCAACCGAGTCAGCATTGGGGGAAAAGCCGCGGTTGGAAAAGCCGCGAACCGCATCTTCTTATTCTATGTCTATCCCACCGCTAATTTGATTGTCAACTGGATTTCTATGCCGGGCTGGAAGGAAGCCGCCTGCCCTACAGCGGTGAACGACAGCCTCCGGATGGGCAGGATCCAGTTGCTGCGACCGTTCGCAGGGGCTTTGACAGGCAAATGAGCCGCACTCGATACTTTAAGAGGGCGACTTGGTAAAAGCGCATCTACAGCAGGAACAAACCGCACAAAGAAAAGTGGATTCCATGAAGCTCCCTCGACACGCGGAAATCTGGCTTGCGCCGTATCTGAGGAGCCGCTTAAAGAAGATCATGCGGTTCAGCAAGCCGAAGCGCGCCTGGATTGTCATCGCCGATCACTACGAGCCTCTGGGCCAGGGCGCATCGCCTGAAACCGCGCTGGGCCGCGTGGCGCGGTGGCGCGACAGGTGGCCGCGCATTGCCGATGACGCCCCCAGGGACGCCGCCGGCCAGCGCCCGCAATATAGCTTCTTCTACCCGCAGGAGGAGTACCGGAGCGATCTGCTGGAAGGCATAGCCGAAATGGTGCGAGCGGGCATCGGAGATGTCGAGGTGCATCTGCACCATGAGAACGAACAGCGCGACTCCTTCGTCCAGAAAGTCAGCGAATTCTGCCGCTGCCTGACCGAAGGCCACGGCCTGCTTCGCCAGCAAGACGGCCGCACCGTCTTCGGCTTCATCCACGGCGACTGGGCGCTGGACAACTCACACCCGGACGGCGCTTACTGCGGCCTCAACGGCGAGGTCGCACTGCTGCGCGATCTCGGCTGCTACGCCGATTTCACCATGCCCGCGATTCCCTCGCCGGCCCAGGGGCGCGTGGTCAATCAAATCTACTGGTGCGCGAACAATCCTGATAATCGTCCCAGGTCCTACGATCACGGGATCGAAGCCACCGTTGGCGGCGGCCGGCAGGGCGACCTGCTGATGATTACCGGGCCGGTCGGCCTGCGATTCAGCGGACGGCTGATGCCGCGCCTGGAAACCGGAGAGATTGCCGGATACGACATGCCGGCGCCGGCGCGGGTACGCCAGTGGTTCGATCTGGCTCCCGCCATCGGCGACGATCTCTTCCTCAAGCTCTACACCCACGGCGCGGCGGAGAGAAATATCGGCTCGCTGCTCGACGGAGGGCTTGCCAACCTCTTCCGTTGGGTTGCGGAAGAGGCGGAACTCAGAGACATTGAGATCCACTGGGCCACGGCCTGGCAGATGTACCAGGCCGCGGATAAGTTGATTCACGGCCGCGAACCGGCTTCCGCTCCGGCAGTCCGCGCCCCTGGAGCCACACCATGAGCGCCTTGAACGTACTGCTGGTCACCTATCTGTTTCCGCCCGTCGGGGGCACCGGAGTGATGCGCGTCTCCAGCCTGGCGCGTTACTTACCTGCGGAAGGAATCCGGCTGGATGTGCTGACCACGCGCAACGCGGCCGCGGTTGGTTTCGACCGGACTCTTCTCGACACGATTCCCGCCGAAGTGACGGTTCATCGCACCCTGACGCTCGACCTACCCTTCGGCCTCAAGAAGGGGATCAAGCGGCTGATCACCGGTGCAAAACCCTCCTCCGATCAATCCGCCGGTCAGCCCACCGGCCCCGCCGCCGGCAAGCCGAACTTCCTCAAGAGAGCTTTGCAAGACCTTCTGCTGCCCGACCCGCAGGTGACGTGGCTGCCCGTGCTCACGCGCGCCGCTCGCCGGATCATCCGAAAGCGAAGCACCGACCTGGTCCTGATCACCGCGCCGCCTTTCTCCAATATCCTTCTGGTGGAGAGGCTCCGGAAACAGTTCCCGCGCCTGCCCATCGTGATCGACTTCCGCGATGAGTGGCTCACGACCTCCTTTGAACTGGTCAGCTTTCTATTCAGCAACAGTGAGCGGGCGCGGAGCTTCGCCGGCGAGGCCGAAGCCAGCGCCGTGAAAAACGCGACCGCCATTGTAGCGGTCACCGAGGCCGCGCGCCGCCAGATTCGCAGCCGCTATCCGCGGGAGCCGGAGAGCAAGTTCCATCTCATTCCAAACGGATTCGACGCCGCAAGTCTGCGCCGCTCCGCATCCTCGCCTGGGCCCCGGCCCGATGGCAAGATCCTGGTCACCTATGTCGGGACGGTCTACGCCTCAACCGAGCCAACCTCGCTGGTTGCGGCTGTGCAATCGCTGCCGGAGGAGGTGAAGCGCCGGCTGACGCTCCGCTTCATTGGCCACATCGAGGAGCCACGCTTCCGCGAAGCCCTTCTCGAATTGGGCGAAATAGTGGAGCTGACAGGCTATCTGCCGCAACATAAAGCGCTGGCAGCGATGAATGAAACCGACTACGTCCTGCTGATTAACCATGACCCTCTGAATGTCGGAGGCAAGTTCTACGATTACGTCGGCGGCGGCAAGCCTATCCTCGGCGCCGTCCATCCCGAGGGCGAGACGCGGCGTCTGCTGGAGGAACTGCGGGCCGGGTGGTGGGCCGGCAACAACGATGTCGAAGGCATACGCCAATTGTTCATCGATGCCGCCGCTCGAGGCGATTCTCTGGCCGCCGAGTTCCAGCCCGATCGGGAGAAGGTTGCCCAGTACGAACGCAAGGTCCTCGCCGGGTGCTATGCCCGCCTGCTACATTCGATCGCCACAGGCCAGTGCGGCCCGCTCTCCCACTCTGCGGAGACGGGAGAGAAGTGATGCTCAGGATCGCCGTCGTCACCCGGTACTTTCCCAGCTCGGCCGAACCCTCCCAAGGCCGGTCGCTCTACCAGACGCTGCGCGTGCTGGCCCGCGAGGCTGAGGTGCAGGTCTTCTTTCCCAACGCGAGTTATCCCTCCCTGCTCAAGCCGCGCAGCCGGAGTTACCGCCGTCTTGACGCATCCTACAGCACGCCCGATGTGCAGGCGAGTTATTACGACTATCCCGCGCTGCCCGCGCTCTCCCGGCCGCTCAACGGATGGAACGCGGCCCGCGTCCTGCTGCCGGCCGTGCGCGGTTTTGCCCCCGATCTCATCTTCGGCTGCTTTCTTTATCCCGAGGGGTATGCCGCGGTCAGCATCGGCAAATCCCTGGCGCTTCCTGTCGTTGTCATGGGCATCGGCACCGACATCAACAGGATCGGCGATCCGATCTCGGCGATGCAGACGCGCACGGTTCTGCGCGAGGCCGATTTTCTGGCCACGGTCAGCGGCGATCTGCGCCTGAAGGCAATAGCCATGGGCGCCAGCCCGGAGAAGGCTCGCGCCGTTCTCAACGGCTGCGATCTATCTGTCTTCCACCCCAGCGACCGTCTCGAGGCGAGACGCAAGCTAGGCATCGACCTGGACGTGGAGGCAGTGGTTTACGTCGGGCGCATGGATGTGAAGAAAGGTCTTCGGGAACTGGTCGCGGCCTCGGCCGCGCTCAGCAAGCAGCGCCCCAGGCTGCGCGTCTATCTGGTCGGCGAGGGGCCGGACAAGCCTCTGATCCTGAGCGCCATTCAGGCCGGCAACGCCACAGGCTATATCCACGTGCTGCCCGGCTGCGCCTTCGACAATGTCGCTGTCTGGATGGCGGCGGCGGATCTTGTAACCCTGCCGAGTTACATGGAAGGCTGCCCCAACGTAGTCATCGAGGCGCTGGCCAGCGGCAGGCCCGTCGTCGCCACGAATGTCGGCGGCATTCCGGAGATTCTCAGCGAGGAGTGCGGCCGGCTCGTCGCCCCGCGTGACTCCGGGGCGCTGGCTCAAGCCCTTGCAGCGGTCCTCGACAGCACCTGGGACGCCGCTGCCATTTCTGCGCGCCGCAGCCGAAGCTGGGAGACCGTCGCGGCAGAGCTGCTTGCAGTATTCGAAATGCTGCTTACCGCCCGGCGGGCGGGAGGGGATACTTCTTAGGGAAGCCCCGATCAAATTCGGCCATAGGCGGGCGAACCCGCGGCTCAGGGTAATGCCGCGCGCAGAATCGCTCCGCTGGCCTCTTCATCTCCACAAGGTAATCCTTTGAGAATCGCCGCCGATACATCGGGGAGAGAGCTTTTCCTCGAAGGGCAGGGTGCGACATGGCCACGGCGACGCCCGGTCAACCGCTGGCAGAGGTGGAGGAAGCTCTTGCTCGCAAGGGCTTCCGGCTCAAGTTTTCTCCCCGCCTGGAAGCGGCCTACGAGACCGCGCTGGGCGCGGGAAGGAACCGCGCCATTGCCATTTATCTCGTGATCTACCTGGCCGTCAAGCTGCTCTTTCTATTGGCTAATTTGCAGGTCGGAACGCAGGTCTTCCGCGTCTCGATGACGCTGCGGCTGGGCATTGTCCTGCCGCTTACTTTGCTTGCGGTATTCCTGTTGCTGCGGCCGATGCCCTCCTGGGTGCATGGCGTGGCGGCCTTTGCGCCGCTGACGGCGGAAACCGCGCTGGTGATGCTGCTGGGCCGTCTTTCCGGATCGGCGGTCGCCACCCGGTACGTCATGGCGGCCGGTATAGGCATCTTTGCCCAGACGCTGCTGATGCGTGCGCCCTTCCGGCACTGCGTGCGCGGGTTGGCGGTTGCGCTGGCGGTATTCTGCGTTTTGTCCGAGGTCCGCTGGCCTGGGCACTTCGGTCCACCGGTATCAGGCGATTACCTGGTCTTCGTGATCGGCTTCAGCTTGCCCGCCCTCTATGAGCGGCATAGCCGCGAGTGGGCCGACAGGCGGGAGTTCCTCCTCAATGAGACCAATCGCCTGCGCATGGAAGAGATTCTGCGCATGAACAAGCATCTGGAGCGGCTTTCCAGCCTGGACGCGCTGACCGGGATCTTCAACCGCCGCTATTTGGATTCGGCCCTGGCCCGCCAATGGGAGATCGCGGTACATATGAAGCGCTGGATCGGCATCCTGATGATTGACATCGACCACTTCAAGTCCATTAACGACACGGCCGGCCACCATCAAGGCGATCTTTACCTGGAGCAAGTGGCCCAGGCGATTCAGCGCAGTGTGCGCGCCGGCGTGGACACGGTGGCGCGGTACGGCGGCGAGGAGTTTGTCGCCATCCTGCCCGACGCCGACGTGAAGCTCGCTATGGCTATCGGCGAGCGAATTCGTGAGGCGATCGAAGCGACGGGTCTGCCCGCGGCTCGCGGGGGGGTGGTCACCGTCAGCGCGGGCGCCACGGCCGTGCACGGCGAAACCAGCTTTGATTTCAACGCCGAAGATCTTGTCGCCGCCGCCGATCTGGCGCTCTACGATGCCAAGAATTCGGGACGCAACCGCGTCATGTACCACGACACGGCGCTCTGCGAGGCCCCGCCGATGCTGGCTCTGCCCAACCCCAACGGCTGATTCGTACCGGGGAATCTTGACCGGAAGAGAGAGGAAACCGATGCGCGCAAGTTCGATTGACCGTTCCTTGTGGGTAGTCCTGGCTTTGCTCGGGACGGCTGCTCTGCTCGCGCCGGCCGGGGCCAACGCTCAGCCTCCGCTGCCCGACGTTGTCAAACCTCCCTCGGGAATCAACCTTGGAAGCACGAGTTACTATGACGGGTTCGGCCGGACGCGGCCGGGCGTCACTTTGCTCGAATACTTTCGCTGGTCGCACAATACCGGGATCAGCGATGCCAATGGGAACGAGAACGCCAATTTCATCGCGCCGCGGATCAACGCGTTTCCCGATCTGATCCAACTGATTGTGGCCTCGAAATGGCGTCCCTTCGGCGGCACGGCCGGGTTCTCAGTGCTGGCGCCCTTGGTGGGATTGCAGTCCAGCTTTGCCGCGAACAGCCCCAAGAAGCTGTCCAACAGCGAATTCGGGATCGGGGACATCATTGCCGGTCCAATCTATCAATCGAAGTTCTTTGCCGGCGAGGGGGCGGGGAAGGATTCCTCGCCGAAGTCCGCAGCGCAGTCGAGCCCATATTTTGCCTATCGCTTTCAGTTTCTAGTCCAGATACCGAACGGCGAATTCGACCGCACGAAGAATATCAATCCGGGTTCCGGTTACTGGGCGGTGGCTCCGTACATCGCCGCGACCTATCTCCCGGTTTCGCGGCTGGAGATGAGCACACGGTTTCATTACCAGTACAATCTGGCCACGGACAAACTTCCCAATCCACCGCCGATTCCGCATCTGGTTTATACGAGCGGACAGGCCGGCCAACTCGTATACGATAACTTCACCACGTCGTACCGGTTCACGAAAAAGCTTTACCTGGGTGCCAATGCCTATGGTCTCTATCAACTTAGTCCGGATAAGACCAATGGAGTGAAGGTGGGCGGCGCGCGAGAGACGCAGTTTTACCTGGGGCCGGGCGGCGGATGCGATTTTGGTAAAGCCAATACGCTCAATGTGAATCTCTATTTGAAAGTAGAGGCGCACAACACGGCCAGCGGGCCGTCGCTTCAATTGCTCTACATTCATCGGTTTTAACCGAGAGTCCCTCAACCTGCCCAGAAACAAAGTGGATCGTCGCAAGAGCAAGTGAGCGAAGGCAATGTAGATCCTGGTTTCGGCTGAACTGGGTCGCAGTCCGTAGTCAGTAGACAAGCGGCGTGACCAGTTCGGCCAAGCAAAAGCACGTTCCACGATCTATCGTTTGGGCAGCACTTGAAAAAGGTGCTGCCCGGTGCGTTTACGACCTTAGCGGTGTAACCAAACACCTGCTTGGCCCAGCCGATCACGCTCAGGGAAGATTCTGCCGCAAAGACAAGAACGCGGCTTGGGTGGGACACCCATGGCCTTACACTATCCTTGAAGATGCTCTGGCTCGCGGCAAAACTGAAAGGAAGCCTGGCCATGAAGCCCCTGCGCAAGGCCGGCCGATGGCTCAGCCGCATCTGCACGGCGATCGGCTTCCTCTTTGTGCTGGTGACCGTGACTCCCCTCGTCCCCTGGTGGGCGCGGGCCTACGCCGGCCCCATCGAGCGGCCCAAAGGCGACATTCTGATCCTTCTCAGCGCCGCCGAGGACGACCGGGGCGGCATCTCGTTTTCCTCGTACTGGCGCGCCCGCGAGGCGATTTTTGCCTGGCAGCACGGAGGCTTCAAGAAGATCGTAATCACTGGGGGCGGCGGCCCAGGCATCCTCGACTACCTGATCGTAGAAGGCGTCCCCCGCGAAGCCATCGTCGCCGAGTGGAAATCTGCCAGCACACGCGAAAGCGGAGTCGAGATGGCGCGCCTCCTTCAGACAATGCCCGGCAAGAAGGTGCTGCTCACCAGCGACTTTCACATGTACCGCGCGCTGCGCGTCTTCCGCAAGCTACACATGGAGGTCACTCCGATGGCAGTCCGGGATGTGATTCAATCTTCAGCGGGTTGGGGCGGGCGCTTCGGCGGCTTCGAGACCATGCTGGGCGAATCCGCCAAGATCGTCTACTATAGCCTGCGCGGCTGGATATAAGGAACGCGCCTCAGCGCGGCGCGCTCCTGGTCCGCATCGGCTCGATCTTTTCCGGCACCGGAGTGGCCTGGGTCGAAATGGCCATCGCAGACAGACTCCGGGCTTTGGGCTGCCTCTCCGCAAGCCCCCTGGCTTGCGAGTCTTGCAGCTTATAGAGCAGCGACCGGTAGCTGATGTTGAGCCATTTGGCCGTCTTGCGGCGGCTCCAGCCGTTCGCCTCCAGCACCTTCAGAATGATCTGCCGCTCCAGGTCCTGCGTCGCGGCCCGGGTGATCTCTTTCAGCGAGACAGGGCTGGCCAGATCGATCTCGGTGTTCAGCCTGGCCGGACTGACCGGGGCAGACGGGACCAACTCCGCCGCCAGAGCCTCTTCGCTGCCGATCAGAATGTAGCTGCGGATCATGTTTTCCAGTTGCCGTATGTTGCCCGGCCACTCATAGCGCTGCATCAGGCGCGTCACCTCCCGCGAAAGCGGTTTGGGGACGCGGTGAAACGCCTTCCCGTGCAGATTGAGGAAGTAGTCGATCAGCATGGGCAGATCCACGGTCCGATCGCGTAACGGCGGCAAGTCGATGGTCACTGCGTTGATGCGAAAGAAGAAATCCAGCCGGAAACTGCCATTCTCGGCCTGTTGCCGCAGATTCTTGCTGGCCGCGCTGACCAGCCGTGTATCGACCTTCCTCGACTCTTGTCCTCCAACCCGCATGAAGCTGCCATCCTGAAGCATCTGCAGCAACTTGGCCTGCACCGACATATCCAGGTCGCCGATTTCATCCAGAAACAAGGTTCCCATATGCGCCACTTCCACGCGGCCGCGCTTGGTGGCGTATGCGCCGGTGAATGCCCCCTTTTCATAGCCAAACAGTTCCGACTCAATCAGCGAGTGGGGAATTGCGGGGCAGGCCACCTTGACCCAGGCGCCCTTGGAGCGGTTCGAATACTCATGCAACAACCTGGCAAGGATCTCCTTGCCCGTTCCGCTCTCGCCCTGCAAGAGCACAGGGATGGTCGATTCAGCTACTCGTTCCAGCTTCTCTCGGGCGGCAGCCATCTGGGGCGTCTGGCCGAAGACCACCTCAATCGGAGGCAGATCGTGGAAACGGGTCGATTCGGTTGCGCGCGCCAGAGGCATTATCCATCCAGGTCCAGAGCTATGGTTATCTCTTGTGTATGCAACTTCCTGGCCAGTGTCAACCTCCAAACCGTAACGGGAATTTGGCGCGCGCGTAATCCGGCAAGCGGCGCAAGGGTAATCGAAAGCATGGTTTTACCGTGTTATCCACCGGTTTTCTTCTCCTCATATGAAAATTTTTGCGCATCCTGGCGAAACATTTTCCACTTTAAACTCACTTGAGTGATACTATGAGGAGAAAGCGGCATATGCTTCCTGCCTGCGTCGGAGAGAATCCCCCGTGTCTCTCCATGCGGGATGACCCCCGGGGCCGGCGGAGTTTGTTCGGCACTCCTCTGCAAAACACAGCAAGGAACGTTGAAACATCTTCGTTCTCGCCTCTGGTCGAGGAGTGGCGCTTCCCATGTCCGGTTTTACAGGCGGGGAAGGAGACGGGTTTGTGAGAGTTACGCCAGGAGCGTCCATGAAGGCCAGGAGCAAGCGCAAGCCTCAGATCGCAGCTCTCGATCCGGATCCCGCCATCCTGAATTATCTTCATCGCATTCTCGAGGACCGCTTCAGCGTAAGCCTGTTTACCGAGACCGCAGAGCTACTCAGCAGCCTGAGAGACTCTACCCCGACTAACCTTCTGCTGATGGACTGGCATATTGGCGAGGACTTCAGCGGGGAGAGAGCGCTTCACCTGCTGGCGGAGCTTCGCGCCTCCCGGCCCTCGCTTCCCGTCATTCTGATTGCCTGTTCAGCCGAGTTGAAGGAAGTGGTGGCGGCCACCCGCATGGGCGCCGCCGACGTAATTCTCAAGCCATTCCGAAAAGCCGACATCGATCTGGCTGTTCAGGCGTGCCTCAAGGAGGCTGGCGAAGCGCTGGCCGAGGATGACGATGAGATCAAGGAAATCCCCCTGGATGAGAACACGTCGTTTGTCCGGGGTTGCCAGCGCATGAGAGAGATCGAATCGCAATGCCGGTTGGTGGCCCGCGCCGACATTCCGGTCCTCATCCTCGGGGAGAGCGGCACTGGCAAGGAGGTCGCAACCTTGTTCATCCACAAAATGTCCTCCCGCAGCCAGCGCGGCTTCATGAAGGTCAATTGCGCGGCGATGCCCGCCGACCTGCTGGAGAGCGAGCTTTTCGGCTATGAGCCGGGCGCGTTTACCGGAGCGATCAAGGCCAAGCCCGGCAAGTTTGAAATCTGCAACAACGGCACGATTTTCTTGGATGAGATTGGCGAAATGCCGGCCCAGCTCCAGGCCAAGCTGCTACAGGTTCTTCAGGACGGAAGTTTTTCGCGCCTGGGCAGCCGCTCCAGCGTCAAGGTCGACGTGCGGGTGATAGCCGCCACCAACATCGACATCAAGGCGGCCATTGCACAGAAGACCTTTCGGGAGGATCTCTATTACCGTCTGAATGGCTTCACCCTGAGGATGCCCCCCCTGCGCGAGCGCACCGAGGAGATTCCCATCCTGGCCCGTCACTTCATGCGCAAGGTAGCCGCCAAGTACGAACGCGATCCCTTGGCGATCTCGCCGGCGCTCATGCAGGCTCTCATCAACCACCCCTGGCCCGGCAATCTTCGTGAGTTGGAAAATACCATCAAGCGCTACATCATTCTGGCCGATGAACAGGCTATCATCGACGAACTGGCTCCCCGGCAAAGCGCGGAATCGCCGGCGCCCGACGGGGAAGACGCCGGAGGAAATGGCAGCCTGAAGCACCTCGTCCGGAACTTGAAAGGCGGCGCCGAGTCGGCCGCCATCGCAAGAACGCTGGAGGGCACTGGATGGAACAGAAAGGCAGCCGCAAGCGATCTGCAAATCAGCTACAAGGCCCTGCTGTACAAGATCAAGCAGTACAATCTCGTACCCCCGCAGAAGCAGCTCAATACGAGGCCGGGACACAAGGCATGATCCCCTTGCCGGCTTCGCCGGATTCGCCCCGCTCGGAGAAGGTTGTCATTCAGTTCGGAACCAGGACGCTCAAGGGCTACATCGATTCCCACGCCTGGGAGACCGTCGAGGATCTCCTGAGCCACGCTCCCCAGACCTTCCCTGAGACCTTCCCGGTTCGCCTTCTTGAATCGGATATCGTCGAAGAGGTGTCAGCCAAAGATATTAAGGCTGTCTTCTATGTAAACAGCTTTGAAGGCGACCGGCATCACCAGATCCTCAACTTCCATTCCCGGGCGCCCATCGTCCATGGGATCTGGATGCGTTTGCAATTCCTGGATGGCGAAGTCATGGAGGGAATCGTCTACAACTCCATTCGCTATCTGGTCGATCCAGGCTTCTTCCTGGTGCCCACCGATCCTGACAACAATAACCGGCTGGTGTACGTGCGCAAGAATTGGCTCGCCGATCATCGCATCCTCGGCGTGCGCAAACTCTAGGCGCAGGCCGCCGGCTCCCGCTGCATCGAATAGCTCAGTATCTCTGCGGCGATCCCCGCATACTGGCGCGAACCGCTGTCGGTACGGAGAACCCGGCCCTTGCCGTGAATCAGACAACAAGTGGAAAGAGTAATCTCCGGAGGCAGTTGGACCCGGAAGTCAAACTCCCCGCCGATCAGGCCGCTGTCGGCCTGGTCCAGATAAAAATAGACTCCCCGGTTGCTCAGGTCCCGGGTAAAGCCTGGAGTCTCGCGCTGTCCGAGAACCACGGTAAAGGGCACTCGAATTCCAAACCGCGTCCTCGCCCGCAGGTCGCCTCCCGATTCTACGCATCCAGTCATGAGTTGCCTTTCCTGCGAGACAGCAGCGCCCATTGCGTATCTTGGATTGCGCCTTCATGGCCACATGAAAGCGCCGCGCCTTGCCGGCTCCGCAACCGCACCAAGCGAACTGCGGGAGTACAATCATCAGCCCGCGTTATCAGCCTACGGTGCGGCCGCTGCGGGTTACGACGGTTCCACACCTGGAGTACTGATGGTGTTATAGCAATCTCAAGGCCGAATCAATTCCCTGTGAATGTTGAGGTTAAGAACGCAGCCAGTTGTCGCTGTGCAAGATGTTGCGCAGTTTGTGGGAAGAATCAGTGCACTTTGGTTTGCACGGAGGTGATGTGGCGCGGGGAGCTGACGACTGAAGGGATACTGCCGATGCTGCCGGCGCAGGGCACGGGATGCTCTAGGATGGCATCATGGCCCCGCTACTGGAGATTCGCGGCTTGCAGATCCGCTTTGGAGCGTCAGAGGCGGTGCGCGGCGTCAGCCTGCGGCTCGATGAGGGCGAAGTTCTGGGCCTGGTGGGCGAGTCGGGATCGGGCAAGAGCGCCACGGCGCTGGCCATCCTGGGGCTGCTGGGACCCTCGGCGCAGGTTGCGGGGCAGATCCTGTGGCGGAAGGCCGCGGTGGAAGAGCGGGACGAAAACTCGGGAGGCGGCAGCGCCTCGGCGGCCCATAGCTTCGCCATGATCGACCTCTTGCGCCAACCGGCCGGCGCGCTGCGGCGGCTGCGGGGCCGGGAGATTGCCATCATCTTCCAGGAGCCGATGACGGCGCTGAATCCGGTGATGCAAATTGGCCGCCAGGTGGCCGAAAGCGCCCAGGCGCATTTCCCCTCCTGGACTGGCAGGGAGGCCCGAAGAAAGGCTCTGGCCGCGCTGGAGGCTGTCTCGATTCCCGAGGCGGCGCGGCGCTACGGCGACTATCCGCACCAGTTTTCCGGCGGGCAGAGGCAGCGGATTCTGATCGCCATGGCGCTGATCAACCGGCCTCGACTGCTGATTGCCGACGAGCCGACAACCGCCTTGGACGTCACCGTGCAGGCACAGGTTCTCGCACTGCTCGGCGACTTGCAGCGGCAGCACGGGCTGGCCATGCTCTTCATCTCGCACGACTTGGCGGTGGTGGGGCAGGTGGCCAGCCGGGTTGCCGTGATGCGCGCCGGGCAGATCGTGGAAACGGGCCCATCCGCGCGCCTCCTTGCCGCGCCCGAGCAGGCTTATACGCGCGGCCTGCTGGCCGCCGTCCCCACGCTGCACACCGACCGCAATCGGCCTCTGGCGATGGTGGCCGATTCCCCAATCGCAGCACCAGACGCCAGGTCAGCGATTTCAGAAGCCTGAGAAGAAATGAAAAACGCAGGCTCAACAAAACAGATTGCCGAATGAATCATCCGGCCCCAGAGGGATCTCTGACGCCAATTCCAACCTGACTCTCGCGGTTTTCCGCAGGCTCTTCAGTCTGAGGTATCCTTTGGGGAGGATTCGCTTTCAGTTTTCGTTTTTCCGCGGTCCGTTCTGTCCGGCCAGACAATGGACAAACCGAGCGCGGCTTGAGCCATCGAGGAAATGTAAGTGCCTGAAACGACAATACCGTGGTGGCGAAAGGCGTTGATTTTCGCGCTGGGCGGCATTCGCTCTGGATTCGGTCTCTTCCTGCCGTCCGCAAGGCGAGAACCCATTCGAGAGCCGATCTTTTCAAATAATTTGGAAGAAACGCCGGAAGAAGAGAGAGCATTGACCGAGCCGTCTACCCAACCCGAAGCCGCCATCGAAGCGCCGCCGATTCTGGCCGAGCCGGAGGCGGTCTTCCTCGACCCTATTCCCGACGAGACTGATCCTTCGAAGACTCCGGAACCTGAAGCCGCAAATGAGCCGGTTGTGGAACTGGCCGAGAGCACTGAAGCCGAGCCGGAAGCTGTGGAGGCTCCGGAAGTTGAAGCCGGGGATGAGCCTCTTGCGGAGCCGATGGAACTGGCCGAAGAGGCTACGGAAGAATCGAATCCGGAGGGAGGCGGGGGTTTCAACCCCCGCATAGAGCCAGTAGAATCGACGCTGGCTTTAGCCCCGGAGCGGGTCGAAGCCTCCGAACCCGTTGAGGAATGCGAACAGGAGGACCCTCCGGAAGCTGTCCCCGCTGCCGTTATCGAAGAAGCTCTTCCATCCGCTGAGGCGCCGGCTACCGAAACCGCCGCACTTTCACCCTCCGAGCCGCCGCCAGCCGCTGAGCCGGAGGCCACCGGGAGCGCGGAAACTGAGGCCGCGAACGAGCCTGCCCCGGAGCCGGTCAAACTGGCTGAAGAGGCTGCGAAAGAATCGACTCCGGAGGGATGCGGGGGGGGCAACCCCCGCATCGAGCCAGTAGAATCGACGCTGGCTTTAGCCCTGGAGCTGGTCGAAGCCTCCGAACCCGTTGAGGAATGCGAACAGGAGGACCCTCCGGAAGCTGTCCCCGCTACCGTTATCGAAGAAGCTCTTCCAGCCGCTGAGGCGCCGGCTACCGAAACCGCCGCACTTTCACCCTCCGAGCCGCCGCCAGCCGCAGAGCCGGAGGCCACCGGGATTGCGGAAACTGAAGCCGCGAACGAGCCTGCCCCGGAGCCAGTTCAAGCCGCCGAACCCATCGCGGAAGCCGAGCCGGAAGCCGCTGGGACCGCGGAAGCCGAAGCCGTGAACGAGCTTCTCCCCGAGCCCGCCGAACTGGCCGAAGAGACTGCGGGCGCGTCGAATCCGGAGGAACGCGGGGGTTTCAGCCCCCGCATCGAGCCAATAGAATCGACATCGGCATTAGCCCCGGAGCGGGTCGAAGCGGCCGAACACATAGCGGAGGCCGAGCCGGAAGCATCTCCCGAAGCTATCCCCGCTGCCGTTATCGAAGAAACTCTGCCAGCCGGTGAGGCGCCAGCTACCGAAACCGCCACACTTTCACTCTCCGAGCCGCCGCCAGCCGCCGAGCCGGAAGCTGCCGGGATTGCGGAAGGCGAAGCTGTGAACGAGCCTCTCCCGGAGCCGGTCGAACTGGCCGAAGAGACTGCGGAAGAATCGACTCCGGAGGGAGGCGGAGGTTTCAACCTCCGCATAGGGCCAGTAGAATCGACGCTGGCTTTAGCCCCGGAGCGGGTCGATGCCTCCGAACCCATCGCGGAAGCCGAGCCGGAGGCATCTCCCGAAACTGTCCCCGCTGCCGCTATCGAAGAAGATCTGCCAGCCGCCGAGACGCCGGCAACCACAATCGCCGCACTTCCACCCTTCGAGCCCCCGCCAGCCGCCGCGCCGAAGCCTCCCGCCGAGGCCGCGGCCTCTCCGGCGCGCGCCGCCCGCCCCACGGCGGAGGAGAAGACCGCCGCCCGGCCGGCCGCCCGGCAGAAGAAGCTGGACGAAAGCGCCGAGCAATCTCCCTTCTCGGTCATCGTGGGCCAGGTTTATGACGGCCCTCTCGACCTGCTCCTGGACCTGATCCGCAAGCAGGACATCGACATCTACGACATCCCCATCGCCCGCATCACCGCGCAATTCCTGGCCTACGTCAACCAGCTCAGGGCCAGCGATGTGGATGTGGCCGGCGAGTTCATCTACACCGCTTCACTGCTCATCCACATAAAGAGCAGGATGCTGCTGCCGCGAGCGGACTCCGCTCCGGAAGAAGCCGCCGAAGATCCCCGGCGCGAGTTGGTCGAGCGGCTGCTGGAGCATGAGCGATTCAAGAACGCCGCCCAGATGCTGCAACAGAAACAGATGCTGGAGGCTGCTACATGGACCAACCCCGGCCTCCGCGAGTTCCAGGACGATGCCGCCGCCGAGCCTGAGATCGCCGCCGACACCGTGGACCTGGTGCGCATCTTCCGCGACATTTTAGAGCGCGCCCGCAAGCGCCCCATCCTCGATGTCAGCGAAGACACGGTGACCGTGGGCCAGATGATTCAGTACCTTGCCCGCCGCCTCAACATGGAAGACAAGCCGGTGGCCCTGCGCCGCCTGTTGAGCCACGCCAGCTCCGAGCGGGCGCTGATCGCCATCTTCCTGGCCCTGCTGGAGTTGGTCCGCCTGCAGGCCGTGCTGCTCCGCCAGGATCGCCAGTTCAGCGAGATCTTCATCAAGAAGCACACCGCCTTCGACGCCGTCATGAACGAGGGCCTGGCCAACGCTCGCGATGACTGGCGATAAGGGAGTGACTTAAACGGCTTCGGTCGATGTATAGACGCACTTCCCGGTTTCGCGCACGAACTTTAACGGAATCTTAGGGTTGTTGATATCTTTGTCGCCGTCATCGGACCACTTTTTGGCCCATTTCTTGAAGTAGGGTTCGATCTGTTCCGGAGTCAAAACATAGATTTCCTTCAGTTCGTGCCATCGTAAACGGCAAAGACCCAATCTACCTTCCTGTATTTTCCGATGATGTGCGGATTCATATGGTGGTGAGTGGAGAAGCTCTGCGTGAGTCGAATATTCACCGACTTCAATTCATACTCACGGCCGTCCGTGTCCCGAGCGTCGTTACCCTCGCGCCCTGGGAGAATTGTCAGTCCCGTGCAGAGCAGGATTTGAAGAATCTTGCCGCCATTGTCCTGAAATACATCGTCGACACCGTGCGTCGATGCCAGCTCCTGGAAACGCCGGATGCTGGGCCACAATTCACGAAGCTTTGCGTGATCTGGGTGTGGCTTCATGCCCGCTCCCTCAGCAGCAGGTCCACAACATCAACTCCCAGAACAATCGCAAGCCGCTCCATGCTGTCGATAGAGATGTTCTTCTCGTTTCGCTCAACGCTCCCGATATAGTTCCGATGGAGGCCGGCTCGTGCCGCCAATTCCTCTTGTGAAAAACCGTGCGCCAAACGCGCCGATCTGAGGTTGACAGCGAACCTTGCGCGAGCGGTAATCTGAGATTTCGGGGGCGCCATCGTCTTTCATGCTCAACCCGTGCTAAGCTGAAATCTACAGTCTATAGACTGTATGAGGTAACGATGTTGGCTACCTTCCACTCCGCGAATCCCGCCTACACGACGCAGCTTGGCGCCGCGTACGTGGGCGACTCCCTCGAATTGCTCGCGGATTTGCCTGACAGTTCCGTCAATCTGGTCGTCACCAGCCCGCCGTTCGCTCTCCAGCGGCAAAAGGAATACGGCAACCTAGACGAGAGTGAATACGTGGATTGGTTGATGGAGTTTGGGCGATTGGTGTATCGGAAGCTGCGAGAGGATGGGAGCTTTGTCCTCGATCTTGGAGGGGCGTATAGAAAGGGTGTTCCAGTACGCAGCCTCTACCAATTTCGGATTCTGCTGCGATTCTGCGACGAGCTTGGGTTCCATTTGGCCCAGGAGTTCTTCTGGCACAATCCGTCCAAACTGCCCAGCCCCATCGAGTGGGTAAACAAGCGAAAGCTGCGGGCCAAGGATACCGTCAATACGCTTTGGTGGTTTTCGCGCTCGGAATGGCCAAAGGCTAATGTTTCCAATGTGTTAGCCGAATACAGCTCACGCATGAAAAAGCTGCTGGAAGACCCTGCGGCGTTCTACACGCCTAAGCAACGCCCATCCGGACACGATATCGGCTTGGCCTTCGCAACCGATAACGGCGGCGCGATTCCCTCAAACCTTTTGCAAATTCCAAACTCTGAAAGCAACGGCGTGTACCTTGGAGCCTGCAAGGAGATTGGGATTAAGGGACATCCGGCGCGTTTTCCGTCCAAATTGCCGGAGTTCTTCATTCGTCTGCTAACCGATCCGGGCGATCTGGTTGTGGACATCTTCGCTGGCTCAAACACTACGGGTATGGTGGCGGAGGCCGAGGGGCGCCGTTGGCTTGCCTTTGAATTGAATCGCGAGTACATTGCCGCTTCGGTGCTCCGGTTTGTGCCCAAAGGGCTGCCTGTATCAGGAATGAGGGATCTGTACGAGCGCGTCCTTCGCAATCAGCCGGTTTATATCGACGAGGAGATCGGATTTCAGCAGCAGTTGCTTGCTATTTAAGCGAGCTTGCTGCGAGACAAGGATTCCTTGAAGTGGAAGAAAGGGCAAAACCCGACAATGATCACCGCAGCCTCGCTTGGGCGGAATTCGAGGAGAAGGCCAAAGACGATCCCGAGTTCGCAAAGCGCATGGAAGCATCGAAGCGTGTGATTGAAAGGTACAGCGAGGCTTTGCAGCGATTGGCGGGTTCCTGACCCGTTGACCCCTCGGCCGGCCGCAGTTTTCCACCGTCCCAAAATTCCCCCTTCCCAAGGCCCCCCCCTGCTGGTGTAGGATTGTTGCAGTCAGGTTAATTGCCTTGCCTGACCACGCAAACAACTGCGCTAAAGTGCGGTTGTTGGGGTTTTATGGACGCCAATTTATCCGGCTCTACTCTCTCCCGCCACAAGCGATCTCCTTTCTATTTGTTATTGAATTCCGTTGTTGAGGCTTGTCTTTGGAGGCCCAGGCGGGCCCGGAATCTCTCCGGCCGCAATGGTGAAATCTGATGGCCGACCTGGCAACCACTGTGGAAGCGATGCCTTCAGGCAGATCCCTGCTTGATCGCAAGCTCACAAAGTCGTCCGGCCGCGCGGGCATCGCGTTCTTTCTAATGGCTCTGGGCAGCGGCCTCTGCTACATCGCGTTTCATGTCGCTCGAGACCTCGATACGGTCACCATCACCAGCGCCTGGCCCTATCTACTGCTCGGCCTGGCGCTGCTGATTGCGCTCGGCTTCGAGTTCGTCAACGGCTTCCACGACACCGCCAACGCGGTCGCCACGGTTATCTACACTCATTCGCTCGATCCCACCATTGCCGTGGTCTGGTCGGGGCTGTGCAACCTGGCCGGCGTGCTCTTCTCCTCCGGGACGGTGGCCTTCGCCATCATTACCCTGCTACCAGTCGAACTGATTCTCCAGGTCAGTTCCGGCGCGGGCTACTCGATGATCTTCGCCCTGCTGATCGCCGCCATCGTCTGGAATCTGAGCACCTGGTGGTTCGGCCTGCCAGCCTCCAGTTCGCACACCATGGTCGGCTCCATCATAGGCGTCGGCATCGCCAACCAGTTGTTGAGCATTCACAGCGGCACCTCCGGCGTGGATTGGGAACAGGCCATCAAGGTCCTCAAGGTCCTGCTGATCTCGCCGCTGGTGGGATTCGGCTGCGCGGCTGTGCTGATGATGGTCTTGAAGCCGGACAAGCGCAAACTGGGCTGCTCTCTCCTTGCCGTGCTGGCCGCTCTGGTCTCCTACTTCCTCTTTCAAGAGAGTCCCTGGCTCTCGCTCGGAATCGGCGTCGCTCTGGCTGCGGCGATCTGGTTCGTCTTTCGCTTGTTGCCGATCAATGACGCACTTTTTGAAGCGCCGAAAAACAATCAGCCGCCGCCCTGGCCCATTCGCGCCTTGCTGCTGCTCACCTGCTCCGGTGTCAGTTTCTCCCACGGCTCCAATGACGGCCAAAAGGGCATGGGCCTGATCATGCTCATCCTGATCGGCACCGTCCCCACCGCCTATGCCCTCAATCACGCTGTCACCGCCAGCGACATTCAGCAGTTCATCGCCGCCTCCGAGCAGGCCGGCCACATCCTCGACCGGCATGTGGACAAAACGGGCATCCTCGGCCCCGACCCCCGCGCCGAAGTTACCGACTACATCCGCACCAAGCAGCTTCAGCCGGACACCGTCCTCGCGCTGCGTGAGCTAGTGGAAGACCTGAACCACGAAGTAGCTCTCTACAAGGTCTTCAAGTCCGTCCCGGCCCAGGACCAGACCAATGTTCGCAACGACATGTATGTAGCCAGCGAAGCCCTGCGGCTGATGGCCAAGAACCACGATCCGGCCTTTACCGCCGAGGAGAGCGCAGTCCTGGCCAACTACAAAAGCAAGGTGGACAAGGCGACCAAGTTCATTCCCGATTGGGTCAAGGTCGCGGTTGCCCTGGCCCTGGGCCTGGGAACCATGGTGGGCTGGAAGCGCATCGTGGTGACGGTGGGCGAGAGGATCGGCAAGCAGCACCTGGCCTACGCGCAGGGCGCCAGCGCCGAGCTGGTCGCCATGGCCACCATCTTCGCCGCCAACATCTGGGGTCTGCCGGTGAGTACGACGCATGTGCTCAGTTCGGGCGTGGCTGGCACCATGGCCGCCAACGGCAGCGGCCTGCGCTTGGCCACCGTGCGCAACATCGCCGCCGGCTGGGTCTTAACGTTGCCGGCCGCCGCCCTGCTCTCCGGCCTGCTCTACTGGCTCTTCCGCGCCATTGCCTGAGCCATTCCCGCGCTTCCGTCTTGCTTGAATGTCAAGGAACAGTTCTGCCTGCGCGCCGGCCATTTGTGAGCGTCGCGCGGGGCCGGGTATCATGAACCTTCATGGTTACGCCGCCGACAATTGAATTCGCCAGCCTGGGCATGTGGGATTCGCTGATCTTGATGGTAATGGCACTGGTGGTCTTCGGGCCGCGTCGGCTGCCGGAGATCGGCCGCCAGATCGGCAAGCTCATGTACGAGGTCCGCAAGGCCTCCAACGACTTCAAATTCCAGATGGAAGAAGAGTTGCGCAAGGCCGAGGATGCCGACCGGCGCAAGAAGGATAGTGAGCGGCTGGGAGCGCTGGCGGCTCCGAACTCCCAGGTCTCAGAGTCGAGGCCGGGGCCACCAGTGGTGGATGGTCAATTCCCGATCCCCAGCCCCTACCCGGATGAAGGCGTTTACCCTTCCGTGACAGCAGCCGCTGCCGAAGTTCGCCCGGAAGAGACCTATCCGAACATTCAGCCGCCCTCGACCGGCGAACCGGTGCCGGCGGCGCGGCCCGGCAGCCTGACGGCACAGACTCAAGTTTCCGCGGAAGCTTCCACGGACAAAACGACCCCAGCCACGGAGCAGGCCAACCATGGTTGATCCCGCGGATGCCATCGGCAAGGCGCGCCAGGCCGTGACCCAGCGGGCGGAGCTGCCCGGCATGAGTCTGATGGAGCACCTGGACGAGCTGCGCAAGCGCATCATCCGCGCCTTCCTCTTCCTCGTCCTCGGCTTTGCCGCGGCAGGCATCTTCTATAAGCAACTGGTCGCGTTTATCCAGGCTCCGCTCCAACACATCGGCAAAAAGCTGGTCTTCACCCACCCCATGGACCCTCTGAATCTGGATCTGAAAGTCTCTCTGATCGGAGGAGCGATTCTCGCCTCGCCCTTCATCCTCTACCAGGTCTGGCTCTTCATCGCGCCCGGACTCTACCAGAAAGAGCGCCGCTTTGTGGTTCCCTTCATGGGCGCAACCGTGGGACTCTTCCTGGCAGGCGCAGCCTTCGGCTACTTCTATGTGCTTCCCGGAGCGCTGCAAATTCTCATCGTGGATTTCGGCAAGAACTTCGAGCCCATGGTCACCATCGATGAGTACTCCAGCTTCTTTCTGTCGATCATCCTCGGCTTGGGCATCAGCTTTGAGCTGCCCATCCTGATCTTCTTCCTGGCGCTCTTCGGCATTGTCAGCCCGCGCTTCCTGTGGAAGAACATCCGCTACGCGATTCTGGCAGTCTTCATTGTGGCGGCCGTCATCTGCCCCAGCCCCGATCCCTGGACGATGTGCATCTACGCCATGCCCATGCTGGCGCTTTATCTGGTCGGAATCGCCGTAGCCTGGTGGGTCCATCCCGCGCGCCGCAAGGCCAAGGAAGCCAAGGAGGCCGCAAAATGATCCTTTCCCGGTTCAGGAAGAGTTTCCTGGCGAAAACGCGGGTGCCCCACCCTGGCCGCGTTCTTGTTTTTGCGGCTAGGGTGGGTGGCCGCAACGCCCAACCGGCGAAAACTCTCCGTGCCCCATCCATGCGCCTTTTTTCTGGCGCATGGGTGGGAATCCGCAACGCTCAACCGGCCTTCTTCGTGAACTTCGTTGCTCTCTGCCTGCTACTTTTCGCCCCGCTGACGGCGCTCGCCCAGCCGCACTTCAACGGCGCCAAAGCCCTGGACTACGCCCGCCAGTTTGTCGCCATCGGCCCACGCTGGCCCACCAGCCCCGGCCACGCGAAGGCCGAGGCCTTTCTGCGCAGCCATTTCCAGCACGATCAGCTTGAAGAGGATGCCTTCACCGCGAACACACCCATCGGCCCGGTCCCCATGCGCAATTTCATCGTGCGCTTTCCCGGCAAGAAAGACGGCGCGATCGTGCTGGCCACACACTACGAAACCAACTACTGGCTCAAGAACATCAACTTTGTCGGCGCCAACGACGGCGGCTCCACAACCGGGCTGCTGATGGCCATCGCCGACCAGTTGCGTCAAGAGATGGTACGCGGCAAGACGCTCGACGGCTACTCGGTCTGGCTGGTCTTCTTCGACGGCGAAGAGGCTATCCAGAGCTGGACAGACTCGGACTCGACCTACGGCAGCCGCCACCTAGCCGCCAGGTGGGCGCGCGACGGTACCCTTGGAAAAATAAAAGCCTTCATCCTGGCCGACATGATCGGCGACAAGGATCTCGACATTCAGCGCGAGAGCCAGTCGACGGACTGGCTGGTCGCGCTGGTCCGGCAGGCGGCGAAGAAGTATGATTACGAGCGCTACTTCTTCAAGAAGGAAGAGGAAGTCAGCGACGACCATCTGCCCTTCGTCCGGCGCGGAGTGCCCTCGATCGACATCATCGACCTCGACTACGGCCCCAACAACAGCTACCACCACACCGACAAGGACACCATGGACAAAATCAGCGCGAAGAGCCTGACCATTGATGGGGATGTGTTCATGGAAACGATTCGGCTGATTGACCTGCGATGATACAGCAATGCAGTGGACCGTGGTCAGCTACACGAGCCTATGGAGCGATGATTATGCTTCGCGCGAGTTTTGCCACCTTGCTTATTGTTATCGGGGCAGCGCCCGTCTTTTCTCAGCAGCCCGCCAAGAGCGATGCGCCCCCTACCTGTAGTTTCTCCGAGATTTATAGGAAAGACGGCTGGACCGTGCCGGGAGCAAGTGGGGCGAAAGCGAAGAAACCGCGCGCACCGTTAGGGAATATTCCAGGTGTGTTCCTGACTATGCTGGAACCGGGCGAAGCGGAAACGAATATGGCGACTATCTCCTGCAGTCGGGATCACCCCGGCAGGCTTGAAATCGAAGAAGATGCGCCTATTCAGATCCTCGCCCTCTGGTCTTTCGATTTCGGCGGCCGAATCTTCGCGTACCGTGTTGTGTATGGATGCGAGGTAATAAACAGCGGCAAGAGAGAACACCTCGCTTGCGCTTCAACAGTGTTTTTCTACGACATGGATGGTTCTGGCCGCCTTACTCTGAGCGACGGAGGAAGGGGTGTTGCGCCCGGCAAAAACCCTGGTTTTCTGCCCTCGTTCATTCCCGATTGGGCAAAGAACAACGCGGGCGCCGCTTCAACGAGATGAGAACTACTGACCGCTGACCACCGTGTTTCGGAGTATTTATCTATGATCGCCGGCGTCTCCTGGATCTGGTGGCTGGGTTTTCATGCAGTGGTCGCGGCGCTGCTTGTGGCCGAATCGCTGCTGCCCGGTCATCGGCGCGAGACCCGCCATCCGCAGATCGTTGCCTGGCTTTGGACGGCGCTTCTCGTCGCGGCAGCGACCGGCTTTGCTGCCTGGATCGCCATTGCCAAAGGCCATCAACCGGCGCTCGAATTCGTGGCAGGCTACGCCATTGAAGCCTCACTCAGCGTAGACAACCTCTTCATCTTCCTGGTCCTCTTTCAGGGCTTTCAAATCTCGCCACGCCGCCAGCACACGGCCCTGCTTTGGGGCGTGGCCGGAGCGGTCGTTCTCCGCGCGCTCTTCATCGCCGCCGGCATCACGCTGCTGCGCCGCTTCGACTGGATCCCCTGGATCTTCGGCCTGGTTCTCCTCTATGCGGCCTGGCGTCTGATTCGCGGTGGCTCGGCAAAGGCAGCCATCCCAACCTGGATTCAGCAATTGCAGCCCGCCCGCGGCTCCCTGCTGCCAGTCATTCTCGCCGTCGAAGTCACCGACGTGCTCTTTGCCTTCGATTCTATTCCCGCGGTGCTGGCCGTCAGCCACAATCCCTTCGTCGTCTATACATCGAACATCGCCGCCGTCCTCGGCCTGCGCTCGCTTTACTTTGCGCTGGCCTCGCTGCTGGGCCGCTTCCGCTACCTGCACTACGGCCTGGGCGTGCTGCTGGCCTTTGTCGCGCTCAAGATGCTCGCCGCCCGCTGGATCGACGTGCCCATCACGCTCTCGCTGGCAGTGATGGGCGCGATTCTGGCGCTCTGCGCAGTTGTCTCGTGGATCGCAGGACTCAGGGATCAGAATTCAGGGAAGAGGAGCCAGTGATTTACCACGCTCTGACTGGTTGAGACCCCTTGGAACGCAGATAAGCCCCATATTGTTTATCTATAACGTTGATGTGGCCGGTCAGCCAGTTGAACATGAACTCCATCAACTCTGTGCCGTCTTTGGCGTCCGAACTTCCGCGGAAGCGCTGCGTCATCTCCGCCACCTTCGCGAAAAACTTCTGGTGCTCCAACTTGTGTTCCTCCAGGCCGGGGAAGGCGATCTTTGTCATCATCACCTCTTCTTGAACGCAATGGTATTGGAAGTAGTTTTCCAAGCGGTGGAGCGCGATCTCAATCTCCTCGTCCGCAATCTTCCCCTCGGCATCCGCGTCCTGGAGGGCGTCGTGCAACTCATTGACCATGCGGATCAGCCGCTTGTGGTCATCATCAAAGTCCTTTACGCCGACGCTCAGGTTTTCCGTCCACATCAGCTTCATCGAAAGCCCCCGTTCCAGGAGTTTTCTCGCGCGCGCTTAAATGCAAAGCGTCGTCCTCTTGCGGAGAAGCCCTCTGTGAGAATCATCGGCTCGAAAGGAGGAAAGAATGAGGGCCCCGGTCGCCGCAGGCATAGCTAGCGCGGCCTCCTCGCCGGGGTCCCCACGGACAGGTCTTCGTCCGAGGGGTGGCTGGCCGGCTGTCGCGTGAACCTCCCGGTCCACGCGCATCCTACACCAATAGGAAAATCTCTAACCGCGAAAGAAACACATCGCGATGCCCAGCAGAAAGAGAACTCCCGGCCAGTATTTTGCGGGAATCCAGAATAGCGAGTCCTGATCGCGGAGAATGGACCGCTTCGGCGCGGCTTCATTTGTCGCTGTCAAGACCTCGTCTCCACGCTTCAGCGTCATCCACCACACAATGCACGCCGCCGCGAAAAACGCAGCCAGCTTTGGCCACCCATTGTGGGCGTAATAGTCGCTGTCATGGAAATGCTCGGCGGTCATCAGATCGGCGAGAAGCATACATCCGGCCGCGACTGCGGCAATCAAGAATCCACGTCCTTTTGCAACAACGATCATAAGTCCAATTTAACCACAGGCGCATTGCAAGGAGCGAAAAATGCGCCCAGCGCGGATGGGCCGGCCACCGGATTTTCGAGCTTCTCAGCCCCCAGCTACCAAGCCTCGAAGACAACCTGGCCATCGCGGCTGAAGATCGAGTGCTTGCGGAAGTGCTTGTCGTCGCGCTGGGGAAAGTCGTTGCGGAAATGCGCGCCGCGGCTCTCGGTGCGCGCCAGTGCCGAAGCCAGGATCGCGCCGGCCACGCGGTTCATGGCCAGTGCCTCGGCCAGTCTGCGGCTATTCTTGCCTTGTCCAGCCAGCTCTGTCAGAGCCGCGGCGCAATCCTCCTGCGCGGCAAAGCCCAGCCGCAGCGTCCGCTCCTCGCGCAGCAGTCCCGCATAAGCCCACATCGCAGCTTGCATCTTGGCGACGATCTCCTCCACACGAACTTCCTCGCCGGAGGTCAAAGCCGCGGCAGCGCTCTCCAGCGCCTCCGCCGTCTGCAACTTCAGCCCATCGTCGAGCATCGACTGCGCGGCGCGCGCTCCGAAGACCAGTCCTTCGAGCAGCGAGTTCGACGCCAGCCGGTTTGCGCCGTGGACGCCGGTGCAGGCGGCCTCGCCCGCAGCGTAGAGCCCCGTCAAATTGGTGCGGCCAAAGAGATCGGTGCGGATGCCACCCATCAGGTAATGCGCCGCCGGACGCACCGGGATCAGGTCGCGCCCCAGGTCGAGGCCGTACCGTGCCAGCTCAGCGCTGATGCCGGGAAAGCGCTGGCGCAGGTCGATCTCTTTCACCTGGCGCATGTCGAGATGCACCAAACGCACTTCGCCGGGCGCTTCGCCAATCCCCTCGCGGGTAATGGCGCGAGCCACCACGTCGCGTGGCGCGAGTTCCAGCAGCGGATGATAGCGCTCCATGAAGCGTTCGCCCCGGTCGTTGAGCAGGATTGCGCCCTCACCCCTTAACGCCTCTGAGAGCAGGAAGCGCGGCGCGCCGGCCAGCGAGAGCGCCGTCGGGTGGAACTGATAGAACTCCATGTCGGCCAGCGCCGCGCCTGCCAACGCGGCCAGAGCGATGCCGTCGCCGGTGGCCACGGCGGGGTTGGTGGTGTCACTGTAGACCTGGCCCGCCCCGCCCGCCGCCACCAGCACGCCGCGTGCGCTCACCCGCTCCAAATTGTTCTTGCTGTCCAGCAGATCCGCGCCGATGACGCGGCCATCGCGCACGACCAGGCCGGTGACTGTGGTCCACTCGGCAAAGCGGATGCGCTTGTGGACCAGCGCAAAGGCGGCCAGCGAGCGGCTGATCTCCGCGCCGGTGGCGTCGCCGTTGGCGTGCAAAATACGAGGAAGAGAGTGCGCGCCTTCGCGGGTGCGCAGCAACTCGCCGCCCTCGGCCTCTGGCGCGCGGTCGAAAGCCGCGCCCCACTCGATCAGCTCGGCCACGCGCACCGGCCCCTCGGCCACCAGCGCCTGGGCCGCGGGACGATAGACCAACCCGTCGCCGGCATTGACCGTGTCTTCAAGATGCAGCGCAACGTCCGCATCGCCCTCCATGGCCACGGCGATGCCGCCCTGCGCATAATGGGTGTTCGATTCGGCCACCGACTCCTTGGTGACCACCAGGACCTCGCCGTGGCGCGCCAGTTCGACCGCCGCGCGCAACCCGGCCACCCCCGCTCCCATCACCAGAAAATCCACCCGCAACGAGCCTGCCATAAGGGTTTAGGCTACCACCGGAGGGCAAGGGACTGGGAACGGGCAATGGGCAGAGACCGGCTTTTACCGGCGGCGATTCGGTTCGCGGCCCGGGAAGAGGTTCTTCTCAGGGACGCCCCCGCTGAGCGCGATCAGTTTCTTGAAGGCCTTGGTCATCTCGTCCTGAAAGTCGGGGAACTCGCTCGCCTTGCTGGTGGAGAAGAGGAATCGAGCCCGATTGGGATTCACATCCTTGTCGAGATGATTCCCTTCGTCGTAGCAGGTTCTTGCCGCCTTTCCGCTCATGGAACTCACGGTGAGCCGCAGAAGCTGTTCCCTCGGATTGTGCGAATCGCCGGGGTCGAATAGGTCCCACACGATGCTGTTTGCGTCCAGCGCATTGAGGAAATTCTCGCAGCGGCCTCCGGGTTGACGGACCTTAAATGCCGTGGTGGACGGATCGAATGTAACATCCAGGTTATCGTTGAATCCGTCGCTTGGGCTGAGCGCAAGCAGCTTGCCGTGCAGATACTCGACCAGTTCCGGCTGGGTGGGCTCGGGTTGCGGCTGCGCCGCTTGCGCCGCGGGCTGGGCTGCCTTTGCGCGGCTCGCGGGTTTGGTGGTTTTGGCTTTCGCTGCGGGCTCAGGCGGCGGCGCGGGCTGAACCGGCTCAGTGGGCTGATCGGACCCCGCAGCCAGCTTGGCCAGAGACTTGCGCAGATCTCGCGCCGATTGCCGCAAATCTTGCTTGGAACACGCGGACACCCCCCCCAGCAGCGCCACCGACCAGATGCACGCCGCGACGATCCCAAAACGACACCAACTCGCGCTCGCCAGACATTTCATCTTTTTCTCACACCTCGACCACTTGAAATCCCAGTTGCCGTGCTGCATCAAGCAGTTGGCTGTCGCCGGAGATGAAAGGCCGTCCTTTCGTCCTGCCAATACACCAAGTCAAAGCGGCGGCAAGCTGCTGGGCGTCTGCGGCCTTCAGCGGAAAGCGGTCCACGAGCCGCTCGGCTTGTTCGCGCAACGGCTCACTCGGATCAACCTCTCGCCATACAGACCGCAATTCCTCCAATGTAATTTGAGCCTGCACCTGTCCATTGGGCGCTAGCTGACCCATCCTGACCAGACGCGCAAAGGCACCCCGTATCTCGACGGGCGTTGACCACCAGACGGCCACCTGATACTGTGCGCTCAAAGCCTCGACCACCGGTGTCGCCCGCTGCGTGACGCACAGCGGCACCAGCGCGCTCGCATCCCAAAAGGCATATTCCATGGATCAGTCGCCCCTCACCCATTCGAGGGCTTCCTTCACAGCTTCATCGGAGACAGTTGGCCGGGGCAGCGACCAGAAGGCATCCCAGTCCATCTTCTCTTTCTTGGCCGGTCTCATCTGCCCGGTCGCAATCAGGTACGCCATTTCAGCTTCATGGTCGCCTTCCGGGGGCAGGGGCAGGGTGAAGGGCAGTATGCGCGCCACAGGCTTGTTCCGGTCGCGCACCACCACCTCTTCGCCGTTGCGGACGTATTGCAGGTAGGCGGAGAGCTGGTTCTTCAAAACGCCGATGTTCACGGTTCTCATGGATTTATACTACGCCGACTTGGCTAAGTTGGCTATATATTCCTATTCCTACACCATCGCCCGTTCCTTCATTGTCAGGTACTGATTCAGCGCCGATGAAGTAATGACCTCTGGCTATGCCTCAAATGAAATAGCCGAGAAAGCCTGGAAACTGATCTGGCGGTCGATTTGTTTACCTGCTGCTTCCGGCGCCTGAATCTGCTTCTGATGCTCGGCCTATGTATCGCTTATGCTGGCGTTTTTCGTGATATTGGCTACAACCCTTGGCCCATACTTTGTTTTGCCACCGAAGTTCTTCGTCATGAGAATCGTGCCGTCCTGAAAAGCACTGTGGAACTTCATTCCAAGTTGGAGTGGGTAGGAATAGGTAGTCCGATCATTCGAGATGAACACAGGATACCCAAAAACCAGTTTAGATCCATCCTGTATGGACGCTGCTTCACGATTGAGCCACATAATCAAAAAAAGAGGATGAATATCAATCTTGCTCCGGTTATCCTGCGTGACCATCGATGCGCTGCTTCAATCATGCCGAGAATGTCTATCAAATCAACGCAGGGATTTAGCCCCTGCCGCTCTCGACTGTCCCAAAACCCTCTCACACCCGCGCCACACCCTTCGCCGGAGCAAGATTGATATTCATCAAAAAGAAAAGCTGGGTAGACCAGAAGGAGGCGGGACAACGGGAAGGCCTCGCCATAGAAAAATATGGGCGTGAATCCTAAATTCGACAATTGTTTAGATTCAGAGCAATACCGATTTTGGATTCTATGTTCGAACGTAGGAGAAGAGACTTGTATGTGTTCAGCGGGGCCAAGAAGTTGCTTGCCAAGCAGAACGGCGATACTAGTGTAGTGTCTCAAGCAGATCGTCTATTATTCAGGACGGCTTTGGCGCGGGTCACTTTTTCCAGGATGTCGTTTGCCTTTGCGGTCCAGATGAAGGGCTTGGGGTTTTGATTGTGAGC
>JBEKNI010000014.1:0-82818 GCA_049522975.1 Occallatibacter sp. | reverse complement strand
CACCACACCAAGTCTTCCGGAAACAGTTACACTCGAACCAACCCGTTGCGCTTCGTTGTTGAATCCGCCGTGCGGAATGGTTGCGGGGGCTGGATTTGAACCAGCGACCTTTGGGTTATGAGCCCAACGAGCTACCGGGCTGCTCCACCCCGCACTTTCAGTTTACCAACTCGCCCAGCGGGGGTCAAATCGCACTGGCGCCTGCGGACTGATTCCTCTGGAGCCCGCATCCGGTACACTGACGGGAACCCCGTAAACCTGGCGAGGAGACGCGCGCATGTCCCTGCTCTATGTCGTTGTTCTGGCCGTCATTGTCGTTGTGCTGCTGGCGGTGGCGCTCTATCGCACCACCCAGGTGAAGACCAAAGCCGATTACCTTGTCGCCGGGCGCTCGCTGCCGGCCTGGGTGCTGGTGCTCACGCTGCTGACCTCGTGGATCGGCGCGGGCTCGCTCTTTGCCGGAGCGGAGAATGCATACAAGAACGGATTTGCCGCGCTCTGGCAGCCGGCCGGCGGCTGGCTGGGCCTGCTGCTGATCTACTTCATCGCACCTCGCGCACGCAAATTCGCGCAGTTCACGCTGCCCGACCTCCTCGAAGTCCGCTATAACCAGACGGCGCGCGTGCTGGGCACCATCGCCATTCTCTTCGCTTATATCGGCATCACCAGCTACCAGTTCAAGGGCGGCGGCGATGTGCTTCACCTCATCTTCCCCACCGCGATCTCGCCGGAGCTGGGCACCTACATCATCGCCGTTTTCGTCATCGTCACCACCGCGCTGGCGGGCATGTCGTCTGTGGCTTACATGGACGTGGCCATCGGCTCGCTTGTCACCACGATCTGCATTCTGGCCGCGCCCTATCTCTTTCTCCAGGCCGGCGGCTGGGCCGGGCTGCACGCCGCGCTCCCGCCGCAGTATTTCCAGGTTCTGGGCAATTATCGGCTTGACGTAAATGGTGTGCGGCAATCCGCCGGCATGGGCGTCATCCGCGGCATGGAATTTCTGGTGCCCGTCCTGCTGCTCATGCTGGGCAACCAGGTGATGTACCAGAAGTTCTTCTCCGCCAGGAGTGAGAAGGACGCGCGCGTCTCGGTCATCGGCTGGATTCTGGGAACCCTGCTGCTGGAGACGCTGATCGTGGCCATTGCCGTCTTCGGCCGGGCGCTCTATCCCACCGGCGAGGTGGCGCTGCATCCCCGCGAGATCATCCCCTACACGGCGCGCCACGGGCTGCCCGCCTTCATGGGCGCGGTGCTGCTGGGCGCGGTCTTCGCCAAGGTCATCTCGACGGCCTCGAACTACCTTTTTTCCCCGGCCACCAACCTGGTCGAGGACGTCTTCGTGCGCTACATCGCGCCGGGCGCGTCCAATAAAAGAGTTCTGATCGTCTCGCGGCTTTGCGTGGTGCTGCTGGGCTGCTGGGCGCTCTACCAGGCGGTCCACGCCGAGAGCATCCTCAAGAAGATGCTCTGGGCCTACACGATCTACTCCGCCGCACTGACGCCGGTGGTGCTGGCGGCGTTCTACTCCAAGCGCGTTACGGCGTGGGGCGCAGTGGCGGCCATCGGCACCGGCACGGTGGTGACTCTGGCCTGGGACAATGCGGCAGTAAAGGCGTCGCTCCATCTGCCGCAGATTCTGGCCGACCGCGACGCCATCTTCCCGGCGCTCTTTGCGGCCGTGGCAGCGATGATCGCAGTGAGCCTGTGTACCCCCAAACCGGCGGCGGAGCAACTTGCGCAGTTCTCGGAGTAGACGCTGCCTTCCGGAGATCCGCGCGGATTGAAACCTGCGCCATCCGCCGTTCTATGGTTTGTGGAATTCGAGCTCCAGAAACCCCGGATTGCGGTACTAGCAATCGTTCAAAAAACGCAAAAAAAAGGGCCTCTTTGGCCACAATAGCCTCGTTTGGGGCCAAAAAGCGGGCAAAAAACGGGGTTTGCAGTTACCGATTCGTTAACATTACCAAAATGCAAGCTGTTGATTGCGTGCTAGTTGCGAGACATGAGACTGTCGAAAACTGTGCTTCACAGGTTTTTTCGATTTTTTGGGCGATTTTGAGGAGAAGAAAGAGAGAAAAGGGACTAGGGACTAAGATTGCGCGGGTTGGAGATTGGCGGGCGGTCATTGGGGCCTCGGAGTTGCGACTGGTTCCATTGTCCGCGCGGGAGGGGTAATTATCTGCAACAACCTCTGGGCTTCATTCAAGGCAGGCTCCGCGGCGGGGCCAGCGACCCGCTCATCGCGATGCGGCCGTGCCGACTAAAGCACACAGCCCACCCTGCCGTGATGAGTGAGCCACCTGCCGCAATTCCAGTCGGGCTTGCCATTCCAAACTGCGAGGGCACAGAATTACCCCGCGCTTGCAGCGACAGTGGTAATCTCAGGGTAGGCACCATGACAGAGCCGACCTTGATTTCCGTGTTTCTTCGGAAGCTATTGCATTCCGATAGTCACGTCATTCACCGGCTGCTAGAGATGTCCGCCGTCCTTGCGCTAGTTTGGCTCGCTGCGATAGCCAAGCAGAAAGGGCCTAGCGAAATAGGGCTCGTTGCGACGCTAATCATTACGTGGGGACCGATCATTCTGATAATTCAGTTCATGTTTCTCGTGATCACACTCTTGAGATCAGGCGTGGACGATCTTGATGGGATCAAGAGGCCCGGACCGCAGAAAGGGCAGGATGAAGACAAGCGGTAGGAAGCAACGCGATGCGCCTAAGGGCCGCCAAATGTAATTGTGAAACATTCTGAGCAGGAGGATCTCGGTTGCCCGGCGTTATACTCTGCCCTTGTGAGGTTCATTCATGTCTGACAAAGATGAGTCCCTTGTCCTGAAGCCTCGAGAATTCTATGACGTCGCGAAGTTGCAGCTCGAAAGCGAGTTTGAGCGCTTCTTGGAGCACCCATTGACTCAAGCGATGGAGGCTTTCACTGGCGCTCTCGCGCTCGGGGCGAGGCAATTGGGCATCTCCGCTGGCCGAATGGCCCAAGCCATTCTTAAGGGGCAGATGTACGAACAATTGGCTGAAGAGTGGCGAGGTCTCCGAGAAGCTGGAAAGATACCAGACAATCTTGGCGAAACTAAGCACGGACTGTACACATGGGCAGAGTTGATGAAGATCATTGACGATGAATGCCCCGACGGTGAGAGGCTAGACGCGCTCAAAGCCGCCTTTTACGCAGTCAACCGGATCAACGAAAGTGACACGGACAAAATTGTGGAATATCAGCTATGGCAGATCTCCAAAGAGCTGCGGTCAGGTGACATTCTGCTCCTGCGCTCGATGTACACGAGACTCAACATGGCTCCAGGCAATCATGCTCGCGACTGGGCTATGCAAATGGCACAATTGTCCGGCTTGGCAATCCCCGAGCTACTCGAACGCTATGAGAAGCGCTTTATCGATTTGTTGCTGATGACTCCCCGATCCAAGGTGGGCGGTGATATTCAGCTAGGTTACGACGCGAGCGGGATCGACACACGAAACAACCGTCTGACCCAACTTGGGGTTCGGTTCTGCCGGAATATCGAGATCTATAAGATCGATTTGGAAGGCGCACTAAAGGCTCAACAGATCATGAAGTGTTCATGAAGTCAAATGTGTTTTCTCCGAGGGCCGGGTGCCCCAGGTCTGGCTTCTAAGACCTGGGATTCCCGTCGCTCTGCGGCCGGCAAGGACCTCCCCAGCCCGAAGAACCCCCGCACCTTCACAATGGAGTTTAGCTGCACCCGCTGGTCGACCCGCAGCTCATGCAGCGGTAGCAGCTTCCGTTGCGGACCATGATGGCGCCGCAGACACTGCAACTGGGGGCGTCGCCCATCTCGTACATATCGCGCATGGCGTCGGCGGCGTGGTAGATGCCGCGGTCGGCGAGGCTTGGCACAGGCACGCTCGAAGCCGCCTTTGGATCCAAGCCTGGAAGCGTGCCGTATGCGCCGCTCGGCTCCGGAGCGATGCCGCCTCCCGCAGCCGCATTGCCCAGGCCGGCGCCGCCGGACGGGCTGCCGATCTGGCTGAGCCGCCGCGCGACCTGCTCGGCGAGCCGGGCCATATTGTCTTGCGAGATGGCGCTCAACTCTCCTTCCGGCTCAGACTCGGGAATCATGCTGGGCGAGGCGGGCAGTTGCGGCGCCTGCGTGGCAAGGCTGGAGAAGAGCGACAACTGCGTGCCGGAGAGGAAGCGCAGATTGAGCCAGCGGAAGATGTAGTCCATCAGGCTCTTGGCGTAGCCGATCTGCTCGTTGCCGGTCCAGCCGGAGGGCTCGAAGCGGGTGTGGGCGAACTTCTCGCAGAGGACCTTGAGGGGCACGCCGTGCTGCAGGGCGATCGAGACGGCGGTGGCGAAGGCGTCCATCAGGCCGGAGACGGTGGAGCCCTCCTTGGCCATCTTGATGAAGATCTCGCCGACCTGGCCGTTGGGGTAGAGGCCGACGGTGAGGTAACCTTCGTGGCCGGCGATGCCGAACTTGTGGGTGATGGAGGCGCGCTCGTCCTGCAGGCGATGGCGGACGGCGCGGGGCGGGCCGTTGAGATCCTGCGCGGCGCTGGCTGCCTCCTGCGCAAGGTCGGGCGAAGGCTGGAGCAGCGGCACGGCGGCTGCCTTGGCGATCTCTTCCAGAGAAACCTGGAAGGCGGCGGCGGCAAGGAGAATCGACCTTGCGGGGAGCTCCAGCTTTTCGGCGGGTTTGGCTTCCAGAGCCTTGAGGTCGGCTTCGGCGGCGGGCTGACCGGCAGCCAACTGGGCCAGCACGCGGCCGCCAGCGGCGTCCAGCGGCGAAGGCTCCTTCTTGGCATCCAAACCGGTATTCAGGGGCTGGGTGCCCTTGGAGCCGTCGCGGTAGATGGCTACGGCCTTGATGCCCTGACGCCAGCTCTCGGCGTAGGCCTCGGCGATCTCCTCGACGGTCGCCTCCTGGGGCAGATTGACGGTCTTGGAGATGGCGCCGGAGAGGAAGGGCTGGGCGGCGGCCATCATCTTGACGTGGCCCATGTAGTGGATGGAGCGGGTCCCCTTGAGAGGCTTGAAGCTGCAATCGAAGACGGCGAGGTGCTCGGGGCGGATGCCGGGAGCGCCCTCGATGGTGCCGGTGGCGTCGATGTAGCTGACGATGGCGTTCACTTCGTCGTCCGTGTAGCCGAGCTTGAAGAGGGCCGCGGGGACGGTGTTGTTGACCAGCTTGATCATGCCGCCGCCGACGAGCTTCTTGTACTTGACCAGCGCCAGTTCCGGCTCGATGCCCATGGTGTCGCAGTCCATCATGAAGCCGATGGTGCCGGTGGGCGCGAGGACCGTGGTCTGGGAGTTGCGGTAGCCGTAACGCTCGCCGTAAAGCAGGGCCATATCCCAGGATTCGCGGCTGGCGTCGATGAGGGCGTCAAGCTGGGGCACGCTGAAGGGCTCTCCGCTTTGGCGCGAGCGGCCGATGTTGTTGACCTCGGCGCGATGCATGCGGATGACGTCGAGGAAGGGCTCGCGGTTGACGTAGAAGCCGGGGCAAGCGCCGCCCTGGCGTTCAACCGTCGCGGTCAGCGGCGTGGCCGAGGCGATCGAGGGGCAGTTGGCTGCCACGATGGCCGATTGCAGATAGGCCTGGCCGGAGAGGATGGCGGTGAGCGCGGCGGCCAGATCGCGGCCGGCGGCCGAGTCGTAAGGCAGGCCGAAGGCCATCAGCAGACCGCCGAGATTTGCGTAGCCGAGGCCCAGCGGGCGGTAGTCGTGGGAGTTACGGGCGATGGACTCGGTGGGGTAGCCGGAGTTGTCCACCAAGATCTCCATCGCGGTGATGACGACTGAAATTGAATGCCGGTAGGCGGGAATGTCGAAGCCGCCGGCCGGAGTGACGTACTTCATCAGATTAAAGCTGGCCAGATTGCAGGCCGAGTTGTCGAGGAACATGTACTCCGAGCAGGGGTTGGAGGCATTGATCGGCGCAGAGTTCTTTGAGGTGTGCCACTTGTTGATGGTGGTGTCGAACTGCAGGCCGGGGTCGCCGCAGAGCCAGGTGGCTTCGGCGATCTTGCGCATGATCTCGCGGGCCCGGTAGCTGGTGACCGGCTTATGGTCCTTGACGGTGTAGGTCGAGAATTCGCCGTCGTTCTCGTAGGCGCGCATGAACTCGTCGCTGACGCGGACGGAGTTGTTGGCGTTCTGGAAGAAGATGGACGAAAAGGCCTCCGAATCCGGCCCTGAGCCGTCGTAGCCGGCCTTGATGAGCGTGTGCGCCTTGGCCTCTTCTTTGGCCTTGCACTCGATGAAGTCGATGATGTCGGGATGCTCGACGTTCAGAATCGCCATTTTGGCCGCGCGCCGCGTCTTGCCGCCCGACTTGATGACACCGGCGAAGGCGTCCAGGCCGCGCATGAAGCTGAGCGGGCCGCTGGCCGTGCCGCCGCCCGAGACAGATTCATGGCTGGAACGTAGCGAACTGAAATTGGTTCCCGTGCCGGAACCGAATTTGAAGAGCATGGCTTCGGTCCGGGCCAGATCCATGATGCCGCTCATCGAATCCTCGACGGAGTTGATGAAGCAGGCCGAACACTGCGGATTGTGGTAGCCGGTAGCGGAGTAGCGCACACCGCCGGAGGCGGGGTCCCAGTGCCAGTTCTGGCCCTCGGCATCCGGCTCCAGGCGGTCGCAGCCCACGTTGAACCAGACGGGCGAGTTGAAGGCCACCTTCTGGGTGAGCAGCATATGCGCCAGCTCGTCGTGGAAGATGACAGCATCTTCGTAGGTAGCGAAGTAGTTGCCGGCCAGACCCCAGTCGCGGATGGTCTCGGCGACGCGGCTCACCAACTGACGGACGCCGGTCTCGCGCTCGGGAGTGCCCAGCCGCCCGTGAAGGTACTTCGAGGCAACAATGTTGGTCGCGGTCATGGACCAGTCGACGGGAACTTCGACGTTTTTCTGCTCGAAGATGGTGTTGCCCTTGCTGTCGGGAATCGACGCGGTGCGCTGCTCCCACTGGAGCTCGTCGTAGGGGGAGACGCCTTCGGTGGTGAAGCGGCGGGTGAAGATCAGTCCACGCTGGGAGCGGGGAGCCTGGAGGGCGGCGGCAGAAGTTTGAAGTTGGACCTCATTCATGGAAACCTCTTCAATGACAAAATTAGTGATGCTCTCGCTTGATCCGGCGAAACACAACCGCGAGCGAGCCAAGGCAAATCTCGAACAAAGAACGGCAAACGGGGATATTGAAGGTACCGCGAATTCTCTTCTTTGAGCGGCTTCCAGTGGTGCTTTCACACTGGAGTTCATTACAATCCGTTAAAAGCCGCAGATGAAAAGGTACCGCTCTCTGTTGTGTCTGTCAAGACAAAACCACAACATCTTGTATTTTCTTAAGAATCCAGGCATCAAGTTTCCAAACACGGGCGTTTGTCTGTGGAAAGCTCGAAAGCCGCAACCGGGGCGCGGGTTCGGCTGGTTGATCTGCCTCAAATCCGGTGCAAGTCCGCTCGGCTGGCGGCTGGATTGACCTCCAACTTCAAGGCTAGTCCTCGCCGGGGGCGGGAGCAAGGGGCGAAGACGGTGCGGATTGCGGGCGGATTTGTGGAGATGTGGAGATTGGGGTGGATTTCCGATCAGCAGGATCTGTGGCGT
This sequence comes from Occallatibacter sp., assembly GCA_049522975.1. Taxonomy (GTDB): domain Bacteria; phylum Acidobacteriota; class Terriglobia; order Terriglobales; family Acidobacteriaceae; genus Telmatobacter. Next base: position 75,216 of record JBEKNI010000014.1, on the reverse strand, counting down.
GCGCGGACCCTCACTGCTCGAATTGCGGCTTTGTCGGGATCATCTGCTGATGCAGAACGCGTACGATGCGAATTCCGCCCAGATTCAATCGATAAAACACAACGTGCTTTCCTCGTTCATGCCTGCGAAGCCCCGAACTAATCGCGTCGCACGCTCGTCCGATTCCAGGATTCTCCGCGAGAAGCTGAAAGGATCTTTGCAGATCCTGGGCATAGCGGAATGCCTGATCCGCGCCCCACGTCTCAAGGGTGTACCGGGCAATGGCCCTCATGCCGGACTGAGCGGGTCTAGAGACACTGTACTTCGGCAACGCTCTCGTCCTTCCTCGCTGCCAATTCGTCGATATAGGCATAGAGTCTTTCGAAGACGCCCTCGTCGGCATCGGGGCTGGCGTCTCCCTCGGCGATTGCTGCGCGGAGAACAGTCATTTTCTCTTCGTACTCCCGCTCTTCCTTTTCAAGCAGACGCAAGGCTGTGCGCATCACCTCGCTGGCGTTGGCGTAATCACCCGCCTCAACTTTAGCGGTAATGAACTGATCCAGCTTTTCAGGCAGACTGACATTGCGAGTCGGCATGGGGCACCTCAGCTTGAGTATAGGATTTTTTGGCCAACTTTGCCAAACCCATGCTTTGCCAAGTTCCGTTCCGGTCAGGCCCCCAAGGCGCACGATGGCTGATAGGCTGGTTCTATGACTTCCTCCGCTCTTGACTGGAAGCTCGTGCCGCTGCCTGGTCCTGTGACCCTTCGCGGCCGGCATGTCACGCTGGAGCCGCTGAAAGCGGAGCGCCATGCAGCCGCCCTCTGGCAGGCTGTTCATGGCCACGACGAGCTGTGGACCTGGCTCTTTGACGGACCCTATCCGACCGAGGCCGACCTGAGCCGGGCTATCGAAGAGAGGCAGGCGGCGACCGGCGCCGTCTTTCTGGCCATTGTGCCCTCAGCAACGGGTCTGGCCGCCGGCTGGGCCAGCTATATGCGCATGGAACCGGCCCACGGGGTCATCGAGGTGGGCAACATCCTGCTCGCGCCGTCGTTGCGGCGCACCACCGCCGCCACCGAGGCCATGTATCTGATGGCCGGCCACGTCTTCGAACATCTGGGCTACCGCCGCTACGAGTGGAAGTGCAATGCGCTGAATCTGCCCTCGAGGCGGGCGGCCGAGCGGCTGGGGTTCACCCTGGAGGGCATCTTCCGCCAGCACATGATCATCAAAGGCCAGAACCGCGACACCGCCTGGTACTCGATGCTCGGCAGCGAGTGGCCGGAACGGAAAAAAGTCTTTGAAGCATGGTTGGCCCCGGTCAACTTCGATTGCGAAGGCAGGCAGCGGCGGAGTCTGACGGAGATTGCCGCCTCGCAAAGCTGATCTCCCAGAGCGTCTTTTGCAATCCAGAGCGCCTGTCGGGAACGGGTGGTTCGAAGACGCTGGTGGAAGAGGGACGCAGTGACGAAGGGGAATGTGCAGAGCAGCTTGATGAGCGGAGGTCACCCTGCTGCTCAAAGAAAACGCCGCCCGTTTCCAGGCGGCGTTTTCTTTGGTTTATGAGACTGGAATCAGTTGCTTTCCTTGGTTTCAATCCTCATGCCATAGAACGATTTGTGCACGAAGAAGACCGACACCAGGAAGAACGCGACGGTCAGCACGTGTGCCAGCATTGCGTTGCTCGCAGTGAGCGTTACGGCCAACTCGACAGCCAGCAATCCGAACAAGGTGGTGAACTTGATCACTGGGTTCAATGCCACCGACGAGGTGTCTTTGAAGGGATCTCCAACCGTGTCTCCGATCACGGTGGCGTCGTGCAAAGGCGTCCCCTTCTGCTTCAGGTCAACCTCAACGACCTTCTTCGCGTTGTCCCAAGCGCCGCCGGCATTGGCCATGAAGATCGCCTGGTAGAGGCCGAAGACCGCAATCGAGATCAGATAGCCGATAAAGAAGAATGGCTCAGCGAACGCAAAGGCAAGCGTAGCGAAGAAGACGGCAAGGAAGATGTTGAACATTCCCTTCTGCGCGTACTTGGTGCAGATTTCCACCACCCGCTTGCTGTCCGTGACCGAGGCCTTCTCCGCGCCTTCCAGCTTGATGTTCTTCTTGATAAACTCCACCGCGCGATAAGCGCCGGTGGTAACCGCCTGCATGGAAGCTCCGGTGAACCAGTAGATCATTGCTCCGCCGGTAATCAACCCGAGCATGAAGGGAGCGTGCAGCAGCGAGAGGTTCTTTACTGCCGAAGCATCGCTTAGTCCGTGGGTCAGGGCCATGATGATCGAGAAGATCATCGTGGTTGCGCCGACGACAGCGGTGCCGATCAGCACCGGCTTGGCCGAAGCCTTGAAGGTATTACCGGCTCCGTCATTGGCCTCCAGCAGGTACTTGGCGCGCTCGAACTTGGCGTCGATGCCGAAGTCCTTCTTCAACTCGGCTTCGATGCCGGGCAGAGTTTCAATCAGCGACAGTTCGTAGACCGATTGTGCATTGTCGGTCACCGGGCCGTAGGAATCCACGGCAATCGTCACCGGTCCCATGCCCAGGAAGCCAAAGGCGACCAGGCCAAAGGCGAAGACCGCGGGAGCGAGCATCATGACATCCATGGACCCACCCAGGCTGCTGAAGAAATAGCCCATGCTCATGAGCGCGACCATGCTAAGTCCCAGCCAGTAGGCGGAAAAATTGCCGGCCACAAGTCCCGACAAAATCCCCAGGGAAGCTCCGCCTTCCTTGGCGGAGGTGACGACTTCCTGCACGTGCGCCGAGTTGGTGGAAGTGAAGACCTTGACCAGTTCGGGGATGAGCGCGCCGGCCAGGGTTCCGCAAGAGATGATCGAAGCCAGCTTCCACCAGAGCGTTCCGTCGCCCAGATCGGGGATCATCAGCTTTGACACGATAAAGGTCAGGACGATGGAAAGGATCGACGTGATCCAGACCAGCGAGGTCAGCGGCGCCTCGAAGTCCATCTCGTCGGCGGAGGCATATTTCACTTTGGCGATCAAGCCATTGAGAAAGTACGCGCCCGAACTGGAGACCAGCATAGCGACGCGCATCACGAAGATCCAGACCAGCAGCTGCACCTGTATCTTGGGATCATGAACGGCCAACAGAATGAAGGTGATCAGGGCCACGCCGGTAACGCCGTAGGTTTCGAAGCCGTCGGCACTAGGGCCGACTGAGTCGCCCGCGTTGTCGCCCGTGCAGTCCGCGATGACGCCGGGGTTGCGGGCATCGTCTTCCTTGATCTTGAAGACGATCTTCATCAGGTCGGAGCCGATGTCGGCGATCTTGGTGAAGATGCCGCCGGCAATGCGCAGGGCCGCGGCGCCGAGGGATTCGCCAATCGCGAAGCCGATGAAGCAGGGACCGGCATAATCGGCCGGGATGTACAAAAGGATGGCGAGCATGATGAGCAACTCGACGGAGATCAGCAACATGCCGATGCTCATGCCGGCCTTCAGCGGTATCGCAAAGCATGGATACGGCTTGCCGCGCAATCCCGCATGTGCCGTCCGCGAATTGGCAAAGGTGTTGACGCGAATGCCGAACCACGCCACTCCATAGCTGCCCGCGATGCCGACCAGGCTGAAGCCCAGGATGATAGGCAGGGTAATCGCAACATTTCCCACTGGCGCCAGCCAGCCGAAGTACATCGAGATGATGACCGCGATGAAGACCCAGAGCAGAAGGATGAACTTGCCCTGCGTCACCAGGTAGGTCTTGCAGGTCTCATAGATCAGTTCGGAGATTTCGCGCATGGAACGATGAACCGGCAGGTTCTTCAACTGCGTGTAGATCACCAGGCCGAAGAGCAGGCCGGCGGCGCAGAAGAGCAATCCAATTGACAGAAGGTTATGTCCGTTCAAGCCGAAAAAATTCGCGAAATTCACGCTCCGCAAATCCGGCAGCTTCAGGCTGGCTTCGCCTCCGCCCGCGGCTTCCTGCGCGCTGGCGAATGTGGGAAGCAGCAGCAGGCCCAGGAGGGCCGCCACGGTCTTGTACCGCCGCTTCAGAAACGACTCCGAGCCGATTACCTGGCGCGCAAAGAAAAAAGCCACAATGAGCGATATTGCGCTCACCCCCAAAACAAACTCTACCCAACTTGTTACAGTCACAATTCCTCCACAGCTCAAGTTTCTTGATGGTTTGCCACCGGCGACCCCGGTATTTCGCGACGAACATTCTCCGGGGGAATGGTCAAGGGAAGGTTACCATCCGCGTTGAACGCTGTCGAGTGATTGCAATCACATCGTTCTCAGAGCGCTTCCGGGATCGGGAGACGTGTCTCAATATGGCGGCCTGGCGGATGGAAATGCGGGCCGCCCGGCCATAAGCCAGCTTGCGAGCGACCCGTCAGTGCTATACGCCGATCCCCTGGCTGGTGATCGTGATTTGCCCGGTATTCGTATCAACTGTCGCGCTCACCCCATAAAGCGCCTCGATACCGCTGTCCCGCATCTGGATATAGATATACACGCTGTTCACTTCGGGATTCGTCAATATCTCCAATCCCGTGTCCGTGGTCTCGAAGCTGCCATCGAAGTTAACAGCCACACAAGGCAAGGGACCCTGGGTGCCCGGCCCCGAGTCATCGGTGCTCGCAGCGGTGAAGTTGGGAATGTTCAATGGACCCGGAACAAATCCCGTGCCGTTGATCTGAAGGTATTTTGTTTGTCCCAGAGGCAGCACGGCTAGGGTGACCTTGCGGTTGAACTGCTGCCCCGGCTGCGGCACCAAGCTCCACAACTGCCTGTCTGTAAGCGCCTGCTGCGGGAATGTGTCGACCCGAGTCATCTTCGCGGGAGGACTTGCCGCCGTGGAGGTGCCGGAAATGTTCATCACATAGGGCGTTCCGTTGCTATCGTTCAGATTGCTCTGAATGAAAACATGCTGAGCCGGGACCGTGCTTTCCGGAGTGATTGCGGTCTTCCAAACTTGGTTGCCGTGCCAGCCTGAATCCTGTGGGAAGATGTCCAGGTTGGCCAGTATGCCGTTTGGCCGGGCCGATGTGGCAGTCACCACGCCGGAGATGTTGATCACCAATTGTCCTTTTGGCGTGCCGTCGTTCGACAGAGCGCTCTCGAGAAAGAAATAGCCTGGATTCGCCGGGTCCGGAACGGCAGTCCAAATCTGGCTTTTCCACGTCGTCGGGGTGGAATTCGAGGGCGGCGTGAACACGTCCAGAAAGTTGGTTGGAGATGCCTGCGTGCCTGATCCGATGCCGGCATTGTTGACCGTCAGAGTATTGCCGTCTGGGTCGGGAAGTTTGGCGTTGATTTGGAATGTAAAGCTCATGAAGTACTCCTTGATCCGTGTGAAAGGTCGGTAGGGAAATGGCCGCAATTCGGCTGCGGCCGGAGATTTCTGTTTCGTGGGAGTTGTGGCCTCGCTTCATGCGAAAGCCTTTTGGGGAATCAGCCATGGATCTGCCGCAGCGGAGTCTTCGCTTGCGTAGTTGCAGTATTTTCCGCGTTGCATCGGAATGTCAAGGAGAATCGAAGAGTGCGTGGCGCACGTCTGTCGAGTATGCGTGCTGTGGCAAAAGGTCCTTGATTCCGAAACCTGGGGTAGCAGCTAACTGGAGCGGAATGTCGATCTTGTCGTCGGAATGCAGGCATCCACAGCGCGAAGCGGACGGATGGAATCCGAAGCGCCGCCAACCCTCGGGCTAGAGCAGCCCGCCGCGCCCTGCCAGGCGGCGCGAGAGGAGCCAGGAGAGGAGCGAGGCGCCCAGCGCCAGCGCGACCCAGCCGGCCGACTCGACGGAAGCAACGACGGACGAGGAGAGATGCTGCGTGGGCTGCGTGAGCCAACTCGGGGATGGCAGGCCAAGCCCAGGCGCTCCGGGACGGCCCAACTCGAATGTGCCCCAGGCGAAGACTCCCGCGATCAGCAGAATGCCGGGCAGGACCCTGGCCCATGGGAATGGGATCGGCGCGGGCGCGGCAGCCTCCTCGCGAACGCGCTCCATCACCGAGGCCGCAAAACCCGACGAGGGGATGAGCTCTTCTTCCGTCGCCAGAATCTGTTCGATCTCGCTCTCGATCATCCCGTTCCGGCCGGTTTCGGCCCGCTCCTGTTCAGTGCGAACTGCTTTGGCTGGCTTCAATTGCGGCCTCCTTTCCTCTCCTCGGTGCGGAAGATTCCATCTCCGCGCATCCGTCTTCCAGGTTCTCCAACTGCGGGAAGCGCTTTCGCAACAGAGCCCGCGCCCTGGAGAGACGGGCCTTCAGGGTTCCTTCGGGCAAGCCCATGGTGCGGGCCGCGGCCGCCACGTCCATCTCATGAAAATAAAACAAAACGACCGGCTCGCGGTAGCGCAACGGCAGGGCCAGAACAGCGCGCCGCACTCCTTCGTGGATTGACTTCTTCTGGAGGGCGTTGTGCTGTCCGGCAGGGCCGGAGGGCTCAGGGGCAGCGTCCAAAGGAAGAGTCTCGACGGGAAAGCGCTTCAGTTCGGAGCGATAGACGTTGGCGGCCAGGGCGAAGAGCCATGTGGAGAAGCTGGATTCGCGCCGCCAGTTGGCCAGGCCGCGCCAGGCGCGGAGGAATGCCTCCTGGGCCATCTCCTCCGCACGACCGCGGTCGCGCGAGTAGCGCCAGGCCATATTGACGAGCGGGCCTTGCCAGCGGCGGACGATGCCCTCGAAGGCGGCTATGTCGCCGGAAAGGACGCGATCCACGTCGGCCCCGTCATCGATCGTGCTCTTGAGGAGTGCGGTCAAATCCACCTCTCGCTGCGTTGTGGGACTCGAAGACGGTTCTCTCGGTTGCATTTTGATGCAAAAGGAAGAAAGCCAGAAAATGCAACCGCGTACAGCGGTTCCTTGTCCCACCGGTTGCAGGCAGAAAAGTTGCCGCAAATCAATCAGGAGGATTTTATGACGTCTCTGGCATTGCTGCTTTATAGTGGTCCATTTGGCCTTGAGGGCACGGGGCAATGGATATTTCTCTCCATCGGCGCAATCTGTCTCTTTGCGATATTTCTTCCCACCGTGACCTGGATCGATAAGCAACATAAGGAGCGCGAGGCCTTTTACAAGGCCGAGACGATTCGGCGCGTGGCCGAAGCCTCCGGTGAAGGCGCCAAGGCGGCCCTTGAGCTTCTCAAGGCGCAAAGCCGCATGGAAAGCCTGAAGAAACGCGAAGGTATGAAGATCGGCGGTCTCATCTGTATCGCAGTGGGTGTGGCAATGGTGATCTTTCTGCGGGTCGTGGCCGGTGCGGACCCGGACAATCCTTACCTGGTCGGCCTGATTCCCGCCTTTGTCGGCGTGGCCCTCCTGGTCTACGTCTACCTGATGGCCGCGCCGCTGGAGTAGGGGCTGAAAGTCTGAATCGGGTGAGGCGCTGGCGGCAGCAAGGGGCTGGTTGATGGGATATCAGGCAAGCATGTACAACAAAATTCCAAGCGCGGCTCCGGCCAGAATCAGCCATGTGGCGTTGACCCGGTAACGCACGAGCAGCGCCACGCTCACCAATCCCAAGGCCGAGGTCCAGCCGTCCACCAGCGTGGCGCGGCCTAGCGAAATCGCCACGGCGGCCATCAACGCTACGGCAGCGGCGTTCACGCCATCGAGGAAGGCTCCGGCCAGGGGGGACGAGCGGATGCGACGGGCCAGCGCGCCCACCAGGCCGGCCATAAAGAAGGACGGCAGGAAGATGGCCACTGTGGCCACGGCTGCGCCAGCCCATCCATGCAGCAGATAACCCAAGAAGGTGGCCGTTGCGAAGACTGGCCCCGGCGTGAGCTGGCCGGCGGTGATGGCGTCCAACAACTGAGGCATGGTGATCCAGTGGAGGCGGTCCACCAGATCGTCTTTGAGAAAGGCAACGAGCACATAGCCCGAGCCGAAGACGACCACGCCCAGCTTGAGAAAGACGAGGAAGAGCGGCGCCAATCCTGACGCCCCGATCGCTCCCGTCGAGCCGCCTCCCAGAGCCGGCAGACCGGCGAGGCCCAGCGCCGCGCCGGAGCGGGAACCGGGCCAGGCCATCAGCAATGCGATGCCCCCCGCGGCGAGCAGCACCACAATCGGAGACGCGCCCGCCAAGGCTGCGGCAAAGCACGCCAAGCCCGCCGAAGCCAACTGCCAGCGGCGAAAAGCCATCCGGCCCAGGTTCCAGACGGCTTGAACGATAATGGCCACCATCACCGGCTTGGCCCCGTACAGCAACCCTTGCGCCTGGGGAAGACTGCCATAGCGCACGTAAGCCCAGGCCAAGGCAAGGGTCGCTAGCGAAGCGGGCAGGATGAAGCACACACCGGCGACAACGAGGCCCATCCAGCCGCCACGGCTGTATCCCAGGGCCATGGCAACCTGAGTGGAACTGGGGCCGGGCAGCAGATTGCAGACTCCCACGAGGTCGAGGAATTGGGCGCGAGTCATCCAGGCACGCCGCTCGACGGCCTCGCGCTGCATCAGCCCGATGTGCGCGGCCGGGCCCCCGAAAGCGGTAAGACCCAGACGCAGGAAGAAGCGGAGAATTTCACCGCGCGGCGGGTTGCTGGCGGCGTTCCCCATGCTTTAGTGATCCTTGGATTGGTACCAGTGTCTTCTGCGGCCCACCTGGAGGCCGGAGTCGATGGTGATGGCCAGCAGGCCGAAGATCATGCAAAAATCCGTTCGCGCCCGGTGGAAGAAGCTCAGCCAGCCGTAGCTATTGAGTTTTTCCGGAGTGAATGGCCCCAGCGGTCTGCCCAGCAGGATAGGGAACTTGGTAGTGACCAGAGCAGCGAGTATGACCAGCAGCAGCACAATCGCCATGTCGCCGGCGTAGAAATTCAGCAGAATGGCTGCGCCGCCGCCGATCTCGATTACGCCCACGAGCGGCGCCAACTGTTCCGGGAAGGGCAAGCCGATAGCGGCAAAGTGACCTGCACCCACCTCTGCCGGCCGGGCAAACTTGAGAATGCCTTCCAGCAGGAAGACCAGGCCCACTATCGCCCGGATCAGGATCATGGGAAGATCTCGTCGCACAGGCACCTCCCTTCACTGGCTCTTCCGAGAAGGCCCGTTCAACCTCCGGGAAAAGGCCATGATCGCAAGCCAGACATGAAAAGCATACCGCAGCAACCAAACACAATGGGAAAAAATAGAGAGATTTACGAACGCAATCCGGGCGCGGAAGCTTGTGCGGAGGCTCCTATTCGCGATCAAGCAGGCTTTCAATGGCTCCGATCAGGGCTTTGGGTTTGGTCGAAGGGGCGTAGCGGCGCGTGACCTTCCCTTGCCGGTCTACCAGGAACTTGGTGAAGTTCCATTGAATGCGTTCGCTGCCGAAGATGCCGCGCCGGACCCGCTTCAGGAACTGGTAGAGGGGGTGGGCGTCGGGGCCGTTGACCTCGATCTTGGCGAAGAGGGGAAAGGTGACGCCATAGTTCTTTTCGCAGAATGCGCCAATCTCGGCCTCCGAACCGGGCTCCTGGGCGCCAAACTGGTTGGAGGGAAAGCCGAGCACCGTGAATCCGCGTTCCCGGTAGGCGCGATAAAGCTCTTCCAGGCCCGCGTACTGGGGAGTAAAGCCGCATCTGCTGGCGGTGTTGACGATGAGCAGAACCTGGCCCCGGAACTGGCCCAGGCTCACAGTGCGCCCGTCCAGCAACGGGGCTGAAAAATCATAAACTGTCTTTCGCGTCTTTTCCATGGCTGAAAAACCTCCCCTAAAGAAAGGATGTCATGCGCGCCCAGCGTGCGTCTAAAGGGAAAGTTGCATTGCCCGGGCGGATGGAAAACGGGTACTGTCTGAAATCTGCGTTGAGCGGGATTCGGCGGGAAATGGCGGGTTGGGGCGGGATTCTGGGTAGTGTCCTAGTTTGGATTGTGGAAGTGCTCATCGTCGTTGGGATACTAAAACTCCCATTCACCCGGATGCAGATCGAAGGGATGCCAGTTTCGCATGAACTTCAATTTAACCAAGTTACCAGGCAAATCTTCGATTCCATAGACGTTCATCCGGTAGGAGAAATCCTCTGTGTGAGTGGTGTCAAAAACATCTCTGTATTTGATTTGCCCTACCACTTCAAAGGTGACTTTAGCTCTTTCATCTACAATCTCATCTCGCCATCTTCTAGGAAAGTCCCAAACTACCCAAGAAGATTCCAATTTCTCCGGCCTCAAGAGAGTGGGAATAGCCAGGTCAGTGTACTCGCCTTGCTCTGGCTTAAACCCCTCTACTGTGACTTTCGCTCCTGCTTCCACTCGAACATCAAAGGCATTAGTTGGCCCTATGTTTACAAAGTCGATCATTATTTTGTTGGGTTCCGTCGGATCAACAGCGTCGAAATCCAAAGGAGTAACTTGGATACGCGCCCGCTCCTTGCTCTTCATCATCTCGATTTGATCGTTAGCAGCCTTGGCACTTTCCTTAGCGGCATTAGCGGCTACCAGAGCAACTTCATTATTGCTACTCATCAAATCAGCCTGTCGGCTCATGTGCCGAGCCTGAGTATGTATTTCCTTTCGCGCTCCAAACAGGATTTTCTCTTGTCGTCTCAACAGCCGCACTTGCTGCCAGCCTACGTAAGCCAAGACTCCAGCGAATACCCATTGCCCCCAGTCAAGAAAGTATTCCCACCACGGTTTGTGAATATCAGTAATGGCGATGGATGGGATGCTCGTGACTTTTACGCTGTGTACTGTATTTGTTGTCTCGGATGCTACATCGCTTCCATGTGGATTGGCGGAAACGGCCTTTACCTGTGGAGTGACGAGCGGAGGCGTTGGAGAGGCGGTATTCTGATTGCCTTGGCTACTATTCTTGTCATTGCTGCCACCATTACAGGCGCTAGTGGTTGCCCGCCTTGGCGCTGGGTCCAATGCTTGCACGATTGCCAGCAGCAAAACGAGTATCGCTAGACGTTTCAGCATGATAGAGGAAATGTATCAAGTCTATAAGGTCTTAGGCAATCAATTCCGCAATCGTCCAGATGTGGCCTTCGATTCCGGCCTCCATGCAGGGCGTCACCCTCAGACTGGAATGGACGCGGCAAAAGTTGTAATAGGCAAACCAGAGCGCATACGCGGCCTCAAGATTCTCCCATTTCTTTGAAAATGCGTTAGTGAGCCGCGTCATGCGGCGCATCCCCATGCGGATGCTGAGATTCTGTCTTTCAATATGGCTTGTGCAGATGCGATTCCGTTTCGGTAGGCCCATGACGGGCACTGGCACAGCCTCCACAACGTCGCCAGGGCTGTACCGCTGCTCACCCTCACGCGGCGTTGAATAGACTTTGATGAGTTGGGCGTAGTCGGCGCGACCACGGAGAACCAAACCGACCGCAGCCGGATATGCCGCCCATCCATCGCTCGTTAGCTGAAAGCGGTTGTCTCCCGTCGCATACCGCAACTTGCCGATAAACCTGTCTGTCGATTGGCGATCCCGCTTGCCGAGATGGAAGGCTAGGAGCAGCTTGCTGTTCCGCTCGATTCCGCAAAAGCACCATGCGTCACCGATTCCGTAAACGTCTTTCTCCTGGTCCCTGCGGCTCTTTTCCTTCTTTTGGCAAAATCCCCAAATCTCGTCAATCTCCACATCCCACACAGGGACGTTCCTGATCTTTTCGTCCATGAGCCGCTGACACTTCTTTCCTGCCTTGACCAACAGGCTCATAATCGTGTTCCGGTCCATGCCGCTGATGCGCTCCGTGCTGCGGATTGAGTTCCCCTCAAGCAAAAGCTGGAGCGCCAGCACGGCGCGGTCCTGGGAGATGTACATCGTGTCCAGCGTCCGCGTGTGCGGCTCTGTATAGGTCCGGCTGCACTGCGGGCAACGGAACCGGCGGAGTCCGTTCCTGTGCCGCCCGAAGTGCTGGCAATCGACTTCACAGGCTGTGCAGGTCATGCCATCTACGGATTGTGATTCGTTCATCATGGTTAAAGAATACAGCAAGCGGTTGCTGTTTGTCAAGAGAAAAGTGCGTTGGTCGTGCCGCCCCCGCAGGGGCGGTCTGCGTGGTGGCCCTCGAATTGTGGTGAATCGCTTCATGTTTTACAGCGTATGCCGTATAGTGCTGTAAAACAATGACTTACTACGGACTTATTCACGGACTTTTAGAGATGACTTTTCCAAAACGTCAGTGACCTTTCACTGACGTTAACTGACGTTTTGATGACGTTTCACTGGCCTTTTCAAAGTCACTGACTTTCCGAGCCGCTCTGAAAACAGGTTTTCGTAAGCCGCAATATGCTTCGGTCGCGGCACGGCTGTTCCTGCAAGATGCCGATATATGGAGCGAGGCTCAACCTCTATGGCCACGGCCATAGCTTCTGCGGTAATCTCGCACTCGTTTTGCAGTCTCTTAATCTGAGCGGCCAGCGATTCCTTAGAGATGGTGCCTCGCTCATCTTGATCCAGTTGCGGCTCCGTCTTTGTAGACTCACCAGCTATAGGTAAAGGAACTTTGCCTTGCTCGTATTGCTGTGCGATTTCCCGGAGAATCTGTCGCAGTGTTTTCTCAACCTCTGGCCGCGATAGACCGTGATACCCCACCAGCAGCGCGTCTGGGTCACCATCCTCTATCCTGTCAAGCGCCGTCAGTGTTCGTGCCAATACGCGATCTGAGAGCCGCGAAAGCCACACCGGAAAACGCGCATCGCTTCGGAATTGCTCATATTGGTTGGCCTCTGTCCTGAACAGGAGGCTCGCATACGATTTAATCCGGCTGAGAAGATGCTGAGGGGCTTGCGGCGGAACAGGCGTGTCAAGTGGGTAGTATTTCTTGACCCGCATCGCCGCGATAAGCGGCCAGTGGGTTTCGTCCATCCGATGCAATAACTGGTCGATTGCCTCACAGGTAATCGGAGATAGAGGGGGCCGTCCAGGTTCATTCATCGCTCAGGCTCTCTTGAGCGATCATTTTAGCGTCTCAGGGGTCTATTCGGCTTGCTTTTTCGGTCTACCGCCGCCCCGCGTCTTCCGTTTGGCCGCAAGCTGGCGGAAGTAGTCACTCCCGCGTTTGGCCGTCTGTGAGCCGCCCTTGCGACCCAGGAGAGCCGCCGCTGGCATCTTGGCGCTTCTCAGGAGATCGTCTGTCAAGGCCAAAGCCGAGCGGAGCAATTCCCGGCAACGGACGGCACGGCCTTCCGGTAGTTCCGTTGTGGACAGAATATGATCGGCTTCCGTAAGCAGGCTCTTGAGCGTGGCCAGTTCCGTGCGGGTTGATGCCATACCCTAACGATACGAGCAGTAAAATCGAATTGCAAGCGTTCGCTGTTTTACATCAACGCACTTTTAAGACAGTACCGGAAAACGCCCAAACCCGCCCGCGTCCGTTAGACTGTGGGTTGGGTCCTATTCCAGTTTCAGCGGCGGGCGAGTCTTCCGCTGGAGACGGTAAAGGGGCCGGCCCGAGTCCGAAGGCGACAAGCGCGGCAGGGAAATTTTGGGGAAGATGCGATTTTCGGATCGATTCGCCGTCCAGCGGTTTGGGCCGGGTGGCCGCGGTCAAATATAATCGGTTTTTCCTTGATGTTGATGCAGGATCAGATTTTCAGCAATGAGGGTGTCGATATTCTTGCCGTGAAGCCGAACCTGAAGGCGAACTATGGACCGCAGCAGTACCGCTGTTCTTGGCAGGGCTCCAGCCCGGTGAGGAACGAGCACATTTCCGTCACCCGCGCGTTGCGGAGCACCAGCTGTCTGGCACGGATGCTGGCGTTGGCCGCGTGTATGCTCGCCGCCGGCGCGGCCCTGGCTCAGCAGACGCAGACCATCGATTCGATTCGAGTCATCGGCAACCGGCGCATCCCCAAGGAGACCGTGCTGGCGCGGCTCTTTACCCATCCGGGCGACGTCTACGACCCGATCTCGATCGAGCGCGACTTCAACTCGCTGTGGAACACCGCGTACTTCGACGATGTGCGCATCGAGCGCGAGGACTCCGAGAAGGGCATCATCCTGAACATCTTTGTCCGGGAGAGGCCCACGATCCGGGAGATCAACTACAAGGGGAACAATTCCGTCTCGAATTCCGACATCCTGGACCGCTTCAAGAAGGAGAAGGTCGGCCTCTCGGTGGAGAGCCAGTACGACCCGACCAAAATCAAGCGGGCCGAGACGGTGCTCAAGGATCTGCTCTCCGAGCACGGCCACCAGTTTGCAAGTATCAAGACGGAGGTGAAGACGATTCCCCCGGCTTCGGTGCAGGTGAACTTCAACATCAAGGAAGGCCCCACGGTGAAGGTGGGCGAGATCAAATTCACCGGCAACCAGCACATCAGCAGCCTGGTGCTGCGCCGCTCGATGAAGAACCTGAAGCCCGTCGGAATTCCGTACTCGATTTTTCTTGAGGACATTTTTTCGCAAACCTTCGACGCCTCGAAGCTGGAGGAAGACACGGAACGGGTGCGCCAGGCCTTTCGCGACAAAGGCTATTACAACGCCGCGATCGAGGAGCCCAAGACGCATATTCGCGACGAAGGCGGTTTGAACTGGTTCACCTTCCGCCCCAACAAGGGCAAGCGCATCGACATCCTCATGCCCATTGAAGAAGGCGACCGCTACCGGCTAGGCTCGATCACTTTCACCGGCAACAAGGCAGTAAAGAACGAGAAGGCATTGCGCGCCACTTTCGCGGTCAAGGACGGAGAGTGGTTCAACGCCACGCTGATCGCCAAGGGCCTGGAGAACCTGAAGAAGGCCTACGGAGCACTGGGCTATATCAACTTCGGGGCCATCCCCAAGCCCGTCTTCGACGATCAGAAAAGGACTGTTTCGCTCAACATCGACATCGATGAGGGCAAGCCCTTTTACGTCTCCCGCATCGAGTTCCAGGGCAACACCATCACCCGCGACAAGGTGATTCGCCGCGAGTTGATGCTCGAGGAAGGACAGGTCTACAACTCGCAGTTGTGGGAGTACAGTCTGCTGCGATTGAATCAGCTCGAGTACTTTGAACCGCTCAAAGTCGATCAGGACTCGGAAGCTCACCAGGATCCGGAAGCCGGCACGGTGGACCTGCTGCTGAAGGTGAAGGAGAAGGGCAAGAACTCGATCGGCCTGAACGGCGGCTTGAGCGGCCTTAACGGCGCGTTCCTGGGCCTCAATTACTCGACCAACAACTTCCTCGGCCTGGGCGAGACGCTCAGCTTGCAGGCCAACCTGGGCAGCGCCAGCCGGAATTTCATGTTCGGCTTCACCCAGCCTTACATCCGCAACCGCCCGCTCAACGTCGGTTTTCAACTCTTCAACAATAAGCAGGACTTCAACGCGGCCAAGAGCTATGCCTCGACCGGCCAGTCTGAGATTCTGACCGCGGCGCAGCAATCGCTGACACAGAACTACAACCAAGCCTCCACCGGCATGAACTTCTCAGTGAACTACCCGCTCCGGCGGCATGCTTTCCAGCGGGTTGGCTTCACCTACTCGTGGAGCAAGTCGTCGATCTCCGCGTTTTCGACCGCTTCGCAGACTCTTTTCCAGACCATCAGCTTCCGGTCGGGCATCCAGGGGGCCAACGCGCTGGCCGGCATCATCAATAGCATGGCCTCGTTCAGCTACACCTACAACACCATCAACAACCCCATGCGCCCGCGCACCGGCAAGGAATATGCCGCGGTCTTCCAAACCGCGGGCATCTGGGGCAACGTGCGCTATATCGCCCCGTCGGTGGCTTACAAGCAATTCCTGCCGATGCACTACCTGATCCCCGCGCCCAACGGCCGCAACGTTCTGGGCCTGCGCATGCAGTTGAGTTATGTGCAGGGCTACGGCGGCGACGTGGCCCCGCCCAACAACCGCCTCTACGCCGGCGGAGAGGGCGACTTGCGAGGCTTTGACATTCGCGGAGCGACGCCATACGGCTACGTTCCCACTCGCACTACCGTGCAGTTGACCAATCCGGACGGGAGTTGCGTTCCGCGCGACCCGACACAGCCGCAACTGGGCCAATGCATTCCGGTGCCGTTGCCCATCTACGGCATAGTATCGATCGGCGGCGACACCAATCTCGTTACCAACGCCGAATACCGCATTCCCATCGCGGGCCCGGTGACCTTCTCGTTCTTCGACGACTTCGGCATCGACTCGGCCCTCAATAAGGGGCAATTGAAGCAAAGCCCCGAGGGCTTTGCCTCGCTGATTGCGCCGCTCTATGGCTGCCCGGTCTATAACAACGGCGCCTGCGAGGGAGGCACTCCGGGCTCCGAGGTCGGCTTCCAGCAGAATATCCACGTCATTTCCGGCACCAACTTTGTTCCGCGCATGTCCACTGGCGCTGAGCTTTCGGTCCTGATGCCGATCCTGAATGCCCCTTTCCGCTTCTATTACGCCTATAACCCGCTGCGGCTCTATGAAAAGCCTTACTGTAACCTTGGGATTGGCAGCGGCAAGAATCAGAGTTGCTCGGCTCAGTTGATTACCCGGGAGATGTTCCCGGCGGGAGGCGCGGGCGACTACACCTACGCGCAGGCGATCCAGGGTTACGGGGCGCGGGACGAGTTCCGGGAGCCGCGCAAAACCTTCCGGTTTACGGTATCGACCACCTTCTAGGGGACGGGGTTCGACAAGCAAGTTCCTGGGGCCGCTCACGATGAGCGGCCCTCTTTGCTCGCCGGAGCCAGTTGAGGGCCTTGCATGCGCCTGATCGCTGTGGTGCATAGCAGCGCAAGCGGCACGCTGACTGAGGCAGGCATCCCGGATCACCGAAATCTCGAAGGATTGCGCTCAATTCTTCGTTTGCCGGTTTGACGCTCCCACCCCTGGCTCCTATAATCCATGTAGTTCCTGCTGACGTCTCCGTCCGCGTCTTTTTCCGCCTCTGCTCGATCCGGCGCAGAGTTCCGCAAAATGGCCGTGAGGTTTCTCAGGAGGCGCCGGTTCGTCTCCGCGTTGAAGCGCGGCGAGATCCACAGGAATTCCGAAGGAGCTTATTACTCACATGAAGCGTTCGCTTGCACTTATCGCCACGCTGGTCTCGGGCATTGCCCTGAGCGCCGCCGCACAAACTTCGCCTGCTCCCGCCGCCGCGGCGCCTGCGGGTCCCGCCAAGATTGCCGTCATTGCCTTCCAGGCAGCTGTGGGCAACACCAACGAGTTCCAACGCAATGTCGCCGACCTGCAAAAGAAGTATGCGCCCAGACAAGCGCAGCTCCAAGCCCTTGGCGACGAGATCGATACCCTGACAAAGGCATTGCAGAAGCAGACCAACGAACTGAGCGATGCGGAACGCGCCAGCCGCGCCAAGACCATCGACGACAAGAACAAGCAGGCCAAGCGCATGCTCGAAGACGCCCAGAACGACTTCCAGCAGGAGATGTCGGAGATGAACAACGGCGTCTCCATGAAGGTCTACGACGTTTTGGTCAGCTATGCGCAGCAGCAAGGCTTTACGATCGTGCTGGACGAGAGCCAGCAGCAACAGCAGGCGATCCCGGTGGTTCTGTGGGCCAGCCCTCCCACTGACATCACGAAGGCCATCATCGAAGCCTACAACGTGAAGTCGGGCGTACCTGCTCCGCCTCCGCCGCCGTCCGCCACTGCGCCCAAGCCGGCTGCCCCAGCGCCCAAGCCAGCCGGTGCTGCTCCCGCCACGCACTAGGAACTTCTTGAATTGGAAGATGTGCAAAGGCCTCGCGTCGCGGGGCCTTTGCAGTTCCGGCGAGAGTCTTGAAAGACGCGGAGCGGTCGCTCGCCGGACCATGCGTTTGTCTGCAACCGGCGCGTGTTTCATTGTGGAAAAAACTGTGGATTAATTTCGCGAATCCCGCAAATAAATTCAGAATTCTCCTCTTGCCAAGGACTGTTCTCTTCTGATAAACAAGGTAACTCTTTATTTATCAACCACTATCAGGGAGTGAACTGTCCCGTGGGAAAACTAACAACGGTGGGCGAGGAAATGCGCGCTTGCCGGGGTTATCCACAAATCAGGGTGAACAGAAAGTAAATCGGGTCACCTTTCAAAGGTTACTTCTGTGAATCTTCGCCTATCCGCAGCACGGCCAGGAAGGCTTCCTGCGGGATGTCCACTTTGCCGATGCGCTTCATGCGTTTTTTGCCTTCCTTCTGTTTTTCCAGTAGCTTGCGCTTGCGGGTGATGTCGCCGCCGTAGCACTTGGCCAGCACATTCTTGCGCAGCGGGCTGACCGTTTCTCGGGAGATGACCTTGGCGCCGATGGCAGCCTGGATGGCCACCTCGAACTGCTGGCGGGGAATCAACTCGCGCATCTTGGAGACCAGCGCCCGGCCGCGCTCATAGGCAAAGTCCTTGTGCACGATAATCGAGAGCGCATCGACCGGCTCGCCGCTGACCAGGATGTCGAGCTTGACCATGGGCGACTCCCACTCGCCAGCCAGTTGATAGTCCAGCGACGCATAGCCGCGCGAGATCGACTTGAGGCGGTCGTAGAAGTCGAGGACGATCTCGTTGAGCGGCAGCTCGTAGGTGAGCAGGACGCGCGTGGCGGTTACGTACTCGAAGTTCACCTGCTTGCCGCGCTTTTCCTCCACCAGCTTGAAGATGCCGCCCACATACTCCTCGTTGGTGAGGATCTTGGCAGTGATGACCGGCTCGCGGATGGAATCGATGCTGCCCGGATCGGGCCAGCGCGAGGGATTGTCGACTTCCATCGTGCTGCCGTCGGTCATGGTGATGTGGTAGCGCACGCCGGGAGCGGTGGTGATGAGATCGAGTTCGTACTCGCGTTCCAGCCGCTCCTGAATGATCTCCATGTGCAGCAGGCCGAGAAAGCCGCAGCGGAAGCCGAAGCCCAAAGCCACCGAGCTCTCCGGCTCAAAAAAGAAGGACGAATCGTTGAGGCGCAGCTTTTCCAGAGCATCGCGCAGCAGCGTGTGTTCGTGCGAGTCCACCGTGTAGAGGCCGGCGAAGACCATCGGCTTGATGTCTTCAAAGCCGGGTAACTGCGCGGCGGCGGGGCGGAGGTCGTCGGTGACGGTATCGCCGATCTTGGTGTCGCTGACGGTCTTGATCGTCGCCGCGAAGAAACCTACCTCGCCGGCGCGCAGCTCGCCAATCTCGACCGGCTTGGGCATCAGTACGCCCATGGACTCGACTTCAAACGACTTCCCATTCGACATAAGGCGGATGCGCTGGCCCTTGCGCATCGTGCCCTGCATCACACGCACCAGCACAATGACGCCGCGATAGGCGTCGAACCAGGAGTCGAAGATGAGCGCTTGCAGCGGGGCGTCCGGGTCGCCGGTGGGCGGCGGCAGGCGGTGAACGATGGCTTCGAGCACCTCGTCAACGCCCTGGCCGGTCTTGGCGCTGACCGGGATGGCGTCGGTGGCGTCGAGGCCGACGGCTTTCTCGATGGCTTCCTGAGTGCCGAGGATGTCGGCCGAGGGCAGATCGATCTTGTTGATGACGGGAATGATTTCCAGGCCGTGGTTGATGGCCAGATACGCATTGGCCAGGGTCTGCGCCTCGACGCCCTGCGAGGCATCGACGACCAGCAGCGCGCCCTCGCAGGAGGCCAGCGAGCGCGAGACCTCGTAGCTGAAATCCACGTGTCCGGGGGTGTCGATCAGGTTGAGCTGGTAGGTGTTGCCGTCGTGGGCTTTGTACATCATGCGCACGGCGTGAGCCTTGATGGTGATGCCGCGCTCGCGCTCCAGGTCCATGTCGTCCAGGATCTGCGCCTGCATCTCGCGCCCGGTGACCGAGCCGGTCAGCTCCAGCAGGCGGTCGCTCAGCGTCGACTTGCCGTGGTCGATGTGGGCGATGATGGCGAAGTTTCTGAGGAAGCGGGCGTCCATCGGAGGCTTTCAAAACAAATGGGTTGCGGGCGCGCGGGCGACCCGCCTTAGCGGCTCTCCCATGGTTTAGCTTATCATCGGCGAACTAGCGGAAAGCGGCGGCTCTCGCATCCGCCAGACAATGAGAAAGGCAAGGCAATTCTTCACAGTTTCACAGTCTCGCGGTAAATAGGGGGGTGGGGGGTACCCCAAAAAGGGGCGATAGAACTACCTAACTCCTTTGTTTTGTGCGTACCTGTTCATAAATCCTCCGTGAAAACGGTTGAAAATTGGCAGAAAAGCGCCCCAAAAGGTCCTAAATTTGCCCTAAAAGCCTCAGATTTGTCCCTGTTTTGGGTGTCCCTTGGGGGGTGAAGCGGTCTGCGCTCCGGTTCGGCGAAGCCGAATTCGGCGGATGCCGGAGTTTGGCGCACTCGAGGTTCGGCGAGTTCCGGGGATCGGCAATTCCGGTTCGGCGAATGCGAGAGGACCAGCCAAAGTTCAGGCTAGCAGGTTGGCGGAAATAATCTGCAACATTCGTTCAGGCGATTGCCCGTGGTACATCCAGCGGGTTTTTACCTTGCCGCTTCCATCCCCGGTCCCCAACTGCGAGGGACCGGGGGCACCCTCAACTTGATAAAACAATGTATGAGATCAGGGCCACCCGCCAAAGGATTTCTTTGCCTGAACATGTGCTTGACAAAGCCTTCTTCCTTATCGAGGGCCACCTGCCCTACGCCGAAACATATCGGGGCGGTACAAGTCTAGCTGCAAGCTGCTTTAAGGTTTCTAAAAGCTCTTGATTGATAGGGGACTCCAGATGCGAAAGGAGGTCAACCATCTCTGACACGGCCTCGAATGCGCCCTTCAACGCCGGATTTTTCAGAGCTTGTTTTCGCCATACATCCTCTTCTGGAGATGATCCTAAAGCGAGGTAGCCGGTCTGCTGTTCACACAGGGTGGTGATAGCTGGGTCCACAGCAAACTCAACCCAAGCAGGTTCGATGTTCTGCCCTGGATCGCAGGCCCGCACTGCTGCGTCTACGCAAAGGCAACAATATACTTGCCTGACCTTTCTATAGAGTGTAACTAACAGTGTAAATAAAGGACTTTGCTACACTTAGAGAATGAGAGAATCCTTGCTTGTTGATGTAGAAGCCTTGCGGGAAGCGGTTCACAACGCCCAACTCTCGGCCAGCCTTGCGTTCCCTATTTTTGATGCTGCTGGGCTCCGGCAATACTATCAAGCCGTCGCTCCAGTCCCTCAAGCCTCTCTTCCAGCTTCTGAAGGCCGCTCGCTAAGCAATACAGACCTTCGCTGAGATTGTATCCAGCGGGGTCCTGCTTCCGGTAGGCGTCGGTCGTATTAAAAGCGAAATGATTCATTGCCGCTTCAAATCCTGTTTTCTTCATCATTTCCTCTCTTCTCCCCTTAGAATAAGGCTATGGGAACACTCCACGCCATTCTTCATTGGGCCGGAACTCTTCTTGGGTACCTGCTCAGAGAACTGATTGGCTTCGCGGTTTTCGCGTGTACGGCCGTCATAGCAGTCCTGGCATTGGCTTACATGGTCATCCCGATTTTCGTCCCTTTTCTCAAAGAGCGAAGCCCCTTCAAAAAAGCCAAAAGCAAATCCAAAGGGCCAATCAATCCTTACGCCAACCCTCCTTGCCCTATGGACGAGTCTGAGAGAAAGCAGTAAAGGAGACGCAATGGCTTGGACCGACGACCCAGATCATGCTTTTGCAGGAATCGCTGAGAAGCTAAAACGGGCCAATGAGAGCATCGGTAATCTTCACACCGAAATTCTCGCTTTCTTCAAAGTTGGCAAGTACCCAGTCATGCCCGACGTGAAGTCTGAGGAGTGGCAACAGGCTCTTTACTACCACCGCAACCTCGCCATCCCTAGACGTTTTAGCGTCCTGAGTGGAGAAATCATTCACCACTTGAGATCGTGTCTTGACCATATTGCCTGGCATTTCTCCTGTGCGGAGTGCAGGATCAACGGGCAAAACGCTATTGAATTCCCTGTCCTGCGGAAAGAGCCACTTACGAAAGAAGAAATTGCTAGATACGAGAGAAAAATAAAGGGGATTACGAATCGAGAAGTTGCCAGCCTCATTCGGGATATGCAGCCATACAAGAGAGGGAGCGATGCTGAAAGCGATCCCGTTTGCATCGTCCACGACATGGACCGATTTGATAAGCACCGGGAACTCGCAATCATTAGTTCCTGCGCGAGCGTCAACATCCCTCTGAGCGCAGGAATTGAGGTTGCAGCCGCTATGGCTAAGTACGGCCAAGGAAAGGCGGTTAACGACGCCGAGCTTGCGCTGATTCACAAGGCACTCAATCAGAACCCCATAGTCTTGCCTCAAATAGCGTTTATGCAGGTCGGAAAATGGAAAGAGCAGCCTGTGGTCCCAACGCTTTCGCAGCTCCATGAGGCGATCTTCGAGCGGATTGATTTGTTTGAGGGTTTGGTCTGAGTCCTTCGTTTGCACACTGCCGCCATTTCTTCCATCGTGCTAAACTGATGGAGATATGGCGGGCATACGCTCATCCCGGCAAGGTAGCAGCGAACGACCCGTAGAACATCGAGATTTGCAGCCCCTCCAACAGACGGGGGAATTTGACCGATTCAAGAGTTTTTTGGGAAGGCTTGTAGCCGTCCCTCACTCCGAGATCAAAGCCCAACTGGAGGCCGAGAAAGCGCGGAAGCGAAAGGCTAAGATCCGTTCCGCTTCCCGCGCCTCTGGCGCTGCTTCCAAAAAGCCCCATTAGAAACTCGCCCCGGCCTCCTTGCCGGTTAATTCAGCATACGTCAATCGCTTTCCAGCAATCTGCGATAGAGCAAGCATAAACCGATCCGAGTCTTGTAGGGGATTATCTTTCGTTGCGCGATTGTTATATCGGAACGCCTGCTCATCCACATAGCGGTCCAGATGGAATGGCTCCACGGATACATAGGTGCCAGTCAACCCACGCTTGAGCAGGCTCCAGAAGTTGTCGATCCCCTGGGTGTGAACTCGACCGCGGACATATTCTTCCATGTGGTTCACAGTTTCGTGGATGAAGTTATGCTCGGGCAGGGTATCGTATCCTGACCAGCCGTCGGTATAGACGGTTGAACCCTTCTCAATGCCGCTCAGGATGGCAGTTTGAAGAGTCTCGCGCTTGACGTTCGGAATTACCCTGGCGCGAACCTTGCGCAGTTCCCTGTCGAGCATTCCCATCACGATAGTCTTGCTATCTAGGCCGGCGCCCTTCATCGCGCTCTGCGCCCTCAAGCGGCGGTCACGGTGCATCTTCTGAGGTTTCGGGCCGACGAATGTCTCATCAACCTCTACAGGACCCCCTTCTGGCCCTCCCAGCTTCACGAATGAACGGCTGGCCATCGCCTTGCGAATCCTGTGGAGCATGAACCAGGCTGTCTTTTGAGTCACCCCGATTGCCCGGTGAATCTCATACGAGCTGATGCCGTTCTTGCAGTTGGCCAGCATCCACACTACTGGTAACCATTTGTCGAGGCCGATGGGCGAGTCTTCAAAGACAGTTCCCACCTTCAATGAGAACTTGGCCCGATCATGGCGGCCGTAGCATTTGTACAGGTTCGCGGCCCTCAGAAACGTGACCTTCTCAGAGCCGCAAGTGGGGCACCGAACCACACCATCAGGCCACCTAACCTCAATCATATGTTGGCGGCAGTTGTCGGGATCGCTATAGAACTTTACAGCGTCCAGCAATGTCCTGGGAATCGGAATGTGTTCCATGAGTGCAATAATACATAACTTAACTCGGTCAGTCAAGTATATTCTTGCCTACGCAAATCACTGCATCCATTGCGAATGTGCTATCAGGAGTCTCAAACTGGTCTTCGTCTGGAGTGATCTCGGCAATTGAATTCAACATGCATTCGCTATCTCCCGGCAAGCCTGGCTTTCCTCTGGCATATCCAAATGCTGTATCCAATGCTGCTCGAAGAACCGCAACATCTCCCCAGTGGTTGCTGGCGGAAAACCAGAGGTAAATGGGAAGCATTGCTGCTCCGATACTGCCGAAGAAGGCTGCCAACTTTGGTCGTGAAAGCCGCGCCACTCCTGATTGAAGCAGATCGAGTCCCTCATCCAGGGACAGTGATTCGAAACTAGCCGACCTCATTTTTTCTCAACCTCCACACCCTTGGCGGCGGCCTGTCCAGCGCAATTATGTTCGGCTGGTGGCCCTGGTCTCATACGGAGCATTATCAAGTTGAGGGTGCCCCCGGTCCCTCGCCTTTGGGGACCGGGGAGGGAGAATCGGGCTGCCTCAAGCGCATCCACGCAGGCAGCTGCCAGCCTCTCTCGCAGGCCGTCCATTCCGATTCGATTTCTACGGTGCCGTGCATGCCCGTTTGATAATGGCGATAGCTTGACCATGGCCAGTCCTCGGGCTTGGCAACAAGACCGCGCTTGACCGGATTCCACCCCAGCGCACAAAATTCATGCGCTGGGGACCCCGGATTGCGATGAATGTAGCGCAACTTCTGCACGAACTTCTCGTGCGTTGAGACGTTGAAATCATAAGAATGCGCCTGCCAGAATGGTCTTTCGCGGCTGCGCATCGAAACCGACAGCTTGAGGGCCTGAACGGTTCTGGATAAAAGCCCGCGCCCTGGCTCATTGACCAACAGATGCGCGTGCTCCGGCATGACCACGTAGCCAGCAACTGCAAAAAGATAGCGCAGCCGAACGCGCTCCAAAGCATCCTCAAAAAGCTCCATCGCCGCGCCCGTGGACAGATAAGGCCGACGACGGAAACAACTGAAGGTGATGAAATGAAACTCCCCCGTTTGCTGATAACGGATGCGCTCGCCTTTCATACACTGCGAGAATACTACAAACGAAAAGTTTGGGCGGCGTGGCGCTTCCATCCCCGGTCCCCAGGGGCGAGGAATGCTTCGACTTCGCTCAGTACAGGCTCGGCTTCCATCCCCGGTCCCCGAAGGCGAGGGACCGGGGGCACCCTCAGCCTGGGCTGGAAATCTCACCGGGACCGGGGGCACCCTCAACGCGGTAGGAAATCGTCACTGGGATCGGGGCTACCCGGCCATAGCTTATCATCGGCATAGCGCCTCTTGCGGGCTTTCGGCGGCAAGGCAACAGCATCTCTCATGAAGATTGGCAGGATTTCTCTTCGATTTTTCGGCTGCGCCGCGCTGGCTTTCTCGCTGGCGGGCTGCGTGCCGACTGCGCCCAGCGGCTCTTCAGTGGGCGCGCGGCCGGAGGCTACGGCGCCCGCGCTCCCGTTGGGCGCAAACTCGGCTGCCCCCGCGCCAGCCCCGCAGACGGCTCCTCCAGCGCCGCCCGCGCCCACCGTTGAGCAGCAGCGAGTACATTCGCTGATTCAGCAGGTGGAGGATGCCTACGCCCACGGCGAGGCCGCCTATCGCAAAGGGAGACTGCCCGAGGCCAAGCAGGAGTTCGACCGCGCCGTGGACCTGATGCTGGCCTGCGGCATCGACATCAAGAGCAATGCCGAGTTGCAGGAGGAGTTCGACCGCATTGTGGACGGGGTGAATGCGCTGGAGATGGAGGCTCTGAAGCAGGGCAACGGCTTTGTGCCGAAGGAAGAGGAGACGCCCTCCGAGGTGGCCGAGGACGTGACCTTCCAGGTGGACCCCAACCTTGTGGCCAAGGCCGAAGCAGAACTGGCCACCACCAAGTCGGACCTGCCGTTGGTCATCAACGATTACGTGGCCAGCTACATCAATTTCTTTGCCAACACGCAGAAGGGCCACAATACGCTGCTCCACTCCTTCGAGCGGGCCGGACGGTACAAGGCAATGATCCAGCGGATCATGGCCGAAGAGGGCGTGCCGCAGGACCTGATTTATCTGGCGGTAGCCGAGTCGGGCTTTCAGCCGCGGGCCCTCAATCGCCGTTCCAAGGCCGGCGGCATGTGGCAGTTCATGCCGCACGGCAACTACGGGCTGGCCCGTAACGCCTATGTGGACGAGCGCTTCGATCCGGAAAAATCCACGCGCGCCTACGCCCGCTACATGAAGTTCATCTACGACCAGTTGGGCGACTGGTATCTCTCGATGGCCGGCTACGACTGGGGCGCGGGCAATGTGCAGCGCGCCGTGGAAAAGACCGGATACGCCGATTTCTGGGAGCTGTACAAGCGCAACAATCTGCCCAGGGAGACCAGCAACTACGTGCCGGAGATTCTGGCGGCGATCATCATCGCGAACCATCCCCAGCAGTACGGCTTCGACGATGTGACGCTCGACCCGCCGGTGCTCACCGACACGGTGACCGTCAACTACCCCGTAGACCTCAGGCTGGTCTCCGACCTGGTGGGAGCGCCAGTGGATGAGCTGGAGGCGTTGAATCCCAGCCTGCTTCGGCTCGTCACCCCGCCCGACGCATCCTTCGATCTTCACTTGCCGGGCGGAATGGCGGCGGTCTTTGAGCAGCGCATCGCCGCGATTCCCCAGGGCAAGCGCAATGCCTGGCGCTATCATCGCGTGGCGCCCGAGGATTCGCTGGCCTCGGTGGCGCGCGAGTATAAGGTGACAGAGACCGCGCTGGCCGCGGCCAATCAACTGCGGGTGAGCGATGGCCTGGCTGGAGTCGAGGCGCTGGTGGTGCCGGTGCCGCCCTTGGCCGCGCCGCCGGCGCGCACCCTGCTCTACACCGTGCGCAAGGGCGAGACGCTGGTCACGATCTCCGATCGCTTCGGCGTGTCGCTGAACCAGTTGCGGCGCTGGAACAAGATCACCGGCATCAAAGTGCAGCCGGGTCAGCGGCTGCATGTCGCCGATCCGGCAACTCTGCCGCGCGCGTCAACCAGCGGTCATCGCCGGGGAGGATCCTCAGCGGTCGCGCACGCGCCGGCCGCGCCGGCAAAGGGCGCCGCCACAAAGCCCGCCGCCCGAGCCGCGCCCAGGAAGGAAGGCGCGGCGGCCGCAAAAAAACCAGCCACTCGGAAGCGCTCCGCGAACTCCAAGGCTACCGCCGCAAAATAAAATTAGCAGGGACCTAATTACGCACTTGTCATTTACTGGTCTTTGCGTTCATGCTATTGCTACAATGGCTTGCGTGAGCGGAGTGTGGTCTTCCGCCACGCGAAAAGGGAATCGAAGAAATTTCTGAGCGGAATGCCGCTGGAGGCAATCGATGGAAGAGAAGCTGAGTAAGTACGCGATGAGCGACGGCAAAGCAAATGCCACGCCGGCGAAGCTCGATCCCGTTCACGACTTTGAAGAGGACGAAGAGGTTGAAACCTCCAGCGTGCTCACTTCCTCGGACGATGACGAGGGAGTGGTTGAGGAAATGGTAGTCGTGGTCGTGGAAGAACCCGCATCGAAACCGGCCAGGAAGAAGGCCGCAAAGAAAAAGGCTCCCGCAGCGGTGGTGGAACCGGCTCCCGCGGCAGCTCCGGTCGAAGAGGCACCGGCGGCCCCAGCCCCGGTCGAGAAGGTTCCGGCGAAGGCCGCGGTCAAGAAGGCTCCGGCGAAGAAAGCCCCGGCAAAGAAAGTTGCTGCCAAGAAGGCTGCGGCCAAGAAGCCAGCCGCGAAGAGGGTCGCGGCCAAGAAGGTCGCCAAGAAGAGCAAGATTGCCGCCAAGGGCAAGAAAGCTCCGGCGAAGAAAGCGGCCAAGAAAGCCGCCAAACGGGGCAGGCCGGTGGGAGCCAAGAAGGCGGTGAAGAAGGTTGCCGCCAAGAAAGCTCCAGCGAAGAAGGTTGGCGCCAAGAAAGGCAAAAAAGGCAAAAAGGGCAAGAAGTAGCGGCAGTGTCCTGCCGCGGAAGACAAGCAAAGGAGCCCGGTTCAAGCCGGGCTTTTTTGCGCCTGGACTCAGGCGGAGCTACTCCTTTGCGGCAGCGGGAGCCGTGAGTTGCGCCAGATGCCAATTCTGGTGTACGAGATAATCTTCAATCAGAAAGCGCAGGGAAACGGGCTCATCGTCACCGACCGTGCAGCTTGTCTCCAGCCGCTCCTCGGGGATGCGATCCACTACCGACGCAAGAATCTCATGCTCCACTTCCCACCAATACAGCAGGGTAGCCCAGGGTTGGCTCGCGTAGCCGTGCGCGGCTACCCATGCGTCCTGCGCGTACTGGGGTCCTGCGTATTCGCCTTCGGAAGAGGCGCGTACAAAACGCTGGCGGTTGTTGGCCGCCGAATCGAGCAGGTGCCCGACGATCTCCTTCCGCGTCCACCCTCCCACGCGCCACGGCGTATCGGCAAGCTCTGACGGAATCGCAAGCAGGGCGGCGTGAATCGCATCCAATTCGGCGCGGAAGCTCTGTGCAAGCTGGGTCGTCATACTTCCTCCAATGGCTGATGGGGTAATTACTAGGGATTGGACGACTTTGAAGAAGATTGCAAGGCGGCAATGGCGGCCAGCACCTCGGTCGAGTGTACCGACGGGTCAACCTTGGTCCAGACCTTCGCGATCCTGCCCTGGGGATCGATGAGGAAGGTGTTGCGGTTGGCGATGGTCATGGGGCCAAAGTGGCCCAGCGAGCCGTAGGCATCGACGACCTTGTGCTCCGGATCGGCCAGCAGCCGGAAGGCCAGACCTTCCTTGGCGCAGAACTGCCGGTGGCTGTCGGGAGTGTCCACGCTCACGCCCAGGATCACCGCGTTCCTGGCCGCGTATTGGGCCAGATCGCGCTGGAAGTTGTGGGCCTCGATGGTGCAGCCCGAGGTCATGTCCTTGGGATAGAAGTAGAGCACCACCCACTTACCGAGGAAGTCCGAGAGCGAAACCTGAGGCTTATCCTGCGAGGGAAGAGTGAAGGTGGGCGCAACTTGTCCAACAGCCGGCATCGCTTGAGTACCCGCGTGAACGGTGGCAAACGAGACCAGGATCACAAGAATCGCGGCAACGAAGAAGAGAATTCGCATTCTCACGAGAGACCTCCAAGGCACAGGGAAAAGGGAACAGGGAACAGGGGAAGGAGCAACGGGAAGCGGGGAAACCTCCCCTGCAACCAGTATCATCGCGGAGTGGCCACAATGGCAATACTTTCTTGGTTGGCGCGCTCAATCAGCCGGGCGCGGTCAAAGAGCAGGGTGCGTCCGGCCTCGACCGAGAGGCAACTGGCGCCGGCGCGGATCATCGACTCGACCGTCCCCACGCCGATGACCGGCACGTCGAAGCGCATATCCTGATTCGGCTTGGCGACCTTGACGACGGTCAGGCGGCGTTCGAGCGTGGAGGCGGCTTCATCGAGCGAGCGCATCAGCGCCCCGGCGCGCTCAATGGCCGCGTCGGTGCCTTCCATGGCCTCGACGGCGACGCAGGCCTGCGCGGCCACCACTACAGTCTGGCCAATGTCGAAGCCGGCCACGGCGCGAACTACGCTCAGCCCGTATTCGATGTTTTTGCGTTCGTCGTCGTCGGGGGCACGCTCGGTGAGCACGCCTTCGGCGGCCAGCAACGGCTCCAGGAAGGCGGTCGAACTGACCAGTTCGATGCCCTCGTCGCCCAGCACCTTGGCCACTGCGCCTAGCAGCATGTCGGTATTCCGCGTGCGCAGGTTGAGCAGCAGCTTGGCCAGCCGCCAATCGGGGCGGATGCTGGAGAAGATCTGCTTGTGCTTTACCTGGCCGGCCATCACGGCCATCGAGACGCCCTCCTTTTGGAAGACCTCAATCAGCCGCGACAACTCGCCCAGCGAAAGCCAATAGACTGTGATTCGTTCATCGCCCGCCGCCCGATGATTGATCTCCGGGTCGGTTTCCTCGCGAATGGCGGCGACAACGACAGAAAATCCCTGTGCCCGCGCCGCATCCAGCAGCAGGAAGGGGAAGCGGCCGTTGCCGGCGATGAGGCCGAGTTTCATTGGAGCGACAGAGCCTCGTCGAGTCTTTCCTTGGCCTCCTTGTCGCGGTGTAAGGCCAAGAGGAGTGCCGAGTGTGCTCTAAGATAGTTCACTAAATATAGCTTGTACTGCTCAGTGAGCTTGAAGTGATCCGCAAGGGCGTCTTGGTAAGCCCTGCGGCCAAACTGCTCTGCCTGGGTCAAATCGCGGTCGGAGGCATCCAAGTCGTGAAGGGTTCCTTCGATGATTCCGCGAATGGCATAGGCCGAGCCGATACCAAAAGTGTAATCCAGTGTCTTGGAAGAGGCCTGGACGGCCTTTTCCGCATAGGGTCGCGCCGCCAGCGCCTCTCCGGAGTTGGCCAGCGCCCAGGCTGCAGCCAGGTACTCCGAGAGCTTTTCATGCACTTCAGTTTCCGGGATAAACTCGTCCATGTAATCTGCCGCTTTTTGACACGCGACGCCCGCCTCGCGGGAGTTATCGTGCTTTCTGTAGAGCTGCCAGCAAGCATCGTCTGCTGCCTCGAATTTGTCATTCAGTGTTGGATCAGTCACTGATGCGGTGGTTTCGCTTTTGGCTTTTACCTCGATGATTTGAGTCGGCTCCTGCTGCGGGACAGGAGGTCCGTGTCCTATTGTCGTGTTGCTTGAATCGCTCAATACGAAGATGATCGAATATTGACCGTGGGCTACAACTGGGCCACCATCCTTTTCGAATGGATGGAAAGTCCATTGCTTCAGGCAATCGATTGCAGCTTGTTGCAGCATTGCTGGGCCGCTCACAACATTCATCGACTCAATTTTTCCTGTAGCTCCGATCCGGAGGTCGAAGACTACAGTTCCCTGAACATGTGCAGCCTTTGCAATGGGAGGGTAGACCGGAAAAACCTGATGGTCGATATGTTGCTGAATCGCCTTCGCATCGACCTCCAGGACATTCTGTGCGCGAATCGGGGGGGCGATGCCACCCGAAAGCAGGACCAAAAGCAAAAATCCCATACACCGCATGACCGTTTCCTTTCCTAGTTCGCTCGGTGCCCAGGTTCTATTTGATCACCCCGCGTTCGCTGCGTTCGATGAACGCGGCCAGCAGCGCCGCGTCCGCACCTTCCAGCTCCTTGATCTTCTCCAGCGCCTGCGTGGTATTCAGCTTGGCCGCCAGCAGGAAACGGAAGGCTTTTTGCAGGATTTGCAGCCGCTGCGGCGAGAAGCCGCGCCGCGCCAGGCCGATCTTATTGATGCCGAAGGCCTTGTTCTCCCGCCGCGAAGAGGTCAGCGAAAACGGCAGTACATCCTGCGTCACAATCGTCCCGCCGCCGATGAACGAGTACGTCCCTACAATGCAGTGCTGATGAACCGGGCAGAAAGCGCCCACCGTGGCGAAGTCCTCGATGACCACGTGCCCGGCCAGCGTGGCGCAATTGGCCAGGATGCAGTGGCTGCCCACCTGGCTGTCGTGGCCGATATGCACCCCGGCCATCAATAAGCAACCCGACCCAATGCGCGTCACGCCTCCGCCGCCCGTGGTGCCGCGGCTGATGGTGACGCACTCGCGAATCGTATTGCCGTCGCCGATCTCCAGCTCTGTTGGCTCGCCGCCGTACTTCAAATCCTGCGGCGAGACGCCCACCGCGCAGAAGGGATGAAAGGTGTTTCGCGCACCGATGCGGGTGCGGCCGTCGAGCACCACATGGGAGATGAGCGTGCAATCCTCTCCCAGCGCGACTTCGGGACCGATTGTGCAAAATGGTCCGACCGTGCAGGAGGCCGGAACAACGGCTCCGGCCGCAACGACGGCGCTGGGATGGATGCTCACTGCGCGGCCTCTTGCGGAGCCCGTTGGGCCGTTTCAGGGGCTGCCGCCGGCGCGGCCTCACGCACTTTGGGCACAATCGAGCACGTCAGCACCGCCTCACAGGCCAGTTTGCCATCCACTGTCGCCTTGGCCTCCATCCGCCCCAGGCGGCTTTTGAAGGCCAGCACGTCGACCTCGATGCGCAACTGGTCGCCGGGGGTCACCGGGCGGCGAAACTTGGCCTTCTCGATGCCGGTGAAGACGGCCAGCTTCTTCTCGCGGTCGGGAATCTCGTGGAGCATGATGATGGCTCCGGCCTGGGCCATCGCCTCAACGATCAGCACGCCGGGCATGAGCGGATAACCGGGAAAGTGTCCCTGGAAAAAGGGCTCGTTCATGGTTACATTCTTGATCGCTACCAGGCGCTTGGCTCGCTCGAACTCGACCACTCTGTCGATCAACAAAAACGGGTAGCGGTGGGGAAGGAAACCCAGGATCTCCTGGATGTCGAAGGTCATTCTCTGGCTCCAGAGAGCGGGTGGGTAATTGCTATGCTCTCGTCTGGATTATAAACAAAGGGCCGCGCGGAATTCTCTTCTTATGCCGGGCGCCCAGGGCAGTTTGCATCGCCCCGACGGGGCTGACTGGCTATCGCTGACCCCTTTCCCCACACTGAAGCGCGGGGCTAATAACCATTGCGCCTCCGGCGCGACGGAAATCGAAGCCAGCCTGACCAACAAAATGGTTTCATGCGATTGTCATGCCGGGCGCCTCACCCCTTCGGCCGATTACTGTTTCTTGAGGACAGCAGCACTCTTTTCGTCGGAGAGGATCACAGACTCAAGATGGCGGAAGGCGGCGGCCTTCTCGGGTGGAATCTCGACTTGGCGGACGACATATTCGCGCTCATAGTGGAGCTGGTTGCCCTTGACCGAGACCGAGGAGTGGTAACTGGCGAAATCATCGTCGAGGTTGACAGGGTCCGGGGTTTCATCGACGGCATAGCCGGGGGGAATGGCGATGTCGAAGGAGTCGCGCCAGCGGCCAGTGTCCTCTAGATCGATGGGATAGATGCGCGGCTTGTCTTCGATCTGCGCGGCAAAGCTGCCGATGACGCGGGGGCGCACCAGCAGCAGCGGGCCGGCCTGATGGGAGTACTGGCGCGCCGTAACTTTGTAGTGGAATTCGAGGGGCTTGTCGAGGGCCTCGGGCTGGGTAACTTGAAAGCTATCGAGGGTGACGCCAGGGAGGCTGTTGGCGATGTACTTTTCCCAGTATTCGCGGCGCTCCTTCTCGTCGGTGTACTTGAGGAATCTGAGCAGGTCCGGGTCGATTGGGCCGATGTGGGAGCTATCGACTGAGCCGGTCAGGGTGCCATCGGCCGCGAGGGTAAAGGAGCCCTTGCGCTCCGAGCCGTTGGCCTCCGGGTCAAGGACGGGCAGGGAGATGATCTGGCTGGCCAGGCCGGCGGCAAGCACTCCGTAACCGCCTTGCTCGTTCGAGGGCAGATTGCCCACCGGCGTGCGCTCATCGGTAGGGTCGAAGATCAGATAGCGCTTGCCGTCGTTGGCCTTCGCTATGGCCTTGAGGCGCGGGTCCTGCACATCGGCTGGAATCTCGATGGCGGTAATCATGTGATCGCTGTATCGGGAAGGAGCCTCCGGATCGACGTATCCGCGGCGATGGTCCACGGAAAGGGAGTGGGCATGAATTCCGATGGCCTGAAGCATGGCGATGAGTAATGTGGTCTTATCCTTGCAGTCGCCATAGCGGTTCCGGTAAATATCTGCGGAGTTATGAGGCTGCCAGCCGCCGATGCCGCGCTCCACGACGAAATAGCGGATGTTCTTCTGGATGTATTCGGTGATGCGGCTGAGCTTGGCGTAGAAGTCGGGCGCGCCGGCAGCGAGTTCCTGCGCCTTGGCGGTCATCTCAGGAGTGGGGTCGTGGCGATTTTCCTCGAGCTTTTCCTGCCACTCGCCGATCGCGCGCCACTGGTTGTCCTTGCCTTCGACAGCGACGCTGTCCCATTGGACGGACATGCGCGCGGCCAGAGCCGCCCATGCCGGATGGTCCTTAACCTCCCGCAGGTCAAGCGCGGGCATGTCCTTGATCTCCCACCGCCAGTGGTTTGGCGCGACCTCGACCGGCTTGACGGGCGCATATTTGTGCCATGTCTCGGAGTGGGCGCGTTCGGGGGGTAGATCGACTTCGAGGGCCTGGAAGACGATGGGAATGCCGCTCTGGATGCGCCAGACTGTCTCCTGTTGATAGGGTGCGAGCTGTTCCTCGGACTCGCAGAGGATGGTGGCGCCCACGTCGGCGGCGGGAGGATGGACCACGCGAGCTTTCTCCGTGAAGAGCATGACGGAGTCGCTGTTGTCGCCCTCATCGACGAAGTCCGTATCCTGGGCCTGGTACTGTTTCCCGTCGGCGGCAATCGTCCACTCGCGGAAGTAGTTGATCTTCTCGTCCACGTCGTATGCGACAAGGCAGCCGTCGTGGCGAGCCTGCGGTTTCAGGATGCGAATGGCTTCGCGCTCGCGCTCGACGGCCCGGCCCGCGCCATCGACGGTTTCGACGTATTCGTCGAAGAGGACCACTGATGCGGCATCCTTGGTGTAAGCCGGGGTGGGAGTCTTGGCCGCATCCAAGCCCCAATCAGGGATCGGCTTGTCCTTGCCGAAGAGGCCCGCAAAGCAGGGACTGACTGCCACCAGAATAAAAGCGGCCAGGCAGACGGGGAAACGGAGAGAGTTCGATGAGAGCGGAGAAGCCATGATCAGTTTCCTTTCGCGGACGGCGCGCGAGTGAGAACGAGTTGTTGTTGATCGGCTGTGGCTACTTTCTGATAGAAGTCGTGGAGGTCGGGGTAATCCTTGGGATCAAGGAGGGTGAAGTTATAGGCCAGGGTGCGGGAGACGGTGACAGAACCGGCTTGTGCGCTGGAGTGAATATTCAGCAGGGCGTGATTGGGCCAGGAAGTATTGGCGTCTTGAGGCAGGCTTTCGACTTTGAATCCGGGCGGCAGGTTGTACGTCACCTCATCCTGCACCATCTGGGGGTAGTGAACATCGATTGGAATCGTGCGCTTGTCCTGCGCGACGAAGGGGTGCTCGGCGCGGGACTCAAAGAAGAGGCCGGGCAGGAAGAAGTGCTTGCCGGTGGCCGAGCCGATGTTGCCGCTGACTTTGACGATGCCAATGAGGCTAACGTCCGGGTCATCAAGGCCGAGGAAGTGATCGAAATCGGCCTGCACGCCCTCGGGAAGATAGGCGCGCAACGACTCGTTAAACTGCTTCTTCACCTCGTCCTCGTCGTTTTCAAGCGCCAGTTGCCGCCAGTGGAGCGCGCTCGGGCCGGTCATCACATAGCGAACGCTTCCCTTCACGTTGCCGGCCTCGTCGATGTCGAGAGTTGCCACACGAGTCACTGTCGACTCCTTGTAGGTTATTCCGGGAGTGGTTTCGAACACCGCGCCCTTTTCGGTGAGCCGAAAGCCGGTCGCCCAGGTGTGTTTCCAATGCAGCGATCCAAACGGGCACATCTTCTGGCCGGGGTCCAGGTAAACGTTCTTGCCGCCCAGTTCGACAATCACAATGTCATTGTCGAACTGCGAATCGGATAGATAGCTGATATCGAACATAGCGCGATTGCGATTGACTACAAACGCAGGCCAGGCCTTGAGGCCGGCAGCGCGAGCCATGGAAGCATAGAGAAGCGCAATATCGTTAGCCGATCCGCTCTGCTGCTTCCAAACGTCCTCGGCTTTGTGTATGTCTTTGAGTTTTTCCTTCTTGCGCTCGGCCTCTGACTTGGTGCGGCTGAAATCGGTATTATCGAGTTTCTGAACGGCAGCATAGAGTTTGACCGCCTTTTGCTCGTCCGTGTCGCCAGGCGATACGAGCCCAGCGGCGGCAGCTCTCAATGGGTCGGTTGGCTCGATGAAGTTGTCGATCCAACCTGCCCAGAAACTGCGCTTTCTCTCCCAGAACTCCTCGCCTGTTGCGGCTCCGGTGTCGGCAAAGAATCTTACGGACCATCGGAGGGTATTGAGCGGCGGTGCCCAATCTTCGTCGGACTCGGGTGGAATATCCTCAATATCCAAGGTATAGGTAATGTCGGGGGTGCCAATCAAGATTTTCGAAATACCGTGTACGACCACCTTGTCATTAGGCCCCAAATGCGATTCATACATCAACCGCTGGTTGACGGGACGGAAGAAATAATGCGCCTTGTGAATGAAGTACGGCGCCTGAATATTCCACTCGGGTTCAAATCTCCAGAGAGAGTTGCGCTCGATGGTCAATCGGTACTCCAGAATACTGCCCACCTCCGCACTGGGCAACGTAAATACCACTGAGTTTACCTGGTACCCTTTCGCTTTGACGTCCATCAGATCTTCTGGCTTGGCGGTCAAGGTAACAGTGGTTCCATCCGCGTGGATGGTGCGGCCTTCAATATGTTTGACCTTATCTATCCCTCGTTCATAGGGAATGTTGACCGTCGCCAGTTCCTTACCTTTCTCCGTGAGAACTTTGATGCGCTCGTAGAGGCTATAGGCCAGCTTTGAATTGTCGACGATTTCTTCCCGGTATAGGTAGACCGCTGAGGCTCCCGGCGCTTTGGGGTCGGCGGTCATGCTGAGCTCTTCTGGGGTGGGCTGCTGGAACTGGGCGTGCAGCAGGGCTGGAAACGCCATGGCCAGGAGCGGAAGCGCGCCGCGTAAACCGAAGCGGGGCCGCGGGATGCGGCCCCTGTGCAATGCGGGAAGAATGTGAAGACGGGAGATCATCAGTTCCCTTTCGGTGCTGGAGATGCCGTTGCTGGAGATGCGATGAGCACCAGTTGCTGCTGGTCGGAGGCGGCCATCTTCTGGTAGAAGGCGCGGAGATCCTGATACTCCGCCGGCTTGAGGATGGTGAAGGCGCGGGCCAGCGAGCGGTTGATGGCGATCTGACCGGGCGCCGGCGTCGAGCTGATGGTGAGGATGGCGTGGCCGGGCAATGAGATTCTTGCATTCCGCGGCGCGCCTTCCACCGTGAACCCGGCGGGCAGGTGATAGGTGACCTGATCGGTCACCGTTTCGCTATAGTGCATATCGACGGGCTGGGTGCGTTTTTCCTGATTGACAAAGGGAGGCGTCGCGTGGGTCTCGAGGAAGAAGGCGGGGAGCATAAGGCGCTTGGCGGTCGCGGAGCCGAAGTTGCCTTGGGCCTTGACGTTGGCGATCAGGTTTACGTTGGGATCGTCGAGTCCCGTGAAGCCATCGACGTGCGCTTGCACGCCCTCGGGGAAGATCGACTCCAGCGAGTGATCGAACTGCTTTTTCACCTCGTCGAGGTCGTTCCTGAGGGCCGCCTGACGCCAGTAGAGGGCTTCCTGGCCGATCATATCAAAGTGAAAGACGGCGGTAAGGGCGCCCTGGCTGTCGAAGGTGACATCGCCGGTGCGAAGCGTCTTGTTATCGGTGTAGGCCTGGGATCCAGAAGTCTCGAAACCGCGCTGGTCCGCAAGTTGCCGAAGCCCCCTGGCGCTGGAATGTCTCCAACTGACCGTCTCGAAGGGGCACATTTTCTCGCCGGGATCGAGCACGATCTCTTTGTCGCCGGTTGCGAGAATCACCAGGGTATCGTCGAGCTGGCCCAAAGTGAGGTAGGAGGTATCAAAGACGCCCTGGTCACGATCAACCACCTTGAACGCGTAGGCGGTGAGACCAGCGGCGCGCAGCATGGCCAGGTAAAGCAGGGCGATGTCTTCGCGGGAGCCGCTCTTCTGCTTCCAGATGTCCTCGGCGCGCACGGCGGCCTTCAGTTTGAGCTGCTTGAGTTCGGATTCGGATTTCTTTCGG
Source organism: Occallatibacter sp. (assembly GCA_049522975.1). Lineage (GTDB taxonomy): Bacteria > Acidobacteriota > Terriglobia > Terriglobales > Acidobacteriaceae > Telmatobacter. Next base: position 38,072 of record JBEKNI010000014.1, on the reverse strand, counting down.
GAATAGTCGGTGTTATCGAGGGCTTGCACGGCGTTGTAGAGCTTTTTGGCCCTGTCCAGTTCGCTGTCGCCGGGTGCGATCAGGCCGGCAACCACTCCCTTGATCGCTTTGGAAGGTTCGGCGAAGCGGTCCACGTCTTTGGACCAGAGCTTGGCATCGGTGATCCAAAAATCGTCGGCGCTGCTGGCAGCCTTGTAATAAAAATAGACTTTGTAAAGAATGCTCTGGACGGGAGGCATCCACTCTTCATCCGGCGCGGGAGGAATATCGGTGACGTCGACGGCGTAATGTCCGGCGGCGTCGGTTTTCACTGTCACTCCTGGAGGCAGATTCGGCCACCAGATGAGGCTGTTGATGACGCGTTCATGCGCATCCAACAAATAAGAGCTAGTCAGGTTCTGGACGCCGGGCATGAATGCCTTGAAAGGCGTAAAGGCATAATGCGCCTGGTGGACGAAGTAGGGGCGCTGAATCTCCCAGTGCGGAGAGGAGTAATGGTTATCGTCATATTCGAGCTGATACGTGTATTCAAGAATGCTGCCGACCTCGACGCTTGGCAAGGTAAAGACCTTTTGGTTGACCTGCCTCCGATCGCCTTGCTCCGGCATTGTCTTGGAGATCAACAGGTCTTGAGGCTTGCCGGCGAGGGGAATCACGGTACCGTCGGCGTGAATGGTGCGGCCCTTGATCTCGGTGATCTTGGAGTCGCCATGCAGGTAGGGAACATCGACAGTGGCCAGTTCCTTGCCCTTCTCCGTGAGCACCTTGATGCGCGCGTAGAAGCTCTGGTAGTGGAGCGGATCGTTGGCGATCTCCTCGACGTTGAGGTAGACCGCTGCCGCGCCGGGCGCCTTCGGGTCGGCGGTCATGCTGAGTTCTTCGGGGGTGGGCTGCCGGAACTGGGCGTGGACGAGGGCTGGAAATGCCAAGGCGAGAAGCGGAAGCGCGCCGCGCAGCCAGAAGCGGGGCCGCGCGATGCGATTCGTAGCGGATGCGGACAGAGTGCAGGCCGGAATGTGGGATTGAGAGATCATCAGTTTCCTTTCGGTACGGGAGATGAGGTGAGCACTAGTTGCTGCTGGTCGGAGGCGGCGACCTTCTGGTAGAAGGCGCGGAGGTCCTGGTATTGGTTCTTCATGACGAAGGTGAAACCGCGGGAGAGCGTGCGGGTGATGGTGATCTGACCGCGCACCGGCATCGAACTGGTGGCGAGAATTGCTTTTGAGGGCCATGAGATCCTGGCATCCTGCGGCGCGCCTTCCACTGCAAGTCCGGCGGGGAAGCGATAAACCACCTCGTCGTCCACCACCTCGCTATACTGCATGTCCACCGGCTCCTGGCGATTCTCCTCGCCGACAAACGGTTGACGGCTGCGGGTCTCGAAGAAGAAGCCCGGCAGCAGAAGCCGCTTGCCGGTGGCCGTACCCAGCGTTCCTTTGGCATTGACGAACGCCACCAGATTCACGTCCGGATTGTCCAGCCCGGCAAAGTGGTCGATGCGCGCCTCCACGCCCTCTGGAACAATCGTCTCCAGCCAGCGGTCGAACTGCTTCTTGACCTCGTCCTCGTCGTTTCTCAGCGCAATCTGCCGCCAGTGAAGCGCCTGCTGCCCGACCATCGTAAACCGCAAGGCGCCCTGCATCCCGCCTTGGCTGTCCAAGGTTATATCGGCCTTGCGCGTGGTGTTGTTATCCATGTAGGAGGGCGGCGGAGTGTGGTCCGGCGTCACCCCGTCGCTACCCTCCAGGAAGCCGCTGGCATTGTTGTGTTTCCAGTGGAGCTTCTGGAAGGGGCACATCTTCTGGCCGGGATCGAGCAGGATCTCGTCGCCGCCGATCTTCAGGCTGATAATGGTGTCTTCGAGCTGCCGGAAGGTCAAGTAGGAGGGGTCGAAGATGTTCTCGTCGCGATCCGCGATCTTCATGGCCCTGGCCGAGAGCCCGGCGGCGCGCAGCATGGCCAGATAGAGCAGGGCGATCTCTTCGCCGGAGCCGCTCTTCTGCGCCAGAATGTCCTGGGCGGTCTTGCTCTGTTTTATGTTGAGCTGCTTCAGTTCGGACTCGCTCTTCTTGCGCGAGAAGTCGGTATTATCGAGCGCCTGAACGGCTTTATAGAGTTTCCGGGCCTTCTCCAGGTCACTGTCGCCGGGAGCGATCAGGCCGGCAACCGCTTCGTGAATAGGCTTGGAGGGGTCGGCAATGTGGTCCACGTCTTTGGACCAGTCTTTGACGGCATATGCCCAGTAGTCGCCGTTGTCCGACGCGAACTTGTAGTAGAAGACGACCTTATAGCCAAAGTTCCGCAGGGGCGGCATCCAGTCCTCGTCGGGCAGTGGTGGAACATCATTCATGTCCAAGCTGAAGACGCCGGAGAGCTCTTTCTTTACCGCTGCCCCGGCGGGTAAAACCGGCCACCAGATCAGGTGATTCACCGATCCGCCGCCACTTGGGTCGACCGAGTAAATGCTGCCAGTCTTGAAGGTGCCGTGCGGCGCATAGGTGAATTGCGCTTTATGGACGAAATACGCCTTCTGGATATTCCAATCGGGCGGCTCCCAGAAATGGTCGTCGAAGCGAACTTTGAAGTAATACTCGAGAATGCTGCCCACTTCCACACTGGGCAGGTTAAAGACCTTGCGGTTGATCTGCAAATCGCCTTTGCTGGAGACCGTCTTGACACCCATCAGATCTTCCGGCTTGCCGGTCAAGGGGATCACGGTTCCGTCCGCATGGATGGTGCGTGCTTTGATTTCCTCAACCCTGGTTTGGAACCTTTCGGGCATATAAGCGTAGCGCGTATCCGTTGAATCGGCCGTAACGTAAGGAATCTCCACGGTGGCCAGTTCCTTTCCCTTTTCCTGCAGAACCTTGATGCGCGCGTAAAAGCTATGGAAATGAAGGTCGTCATCGGCTGCTTCCACGACGTTCAGGTAGACGGCGGCGGCGCCGGGCGCCTTCGGGTCGGCCGTCATCCTGAGTTCTTCGCTGGTGGGTTTCTGGAACTGGGCCAGAATCAGGGCAGGCGATGTGACGACGAGGAGCACGGGTAGACTGCGCACAAAAACCGGAATCCGCATGATTCCTCCTTTGCTGGCAAACGGTTTGAAGCCCCTTGAAAGACGGCGGAATTGTTTGCAGCGATTCTACATCCGGGGGAGAGCGGCGTCGAGGGGGAGTCTTGGAGGCGAGTCAACCGGTCAGCAAGTCAGCGACTTGCGGGGTTGGCGGGAGATTCGATGGATTCAAGAAGGGTGGAGACCAGGGCTATCGGGAGGCCGACGACGTTGAAGTAGCAGCCTTCGATGCGGGGAATCCAGCGGGCGGCGCGGCCCTGGATGGCGTAGGCTCCGGCCTTGTCCATCGGCTCGCCGGTGGCGATGTAGGCGGCGATCTCTTCGTCAGAAAGGGCGAGGAACCTAACGGCAGTGGTTTCTGCGGTCGCCACAGTGCGCGCGGCGGTGACCACGGCGACCCCGGTGATGACCTGATGAGTGCGGCCGGAGAGCAGGCGCAAGATGCGGGCGGCGTCGGCCGGGTCTTCGGGCTTGCCGAGAATGTGGCCGTCGAGGGTTACGGTGGTGTCGGCGCCAAGGACGACGAGGCTTCCCTCAGGGGCTAAAGCCCCCGGTTCGTTTTGGGGCATTTGTGGCACGACTAAAGTCGTGCCCTGATACAAAGCCGAGCCGGAGGCGGAACTTTCGGGAGTCTGGGTCAATTCGTTGTAGACGGCCTGGGCTTTTTCGCGGGCCAGACGGATGACGTAGGCGGTGGGATCTTCGTTGGGAAGCGGGTCTTCGGGGATGTGGGCGGGGTGGACCTCGAATGAAAAGCCGGCCTGGGTGAGGAGTTCGCGGCGGCGGGGCGAAGCTGAAGCTAGGACGAGCATATTGGGATTATTACAGGCTTTCTTCCAGCAGAACGGTATCTTTGTCGGGCTATGCTGGATACCGAAGCGGGATGTTTGAACCAATCACATGTACTGCATATCCACTGTCGGAAACCAGCTTTTCGACCTCATTCCGAATATTGCAAAGAGGCCCAAGCATTATGCGCGTTATCGGAAGTCGTCCAATTGGTTGAAACAAATTGGAACAGATGTAGGGAATTGTCCCGTTTGGTCCTCGGTACTGAACCTGCTCGCTGACGCCAGTCCTTCCTTTCGACCGATTAAGAGCCAGGCGCCACTCCTTTTCTTCCGAAAACAGGCGATTCTTACAATGACTTGCCAGGCGGAGAAGATCAAACGCAGTACGGACGCCAGACGACAGGATTTCAGTTCCGATTTTGTCATCCAGGTTTCTTTGGAACGCAGCCCTATCAAAATCAGGAATGCCGTATATTCGTTGTACCATCGCCCAGTCCTTCATCTGCGTGGCGACCCAGTTTTTGTCGGTCACCTGGCTGTGATTTTTCGCGCTCTGTTGCACGAAATGACTCAATGCGGATCGAATTAGCGATTTCTTGTCAGCCTGCTCATAGACGCAAGGAGCGAATGTAACGCCTATGCCAGAGCCTTTTGGCGGTCGTATGTAGCGCAGATCGAATCCGATGCTGACCCCACAATGGCGGTCTGCATAATCTGACCACTGACTTTTCAAATCCTCGGCAGCGCTGAACGAGGCAATGAACACTTCTGTTTCGTTTACAGAAAGAGCCCCTTTGTTGAAAACGCTCTCGATGACCTTGTAGGCTTCGGTCAATGCGAATTCAAAGTGTTTGTCGGGGCGCTCACTTGTTTTCAAATACTCCAGAGCAATATCGCGCGTGTGGACGAATTCTGTCTCGTCATTGGTAGACCGAGCTTCAGTTGCCCAGATCGTGCCCGAGGAAAGAATGCCTTGCAGCCCAGTTAGCGTGGTGTAGTGCCACACCTCAGGCGGAATTTGCTGATATAAGAAATCCTCGACTGGTCCTGTCAATATTTCCATTTGCTCAAACCTGCAACCCGGTGTGGGAGCCATTGGGAGTGGCAAGGCCCCAGGCCATCGCCGGTGTGTTGTGCGCCAGGCCGAAGCGGCCGTCGGGGCCTAACAGGATGATGCCACCGTGGCCGCCGAGACGGTTGAAGAGGTAGGAGATTGCTTCCTGGGCGGCGATTTCGGGGGCGGTGCCGGAGGCGACGCGGTCGGTGGCCCACTTGCCGAGAACCAGCTTCATGATGGGTTCGCCCCAGCCCGTGAGAGATACGGCGGCGGAGAGATTGTCCGCGTAGCAGCCGCAGCCGATGAGGGATGAGTCGCCGACCCGGCCAGGAGTCTTATTCAGCGTGCCGCCAGTGGAGGTTCCGGCGGCCAGGTCGCCACGAAAATCGAGGGCCACGGCGCCCACGGTGTCGTGCGACTCCCCCATGCAGGTCTCCGGCGGAAGGGCCGTCTCCGGGCTCTTGTCGTCCTGAAGGGAGTGACCGGAGAAGGTGTCGTCGGCGAGGCCTGCGGATTGCCGGGCCTGGGCCTGGGCGAGACGCTCACGCTCGCGGTCGAGAACCAGTTCCGCGTTCTCGACGAGGGTCATGCCGTGGGAGTGGGCAAACTGCTCAGCGCCGGGGCCTACAAGGTAAATGTGGGGGCTCTTTTCGAGGATGAGGCGGGCGGCCTGGATGGGATTGCGGAGGCGCTCGACGCAGGCCACGCCGCCAGCTTTCATGCGGCCGCCGTCCATGAGGAGAGCATCGAGCTGGACGCCCCCGTCGGAGGTGAGAAAGCTGCCGCGTCCGGCGTCGAAGGTGGGATCGTCTTCGAGAACGCTAACGGCTGCCTCGACGGCATCCAGTGCCGGCCCGCCGAGAGAAAGAACGGCGTAGCCGGTTTCAAGCGCGTTGCGAACGCCGGCCTCGTGGGCGGCTGCCGCTTCTGGGGGGATGGCCCAGGCGCCACCGTGGACCAGAAGAACGGGAGCGTGGCTGGCTGAGGTTGTCACCGGAATATGGTAGAGCATTTCGCGGGACGGGGCTAATTCCGGCCTCAGCCGCTTTTCGCCCTACACCGGTTGCTGGGCGTACTCTTCCTCGTCTTCCACGCCATAGCGGCGGAGCAGGCTGGGCAGGCTTTGCGAGAAAGCCGACCGCGGCATCACCGTGTCGCACCCGGCTTCGATTGCCCGGGCCTTCAGTTCGCCCTGCAAGTGGTTGAGAAAACCGATGATCGAGGTCGCCTTCTTCAGCTTCGACTTGAACTTCGGGATCAGCGAGATGGGCTTGGCGTTCAGATTGTTCAGGTCGAAGACCAGCAGCTTGGGCCGTTCCGCCTCCGGCAGTTCGAGCAGCCGGGCCACCGAGTCTTTGTCGCCCTTGACGAACCCCACCTTCACGCCCAGCTTGCGCGCGGTCTCCTGAATCTTGGCCAGGAAGAAGAGATCCTCGATAAAGCAGAAGATGCGGGGAGGCGCGTCTTCGCGGATCGCGACTGCGGGCTGGAGCTCGAAGGCGTCCTGATAGTGGCCGTTGTTCGGGATCTGGATGGTCGAGGACGCGCCATCGGCTACGTTGCCGTTGACCACTCGGTAGCTGTGATCCATCGGGCCGACAAACTCCCTGGGCCCCTTCTGCCGGACGCCTTTGCGCTTGGCATGCGCCGGGCCTGAGGCGCTGTTGCCCGGCTGCGCCGCGGTCGCAGCACCCTTCTGGAAGAACTTCTTCTTCCGTCCCTGATTCTGGCGCCCGCCCTGCTGCGTGGTGGTTTGCTTGCGCTGCGCGGGTTGCGGCTGCGCCTGGGGCTGCGGAGCCGACTGCGGTTGAGCCTGAGGCTGTTGCGTCTGGGCCGCGCTTGCCTGGCCGCTCTTGTTTTTGCGGCGGCGCCGACGGCGCCGATGCCCCTGCGGCTGCCCCTGGCCGTTGGCCGGGACCGGCCCCAATTCAGATTGGGGCTGCGTCAATTCTGTCGTCATTGATGAACTTCCTGGTGCATTGCGATTTGGTATTTCGTGAACTGCCGCACTGCTTCTCTTGCTTCAGCCTTTTCCAGCCGGGTGCTAACTCCTGCTGCCCGCCGCCGCCAATTCTGGACGGGGAATCTTGCGATCAGCGGCGAGAATCATCACAGAATATCTTGCAAACTGCCACGGAAACGGATTCCGCGCGCAATCGGCCGTAATTCCCGGGGACTTTCCACATCTTCACGGAATCCGACCGCATCCGGTGTTCCCCAGAATACCTTCGCCCCGTGCTGGCAGCGCCGATTCAGCCTCGTCGGCCCACGACATTCCTCGTAGATATCTGTGAAGATGCTGTTTGCCGCTGCACGCACAAGGACCCAGAATACAGCTTCATCCGGTTGTCAGGATCGTGACGGTGCGGCCGCGCATTACTCAGGTGATGCCCTTCCTATGGGAACCTTCGCTGGCTGCAAACTGCGATGGAATGAACCATCCCCTGCGAAGCTTCCTTGCTCGGCGGCGAGCTTGCTCTGCCCCTTTCGGGTGGTTCGCGTCAGCCGCTTGATAGGCAAGTCTGATATTACCGCGAACTGGTGCGGCTGGCAAGTAAAACTCTTCGCACGCCGGATTCCGGCTTCAAAGGCCGCCGCGCCGGCCGGCTTGGCATTTTGCTCAAGTCCAGGAAAAGCAGCGAAGGCCCGGACATGAGAACTCCGCAAAATGGCTCTCATTCAGGGGATTCAAGCTCACTGCTCCCTTCGGAATCTCCAGTTTTCAACCATAGCATCAGCAGAACTGGTCGAACGCAAGAAGCGCCACTCCCTTCAGAGTGGCGCTCCGCTGTCCCTTGCTGGTCACTGGCCTCCCAGATCTATGGTGGCGCGGTGGTATCCCCCACCGCGCCTTCTGGAGACTTCCCGGTTGGTAGCTCCCTTTTGAGGGCCGCTTCTTGGGCGGTTACTGTTACCGGGCGTCTTCTCTTCCTTGGGCTTGCAGGAACTCTTCCGGCAACCCCTACATCACTGGCGACTACATAATAGCAATCGCTGTACCATTTTGGTAACTGTTTTTTTTCAATCTCTTGCACACCTCTTGGTGCTGGAAGATTCTCGATTCTGGGAGTTCCATTTTGGAAAATCTCCAAGAAACCATAGAAGCGCATCCTACCGCTGACATTTTGGACAGTAATGCGTTCCGCGCCCACCCAGCACGATGCGCCGGATCGGCGTCTGGCAGAGCCGGCAGGGAAGCCCCGTGCGCAGATAGACGCAGTGTTCCAGTTGAAAGAAGCCGCGCACCCCGTCGGCGTCCACGTAATCGGAGACCGAAGAGCCGCCGAGCCGGATGGCGTTCTGGAGAACCTGGCGCAAGGCCCGCCGCAGGCCTTCGAGTTCGGCCTTGGTCAGATGGCCAGCGAGCCGACGCGGCCGGATGCCGGCGCGAAAAAGACTCTCGTCCGCGTAGATGTTGCCCACCCCGGAGAGCAGCTTCTGGTTGAGCAGGGCGGTCTTAATGGCCAGATGCCGCGGGCGAAAGAGCCGGGAAAACTCCTCTTTCGTCACCGCCAGAGGGTCGACACCCGGCGCGCAGAAGCCGGCGCCGCGGCTCAGGTCGCGGAACTCCAGCCGCCCAAAGCGACGCGGGTCCACGAAGCGCAGTTCCCGGCCGCTGACCAAGCGCAGCCGCGCGTGGGTGTGCGGGGCAAGCGGCGCATCGGGGGTGGTGACCAGCAGTCTTCCTGTCATGCCAAGATGGACAATCCATTGGGCGGCAGGCGTCTCCTGGGGCTCACCTATCGATGACTTGCCGTGCGCCGCCTGGTTCGTCTCGGCGGACCCCAACTCGCAGACGATGTGCTTTCCGGTGCGATGAACGGCGAGGATCGTGCGGCCTTCCAGCCCACTGGCCTGGCGCGCCGGGGGCGTCTTGAAGGGCTCGCGATGCCCGGCGAACCACACCTCAACGATGCGGTCGCCGCGCAGACGCTCATGAACGCCGCGGGCAATCGTCTCGACCTCGGGCAGCTCGGGCATGGGTCAATTCATCTTCTTCTTTTCAAATTCGATCCTTCGCCCTTCGTCAGCATCGCCCAAGAAGTAGAACAAATTTGATCTCGAGACCTCGAGTTGCGTGCCATAGGGGAGACCGTTCTTCCAGTCTGCAATTATCTGAAAATCAAGCCATACTTGTTGTTCGCCTTCGCTATGTTCGAGTCTCCAAGTACCACTTCCTGTCTCCAGTTGTGCACTATGAACTCCGGGAAAGTAGAAAAGTCCCGGCATTTCAGACGCAACGAAAGTCCCTTTTGCATCAAGAACGATCTTGCCTTGAGCTTTCCGCAATTCAGCTGGCAGAACTTCTCGCGACGCGTCCATTATGACCCATGTTCCTACGAGATCATCGCGCTGCACACTCTTGCAGCCCAGTATCCCCAAAAACAAGAGACAGGCAATTGGGAGGGATCTCAACATTGGCCCCATTTAAGTGCTTGCAGCCACCACCTCGGCCTATTATAAGGGAATCTCTCTTCCGGCTTGGAGACTGCTTCCCTGCACGCCGCTAGTTGGGCTGGCCCGGCTCGCGAATCCGGCTGGCCTCGAAGCTCACAATCTTCCATTTGCCCTGTGGATTCCGCACGTAGACGCGGGTGTAGCGATAGCTCCCGGAGAAGTCTCCATTTGCGCTGGCGCCGCTCACATCGGCCCGCGAGGTGACCAGCGCCGTTGTCCCGTAGAAGCGCACCTTGCGGTCGGAGATTCCGATGGCCGTAAAATGGGTCGTCCCGCTGCGCAGGTTGGCCAGGGTCTGCTCCTTGGATTGCAGCGTGCCGTTGGGAGTAATGGCCATATAGTCGTCTGCCAGCAGGGAGTTCATGGCAGCCATGTCTCCCTTCAGTTCGGCATTCCGCCACACCTCTTCCAGTTGGTCGATCTCGTGGCGGCTCTCGTGCCTTTGCCCCCTCGGCATTCCATTGTGAGGCTGCTGCGCGAGAGAGGCCGCCAGCGCGAGAGCGCCCAGCAAGGCTAGGAAGATCAAGGCGCGCGTCATCCGGCGGGCGGGCTGAGAAGGGTTGATCTTGGCTACAGGCATGATCGTAACGGATGGTAGCCCCGCGAGGCGGTGCCGGTCAACCGGTTTCAATGAGGCGCCCATCCCTGACCAATCCTCCTTGAATGGCAACTCTGCCGCCCATGCTCGGACTCCCGCCGGTTGGACTCGGGGCGGGGTTCAAACGAGAGCGATCAGGTTCTCCACGCTCCGCTCCCGCATCTTCTGATATAGCCCGCACACGGCATGGTTCCTGAAGTGCTCCGACTCGCGGTGCGCCGCCAGGGCCTTGGCGTCCCGGTACTGCTCATAGATCAGCACGGTATCCAGGTCGTCCTCCAAATGGTGTGGAATGTAGCTGATGCATCCCGGCTCCTGGCGCGAGGCGAGGGTGAGCAAACGCAGGGATTCGGCAACTTCGGCGCGATCCTCCGGAGCAAACTTCAGCCGTACGGCAAAGCTGATCATAGCGAAATTGTACCGTGAAGCTCTTGCCGCAGTCTGGAAGAGCGGCTCTGCCGTCGGAGTGGATTTCATTGCGGGAGGAGTGAAACAAAACCGGGAATGGGGTTACGATGGAAGAGAGGAGGCGAAGATGGCAACTGCAACTCTCGATTGGTCCGATTGCCCGCTGGTGGAAATCATCCCCGGCAAGGTCAGCGGAGCGCCTTTGCTCAAGAATACCCGCCTGCCTGTGGAGGCCATCACCGGCAACTATGACGCTTTCCGCGAGGAAGGATTATCGCCAGAGGAAGCCATAGTGGAAACGCTGGATTGTTACCCGGAAGCCGGACGCGACGCCGTCGAAGCAATTCTCAACTACCGCGCCGAACATGAACTACAGGTGCAGTTTTGAGGATTCTGCTTGATGAAGATGTTCCGGCCAAGCTGGCGCGAGCCCTGCCTGGGTATGCGATTCAAACCGTTGCCGGTATGCAATGGGGCGGCATCAAAAACGGCGCGCTACTCTCTCTGATCGAGCGGGAGCGCTTCGACGTTTTTCTGACCGGCGACAAGAACATGGACAAACAGCAGCGGCTTGAAGGCCGTCCGTTCGCCGTGCTGATTCTATCCGCAATCAATTGGCCGGTGATCAAGCCGTACATTCATAGAATCTCCGCCGCCCTTGAAGAGGCGCAGCCGGGGAAGCTCAAAATGATTGATTGCGGCGTTTTCATTCCGGCTCTGAAGCGCCCGCGCGAATAAGCCAGGATCCTGCCTTGGCCGAAGACCATCCGCGAGGGCCGCATGTGTGCCGGGCAAAGAGACTCCGCGGTGATTCAGTCACAGTGACAGCATAAAGTAGTAAGAACCTGTTCATCGACGGGTGGCGACCCGTCGCTGGATTTGGTGGGAACGCGTTTGAAAGTGGAGATTTCAAATGTTCGAGGGATACGAGAGGACACCAAAAGGAAATTCAGGAACAAGTTTCCGGTGGATTTTTGCCGCCATTGTTGGAGCCTGCGTTATAGGGGGCGCGGCTTATTTGTTCTGGCCATCGCCTTATGACCATCTGCTTCGTCGGCTCCACGCTGGAATGACTGAGCAACAGGTCCTCGACGCACTGGCCGGGGAGCCCAGGTTAGTCACCTCAGGGCGTTCCCCTGAAGATCAAGATATCGACGATCCTTCAAAATATCAATTGGAATTCCCAATAAAAGGAAAGCCCTGGCCAATGATAATCCGCTTCGATAGATCCAAAGTGATCGAATCCTGGTGCGAAAATGTTGAGTTTCAGTCAGATACCAAATTCGACTATTATCGCGAGCGCTGCCATCCGATAACAAAATAGCAGCGGGCTGGAGGAAGCCAATATGGAGACTTCAATTCTCGATTGGTCCCAGTGTCTAGCCGTGGAGAGTATTCCCGGCAAGGTCAGCGGCGCATGGGTCTTGAAGGGAACCCGGACGCCGGTTTCGCTAGTCTTCAAGAACCTTGAGGATATGAGCGTTGACGAGTTGATCGAGGAATATGGCGTGACACGGGAACAGGTTCGAACCGTTCTGCAATTTGTGGCGCGTTCTCTCGAAAAAGCCCCTACCTATGCTTGAATCTTGTCCAGCGCAGCGGCAAACTCCGGCAGCAGTATCGTCTGCTCCCGATCCGGGCCAGTGGAGACCATTCCGATCTTCGCCCCGCTCTCCCGCTCCTGAAAACGCAGATACTCCTTGGCAGCCATGGGCAGTTTGTCGAAGTCGGTAATCCCCTCGGTCGAAGTTTGCCAACCCTTCAGCTTGGCATAGACCGGCTTGATCCGCTCCAGGCCCTGCACATCAGCGGGAATCTCGTCGGTTACCTTGCCGTCGATCTCGTAGCCCACGCAGATGGGAATCTCCTCGAGCTCGTCCAATACGTCCAGCTTGGTCACTACCAGCCACTCGGCGCCGTTTACCTGGTTGGAGTAGCGCAGCAAGGGAATGTCCAACCAGCCGCAGCGGCGCGGACGCCCCGTCACCGCGCCGTACTCCATGCCGCGCGCCCGCAGGTGGTCGCCCACCAGCTCGTGAATCTCCGTCGGGAACGGCCCCTCGCCGACCCGTGTCACGTAAGCCTTGGTCACCGAGATCACCGTGCCGATGGCCGTCGGTCCCACGCCGGTTCCCGTGGCCGCGCCGCCTGCCGTTGCTGATGAGGATGTCACAAACGGATAGGTTCCATGGTCGATGTCCAGCATCGTTCCCTGCGCCCCCTCGAACATCACGCTGCCGCCTTCGGCCAGAATCTTGTTCAGCAGGCGTCCGGTGTCGGTGACAAACGGCCTCACCTGCTCGGCGGCGGCTGCGTATTCGTCATACATCTGCGCCGGGTCCAGGGGATCGGCGCCAAAGAGCGCGTGAACGATAGCGTTCTTCTCGGCGCAGGCCGCCTCGATGTGGACTTTGAGCAGATCCGGCCTGAGCAGGTCCACGATGCGCAGCCCGCTGCGCGCCATCTTGTCCTCGTAAGCCGGCCCGATGCCCCGGCTGGTTGTGCCGATCTTCTTTCGCCCCGGCGCGCTCTCGGCGGCCAGCTCGATCATCCGGTGGTAGGGCAGAATCACCTGCGCCCGGTTCGACACAAAAAGCCGCTCATCGACGGCCACGCCCAGCGCCCGCAGCTTGGCCACTTCTTTCAGAAATGCGATCGGGTCCAGCACTACGCCGTTGCCGATGATTCCCCGGCAACCCGGCCGCAGTACGCCGCAGGGAATGAGCTGCAGAATGAACTTCTGCCCGCCAATGATGACCGTGTGGCCGGCGTTGTGTCCGCCGGCATAGCGCGCCACGGCGCTGAACCGCTCGCTCAGCACGTCCACGATCTTCCCTTTGCCCTCGTCGCCCCATTGGGCGCCCAGCACTACCGCCGTCTTTGCTCGCATGTCATCTAGTTCCTTGAAACCGGCCCTTTAGCCTGTCTTTAGAAAGAGATACTGCAACTCAGCGGCCCTTTTTCCGGGACCGCGCGGGAAGCCGGAGTCGCAATACAAAAGCGCAGACCCGGCGCTGGCTCGCGCCATCTTCGATGATAAACCCTGAGTCCCTTCGATTGATCAGGTTGGGATATGTGCTGCCAAAGTCGGACCTGCGTCCCTGCGATACGATCAGTTGACCGCCTTTGTCGGAGGTGGCGCGAGGTGCGGCGCGAGCACATAGGCCAGAACTAGAATAATGGGCCCAAACAAAAGAGAGAATAACGCGAAATTCATTCCTACGCCAGCAATGGTCTTAACGCCTATAGCAAGATAAAACACTACAATTGCGCAGAGCGACATCTCTACCAACAGAAACAATGGACCAAATGAAACCCTCCGGCCAAATGCATTCACCACGGCAAAAATCGGAATCCACGGGAGAACAACAAACGCAAAAATAAAAAATGTCTGCGTAATGCTCAGGCGGATGCGAAAAAGAACGCGAGAATACATTTGGTAAGAGACAGCGGCTGCGCCGAAACTGGCAATCCAGGTGAGGAGGCCAAGGGAAACATGTCCGCCATGCGATCCAGGCAGCAGCCAATCGAGTCCGAGAACCGCCCCTGTTAGCGTTGTGCAAGTCGCAAATAACCGCGCTAGCCTCCCCTCAAGACCCGAAAAGAACGAGCCTGGCTTGAAAACAGGAGTCCCGGGGCGCTCCAGGCATTGCAGCCAATTTTTGAAATAGTCCTTGGTCAGAGATTCCCAAGCCTTGCCACCCAGATCCAAGGCTTTATCGGTCCAACTAGCCATTTCTCACCCCGTTCTGCGTCGCACGGTTCTCCGCTTTCGGCACACATGCGCTGGCCAACGCATCTGCAAGACCAGCAATGCTAGCCTCGTCGCCCTTAATGCGAAGCAAAAAATCATACTCCAATGTCGAGCGGATCAAACCAGCGCGCAACGCCTGTTCCTCCGGCGTGTCTTCAGGGTAATTTGCCCAAATAATCAAGCAAAGTGCAACACAGTGAACGGCCTGGACAAACGATCCTGGGCTGGGACTAAAATATCCAGGTTTCTCTTGAACGATTCCATAAACTCGGCCCATCAATGAACTCTTATCTAGCAGCACACGAGGTCCTCCCCCCGATAAGCTCCAAATAATTCCGTTATGCGGGAAAAATGCTGCGGGGATCTGTTCCCGGAGGGACTGTTTCGCAAGGCCGATTAGGCTAGCAACAGTTTCCCGCGCAGACCGGCGATCGCTGTCGGTCGTGACGGGCGCAGACCTTGTTGCGAGCGGAAGGCTGTAGGCTTGCTCCAATGATGCGGCGGCCAGATCGAGAGAATGTTTTATTGACTCAATTGCGCTCAATCCACCCAGCCCACTGCTAAGATAGGAGGTAAGCTCGCCGGAAGCATCATCTAAATGGTCGCTACAAGCCTTGATTTGCGACCGGATTTTTCGTGCGGCTTCGTCCCAATCGTTTTGATTTCTGATTGCCTTATCGTTCGCATCTCGTTGTTCACCGATCTTATCGAGAATCTCAGAGATCAGCGTCTGGATCTTGTGGTCAGGGTCAAGGTTACAGTGGTGGCTGATTTGGTTCAGGAGGGTGGTCAGCCCTACCCCTATAAAGCCGTTCCCCGCAACCTGCAAGCTCAAAGGACTTCGGCGGGTCTCTTGAAGCAGAGAAATGCTCTGTTCGAGTGCGTTTATTGGGATACGACCTCCTTCCCAACTGGACCACTGGGCTCCTTCCTTTAGTCTGGTCTGTAGCTTCTTGAGACTCTCTTCTAAATCCGAAAGCAGCGTCAGGCACTCTCCGTACGACTGCGCAACTCCATGCCCGGCCAGAGCCACGGCTTCCGACTCGGCCCTCTCTAGGAGCCCCCGATATTGTCCGAGTGAGTCGGCAACGGTGAGGTAGTAGGAGGGTGCGCAAGCCTCTGCCTCAGATGGACGGGAAAAGAGGCTTGCTATCCCAACCGACGAAAGTGCCCCGATGAACCCTCTTCGAGCCGGTGAGAAGGCGGACCTTTGCTTGGTATCTTTCATGTAATTCCCCAGTGAACGAAAATGAGGACGCAGAGCAGAAGATAAGAACAGAATGCCGCTCGGCGTTTCTGACTACTCAGAAGCAGTATTGCCGGTGCCTGCTAGGAAATCAAGTCCTTTGTTTTGCCCTTCACGACGCCTTAAACCGTGCCATCGCGATCCCAAAATCCCTGGCGGTTCCTGGGATTCACGTACTTGGCCTCCCTTCTTTGCACTGGCGGTCTCAATATCGGCTCGGGCCAATGCCAGGCCACGGACCGAAGAGGACACCACAAGCCGCTTGACCCCGTCTGGCGTACCGGGGCAATCAGAGCATTGCGAATGGACTGGGCGCTCCGACCCGCGCGGTATCGCGGAAGTACGTCGGCTCCATTCCTCCTCGATTCTCTCAAGCTGCGGCCCCCACCCTATCACGCTTCAATCAAGGCCGAATGACAAGAGAGCCTAGTACATAATTCCCAGCCGAAAAAGCCTACGACTCAAGGCGGACTGCGACTTGCATATTCTACCGGCATCATTTAGCTTGGTACGCATCTCACATTGTCAGGTGCAGCCATGCCTTCTCTGTCGTTCCGTTCCCTTCTCGCGGTGCTGTTTTGCGCTTCATGCACGAGGTTTTCGGTGCAGGTTTGCCTTGCCCAACAGGCAGTCGAGCCGTGGAAGGCTCCGCACTTTTCCCTCGAGCCGAAGGCCCTCTATGAAGCCGCCTCGGCGGTGACTGCGCCCGAAGGCACGAATGTGACCCTGCTTGAGGACGATGACAGCTACAGCTTCGACGAGGCCGGCCGCGTCTCTCATGTGGGATATATGGTCTACAAAGTTTTGAATCAAAAGGGCGCCGAGAATTCGGACGCAATCTCGGTGAGCTGGGAGCCGTGGCACGAGGCTCGTCCCGAGATTCGGGTGCGGGTCATTGCGCCGGACTTCTCCGTGCATACGCTTGATCCGAATACGATCACCGAGGCGCCGGCCCGGGGGGGCGAATACAAAACATACAGCGACGACAAGACGCTGCGCGCGCCATTTCCAGCCATCGCCCCCGGCGTAGTGGTGGAGGAGGAGTACATCACGCGCGAAACCGAGCCCTTTTTTGCTTCGGGCCATGTGGGCTGGGCTACCTTTGGGCGCGAACTGGCTCCGGTCGAGCATAGCCGCATTGCGTTCGAGGCGCCGGCCGCGCTGCCGTTGCGCACCGATACGCTGCTGATGCCGGATATAAAGCCGACGCGCACTGAGGCCGATGGGCGAGTTACTCTGGTCTTCGAGCAGGGCCGCCTGGAAGGCATAGAGCCGCGCGATCCGAACACACCTCCAGATGTAGCTCGCTTCCCGGAGATCCGGTTTTCCACCGGGGCGTCGTGGCAGGCGATGGCCGCCGAGTACAGCAAGATCGTGGACAGCAAGGCGAATCCGGCCGCAGTTCAGGCGATTGTGGATAAGCTGATTGCCGGCAAGACCGGGGTTGCGGAGAAGGAAGGCGCGATTCTGGACTACCTGGACCGGGAGGTTCGCTACACGGGCATCGAATTCGGCGAAGCGGCGATTGTGCCGCACGATCCGGGCGAGGCGCTGAGCAAGAAGTACGGCGATTGCAAGGACAAGGCGACGCTGCTGGTGACCATGCTGCGAGCAGCCGGGATTCCTGCCTATGTGGCTCTGCTCAACGCCGGCTCCCGGATGGACGTGCCCGCCGATCTGCCGGGGATGGGACTCTTCGATCACGCCATCGTCTACGTGCCTGGACCGCCCGCGCTGTGGATCGACGCCACTGACCGGTATGCGCGGCTGGGCCAGTTGCCGCCGGACGATCAAGGCAGGCTGGCGCTGGTGGTGCGGCCGGAGACGACGGGTCTGGTCAAGACGCCGGAGCTTACCTCGCATGACAATGTGCTTCTGGAGTATCGCGAACTTGCCCTGAGCGAGAATGGCCCGGCGACTATCACGGAAAGGAACCAGCCCAAAGGGATCTTCGAGTCGCACTACCGTTCGATCTTTGCCGACAAGCCCGACGAGAAGACCCGTGAGAACCTCAAGAATTATGTACAAGGGCAATATCTCGCCGAGACGCTGGGCAGCGTGGATCGCTCCGATCCGGAGGATCTGTCGCGGCAGTTTGAATTGACGCTGGTGTGCGAGAAGGCCAAAAGGGGCTACACCGACCTGGACAACGCCGTGGCGGCCATTCGCCTGGACGCACTCTTCCAGCGGTTGCCCGATGACTTGAGGCGCAGGGACGACGCGGACGACAAGAAGAAGAAAGATGACAAGGACAAGCCCAAGAAGCCTCGGACGGTTGACTGGTGGTTGAACGAGCAGTCCAGCGTCGAATGGCGCTACCGGATTGTGCCGCCGGCCGGATTTGTGCCCAAGGAACTGCCCAAGGACGCAACGATTTCGGTAGGCCCAGCGCTTTTGACGGAGAGGTTTTCCACCGAAAAGGACGGCGTGGCGGCAGCGGACATTACCTTCGACACGGTCAAGCGGCGCTACACGGTGGCCGAGGCGACCGAGTTGCGCAACAAAGTGGCTGAACTGATTGCCGGGCCGGCGATTCTGGTCAATTTCGAGTTGCAGGGCGCGGCGCTCTTGCATGAAGGCAAGGTCAAGGAGGCCCTGGCCGCCGATCGCAGCCTGGTTGCGCTCCATCCCAATGAAGCGGTGCATCATTTACAGGTGGCCAAGGTGCTGCTGGAAGCGGGGATGGGCGAGGCGGCGCGCGCCGAGGCTCGTCAAGCGGTAAAGCTGGAGCCCAACTCCGCGCTGGCCGAGAAGACGCTGGCTCAGATTCTCGAACACGACCTGGTGGGCCGCAACCTACGGGCGGGCAGCGACATGGACGGCGCGGCCGAAGCCTTTCGCGCAGCCATCAAGTTGGACCCGGACGACCACGAAACCCAGGGCGATCTGGCCATTCTGCTGGAGTACGACCCGGCGGGGCGGCGCGACAGCCGTCAGTCGAAGATGAAGGAGGCCATTGCCGAATATCAAAAGCTCGGGCAGGACAAGCTGGCCAGCCTGGGCATTGCCAACAACCTTGCCTTTGCTCTCTTTTACGGCGGCGATGCAGCCGGAGCCATCCAGGCGGCGCAGAACTTGAACCCGCAACCCAAAGCGCTGCTGGCGGCCAGTGAGGCCATTCTGCACGGCAGCAAGGCTGGTCTGGCCGAGGCAAACAAGCTGTCGAGCGACGACTCCACCTTCAAAGGGACCGCGCGCACCGCCGGCGAGATGCTGATGGATTTCCGCCAGTATCAACTGGCGGCCGATTTCCTGGAAGCGGGCGCGGCTGGCGACAACGCCGCCCAGACAATGGGTCTGGCCAGTGTGCTGCGCAACGCCCAGCACCACGAGGATCTGCGCTTCGCCAATACGCCCGCCGACCTGGTGAAGCGCGCCTTCCTGCTCGGGATGGACCCGGAGATGACACTAGCCAAGCTGGAAGAGCTCTCCAGCCGGAATGCGCTGGCGGTGATGAAAAACACGGATGCGGAGGAGATGAAGGAGACCCTTGAGGCCGGCAAGAAGATGAATAGCTGGCTGGCCCGCGATGACAGTTCGCTGGACGTGGAAGTCGACATCCGGCTGCAAGAGTTCGACCCCAAGGGCGAAGGCAACGATGCCATCGGCTATCGCGAGAAGGTTCAGATTCCCAGCGGCATCAACATCACCTTCTTTGTGGTGAAGGAGGACGGGCAATACAAGATGCTGGACACGGCCGAAAAACCGAACTCGATTGCCCTGGAGATGCTGGACCGCATCAACTCGGGTGATCTGAAAGGCGCCAAGGCGCTGCTCGACTGGCTGCGCGAGGATCTGCACATGGAAGGCGGCGACGATCCGCTGGGCGGTGCCACTTTCCCACGCTTCTGGACCAAGGGCCAAGCCGCCGATGCCCGCAAGATGAAGCTGGCGGCCGCCGCCATTCTGGTGGGCACCAAGCCCACGGCGGCCCAGGGAGTGGCGATCCTCGAAGAGGCCCTGAAGGATCCTTCGACCACCGACCGCGAACGAACCAACATCCAACTGGCGCTGGCTGACGGTTACTTTCTCCTGGACGACTTCGCCAAGCTGCTGGAAGCCTCCTCGGCGCTGCTCAAGCAGTTTCCAGAGTCCCGGCAAGCCTTCATCTACAATGAGCAGGCGCTGATGGGGCTTGGCCGTCACGCCGAGGCCATCGCCCTGGCCGACGAGCGGCTGAAGCTGCTGGATGGAGACGAGGATGCCCTCCAGATGAAGATGGAGACGGAGGCCAACCGCGGCAACTTCGCCGCCGCCCGCGCCTGGGCGCAAAAGCTGATCGACCAGGGCAAGGAGAATGCCGGGCTATTGAACAACATCGCCTGGTATGCGCTGTTTTCCGGAAAGGTGGAGGATGCCGACATCGCCACAGCCATAAAGTCCACGCAGATGGCCAAGGACAACCCCTCTATATTGCACACGCTGGCCTGCCTCTACGCCGAAGTCGGCAAGACCAAGGAAGCCCACGACCTGCTGCTGCGCGGCATGGACGACATGAATCTGGATGAGCCCAACGACGCTTACTGGTATGCCTTCGGACGCATCGCCGAGCAGTATGGCGAGCGGGAGATCGCCATCGCCGACTACCGCAAGCTGGAAAAGCCCAAGCAAGCTCTGGCCATTCCCACTTCCACCTACCGGCTGGCGCAGATGCGGCTCAAGGCGATGAATGTGGATGGAGACGCCGCCGGCAAGTAGGCACAGCCAAACGGCAAGCGATCGGCACACGCCTCTTGCTCCGCGCCGCGGCCGTGAGGCGCACGGCGCTTTACGCGCCCGCGAGGCGGGCCACGGGGTGTTTGGCGGCTAACGCAGCTTCGGCTTCCAGCGCTTCGCGCACCGACGTGGTCAGCCGTGGCTCCTCCATCTCTCTCTTCAAAATAGAGATCATCTCCCGTTCCATCTCCATCCGGCTCTTTTCCTTCACGGTCAGCCTCTTCTTGAATCGGTGACGATTGATCCGGTCCACGAACAATCACACCCCGTACCCTATCTTTGCGCTTTCTTCTGGCGCAAGGGTTGGATTCCCGGCACTGTTTCGGACCGTAGCAACAATTCAATTACTTGCCGGTTCCAACCCTGGGATCGGCCCCAGCCTCAGCGCAACCAGCACCTCGAGCAGCGAGGCCGAGTTGCGAACGTTTCCCGAGAGAATCGTGAGCTCTTCCGCAATCGGGGCATTTTCCCCGGCCAGCAACTCAAGGCTGTCGCTTACCTGGTGGAGTTTCCCGGCTTCTTGCAGAAGTTCTTTGGCGGGCATGGACTACGCGGCTTTCCGGAACCTTTCAAGGAAGCTGGATCGGCCTTTATCGCTGCCTTGCCACGGCTTCACAAGTGATCATTCTGTGCGTCCTTCGGGCCAATGTCTGTGCAGATTCGACCACCAGAAGCAAGTAGCAGGCGTTCAAGTCTCGCTTCCGAGGCCCCGAATTCCGGAGCTTGTCCGAGCCGCCAGACCGGCGGCTGACACTCAATCGGCAATTGAACCGGCTTTCTGCCATGCTGTCGCTTCCCCGGCAAGAATCAGCAGGATTCCTGCGACCCACAGGAAGTGGCCAACCATCGGAACTAACGGATACAACGCAAACAAGACCCAGGTTCCAAAGAGGAATGCCACGATGGTTCCGGACACAATGCGGCGCGGCCAGCGAAAACTCGGAAAAAGCAGGAAGACCAAGTAGAGCAGAATCAACGGATTGATCCAGCCGCTGAGTATCGCCAGAAAGTCCTTGGAATGCCACATCTCCCGGCTGAATGAGTTCACCAGCGTGACCCATGCGCAGAAGTAGCCCTGATAGATGTCCGGGGCGCCGGCGCCGGGAGTGGCAACTTGTCGGCAGGCGGGAAGGAAAAACGCCCAGACGTAGATGCAAAATCCCACCAGGCGGGCGATCATGACCGCACGGCGTACCGTCTGACTGCGCTTGCTCTGCGACATCGAAGCCTCCTGAACCCGGTCCGCGAAGAACGCCGCGGGCCGGCTAACTCTGGAACAGACCATCATAGCCGATGCTGGCCGCGCGCGCCCTCGACGGCCAGCACGGCATCGGCGACCCGCGCCGCTTCGACGGCTGGGCGCACCGCATGAACCCGCACGATGGAAGCCCCATGCAGAATGGCCGCTGCCAGCGCCGCCAAGCTGGCCGCTTCGCGAGCATTGACGGGCGCGTCGCTCCCGCCATGCAGCGGGGCCAGCGTCCGGCCCAGAAACGACTTGCGCGAGACCCCGGCCAGCAGCGGCCTGCCCAGCGCCAGCAACTCCGCCTGCCGGGCCAGCAGTGCGTAGTTCTCCTCAAATCTCTTGCCAAATCCGTAGCCGGGATCGAGCACGATTGCCTCGGGCGCGATTCCTGCCGCAATGGCTCTTTCCAGGCTCGTAGTCAGCCCAGCCCGCACTGTCGCCAGCAGTTCATCTGCCTCCAGCCGCGCCTGCGCGCGCCACTCCTCGGGCCGTCCCCGTGTGTGCATCAGGATTGCGCCACAGCGAGCTTCCGTACAAGCCACAGCCATCTCCGAATCCCAGAGAAGACCGCTTACGTCGTTGACGATCTCCGCGCCCGCCTTCAGAGCCGCCCGCGCCGTCGCCGCCTTGTAGGTGTCTACGGAAAGGATTGCCTCCGGCCTTGCCCTCTGAATTCCCTCAAGGACCGGCAGCAGCCGCGCCTGCTCTTCCTCGGCACTCACCGCTGGCGCTAGCGCGCTCCCAAACGCTCCCCCCGCGCGCGATCCTGGCCGCGTGCTCTCCGCGCCCAGATCGAGAATGTCGGCCCCTTCATCCAACAGCGCGTGCGCGTGCGCCACAGCCGCTTCCGGATTAAGGAAAGCCCCGCCGTCGCTGAACGAGTCTGGCGTGATGTTGACGATGCCCATCACCAGCGTACGCCGGCCCAGCTCCAGCGCGCGGGTGCGCAGTTGCCATTGTGAGACTGTGCGAACCTGACTGTCCATCCCCGTTTGCCTGCCTTCGGCCATTCACAAACAATGCTCCCCGTCAACGGCCCTCACAGCGTTCTTTCGGACGGGATAAACGGGCTGGGGATCTATCCCGGCCGTCAAGAGCCCACTGCGGGTGACGGCAAAGCTGCAGGAGTAACCGAACTTGCAATTCGAGCTCGAATCTCTAGGTTCTTCCGTACCAATACATCCACGGCGGAGTTAAGCTGCGTTGCAAAATCTGCTGATCGGTCCCACCTTATATGCCCGACCTTCATCGCAGAGTCAAAAACTCCGAGTGGCGCGTTAACCAGAACGATAGGAATGACATCTCCCGATTTGAATCTTTCCTTGAATTGGTCAGACTCAAACTTGGTCCAGATGTGCTTCGGATAGTCAGGACCGAGGACGCATATAACTAGCCGCGCATCCGATGCGTATATGGGTCCGAGATATTCCTCCACGTCCGCCGCCAAGATGCGGTGCTGCTCATTTTGATCATAAAACACTTCGAGTTCATGCTCCTCTAGAGCGTGGAACAGCCCTTCGGCGATGTCTCGGTCTGTCCCGGCAAATGAGAGGGCGAAGTCATACCTCGATGGGAAATCCAGCGAAATGAACCCGACCTCTTCGGCAAACTGAGGCCAAGAAAGGCTGCGAATATAAAAAACAAACTGAGGATCTTGCACGACGAGAGTCTTGTTAAAAGGATCGAAATAGAGCACACGCTGGATATCCGGCGAGGCGTCAATCAGCGCCTTGAGGAACCCCTTGCTCGCGACTTGCGACACGCTTCCTCTCTGCTCGGCGTGCCGATCCGCTTCGCGGTCTGTGTTAATTGACCAACTCTTGCTCTGGCTAAGCCAATAGAGAAGATGGAGATATGGGGCTCTGCCCTCGGGCCTGAGTTTCGTGCCGCGTGCAAATGCTATTGCGGTTTCATGAAAGGACCGAGCCAATGCCGAAATAACCTGAGCCTTGATTGACTCATAGCTCTCTGTCGTGGTCTGCTTCAATGTCGCCGTTTTTAGCACCCCTGCGCGGATGCAGGTGTGGTAGGCAAGCATCTGGGCGATATAGAAACTGCCTTGGGCCGCATGGGTAATCTCGTCCCGGATGTTTAGGGATATGTTGAGCGCGGCTTCTCCCTTTGCAATCAGTTCCTCAACCTTATACTCGGGGTTTGCCTCAAAAGGAATTATCTCAATGCGATTGGCTAGGTCTCTTCCAAATGAAATTAGCGATTGACCAGCATTCGTAATCCCAAGCACGATGAGTTTGCTTTGTGTGTCCCCCTCATCGGCAAGGACCTTCATCAAGTCGGCGATCTCTCTTTTTGCCCCGTCGTCCAGGCGGTGAAAGTCATCAATCAATACGGTGCCAATCGGCAATTGGCGGGGTAAAGCGTGAATAAGGTCCAAATCGTCCAGTTTCCTAGCTGAGAGGGAGAGCACTCGGCCACTTAGTCCTGCCTCTGCGATCGCCTTCATCGTGGCCGTTGTCTTTCCTATCCCAGAGGGCCCCTCGACTACTATGCTCCTTCCCGCGGTTCGAAGCGCCACCAGGAGTCGCGTATACTCGGTGGGCTGAACGAAGGTCTGTTGCGGCACCCCAGATAGCACAAAGACATCCTGAAGCTCGTAGATCGGCACTTCACACATTTGGCTTTCTCCTATTTAGATGCCCGGAATCGACAAAGCTCGGAGAAAAATAACAGCTAGCAACAATCGGAGGGCAGACGGTCCACTTCGAGTCAGCAATAATTATAGATCGTCAGTGCGGGCTGTGCCCCCCTCGATCAATAACCGAGACCGATCGACATTTCGGTGCTTGTCGCCTGTCGCCGGGGAGGGACCTGCGGGGAGGACGTTCATGGGGTTTGAGCGCCCCTTTGCCTCCTGCTAAACTCCGTCCATGACGCTATTTCGTCAATTCCCATCGCTTGCGCCGGCTCTTGTCTTCGTTTTTTCCGCCGGGCTAACGGCCCAGGCCCCGGCGCATCAGGCTGCCAAGCCCGCAACACGCTCCGCTTCGCATGCTGCTCCGGCCAAAGGTCCGCTGGCGGACCGCATCGGCGCCATTCTGGCCGATCCGGCGCTGAGCCACGCCCAATTCGGCATCAGCGTGGCGACCCTCGACGGCCAGCCGGTCTACGGATTGAATGAGGGCCGGCTTTTTACTCCGGCCTCGAACGCCAAAATGCCGACCACAGCCGCCGCCTTTGCTCTGTTGCCCGTCGAAACCCTCACCTGGAGTACCCGCGTGGTGGCTGGCGGCGAGATCGACAGCGCGGGCGTCCTGCACGGCGACTTGATTCTGCTGGGCGCGGGCGACCCTACGTTGAGCGCCCGCCGCTATCCCTACCGCGCACTGGAGCCAGCCGCGAACCAGGCTACGGTCACTCCCGCCGCTGCGCCGACAGAGGCCGCCGAGACCCCCAAACCGCCCCGCGCCATAGATGTGCTGAATCTGCTGGCCGAGCAAGTGGAGCAGGCCGGCGTGCGCACCGTCGAGGGCAGCGTGGTAGGGGACGACAGCTTCTATCTCGACGAGCCCTACGCCACTTCCTGGGCCTGGGACGACCTGCAATGGAGCTACGGCGCTCCCGTCTCCGCGCTCAGCTTCAACGAAAACGTGCTGGAGCTATCAGTGACAGCCGATGCGGAGAATCCGGCCGAAACCGTGGCCGAGTGGACTCCGAATTTCGACTACTACACTCTGGACAGCTCGATGACCCCTGCGCCCGCGGGCGAAGCCGCTCATCCCGGCCTCGACCGCCGGCCCGGCAACCTGCTAGTGCGCGCCTGGGGCACTGTTCCGGCCGGGGGCTTCCATGTCAGTCTGGCCGTCGACGACCCCGCGGAGTTTACCGCCGCGGCCTTCAAGGCAGCGCTGCGCAGCCGCGGCGTCGCGGTCAACGGCAACTCTGTCTCGCGGCACAAGCTCTCGAATGGAACCGGCGACTTTGCCTTGGAGCGCGCCCAGCCCCTCAAGCTAACCCGCTCGGACCTGGCCACGGTAGCAGCGCCGCTGGAGGGCCGCCGGGTATTGGCCGAGCGCGTCTCGATTCCGGTGGCCCAGGACGTAACGGTCATCAACAAAGTCAGCCAGAACTTGCATGCCGAATTGCTGCTGCGCCTTTTGGGCAAAGTCCACGGCACTGACGGAAGCCTCGCGCAGGGCGCGCGCGTGGTCCGGCAGTTCCTCATCAACGCCGGAGTCGACGACGGCGACTTCTTCTTCTACGACGGTTCCGGCGAGAGCCGCGACGACCGCATCGCCCCCCGCGCCTGCACGCAGTTGCTGGCCTATGCCTGGCGCCAACCCTGGGGCGCAGCCTGGCGCGAGACCCTGCCCGTGGCCGGCGTGGACGGTACCCTCGCCGAGCGGTTTACAAAGTCGCCGCTGAAGGGCCGCCTGTGGGCCAAGACCGGCACGCTTAACGAGGTCAACGCCCTCTCCGGCTACCTGACAACGGCCAGCGGCAAGACTCTCGCATTTTCCATCCTCGTCAACGGCCACCGCCCAGGCAGCGAAGCGGAACTCAAGGCCATTGACCGCATCGCCGAAGCCATCTCCGCAGCCAACTGACGCTGTATCATCGAGACCAGATGCGTACACTCTCTCTCGCTGATTCCATTGCCGTGCCGGTTCCGGCGCTAGTTCTCGCCGGGATGCTGGCCTTGGCCCTGACCGGCTGCCGTTCGCTGCCGCCCTCCAAGCCCGCGGCGCTATGGACGCCGGAAGAGGCGCGGGGAGCGCAGATCTACCAGATCAAATGCGCTCGGTGCCACTATCCCACTACCACGCGTGGGCTGCACGGGCCGGGATTGCAGGCGCTTACCAAGATCAAGGCCATGCCCTCGGGTGCGCCGCCCACCGACGAGCGGCTGACGCAGGTGATCCTACACGGGCGGCTGGAGATGCCCGCCACCCCCCTAACCGACGGCCAGCTCAGCGATCTGCTGGCCTACCTGCACTCCCTATGATCGGCGACGCCAAAAACGAAGCCGAAGGCGCGCCCGGTGCCGCACCAGACCCCGGCAAGCCGGCCGATGACCCGGCGCGGCTGGGGCGCGTGCGAAGCCTCCTGCTTCTGCCGGGCCTGGCGGCAATCAGCCTCTACATGATGGTTCTGGCGGGGATCAACATTCTGGGCGTCGCCATGGGGCAAGCGCCGCCGGCCTTCCTGGTCTTCTCGGCTCTTTTTATCGCGGCCGGGCTCGGGTTGCTCTTGTTGCTGCGCTGGGCCTGGGCGCTCACCTTGGCTGCCGTGGTTCTCCTGGTGGCGCTTTTCCTCTGGAAGTTTGCCGCCAGCCACGACTTTCCCTACGCAATCCAGGGGCTGCTGAATCTCGTCTTCTTCCTCTACCTGGTGCGCACCGAGGTGCGGGAAAAGCTGCGGTAAGGGACCCGCCGGGGCTCGGAGCTTCCCGCTACGGTAGACTCTTGATGGACCTGGTGCAAATCTCCCCCGCCTTCAAGGCTCAGGTGCCCAAGCCTGTGTGGCTGAAGACAAATTGCCTGGTGGTGAGCAGAGCGATCTTGCCCTGACATGAGCGACTCCGGATGGTTCCTGCGATGCTATATTGGCTTTCATGAAGAGGCTTGAAGTTTTAGGAGCAGTTTGTCTATTCACTGTCGCATCCGCCGCGCAGGGAGCGGAATCGATGTTTCGCGGCGGCCCTGCTCATCTTGGAGTCTACGATTCGCAATCGCCGCAACATCTCAGGCTGAAATGGACGTTTTCAACCAACGGAGCCATCGTTTCTTCGCCTGCTGTGAGCGGGGGGATGGTTTATGTGGGAAGCGCGGACGGAAATCTCTATGCCGTTGAAGCCGCTACCGGAAAACTCCGTTGGAAGTTCGACGCCCACGCTGACGTGAATTCTTCTCCCGCCGTTGTCGGAGACACCGTCTATCTTGTCAGTCTCGACGGCAACCTATACGCCGTGGACGCTGCCACTGGCAAGCAGCGATGGTCGTTTGCAACGCAGGGGGAGCATCGTTTCACCGCAGCCGGGAATCTGGGCGCTCTTCCTTCCACAGAGGTTATGCCGGACCCCTGGGACTTTTACCTTTCCTCTCCCGCTGTTGCGGACGGAGCTGTTTACTTTGGAAGCGGAGACGGCCATATCTATGCCGTCGAAGCCAGGACCGGCGCATTGCGCTGGAGCTACAAGACAGGAGATGTTGTTCATAGCTCGCCGGCTGTTTCCGGCGGAATCGTCTACGCGGGAAGCTGGGACACCTATTTTTACGCGTTGAATGCCGCAACCGGTGCGCTGGAGTGGAAGTTCAAGACCGGCGAAGATTCAAAGACTCATCTGATGATGGGAATTCCGGGCTCCCCGGCGGTCGCCAACGGAACCGTATTCTTCGGTTGCAGGGACGCAAATCTCTATGCGCTCGACGCCAGGACCGGCGCCCTGAAGTGGAAAATTCCGAACGACGGATCGTGGGTAGTCTCCTCGCCCGCTGTTGCCGATGGAGTGGTCTATTACACCACCTCCGACAGCCATCGCTTCCAGGCCCTCGATGCCGAATCCGGCAAGCTCTTGTATTGGCTTCCTACCAATATTTTTGTTTTTTCATCGCCTGCGATCGCCGGCTCGCACGCATATTTCGGCGCCTTTGACGGCCGGTTGCACGATGTGGATCTGCGCAAGCGAACCTATGCGGGAGCCTATGCCACGCCCGGCTTCTCTGCCAACGGGCCGCGTTACCTTGGCCCGGATGGGGACCTCAAAGCGGATGGGATCTGGACGGGCGACACACTGGACGACACGATTGTGAATCTGCACACCAAAGTATTTTCGATGGGATCCATCCTCTCCTCCCCGGTGTTGCAGGATGGCGTGGTCTACTTCGGCAGTGTCGACGGCAAACTCTACGCGCTCGGCAATTGACAGTGGCGACGAAAACCTTCCGCATCTTCAACAACCAGCTTCCCCGTACAATAAGGGTGTGATGGAACTGGTGCAAATCTCCTCCGCCCTCAGAATCCCAGTGCGGTTAGCCAGACTCAGATTTTCTCGGCGACGTTCTGCACCGTTCCGCGCCGCTGGAGTCTCATTCGATAGGCCACTACACACAGAACAATTCCGCCGATGAATCCGATCAAGTAAGAAACGCTGTGCGCCCACAAATCTGCAACAAAGTTTCTGTACTTGGCTACAGGCAGAACGGCAGCAACGTCATCTGGAACTGGACCCCAGAGGTATCCAGTCACGCCGGCGACCACGGCGCAAGCAGCCATGACGCTCATCAGGATCGCAATCGGGCGCATCAGATCGCTGAGTGTAAGTTTGGGATGAGAGCCTGATCGGCTCACTAGAGCCAGTGGCGCTCCGATGATTCCGCCTGCCCACCACGTGGCGATCACTCCCCAGCCCAATGCGAGCAGTGTCGGCGAAACGGTATTGAAGACGGGAGGATGAAAAACGGAAAAGTATTCGACACACAGATGAGCGGTAATCATGTCGTGCGCGATTCCGTATAGAACGGCAGCAAGAATGCAGGCAAAGAAAATCTTCATTGGTTCCAGAAATGGAAGTTTCACAGGAGTGCCTTTCTTTGCATTGAGCCTTTAGCGGAATAGACGCGTAACTGTTTCCAACTGCTTGCGCATTCTCTCCATCTCAATATTTGACTCAAATATAATGCGCTATCGCGGCCCATGGTTTTTGCTCGGATGCTGTGCGCACAATTCAATCTATCGCTACAATGAGAAGCGTGATGGACCTGGTGCAAATCTCCCCCGCTCTCAAGGCTCCGGCCCGCAAGCCCGAGTGGCTCAAGGCGCGCGCGCCAGTGGGCGAGAACTACCACTCGCTCAAGCGCCTGGCCCGCTCGCTCCAGCTCAACACGGTCTGCGAGAGCGCGCATTGCCCCAACATCGGCGAGTGCTGGCATCACAAGACCGCAACCTTCATGATGCTGGGCAACCTCTGCACCCGCCGCTGCGGCTTTTGCGCCGTGCTCAAGGGCCGGCCCGAGCCGATCGACTTCGACGAGCCTCGCCGCGTGGCCGAGGCCGTCGCCGAACTGGGCCTGAAGTACGCCGTCATCACCAGCGTTAATCGCGACGACGACCTTGTTGGCGGCGCCCGCGCCTTCGCCCTGGTAATCGAGGAGATTCGCCGCCAAGCGCCCGGCTGCCGCGTCGAGGTGCTCATCCCCGACTTTCAGGGCAACCGAGAGGCCATCCGCACCGTCGTCGAGGTCCGCCCCGAGGTCCTCAATCACAACACCGAATCGGTCCCACGCCTCTATCGCGTGGTTCGCCCCGGAGCGCGTTACGAACGCTCTTTGGAGTTGCTGCGGTGCGCGAAGGAGTTGAATCCTGCAGGGATCACGAAATCCGGAGTGATGGTGGGCCTGGGCGAGGAGACGGCCGAATTGCTCTCGGTCTTCCGCGATCTGGCCGCGACCGGTTGCGACATCCTCACCATCGGCCAGTATCTGCGGCCCTCTCGGGACCACTTGCCCATGGCCCGGCTCTACACTCCGCGCGAATTCGCCGAGTTGAAGACCGAAGCGCTGAAGATGGGCTTCCGGCATGTCGAGTCCGGGCCGCTGGTCCGCTCCAGCTACCACGCCCACGAGCAGGCGGCTGCGACGGGGCTGGCTGTTGTGGCGTAGCCAGATGGGCACTTCGCCCATGGCCGCGCAGGTTGTAGAATAGCCGTTGGCAATCTGCTCGACGAGGACGAACCCAATGACAGCTTCGATCATGGCCGGAATTCCGGCGCTCAAGGAACTCAATGCCGACCTCAGGCGGCGGATGGACCAGTCCGTGGCCACCTTCCAGGCCAACCTGGCCGCAACGCGCACCGGCCGGGCCAGCGTCCACATGCTCGACCAGGTCAAGGTGGACTGCTACGGCACCCACATGCCCATCAACCAACTGGCGCAGGTCTCCGCTCCGGAGGCGCAGATGATCCTGATTGCGCCCTGGGACCCTACCCTCCTGAAGGAGATCGACAAGGCTGTGCGCGCCGCCGATCTGGGCTTCAATCCCATCTCCGACGGCAAGGTGATCCGCGTGCCTGTTCCGCCCATGACCGAGGAGCGCCGCCGCGATGTCTGCAAGCACATCAACCGCGACCTCGAAGAGCACCGCACCGCCGTCCGCAACGTCCGCCGCGACGGCAACGAAGCCCTCAAGAAGCTCGCCAAGGAGAAGAAGATCAGCGAGGACGAGGAGAAGCGCGCTCTCGAAGAGGTCCAGAAGATGACCGACGAGGAGATCCGCCGCATGGAAGAGCTTTCGCGCAAGAAGGAAGCGGAAGTGATGCAGGTGTGACGTGGCTCTCAACGGATTCGGCTCGATCAACCCTCTGAAGGACAGGCTATGATTCGCATCTCTGCCATTGTTACGACCCTGATTCTGAGTGTCATCCTGTTTGCCTCCGCAGCCGCCGCGCAGGAACGCTCTCAGGGAATCTCGGTGCACATGCTTCCAAAACGGGTGGCAGATACTGGAGGGATGGCTTGGGGGTTTACTGTGGACTATTCCCCGAGATTGAAAGCTGAGTCTCCATGGCCCGTCCTCCAGACGGTCGAGGCTGTTCTTTCATTCATTCGCAAACAGGATACCGGGGTTCGGAAGAATGGCCTTTGGATTGTAACGACTCATCCAGACGCATATTCAGAAGCAGAGAAGGCGCTCTTGGAGAGCGTGAAATCCATGTGCCGGCAAGAAGGAATCCCTCTCTTCATTTGCCGTGCTTCGGAGTTGCCAAATGGCTGGGTGCGGTTCGATCAGTGAGCTGCGAGCCCCAGTGTGCGGAAGTAGCCCAAGCGAGCACGCCGTTATACTCGAAGTGAATGTCCGCCGACCGCCCATCTGCCGTTTCCGCTCCAGCGCACAAAGGCGTTCTGCTGGTCAGGCTGTGCAACTGGGTGGGTGAGGCGGTGCTTTCGCTGCCGGCCTTGCGGCGGCTGGCGGCGGCTGGCTACGAGTTGCATTGTTACGGAAAAGCCTGGGCGCCAGCGCTGTTGAAGGGCGCTGGCTGGCCGGTGACCGTGCGGCGCGACGGCCTCAACGCGGCGGGGCAACTTCGCGGGCTGCGGCGGGAACTTAGTCAAAGGGATTCCGTGCCACCAGCGCTGTTGATGACAAACTCGTTCGCCTCTGCGCTGGAGATGCGGCTGGCGGGCTTTGCGCCGTCAGGTTACGCGCATGAGGGCCGCAGCCCGCTGCTTCGACATGCCTATCGGCTGCCGCGCTTTGCTCACGCCGCTCATGCCTACTGGCATCTCGCCGGTTGCTTTCTCGGCACGGATGAACCCTTCCCAGCATCTTTGGATTGGACTCCAAGCGACGCTCAGCGCGCGCAGGCGCGGGCGCTCTTAGGCCAACATGGACTTGCCCCGCAATCCTTCGTGATCCTCTGTCCGTTTTCCGGGCCGGACGACCGCGAGAATCGCAAGGTATGGCCGGGCTTCAAGGAACTGGCGGCGGCGCTGCAAGCGGCTGGCGTGCCGGTTCTCCTCTGCCCAGGCCCCGGCGAGGAAGCTGCCGCGGCAGCGCTGGATGCACATGCTGTCTGCATTCCAGGCGTTGACCTCGGAGTCTATGGCGCGCTATTCGAACTGGCGCGCTGCGTGGTAGCCAATGACACCGGACCGGGCCATCTGGCAGCGGCGGCTGGGGCGCGGCTCATCGGCCTGTACGGACCGCATTCCGTCGCGGCCTGGACGCCGATCAGCCCGAATTTGCGGCTCTTTCAGGATGCGGCGAAGTGGCCGGCTGTGGATTGCATAGTGGCGGCTGCAATGACGGCCGAAGATCGCGATTGAGGTTTACGATCTTCGCCTTGTACCAGAGAAAAAGCGTAAAACCGGAACTGCGGTACACTAAACCCTGGCAGGAGGACCGGGCGGTCGCTGCCGGCGGCTCTCGCGCAAGCCTGAGTCCGCTGGGGGAGGAAAGTCCGAACTCCGCAGGGCAGTGTGCCGGATAACGTCCGGGACGCGGGCTTCAAGGCTCGTGGACGGCCAGTGCCACAGAAAAGATACCGCCTCGGCTACCCCTCCCCGGTTCTTCTGATCCGGCTGGAGGGCCTCCCTGGAAACGCAATACCCGAGTTGGCCCGGCTTGCCGGGTTCGGCCGCCGTTGCGGAAACTCCAGCGCCGGGGTAAGGGTGAAATGGTGCGGCAAGAGCGCACCGCTCCGGCTGTGAAGCCGGGGGCAGGGTAAACCCCACACGGAGCAAGACCAAATAGGGAGGGAAGCGGTGAGCCAAGAGCCAGGCTCCCGCTGCGCATCGGCCCGATGCGCCCAGGCGGCTTGAGCGCGTGCCGAAACCTCCGGGTAGGTCGCTGATGAGCGTCCGCGGCGACGCGGCGCCTAGAGGAATGACCGCACACGACAGAATTCGGCTTACAGGTCCTTTTGCCGAGTCGATTGCAGCACCAACGACAGCCCCGGCTGGGAGAGTTTCCCTCCGGGGCTGGCCATTTGGGGGCGAGCAGGGTTAGGGAGTTGGCCGCTCGTGCGCGTCTTCGAGGAGTTGGCGTTGCCGCACAGGTGTCGGCACAGCTAACTCCGTTAGCTCCGCTAACGCCGCTGATCGGTTACCATCAATTCATGCTGCGTGTGAAGTTGTTGGAGGCAGGCGCTCGCGCGCCCGTGGTGGCACATCCCGGTGAGGACCTTGGCTATGACCTCTTTGCGCTGGAGGGAGTGGCGTTGGCGCCCCAGTCCACGGTAAAGGTGCGGACCGGCATCGCCGTCGAAGCCCGCAACCCCGCAACCGGCGAGCCGCTGGGATTGCTGGTGCGGGATCGCTCGTCGATGGCGGCGCGGGGGATCGCCACAACCGCCGGGGTGATCGATGCGGGCTACCGGGGCGAGATACTGGTGTTGATGACGAATCTGGGCGAGACCGCCGTCGAATTGCAGGCCGGGGAGAAGATCGCACAGATGATTCCGGTTCCGGTGCTGACTGGAAGCGTCGAAGAGGTGGAGAGCCTGGAAGACTCGGCCCGCGCGGAAAAAGGCTTTGGCAGCTCCGGACGATGAAGAGTATCCGTCCGGCGCGATTGGGCACTCGGCGTCCGGCGGCGGAACCGAATCGGCGCTCCTTACGTACCAGATGAGTGCTGAGCCCGGCATCGCGCGGGCCGTCCAATACACGCTTAGGCAACGAAAGCAGGACCATGCTCTTCAGTGAGGCCTTCAAACTCGCGCTGCAGTCCTTGTGGGCCAACAAGATGCGCACCATCCTCACGCTCATCGGCGTGGTGATGGGCGTGGCCTCGGTCATCATGGTCATCACGCTGGTCAACGGCGCCAACACCTATGTCACGACCAAGATCATCACCAATGGCGCAGACGTCTTTGCCGTGCGCCAGATGCCGGGAGTGATCTTCTCCGCTGAAGAATACTTCAAGTTTGCCAAGCGCAAGATACTGCGGATCGAGGACTATGAGGCGATTCGCGACAAATGCACGGCCTGCGGCGAGGTGGGAGTGCGGCTGGACCGCAGCGCCAGCGTGATTTACAACGGGCACTCCAGCAACGATACCGATATGCGCGGCCTCACCTGGACGATGATTTCGCTGGACAACATGGACATTGCGCTGGGGCGCGGCTTCACGCCTATGGACGATGAGAAGGCCACCCACAATGTCATTGTCGGCTACGACATCGTGGACAACCTGCTGGGCGAGGGCGACCCCATCGGCAAGGAGATTCGCGTCGCCGGCATTCCGTATACCGTGGTGGGCGTCGGCGACCGCAAGGGCAAGATGCTGGGCCAGTCGATGGACAACTGGGTGGCTGTGCCCGTCTCCACATTTCAGCAGATCTACGGCTACAACAGCTCGGTGGACATTTATGCCCGCGCCCACGGCAACGCCGAGGTGATGGAGCAAGCCAAGGACGAAGTCCGCGTGATCATGCGCAGCCGCCGGCAAAACGCGGTGGGCCAGCCGGACGATTTCGAGATCGAGACCAATGACACCTTTCTGGATCTCTGGAAGCAGATTTCCTCGATCTTTTTTGACGTGGTGATCGGCATCGCCTCGATTTCACTGGTGGTGGGCGGCATTGTGATTATGAACATCATGCTGGTCAGCGTCACCGAGCGCACCCGCGAAATCGGCGTGCGCAAGGCGCTGGGAGCCAGGCAGAGCGATGTGCTTCTGCAGTTCCTCATCGAGAGCGCAACCATGGCGCTGGTGGGCGGAGCCATTGGCGTGTTCTGCGGAGTGGTTGTGGCCAAGCTGATCACGCTCATCATCGGCTTTCCCACCAGCGTGCAAATGTGGAGCGTGATGCTGGGGCTGTTCATGGCAACTGCCACGGGTGTCTTCTTCGGGGTGTATCCGGCCAGCAAAGCCGCAAAGCTGGACCCGGTAGTGGCTCTCAGAGCAGAGCTCTGAGGGCAGATGACAGGTTACAGTTGACAGATGACAGTTTTGGCGGAAAAGAGCACTTTGTGAAAGGCAGGCAGTTAGGATCATGGAGTCAGCAAGAATTCATCAGCCGTTGGCTATCGTCTGCAATCTGTCATCTGTATCTGCCAGGAGGCAGCTTCATGATTCAATCGTTTCGGGATTTACAAATCTGGCAGAAGTCAATGAAGCTGGCCGTTGCCGTCTATCTATTGACGCGGGAGTTTCCCCGTGAGGAACTCTATGGCCTAACCAGCCAGATCAGACGGTCGGCTGTCTCCGTGCCGAGCAATATCGCTGAAGGACAGGGAAGGCTTAGCCTCGGCGAATTCCGGCAGTTTCTCGGAATTGCGCGCGGCTCTAATTGTGAGCTGCAGACTCAACTTGAAATCGCGAGCGCCCTTGGCCTTGGCAATGCTGAACGGATCAAGGAAGCAGAGGGCCTTTCGCACGAAGTTGGAAAGATGCTATACGCATTTTTGGGATCCCTCAAAGACTAGCTTGAGAGGATTCACAACTGTTATGTGTGATCTGTCATCTGTCATCTGTAACCTGGCTCGGAGCTTTTATGGCGCAGGGACAAACCCGCGAATCGGTCAAGATGGCGCTCGATACGCTTCGGGCAAACAAGCTGCGCTCAGGGCTGACCATCCTGGGCATTGTCATCGGCGTCACCACGGTCATCGTCATCTCATCGGTCATCAACGGACTTAATAACCGGGTCGCCAGTTTTGCCGACCAGTTCGGCTCGAATGTCTGCTGGATCTTTCACATGCCGGTGATCGGCGTGCGGCCCACCACTGAGCAGCTTACGCGCAAGAAGCTGACCGTCGAGGATGCGCTGGCTATACGCGCGCTTCCCCACATTGTGGCGGCGGACGCTGGAATACGCTATACCAAGCAATTCGGCGTAGGCGACGTGAGCGTCAAGTACCAGGGGCGCAAGGTGGCCGGCGCCATTATTAACGGAGACACCGCGCAAGGGGCGGATGTTTCCAGTTTCACCTTTGAAGCGGGGCGCAAGTTCACCGATGAGGAGGACCAGCACGCGGCACATGTTTGTGTCCTGGGCCACGATACCGCTGAAATGCTTTTTGTGAACGGCGAGGATCCGATCGGCAAGGAGGTCAATGTGGCGACCGGCCTCTACACCGTGATCGGCGTCTACAACAAGCAGAAGCAGCCGTTTGGCAGCGGCAAGAACCCACAGGACAATGCCGTCTACTTCCCGCTTGGCACCTTCCACAACCTGCACCCGGAGGTAAAGGACGTGTGGATCAGCGCCAAGTACGACGATGCCAAGAACAAGGGAATCGTTGAGGAAGAGATTCGCGAGCTGTTGCGTGTCCGCCGCAAAGTCAAGGTGGAAGCCGATGACAATTTTGAGATCTTCGGGCCCGACTCGCTCACCAAGCTCTGGGGCCAGGTGACGGGCGGACTGGTGGCGTTCATGATCGCCGTCTCCAGCGTGGGCCTGATGGTGGGCGGGGTGGGAGTGATGAACATCATGCTGGTCTCGGTGACTGAGCGCACCCGGGAGATCGGCATTCGCAAGGCCATCGGCGCCACCCGGCGGACGATTCTGACCCAGTTCACCACAGAAGCCGTGACCTTGTGCGCCGTGGGCGGAGTGGTCGGCGTGCTGGTGGGAGCCGTGCTCACCTGGATCGTCTACCTTTTGCCCATCGGCCTGCCCGCCACGCTCTCCACCTTGTGGGTCATCATCGGCTTCAGCGTCTCCTGCGCGATTGGCCTGCTCTTCGGCATCTATCCCGCCTGGAAGGCCGCCAATCTGGACCCCATCGAGGCGCTGCGTTACGAGTGATGGTGGTCAGTGGGATGATTCGCTGCGTAGTCGGCTTGTCAAGCCTGTTTTGGCCGGAGGTCTGCCAGCCGAACGCACTCCGTTGCGGCAACAGACCACTGTTTACTGACCGCTGACCACTGCTTTCCGTTACACTTACCCCCAGGATGCCGCACGCCTTGGCGCAATCCGTAGAGGTACTGACCACGCTTCTGACCGTGGCCGGGATGGGTTACTTCCTAGCCGCCCTAATTGCGGCGCGAATCTATCTGGCGGCCCGGCGCGCTCCTTTGCCGCCCTTTGCGCCCGGTGTCAGCGTTCTCAAGTCCCTCAAGGGACTCGACCCCGGCATGATCGACGCCTTCCGCAGCCACTGCCGCCAAAGTTACCCAGGCGAGTTTGAGCTGCTCTTCGGGGTCTCGTCGCTGGCCGATCCGGCCACGGCGGCTGTCCAGCAGTTGCAAGCCGAGTTTCCCGAACGGGCGATCCGCCTGATCGAATGTCCGGAGCGGCTGGGAGCCAACGGAAAGGTAAGTACGCTGGTTCAGCTTGCCGCCTGCGCCCGCTACGAGTTTCTGCTCATCAACGACTCGGACATCACTGTCAGCCCGCGCTACTTGGAGCGGGTGATGGCTTGCTTCGCCTCGGCGGCGGACGAGCGCGGCAAGGCTGGGAAGGATGTCGGTTTGGTCACCGCGCTCTATCGCGGCCGCGCCCACGCCACTCTGCCGTCGCGGCTTGAGGCGCTGGGCATCGCCACTGACTTCCAGGCCGGTGTGCTGTTATCCAAATGGATTGAGGGTGGCCTGCACTACGGCCTCGGTTCCACGCTGGCGATCAGCCGCGAGGCGCTCGACCGGATCGGCGGCCTTTTGCCGCTGGTCGATCACCTGGCCGACGACTACGAGCTGGGCGTGCGAGTGGCGCGAGCCGGCTACCGCGTGGTACTCTCGCTTGAGGTGGTCGAGACCGCCGTTCCAGCCTACAGTTGGCGGGCCTTCCTCGATCACCAGTTGCGTTGGGCGCGGACGGTCCGCGATGCGCGGCCCTGGGGCTATACCGGCCTCATCTTCACCCATGGGCTGGGCTGGGCGCTCCTCAACGTGCTGGCCAGCGGCGTGAGTCCGCTGAGCCTGTGGCTGCTCGGGTCGAGCTTCTTCCTGCGCCTCGCGCTGGCTATGACGGTAGGCACCGAGGTCCTGGGCGACCACCATGTGCTTCCGAGCCTATGGTTGCTGCAGCTGCGCGACCTGGTCGCCATGGGCGTTTGGGCAGTCGGCTTTGCCGGTAACACGATTGTCTGGCGGGGCGAGCGCTTCCTGTTGCAGGGCGGCAAGCTGGAAAAGGTGGGCGAACCGTGAGATAAACTCCTGGTGTGCTAGGTTTCAGAATCTATATTCTGTGAACATACCCAATTGGCAAGTAAGTATCCACCGGCAGAGCCGGTGGCTTTACGGTTGCTGGCCCCTCAAAGGGGCCTGACCGCAACCGTCCGAAGCAAAAGCAAGAACAAAAGCAAAAGCCTCTCACTGCTGTCTTCA